>NZ_SJPP01000001.1:0-628750 GCF_007860075.1 Symmachiella macrocystis
CGGTCGCCAGGATCAACGGATCAGGGGCGAAACAATCTGACGAGGCATTATTGGTAAAGCTTCGGCAGGAACCCCCTCGCAGCGCAGCAGAAAACCACAAGCCGCTATCTCATTAGAGGACTCACAACGGTCGCCAGGATCGCAGCGATCAACGAAACTGCGGCAAGTAGCGAAACAGCGCAAGGTTTACGGGGGAGAGTGCGTTCCCGCCGGCAAGCAAGTGCGGGGGAAAGGACATTCAGTTTGCTTATGACTGATGATTCCTCTCAGGGCGACTCCACCACGCACTTTTTATGTATTCAACCGATAGTCGGCACAATCATGTCTTCGTGCCAGTATTCGCTTAGATCAGTGACAAGCTCCAGAAACTTGCCAAGATCAACAGGCTTGGTCAAATACGCTTCCACCTCCAAACGTTCGCTTTCGAAGCGGTCCTCTTCGGAGGTAGAGACAGTCATCACCACAACCGGAATGCAGCGCAGCTTGTTATCCGATTTGATGTCGGCCAGCACTTTCCGCCCGTCGACTTTTGGTAGACCCAAATCTAGAAGAATTAGATCAGGCCGGGGTGAATGGCGGTACTTTCCGCACTGGTGCAAAAACTCGAGTGCTTCTTGTCCGTCGGTGAGCCATGTCAAGCGGTGCTCGATGTTCCCCTGCCGTAAGGCCGTCATCGTGATGCGGGCAAATGTCAAACTATCCTCGATCATCAAGATTTCCATGGGCCTGGCGGTTGTCGGTTTCTGCATGATGATGCCGTCATGGGCAACTTGATATTGGAATTCACTGTCGTACGAGTTTTCGGCTAACAACGAGTCCGACTCGTCGATCGACGGATCATCCATGATTGGGGAGAGAATCCAATGCGGGATGCGAAACACTTGCCACAGCAGCCACTTCATATCTTCGAGTGAGGGTTCTCGGGATAAACGAAATTCCTCGCGTTCTAGGACATCGACAATGAGTGCCGTAAGACTTCGTCTTTGCCCATCAATTCTGACACGTTTCAATTCAGAAAAAACAAGTTGCCTTAGAAGGGAACGTTGGTTCGACATCTGGATACCTCCATGACAGCCCTCAAAAACAATTTATTGAGGAAGTGTGATTGGTTCCAAGATGCTTCCGTGCATAAGAAAACCCCCAGCTAATGTTGACCAGCGGGGGTGTGAAATAGCATTCAATGAGGTGCGTCTCAGGAAAATCGACAGGAGATTCAATGTTATGTTTCTCTAGGCCCGTGAACAAGAAGGGCTTACCCCAATGTTTCACCGGAATAGGAAACGAAGCCCAGTCTGTTTTATCAGTGAACTCGCAAGCGACACTTCGCCCTAAGCTGCTTCACTGTAACGACAATTCTCCTGTTCTCGAACTGCTCACCAGGACAGGTCGCACGTTTTCAAATCCGAAACCACCCACGGGAGGCGCACTAATCGCAGGCGAAAGTGACCCTGACAACGATGCATAAGAAGAGGAGAATGAGTGTTTCCCCAGGAATCACGGGCATACGGTGCTCTCGGTTCAGCTTGCGTTGGTGCGGAGTGCTTTAGAATGGTCTGCGGTAAGGGAGAAGTGCGGGATTCGTGGACGATTGCGGGCCCCATATTCAAACATCAATCCACCTTGGGTTCAGCGTCGCTTAGGTGTTTTTGAATCTTCTGCAAGATTTCACGGTGTTGCAGGCTCTTCTCCTGATCGCCGAGGCGCGCGTACAATTGCGCGGCGAAACCGCGAAGTTTCAGTTGTGTTGGGTCGAGTCGCAATCCACGTTCGGCGACCTTCACAGCATCCTGCAGGTGACCGGTATTCGCTAGAATTGCCGCGTAGGGGCCGAAAATTGTGCCGTCCCACTGATTGACTTCAAGATAGCTTTCGAAACTACGTTGTCCCTTGTCTAGCATACCGGTTTGAAGCGCCATCATGCCATGGTTCTTGAGGCTCAATTCGTGATGCGGATCGACCTGCAGAGCGGCTTCAAGCCAACTCATTGCTTTTGCATCATTACGCGTGATGCAATAAAATACGCCCAAACTACTGGATAACTCTACATCATGCGGGTCGTGTCGCAACGCCTCTTCCAGTGCCGCAATGGCTTGGATCGTGAGTCGTTGGTCCGATTCTTGCATGGCCTGTTCGGCCAGTGCCAGAGCTTTGGTACGTTGCACTTCCCACTGCGGCATACGTTGGTCGCTGCCGTCGAAAATTGTCCAAGCCACACCTCGATTTGAATCCTGCGCCACATCACGCTTAGTTGGAGGCTTCCGTAAGATACGGTGGTCCGACGCCGAGGTATGTGGGATGTCGCTGGAACCGGATGATGGCAAATGACAATGCGCGCACGAATTGAGTGCGGGCGGTTGTTCACGTTCTTCGATGGGAAGCGAGCAGCCGCGATCGGAATGACAGCTATTGCAGCGCTGCCGATAGAATGCCGCTCGCTCCTCAGGTTTGGGAGAACGATGCGGGTCGTGACAAGTGGTGCAGCGCATCTGTCCATCAGAACCGCGAAAACAAGCACTCGATTCCATTTGCTCGACATGACTAAGAAACTCTGCGTTGCCATCTGCCGATACCTGCGTTGGCGAAACCAACACCGTCCAGATGTCTTCAGTGGCCATCCCAGGTCGGAAGTCATGGTAGGATTTGCCTTTTCGCAAGACACGATGTTTTCCCCCCATGTGACATTGGTAGCAGACACTGTCCGCGAGTCGCCCTTCGAGTCGAGAGGGATTCACAATCAGCATGTCCTCAGCAGACTTGTCGCCAGCCTCCCAATCGTCGGCTTGAAATTTTTCGACGTGCCGCTTTCCCGGTCCATGGCAGCGCTCGCAACTGATTCCAAGTTCCGTAAACGGCTGTTCTTCGAAACGAGCTGAGGTCCCATCCCCCGTCGGAATGGAATGCCCGGAGTGACACTGGACACAGCCATCAAGGATACGGCGATTGAAGCGTTGAGCCGGGTTGTCATGATACCCCGGCGAGAGGTCCCATATTCCTTTTTCGGTGTACCAAGTGATCGGGGACTCGAACATGACCCCGCCATAGTTAATCATATAGGTCCTGGCATTCTCACCAGAACCGACGGCATAGTCCACTTCTTCCGATTGTTCGTAAACCAGTTCGCCGTCGGCGTCGGTCATGAATTCGGTGTGAATCATGCGGTCGCCATCGCGCTGGACTCGATAACGTCGCCCATGACTCTCGAATTCGGTGGAATCCCCCTCAACGAGTTCGATCGGAGACGCATCAGCAACTGGGGCCAGCGTGTTTGCCATCGGGTGCTGCGCGTATGCTTCCGCGATTTCGGGGTGACATTCGGCGCAGGTTTGGCTGCCGACATATTCACCCGAATGCCAATCACGCTGCGGCTTGGGCATTGCGAGATCCTGAGGATCTTCGGTCTGCTTGGGCGGTTGCGGAGGCCGTTCATGACGAGGCATCAACAGATAGACGAATCCACCGACCAGCAGGCACAAGATGGCGACACCAACGGCGGCCCCAAGGACGGACGGTTTTGCAGCGGGTTCCTCTGAGGAATGTGGTTCCGAGTGATCGGAGCCGTCTTGAACAGTCATATTTTGGCCCCGGCCGGATAGGTGATGTGACAGGCTTTCAGTTTACGACATTCCGGAGCCTGATTGTATCCGCCTTGAGGAATTCATGAAACTCGACGCGACAAGAGAGTGCAGGAATTAGCGAGACGAGCGTCGTCCACTCACCTGTTTTGACCGACGAGCACTGTCCTCAAACGCACTGGCAAAGCCAATCACACACAACACGAAATCACAAAACGACGTCCCTCAGCGCGACCCCGCCGACTCGCTCACTGTTAACAATTGATCCCGACGCCAATCATCCCAACGAACAACCAAACAAAAATCGACACCATCGTCACCCAAAAGCAGAGGAAGTTTTGTCGAATCGCGTATGCAAATAGACAGGGTACGAGTACCACCGTGAGAATTGCACCGGTAAGCTGGTTCTGCGGAGCTACATCCGCCACTAAGGTTAATGGACCCAATAAACTTAATATGAAAAGCTCCATCAATCTTTCCCTTGCCTATCATGGGCTGCACGCAGCGGCCGAATGAACGTCACTAGTGAATTCTTCTAGGCAGGCTAAATACCGCTTTTTACAAAGTCGCAATTGGAAACGATTGACTTTACCAGCGTTGTTGCGGGGTCAGTCAAGGCCATGGGCGGGCAGATAAAGAATGCAAGGCCAGGAAGGATGCCAACGTCCCGGAAGTTCACTGGCAGAGCCAAAGGCACCCCATCTCAGGGCCAATTCAACATTTTGCGTCAGTGCCACGCTGCCGCAATCGTCAATCCAAGGTACAAAACCGAAATTGCAGTTTCCCATCCTCCGCGGCAAACGCCTCAATATACATCGAATCCATGTCGCCGCCGAACAACAAAACGCTCCCTCGATTCAAGACAATTGTTACGTGATGTGGCACCCTTGTCGGGCCACCAATTGTATAACCACCCCAGGATGGACCACCGACTTCGGTTGACCACATTTTGCTTCCATCCGTTCGTCGCACACACCACATGGTGTAACTACCCGAACCGTTCCCATATTCCGGCATCGCCAAATAGCAATACTGGTCAGTTAATAGAGCTGTTATTGATTCCACTTCCCTATTCTGGACGCGGTCCTTATCAATTAACCACGAAGGGACCTCAAATAAGTCACCATCGACGGACAATTCAAGTTGATTTTTAGAGCCGAAGACAATCTCTATTTCTTTTGGCGCATCAAGCCCGATGCCTGTAGTGTGATATGGATTGTGTTCTTCGTTTCCGTTAAATGACAAACCGAAAATATAAGGTGTCACTCTGGTATTAACCTTAATTGCCGTCATTTGGGACAATTGGGCGTCCCACCATGTGGGGATATTCACCTTGAGACGGCCATTCGTAAAACCTAGAAAGCGCGCCAGTTGTATCCGACTGAGCTTTAGTTTCTTGGTCTCCGGCCGTTTGGCAAGTAGATGAGGCACCGAGCGGAGAAGTTGTTCCCAACTTGCCTGCAGGGCGAGTCCATCGTCGGAGCATGTTGTCAGCACTTCAACGTGCGTATCAGAAGCGGTGCTGAAATACTCGCGATAAAACACGTCCACGTCACCGTCCTTTTTGGCCGCCTGCAATCTTACTTTCAGCTGATCCACCCAATCGTCATCCTTGGCATGGCAAGCCTGTTGAGCGGTCCACAATCCGATCAATACGACGGAAAAGAATACGCGACAATCCAATGATTTTAGCCACCCCATTCCAGTGCTCCAGTTGGACTTTATGGTCTTGGCGTGCCGCACTGCCGTTACAGCGTTTTCAAATACTCCAACACGGCGTAGCGCTCTGTTTCGGTGAGTGTTTCGGGAAATCGATGACCGTCGGCACTTTTTCCTAATGCCCGCGTCTTAAAAAATCCGCGGGCCGCCCGCGGCGATTGTACATCGCCGGGAAGTTCCGCGAATTCAGCAACCTCTAGGCCCACCCGTTTGGTGTCGTAGCCGTCGATACTTCGTCGCCACACCGTCGGCCGCTGATCGGGATGCAGCAGATGCCACAATGTGGGGACCGAACCGTTGTGAAAATAAGGAGCGGTCGCCCAGATACCATCTAGCGGCGGAGCGACGTATCCGCCCGGATGCTCACGGACGCGGGTGGGATCATAGTCGGCCAACCAGCCACGGCCGTATTTGCGGCGGTAGATAGGCGAGAGCGACTGCAACCGCAATGGGTCGGTGCCGAGTTCATCGATGTCGACAATCCGCTCAGGATAGGTCCATTCCTCACCATAGGTACCATGGCACTGGGAACAAGTTGCTTCGAAAACCACGCGGCCTTGTTCGGCGAGTTGATCGTCGATTTCAAAGGGATACTTGGGAGGCTGGATGGTTTCGATCCAGGCGAGGATTTGCCGGTAGTCTGCTTCCCAACTCTTAAAGGTCTTGGCATCGTTGCGTGGAATGAGCATGAATTGCATCAGGGCGCGATGCGATTTGGCGACGAAACCGTCGGCGTAAATCCATTGCTTTTTGCGGAGATGCCACCATGGAGGCGCGTCCATATCGTGATGCAGCATTTTGGGCTGCGGATTGGTGAGATGGACGTTCAAATCATCGTCGCGCAGTGCCTCTAAAGCGACACCAAACATGACCGCATTGGTGGTGCCGTTGGTCGTCCCAAGCGGCATGGCCAATGATCCCAGATCCATATGGGATAGCGGTTTCTGCATCTGAATTTTGGTGGCCCGCACATCCTCGACCAAGGTTTGCAGCGCCAAATGCGAATTCGGTAAACCTAGAATCACTTGACCGGCGACTTTGCCGGCATGGCAAGTCAAACAGTTCATCACCCAGCCCCCGCGACCGTCATCGACATACCCCAGGGCTTTACCACCGCCAAAAGCATCCGGCGAGGGCATCAAGCCGTATTCGGTGAACAGCATTTCGCGGCGCTGCGTGGAGGAGGCTGCGGCGGCGCGATCACGCAGTTCCGGCGGCCATTGCTTCCATAATTCGTCGAACACCGTGTCATCGAAATCGGGGGGCAAGTAGGCCTTGGTGCGCAAAATGCGATAGCCGGGGTGCACCGCGTCGCGCGGTTCGCCGGCCATACAGCGGTCGCCAACTGCAATGAGGTAAACCAAGCAGACCAGCAGAAAGAGCATGAGCGGCTGTCTGGTTTTAGCGTCCCGCACTTTCTGGAACGGACTATTCATCAAACCTCACTCCCGGCCCTCAACCGATCCGGAAAAGGGACCCCCAAATGTCGATCATGTTCCACGCTGAAAGTTAAGTTTCAGCGTGATCGCGTTTTTTCTTGAGCGACTCCATTCCAGCTTGCAATACTTCTTCAATGGCATCGACGTCGTAGACACAGCCGCCCCAGGTGCCGCCGCCGACTTGTTGTAACAAGGCCCACAAACGGGTGTCGTCGGGGAGATTGTCGTCGGCGGTGAGTGGTTGTTGCGAAGTTCGCGAAGCCAACAGTGCCGCCCCCTGCTCCGCCCCGAAGGTTTCCTCTGCGTGTCCCACCAAATTGATTGTACCGGTCAATTCTTCGCGGTCGATAACAATTTCGATCAAATCGCCGTCATGCACCTTGCCAATCGGTCCTCCGGCCAAAGCTTCGGGCCCCACGTGTCCGATGCAGGCGCCGGTGGAGACGCCTGAAAACCGGGCATCGGTGATTACAGCGACCTCTTTACCAAAAGGAAGATGTTTGAGTGCCGAGGTGATTTGATAGGTCTCCTCCATGCCCGCCCCTAATGGTCCGCGGCAACAGAGAACCACGACATCGCCCGCTTTGACCGGATTGTCGGTCTGTCCTTTGACGGCGGCGATGGCATCTCGTTCGCGATGAAACACTCGTGCCGGTCCGCATTTGCGGTACACGCCATCCTCGTCGACGACGGAGGGATCGATGGCGGTGCTTTTGATCACTGACCCTTCGGGCGCCAGATTGCCCACGGGGAATGTTACCGTGCTGGTCAGTCCCCGCGCGCGGGCTTGATCGGGTGTCATGATGACATCGTTGGGGTCGATGCCATCGCGGCGGCGCAATTCCTCGCGCAGTCGTTCGCGGCGCTCGGATTTCTCCCACCAAGCGAGTACGTCCCCCAGCGATTGGCCGGTGACGGTGGTCGCAGTGAGATCCAACAAATCGAGTCGCTGCAGGTGCAACATGATTTCCGGGACACCGCCGGCAAGGAATACGCGGATGGTGGTATGCCCGACCGGGCCGTTGGGCAACACGTCCACAATGCGCGGTACTTGACGATTGATTCGGTTCCAATCCGTTACGGTGGGCCGCTTTAATCCCGCCGCAAAGGCAACGGCGGGCAGATGCAACAACAGATTGGTGGACCCTCCCACAGCCGCATGGACCACCATGGCGTTGTGTAGGGCGGCATCGGTGAGAATGTCCGACATTTTTAATCCGGCCGCTTCCTGTTCCACAACCGCTGTCGCCGATTGACTGGCCATTTGCAGCCAAATCGGTTGCCCGGACGGAGCCAAGGCTGCGTGCGGTAATGTCATACCTAAGGCTTCGCCGATGACCTGCGCCGTGGCGGCCGTGCCGAGGAATTGGCAGCCGCCTCCCGCGGAACCGCACGCGCGGCACCCTGCTTCGGCGGCTTCTTGGAGTGTGATTTCTCCGTGAGCAAAACGTGCGCCGATGGTTTGCACCTTGCCCGCATCCTCGCCAACCGTGGGCGGCAAGGTCACGCCGCCGGGGATCAATACCCCCGGCAAATCGTGTTGTGCGGCCAACGCGAGCATCATCGCCGGAAGTCCCTTATCACAGGTCGCCACGCCAAGCACGCCGCGACGCGTCGGTAGCGAGCGGATCAAGCGCCGCATCACCACAGCCGCATCGTTGCGATAGGCTAATGAATCCATCATGCCGGTCGTGCCTTGTGTGCGACCATCACAAGGATCGCTCACGTATGCCGCGAACGGCAAACATTTCAAAGCCACTAACCGTTCCGCGGCGGCGCGCATTAACAGGCCGACTTCCCAGTGGCCGGTGTGATATCCCAAAGCAATCGGTTGGCCGTCTTCTCCGCGAATCCCGCCTTGGGTGCTGAGGATCAGATACTGGGGCCACAACAACTGTTGCGGATCCCAGCCCATGCCGGCGTTTTGCGTCAATCCGAAGAGGTCGCCGCTGGGACTGTGCCGCAGCATCTCGTCGTTGAGCGGCAAACTTCCCGCCGGGCCGGCGCCGGTTGTTTGAATATCGTAAACCGCGTCATTGTCATCGGCGAGCAGGTCGGCTAATTCCAAAGTCATAAGTTTCAGTCGTTTCGGTCAGTCTTGTGAATCAAATACGCGGACCTGTTTCCATGTCTCTTTGTTGCGAACGATGAATTCTAGATGCCGCGGCGCCGTTTGGTAGACGTCGTGAGCGGCGCGATCTTCAAAAACGGTGTGCAGAGCCACATCGAAATCGTGATCGTTTACCGGGCGTGCTAAATCGGGGACAACGGTGCCGCAACCGAAAAAGATCAACCCGGGATGATCGTTGAGATAGGCGTTACAGTCATCCAACAATTTTTGCGTATTTTCCGGGGTGGGGTCGTCCAGCGAAAAAAAGACGTTGTGTGCCAGCATGTTTCGTATTTCTCACGAGTAAAATGGAAAGGAAATTCACCGCCATCGGGCGGGTGTTTATTCTAAGACTTACGCGGCTATGCGACGTCGGGCACGTTGCTGACGGTCTTAAACCGCACGCCATCGCGCGTGGCATGTTTGACGGCATACATCAGATTATCGGATTCTCGAATCAAATCGGCAACCGAGGGAGGGGCAATCGGGAATGTGGCGACGCCGATGCTAAACGTGACTGACCAATTGCCGCTCTGCATCTTGACATCCAAATCCCCTTTGACCCGCTCGGCGATTTGTCGGGCGAGCGATTCATCCATGCTAGGACAGAGAATCGCAAATTCATCTCCCCCCATACGCGCAGCAACGTCTTGGTGACGAATACTGGAGCGAATGCAATCGGCGACATCTTTCAGGAGGGCATCTCCTTGCGGGTGACCGAATCGATCATTGACCTCCTTAAAATGATCACAATCCAAGAAAATGACTGTGATCGGTGTCTGTCCGCGACGACTGTGGTGCGACACTCGCTCAGCCTCTTCGACAAAGGAGGTCATATTGGCCAAACCAGTCAATGGGTCACTACGGGCCAAGGCCGATTCACGTTGCAATGCGGTTTGCAAATGAGTCAACACGACCGCAAAGGCCACAAACAACAAAAACCGTACGGCCGATTCCCAATAGACGTTGACCTCGTGTAAGGCAATGCCGGACGCCATCCAATCGTCCATGAGCCAAATGAGCGAACAAAGCACGGCAAACATCACGGCGGCCCGCAGGTTCACGACCCAGCAGACGATGGCAATGATCGGGACATAGAGCAACGACAAATCAAACGCATCGCCGACTATATAGTCGACCCAACCGACGACGGCGGCCAGCGCCAGTGCGGCAAGGACCGCCAGCCAGAGCGGCCAGGATTTCAAACGATTGAGAGTTTCGATAGTAGAAGGCATCGTGCGCAACAAAAACATCTTCGATAAGTGATTCAAAGCAGCAGTATTTGTGCCGCTTTAAGGTTCCAGCAAAGTCGAGGGATGCGGTTCGCGGCTGACGAGGGGGAGGACCTGCGGCTGATAGTATTCGGTATAAGCCTTGGCCTGCCGATGGCCGTCGAGCGCTTCGGGGGATTCCCAGTGTTCGTTGAGCACGAACCGCGTCGCATCGTTGTTGGAGTGGTACACTTCAAATCGCGCGCAGCCCGGTTCGGCTCGTGAGAGTCGGCAACACTCGGTGAGCAATTCACGAACCTTGTCCACATTTCCAGGGTCTTTGACTGTGAGTAGGACGTTGAGATGAATCATGGGAGGCCTCGTTGAATGTGTGAGTATTGTCCGGCAGCCAGAGGTTTACTTGCTCTCTAGTTTTTGCAGGCGGTCTTCCAACTCTTTGTTGGTTTTTTGCAGCTTATCCAATTCGGTCCGCAACTTGCCGACTTCAGCAGTGGCTGGGGTCTCGGCATCCAATTTCGGCAAAGCGGTTTTTGCCGCCGCCCGGACGCGGTCGTCAGGATCTTGATCGGCAACGCTGGATAGTATGCTGCGCGCTGTTGCGGCGTTTTTGCCCATGTTGCCCAACGACTCGATGATTTTGCGCCGCACATGACGGTTGTCGATCTTCAAGTATCCGGCCAACGTTTCCACCGTTTTTTCACGGACCGGTTTGGAAACCTCGTTGCGGGAAAAATAGGTCGCAATCGCCTCCGCTGCGGCCAAACGGCAGCTGCGGGGTTTCGACCGTCCGGTCCATTCGACCAACAAATCCAAGGTCGCCGGATCGGTGGAATATCCCAGTCCGCGTAGCGCCGCTGAGCGGATCACCTCGCCGTGTGAGTCTTGCGACAACAGACGTTGCAAGGGCTCCACCGGCGGTTCGTCTTGGACTTTGGCAAATGCGGTGGCGAACGCTGCTTCGACGTAATAACTAGCATCGCCGTTTTGGAGGCGCTGGTTGAGTACCGCGATGACTTTCTCGTCGCGTGGGAACTTTGCCAACGCATCAGCACAGGCGCGACGTACCTTGGGGTGCTCTTGTGACAATCCCGCAATCAGCGCGTCTCGTGAAACATCGCCGCCTGATTTAGCGAGCGCTTTCGACGCTTCGATCCGCACACCGTAAAACGGGTCTTGCTCCAAGACATGTTTGAGCAACTCACGATCGTTGGCCTTTTTGCTCTCGGCAAAATGTTCGACGGCGCGGATACGTTCGATCACCGTGGGGGCTTCTAAGAGTTGTGTTTTCCACAGATCACGCGATTTTTTCTCTTTCAATTCCGCCAACACAGCCGCCTGCGGATCGATGCGAACCAATTCGGGAGCGGCAGGCAAAGGCAGGTAAAAGGTCAATTCCTTTTCGGTGATCTCTTTGTCGACCGTGATCGGGCCGGAAGTCTCTTTGCAGCGAATTTCGATGGCCAGTGGAAAATGAAAGGCGTCCCCTTTTTGCGTTTGTTTGACGGAAATTTTGGCGAGTTTATCTTCGGGGTCGTATTCGGTGGCGACTTCCAGTTCCGGATGTCCCGGTCGAGCGGTCCAATCGTAAAAGAACCGTTCCAAATTGCGGCCGGTGTGCTCTTCAAGCACTTTGCGCAGATCAGATGTCTCGGCGGTTTTCATGCGGAATTTTTCGCCGTATTTTTGCAGTCCGGTGTAGAACAGATCATCCCCCAATTGCCGCCGCAACATGTGCAGCACCCAGCCCCCTTTGGGATAGGCCCGCGCGTCGAACATGGCCCCGGGATCAGAGTAGTGGTAGTCGACAATAGGACGTTTTTTGGGTCCGTCGGAGCGGGCGGATTTGCCTTTGCCGTACAGCATGTAGTCGTGTTCGTCGACACCCAAATCGTGTTCGGCCCACATCAATTCGCAGAAGGTCGCAAAACCTTCGTTCAACCACAAATGCGACCAATCTTTGCAGGTGACCAAATCGCCCCACCATTGATGTCCCAGTTCGTGGGCAATCAGCCGATCAGGGCTGCTGTCTAACATCGCGCGTTCGTCGTGCATCACCTTGGAGTACAACGTCGTCGCTCCAGTGTTTTCCATTCCCCCGGCAATAAATTGTTCGACAACGATCTGCGCGTACTTCGTCCAAGGATAATTGATTCCAAACCGCTCGCTGAAAAAGGTCAGCATCTCTTTGGTGCGGCCGAATGTCCGTTGAATATCACCAGCCTGTTCGGGCGGGACATAATACAACACCGGCACATCCCCCCAAGTTTCCCGGCCGATTTCGAACTCACCGACAACGAGCGTCACCAGATAGGCGACGTGCGGCTGGGATTGCTTGTAGTGAAATCGTTCGCGCTTGCCATCGGTGGATTTTTTGCGCGACAGCAAATCACCGTTGGAAAGGACTTCGTAACCGGCGTCGACGGTGGCGACGATTTCGGTCGTCTGACGTTCGTTGGGATGGTCAAGACAGGGGAACCAATGATGATTGGCGACCGGCTCCCCTTGGGTCCACATCATCCACGGCACATTAGGTTCTCCCTCGGTGGGACCGAAGAAATACATCCCCGCTTTGGGATCGCGCACTTGATAACGAATGACGACGCGAAGTTTTTCTCCTCGCGGACGGGTTGCGCCGAGATCAATCCGTAATTGGTCGTCGGTGGTCGAAAAATCCAATTCCGACTGATCCGGAGCGAGCAGGACTTTGGAAACTTCCAATCCGACCGCATCCAGCTTCAAGACCTGCAGAGGGCGTAGTAGCTGCAAATCGATCGTGGCAGCGCCGGTAATCTGCTTCTTTTTGAGCGAGATGTCCAAATCGAGGCGAATGTGTTGAATATCAAACGGCCGGTCCCCCGCAGTACGGAGCGGTTCGTCCGCCGCTAATAACTGCGCGGTGGAAATCACGGATATAACGATCGTGAGCCACAAACGAAGGCATTTCTGCTGCATGGGAGGCACCTGTGCGGTAATAACAGATCTTTAAAAACGGAGAACCAGCAGCATAGCATCCCCACAACGGTCGGGGAAAGTGGCGGTGGGAAATGGTTGGTCCGCGCGCTAGGTGGGTGCAAGAGTAACTGCGGAACAAAACCTCTCACCCCGGCCCCGCTCCCAGAGCAATCGATTACATCTGGGAGACGAGCAATGATACCTGTCTTCGGTAGGCAAAGAGTCCGGGGTAGCCGCGATTGCGGCAGCAATCGGGGCGGGCGCAGCCCGCAGGAAGCCGCAATCTCCCCGCTCTTATAACAAGCAAAGTCGCGTTGGCAGGGACAACTGAAACTGCTGCGTCTTGTGCCTACGGCACACCGATTGCCGTTGGCAATCGCTGCCACCCGATGATTTTCCCCCCACAGCTAGATGCAATTTGCTGCAGAGGGCGCCGAGCTTTGTTTGGTGAGTTGTATTGCTCGAGAGAACTCCCCGGCGTCCTCTGCGGGGACATTATGCGGCCCAGTTGGGGGGCAGGTTCACGCCATGGCTTTCCAGGTGCGTCAATAGGTTTTCCGTATCGGTGAAGACTTCGGCGCGTAAACCGAATTGACGAGCAGTGATGACGTATTCTTCGATGTCGTCGGTGTAGAAACATTCTTCAGGCGGGCAATTGATTTTACTCAGCGCTGCCTCGAAAATCGCCGCATCGGGTTTCACAGCGCCGACTTCGTAGGACAATACGAAATCGTCGAAATGTTCCAGCACATCGTAGGTTTCCTGCACGAATCGTAGGTGCGGAGCACTGGTATTGGAGAGCAACACCAAGCGGTGTCCAGCCGCTTTGAGAGCTTTGAGGACCGGGACGATTGAGGTATTCGGTTGAAAAATATCAGAACCGGCATGGAACAGTTCGTCGCGGTCGAACGATGCTTCCAACAGGCGTTGCAAGACGGCTTGGAATTCGTCCTCCGACAGCCAACCCCGCTCGAATTTGAATTGCAGTTCCGATTCAATCAATACCGTGCGGATTTCCGGTCCTGATTTGCCGCACAGATCGCCGATTTGCGAACACATGCGATCGTGGCAAAAATGGACGAGGACATTGCCCATATCGAACAGAAATGTGCGGATCATCAGGTTTCTCTCGTAGATAAGCACCGCAGCAGAACCGCGGGCCGAATTGTTTGTGGATCGCCGAATTGTTTGTAGATCAAGGAACAAATAACGCATCCAGTCGGCAAACGTTGACGGTCGGACGCGGATTTGTCATAAACTGCAATAGCAAAAGATTTGCGGCGCGTGAATAGGAAATCAAGCCAGTCGGCCGTTTTCGCAAAGGCGCGTCCGTGGAGAGTCCACGAATACGACCGCTAAAAATGATTCTCGTGGGGAGAGTGGGCCGATGAGTTTCGGCGATGACGAAGTGATGGATCCGTTGACGATGCGCGGCCGCGATTGGCCGGGTTTGCGGCAATTTTGCGTATTCGCAGAAAACCGCGTCGGCGCGCTCCACAGTCTGTTGAGGCGATTTGAAGGACATGACATCCGTGTCGTGGCTTTAAGCATCGACAATTCTGTCGACTGTGCCATCGTGCGCTTGATGCTCAACAACACCGAACGAGGACGGGAAATCCTCGACCTGTCCGGTCTCACTTATTCCGAAGTGGATCTGGTCGGCGTGGAGCTTCCAGAAAGCTCACAGCCGCATGTTGAAATATGCATCGCCCTGCTGCAAGCAGAACTCAACGTGCATTACACCTATCCCTTGTTGTTCCGCCGCAATGGCCGGGGGGCCATCGCATTGTCGGTCGACGATGTCGACTTGGCGATGAAAACGCTCCAGGACAAAGGACTGCGGTTGATCTCTGAACGGGATCTGTGGGACCAAGACGACGAGATGTACTAACCGCCGCGCCGCCGACATTGAGCAAAGGGGACACCTTGGATTTTCGTAATGTGGGACCGCCGACGGATTTTCTGGAAACGGCCGATCCCGTTTCCGCCGCCGCCAACGTCGCTTTTCTGGAAGGCCCAACTGCGACGGCCGATGGCCGCGTCTTTTTCTCGGACATCGCCAACAACCGCATCATGGTCCTGGATACGGCAACCGGCGATTGCCAGCCTTGGAGGATTGCCAGCGGTTGCGCGAATGGACTGCTGTTCGACGCCGACGGCCGGTTGTTGGCTTGCGAGGGAGATAACTGGCAACCGCATACGGGAAATCGGCGGATCTCGCGCACCGATGTTCAGACCGGCCAGTACGAGGTGCTGACCGAACGCTTTGAAGGCGCCCGATACAATGCGCCCAACGACATCGCCGCCCGCAGCAACGGTCAGATTTTCTTTACCGATCCGTGTTACGGTGACCGCTCACAGATGGAAATGGAGCATGAATCGATCTATCGCATTGATCCCGATGGAGCCGTCACGCGGTTGATCACGCAACCGGAGATCCAACGCCCCAACGGAATCGCGCTTTCACCGGACGAAGAGACGCTATACATCGTCGACAGTTGCCCGGTGGTCGGCGGCAATCGCAAAATCTGGGCCTTCACGCTTTCGGACAGTGGTGACGTCAGCGACCAGCGATGCGTGATTGATTTCGCGCCGGGACGCGGCGTGGATGGGATGGCGGTCGACACGCAGGGTACCTTGTACCTCGCCGCTGGAATTGCCCGCCCGCGGGGCCCCCATGAGACGGACGACGTGCCACCCGGCATTTGGATTGTGACGCCGGCGGGTGAGATTCAAGGACGGATTCCGATTCCCGAAGACGTGCTTACCAATGTCACGTTTGGCGGCGACGATCTCCGCACGCTGTTTGTCACGGCTGGGAAAACGCTGTTCCAAACGCGCACAACGATCCCCGGGTTTGTGGTACACCGGAAGTTGTGAACTTTGTGGAATTGTTATCTAGGATCTGACGTCTGTTTTTTACGAAACAGGGAACGCTATGCCGCGCACGACCTCATCGACAACCCGCCGTTCGTTTTTGAAAACCACCGCCGCGGCTTCGCTGACTATGGCGAGTGTTGCGGCGCGAGCGGATGGAAAATCTAAGACCCCGGTCGTCGATACGCACATGCATGTTTGGGCGGCCGATCTGAAGATGTTTCCCTTCGCCCGCAAAATGAAGGCGCCGAAAATCCCCGCGACCGTGGAATTGCTCAATGCGGAGATGGATCAGTTCGGCATCGATTATTGCGTGCTGGTGCAGGTGATTTATCACGGCTGGGACAACAGCTACGTAGCCGAGTGCATCAAACGCTTTCCCGACCGGTTTCGCGGCCATGGCTTGATTGATCCCGAAGATCCAAACGTGGCGGACAAGTTGGACTACTGGATGCGCGAGCATCAGTTTGCCGGGATGCGGTTTAGCCCGGTTTATTATCGCGGTAAGGACGATTGGTTGAACGCCCGGTCGCGCGATCCGTTGTGGGAAAAAGCGGCGGAGTTGGGGGCGATCTTCAATATGTTCATCGCCAGCCAGCAGCTCCCCAAGCTCGATGAGATGATCGCGCGGCATCCCACGGTCCCGGTGGTGATTGACCATTTGGCCAACACCGATTTCACCGTCGCGGATCCGTCGGTGGAATTCGGCAAACTGCTCGCGCTGGCCAAGTACCCGCAGGTGTACTGCAAGGTTTCGGAATTAAACATCCGTTCGCCTTCGAAAAAGTTCCCCTATAAAGACACTTGGCCTTGGGTCGAGCGGATGTACGATGCGTTTGGACCGGATCGTTTGATGTGGGGCACCGGCTTTCCCGGAGCAACACGGGCCCAAGACCGACGTCCGCCGTTGACGGATGAGTTGGCATTGATTCGCGAAGAGATCCCATTTTTTAGCGATGAAGACCGGCAAAAAATCATGGGCATTAATGCCGCTAAACTTTGGAAATTCGGCAACGCCTAATCCACGTACTGCTGTTGCACTTTCAGACCGATTTTCGTGGTCGACACCCCGCGACACGTTCACATCGTCATGACCACACCGCTCCTCAAACTGAACGGCATTGCCAAATCCTTCAGCGGGGTGCCCGCGCTGAAACCGTTCTCGCTGGAACTGGCACCGGGGTCGATTCTAGGACTGGTTGGCGAAAACGGTGCGGGCAAGTCGACGTTGATCAAACTGCTCAGCGGTCTGCACCAACCCAATACAGGGACGATCACGTTGTGCGGACGGTCGCTGCGTTTCGAATCACCGCGTGCGGCGATCAATGCGGGGATCGCTACGATTCATCAGGAATTGGAGTATGCGGCTCAATTGACGGTGGCGGAGAATTTGCTGCTGGGGGAGTCCTGGCCCCGCTCGTTTTTTGGCGGTGTGAATTGGCGGTCTCTTCACGAGGAAGCACAAGAGCGACTTCGCGCGTTTGGCATTGATTTGCCAACACACGCCACGATGGATCAATTGACAGCAGCGGAGAAACAAGAAGTCTCAATCGCTGCCGCGTTGTCCCGCGACGCACAGTTATTGATTCTCGACGAACCGACAGCCAGTCTTAGTGAACCGGAAGTGCGGCGGTTGTTCGGACATCTGACCAAACTGCAAGCGCGAGGCGTAGCCATTATTTATGTTTCGCATCGCCTGGACGAGATTTTTGAAATCACGGACCGCATCGCCGTGCTACGGGACGGCGACTTGGTGTCCACGCACGCAACCGCTGAAGTGACCGCCGGGCAACTGGTGCACGACATGGTCGGCCGCCCCCTGGATCAGGTCTATCCTCGCAGCCGCTTAGGCACATTGGGAGAGGTGGTGTTGCAACTGCATTCGCTGACGCGGTCGGGGATGTTTCGCGACATCAGTTTGAACGTGCGCGCTGGAGAAATCGTGGGCGTAGCGGGATTGGTTGGGGCGGGTCGTTCGGAATTGGCCCGCGCGATCTATGGGTTATACCCGGCGGACTCGGGCTCCATGATGTTAAACGGAAATACTTGGAAACCACGAGACCCCCATGCGGCCTTGCGCGGCGGGTTGGTCTATATTCCTGAAGAACGCAAACGTCAGGGTTTGGTGTTGGACCATTCACTGCGAGAATCGTTGAGCATCGGATTCGCGGTTATTGCAAATCGGCTGGGCTTCGTGAACCGCCGTCGAGAACTGGAGATGGTCTCGGCCGCTTTAACGAATTATGACATCCGCGCCACCGGCCCGGAACAAGCCATTGGCACACTCAGCGGCGGCAATCAGCAAAAGGCTTTGATTGCTCGCTGGTTGGAACGGGACCCGGGGATGATTATTCTCGACGAACCGACCCGCGGCGTCGACGTCGGAGCCAAAGCCGACATCCACGCACACATCGACCGTTTAGCGGGAGCGGGAAAAGGGGTGTTATTCATTTCCAGCGACTTGCCGGAACTCATTGGCATGAGCGATCGCGTGTTGGTCATGAATCGCGGCACCATTGAAACGGAACTCAGCGGCGAGAAACTGACCGAACACAACGTGATCCTAGCCGCCTCAGGATTGTCACCAACTGACGTACCGGCCACTGGCCACTAACCACCGGCCACTCATTCCCCATGCCGCAATCCCACAACATCGTGATTCAATATTTCAGCCGCGTGACGCCGACGGTGCGGCATCGCTTGCTGTTTTTGCTGGTGGGTTGCGCGTTGCTGTTGGGATTTATCTTCTGGCAAACATCAGCGGACGACAACTCGTCGTTTCTCGCTGAGTTGTCGCGGATTCCGGTTTATCTCGCTCCGGTGATCATTGCCGGGTTGGGGCTGACGGGGATTATATTCGCCGGCGGCATCGATCTTTCGATTTCAACAATCATCGTCGTTGCCGGCACGGTGTTTGGCATTCTGTACGATTACGGAGCCAATCCTGGGGTCTGCTTTTTCGGCTGTTGGCTGACGGCCGTGGCGCTTTCGTCGTGGAACGGGCTGTTAGTGCGCTGGTTGGGGATCTCACCGATTATCATCACGCTCGCCGGTTTGCAGTTTTATCGCGGACTGGCGTTGATCTTGGCGGACACGCTGATGCCGGACTTTGGCGGCGGGATGTCGATTCAACAGGCGGCCTATCAAACTCCCGCCAAGGAATATGCCGGTTGGATATTAGCCGTCGTTGTTGTTGCTGCGTTGGTCTGGGAGGCGTATGGAAAAACATTTCGCGAATTTTTGGCGCTCGGCTGTTCACCGCAGGCATGCCGCATCGCGGGACTGCATCCGAGGCGTATTTTGCAGATGTCGTATTTGGTCGGCGGCCTTTTTCTGGGCGTTGCCGCCGTGCTGTATGTCACCAATCGGCAAGTCATCGAACCGGCGCGGATGGCCATGGGTTTTGAATTGAGCGTCATCGGAGCCGTGGTGCTGGGAGGGACGAATATTTTTGGCGGTGAGGGAACAATGTTGGGCACCGTGCTCGGCGCCTTGTTTTTGTATTTGATCGGACAGGCCATGCTCTATGCCGGCGTAAGCGAGTATTGGCGGACCGCAATCGAAGGGGCCGTGATCGTAGCGGTCATTGGTTTTGACTGTGCCCTCCATCGCCGACGAAAATTGTTGGATGAATTACGATGAGCGCCCCCACACGCACAATGCGCCGATTCACATCATGGCATCTGCTGGTTTTACCCCTACTTTTTGTGGTGGAGTTGGCGGTCTTTGCTCCGATCAGCGGCGTGCAGTTTGATTCGACAGAAGCATTCGGGCGTTCCAGTCGTTACTATGCAACCGATTTGATCACGCATGCTGCGCCGTTGATCGTGCTAGTTGTGGGGATGACTGCCGTGCTGATGACCGGCGGCATCGACTTGTCCATCGGGTCGATGGTGGCCTTGATCGCTGCCGTGATGGCAACGTTTGATCCCGGTGCGAGTTTTTGGTGGACGGCGGTGCCGTTGGGACTGCTGTGTGGATTGGGTCTGGGCTGCTTCAACGGATTTTTGATTGCGCGCTTGGATGTCCCCCCGATCATCGCCACCTTGGGGACTTTGTTTTTATTCCGCGGTTTGTGCGAAGTCAGGTTGGGAGATCAGGAATTCGGCACGTTCTACGATGTTCCCGGTTATGCGTGGTTTGGCGGGCTGAGTGGATCGCTGTTGCTAATTACGCTGGTGGTCGTGCTGGGCGGCGGTTGGTTTTTCCATTCGCGTCTTCGTCGGGAACTGTTGATGTTAGGCGGCAATCGCGTCGCGGCTCGATATGCGGGAATCCCGGTGTTTCGCCGCACGACACAGGTCTACACGGCAATGGGCGGGTTCGCGTTTGTGGCGGCCATTTGTTTTACAGCGCGTAACGGTTCGGTCTCGGCAACATCGTTTGCCGGACTGGAACTGCAAGTCATCGTCGCCGTGGTATTGGGGGGCACCCGCGTCGAAGGGGGAAATGGATCGATCATCGGCTCGGTGATCGGCCTGTTGATGATCACCGTCTTGGATGAAGGTTTGCGGAG
Source organism: Symmachiella macrocystis (assembly GCF_007860075.1). NCBI lineage: Bacteria > Pseudomonadati > Planctomycetota > Planctomycetia > Planctomycetales > Planctomycetaceae > Symmachiella > Symmachiella macrocystis. The sequence continues at coordinate 20,418 of NZ_SJPP01000001.1, forward strand.
CGCGGAAATGTTCCACGCCGACGTCCTGCCCTTTAAGATTCAACACTTGAAGTACGTCTTGATGGGAGCCCTGCTGGTGATCGGCGTCTGGATCAACCGCCCCGCGGACAATTCCAACGGTTGAGCGATCACTTAGGAGCCTTCATCAGCCGCATTGATCATAGCCGCTAAAACATCCATCGTGGAGACAATCCCACATAGGTTACCGGACTCATCGACGACCGCCACGCGATGCCAATGTCCATCGCACATCACGCGGGCGATTTCGACCAGCGGGGTGTTGTCGGCGACCGTCACCAACAGTCGCGACATCCGTTGAGACACCACCTCATCCCCGGCGGTTTCGATGTTGTCGGCAACATGTTCAAACAGTTCCCACGTGTGGGCCGCGTCGCCGCAGAGCACTTCCGGCGCCGGACGAGGCGTTTCGACGTCCTCCGGCAAGACGGTTTGAATGATGTCTGAAAGCGACAACATCCCGATCGGCGAATTGTGTTGATCGATGACCGGCGCCCCGGTGATTCCATGTTCTTTCAGCGTGGCCGCCGCTGTGGAAATCGGTTCATTATCGCGCAAGATGACCAACTTAGAGGTCATGATGTCTCGTGCAGCCAGGCGTCCCAATCGTCCAGGAAGTTCGGTCATGATGCGCACCGGGGAAAATCGAATGAAAGGAGCGGCTCACGCGTTATTTGCCAGCTCGCAATGCGGCAGCGCGGCCGAGGGCCATCAATGGAAAATATAACCGGTAGTAATGATATCTTAGGTAGAACACCCGGGGAAATCCAGTACCGGTAAACTGCGATTCATCCCAAGTCCCGTCAGGCAATTGGGTATCGATCAAATAATCGATGCCGCGCTGCACGGCAACGGAATTCTCTTCGCCGGCAGAGAGTAAGCCCAACAAGGCCCAAGCGGTTTGCGACGGTGTCACTTCTCCTTGGCCCCGCAAACTGGGGTCGTCGTAACTCTGCGGTGTCTCGCCCCAGCCTCCGCAGTCCTGCTGGGTCGACTTCAACCAAGCAATGGCCCCTTCAATCCGCGGGTCGTGCACCGGAACACCAATCTCTCGTAAGCCGACGACGGTTTGCCACGTGCCGTAGATATAATTCACACCCCAGCGTCCGAACCAACAGTGATCCGTTTCCTGGTGTTCGAAGATGTACTCCAGCGCGCGTATGATTTGCGGGTGCTCTTTGCTGAAGCCAATCTGCGCCAGCATTTCCACCACGCGGGCAGCAATGTCGGGCCAACTGGGGTCGATCATCGCGTTGTGGTCGGCAAAGGGGACGCGCGTGAGGATTTCGCGGTTATTATCGACATCGAAGGCTCCCCAACCGCCGTCGGAGTTTTGCATACCCAACACCCACCGCGTCCCACGATTGATGGCTTCTAGCACCGGTCGCACCGATTCCACTTGGGAAACAGCAGCCGATTTGAGTGGCTGATTCCCGGAAATCACAGCTGCCATTTCTCCATCAAACGCACTGTAGGCGGCGTAAAATTCCGCTTCGTGTTCCGGCGGCAAGGTTTTCCGCAGCGCCATGATCACCATGATCGTGTCGTCAACGTCAGGATAGAACTGGTTGTTGAATTCAAAAAACCAGCCGGCCGGTTTCAGGTGGGAATTGAGTGTCTGCCAGTCCCCTGCCTGCCGCACTTCCTTGGAAAGCAACCACTGGGCCGAACGTCGAATCGCCGGATGATCGGCTGAAACACCGGCGTCCCGCAACGCGATTGTGGTGAGTGCCGTATCCCAAACCGGCGACTTGCAGGGTTGAAGGCGTATCGAATCCTCGTCGCGAATCATCAATTTGTCGAGTTCGTCCATCGCTCGCACAACGTCGGGCGAATCGTCATCGTGTCCCAGGCATTTGAGCGCGATGAGGCTCCAAACAATCGGCGGAAAAATGGCGCCCAACCCGTCCGATCCGGCAAAGCGTTCCTCCATCCACGCGGTCGCTTTTTTGAGTGCACGTTTCCGCAACGGCTTAATGCGATTCCGCTCTAAGAACTTGAAACCGGAATCCACGCGGCGAAAGAACTTGTCCCAATCCAACCAGGTGTCGGATTGCATGGCATCCAAGGTTTCGGAGCTGCCCATCGAGGCGGGTAACTCTTGCGGCGAGTTGACGAACAACTCATCGATGCGGTGTTCATCGGCAATCGGATGACAGGGGCGATGCGCCCAGAGGATACTCAGCGGAATGACGATCGTTCGCGACCAAGCGGACATTTCGTAGATATTGATCGGCGACCAGTTCGGCAGCAGAATCAACTCCGGCGGCACTGCTGGCACTTGCTCGTAGGAGATGATATCCAGCAGCGCCAAATAGAACCGTGTAAAGCTGTTAACCTTTTCAGCCCCCCCGGCGGCAAGAATCGCGTCGCGAGCGCGGACCATGTACTCCGCCTCGGGAGAATGCCCGACCAGTTTGAGAGCGAAATAGGCTTTGACCGAACCGCTAATTTCCAACGGCCCGCCCGGATAAGCAGCCCAGCCTCCCGCAGGGGTTTGGTGCTTGAGAAGATAATTCCCAGCCAAACGGGCGGTCTCGGTGTCGGTTTTACCGAGAAAGGCGAGCAGCAGTATGTATTCCGACTCGAGGATCGTGTCCCCTTCGAGCTCGGCAACCCAATACCCTTGTTCGTGTTGCTGGCTGAGCAGATAGTCGCGCGTCCGGCCGATTGTCTGCCCCAACAAATCATCGCTGGCAAACCGCCCCGATTTCAGTTCCGGCTCGGGCTGTGTGGTACCGGCGGCATCTTTGTCCGGACGCGATGCTCCAGAGTATTCAAAGCGAGACCGATGGTCCCCTTGCCCGCCCACATCCATGTCAGGTCCCTTTCCTGGGCCTCAGCTGGTCAAAAAACGCGAACCTCGTCGGACAAAGCGTGTCCCGCAACCGAATCGTTCATGAATCGATTGAACTGTTAACTTGAGAACCCGTGAAACGGAGCGGCAAAAGTAGCGCCTGCCGCATCCATTACCTACGCTGCTCAGCGAGGCGAAATGTTATGCCGTCCATCGTTACGGTGCAACAGTGATTGGTTTTTTGGCGATTGTGTGGGCTCGGTCCCAGGAATCCGGACAGCGGGCTCCGAGCAGTTTTTCAGCTTGCCTTGCTTGGCGAATAGGGATCGATATAACTAAAACCATCCCCGTGCCGATGTTGCCCGCTTTCCGCTGACAGATGTATTGCTATCTCAAAATGACCAACCTCGATGCTTCCGCAATCCAAGTCCGCCACGCCGAAACCGGCGATGCGCATGCATTGTCCGAATTCATTACGCCCTTCGTGACCGAGGGAAAGCTGCTGCCGCGCACGGTCGACGAATTGATGGGCTTGATTCCGCATTGTTTTCTGGCTGAATTCGAGGGACGCATCGTCGCCTGCGCCGCTCTGGAAATCTATTCCCCCAAGCTCGCCGAAGTTCGCAGCCTCGCCGTTTCGACCGATTTCCAACGCACCGGCATCGGCAAACGGTTGGTCAGCACCTGTGTCGAATTGGCACGTTCGAAAAACGTGCTCGAAGTGATGGCGGTCACCTCGTCGGAAGACTTCTTCAAATCGTGCGGCTTCGATTTCACGCTGCCGGGCGAGAAGAAGGCTCTATTCGTGCGAACCCGCGACGACTGATCGCCGCCACAGCGTTTTCTGACCCGAAAGGCAATCCGGCATGTTGTACGTCAACCAGGCGATTCAGATCCCGCTACGGGAATTGACGTTCACCTTCAGCCGCAGTTCCGGACCGGGCGGACAGAACGTCAATAAGCTGAACACCAAGGCAACGCTCCGCTGGGGCGTAGCCACCTCCCCCAGCCTCAGCGAGGGAGTCCGCGAGCGGTTCATGAAGACGTATCACCGCCGCCTGACGACCGACGGCGATTTTGTGATGCACAGCCAACGTTTTCGCGACCAAGGCCGCAACGTAGCGGACTGCTTGGACAAACTGCGACAGCTACTGCTAGAAGTCGCCGCCCCCCCAACCGTCCGCAAACGCAAAAAAGTCTCACGCGCCAAAATCCAAAAACGGATCGACAACAAACGCCGCCAATCCGAAAAAAAACAAAGCCGCCGCCCCCCCAAAATGGAATAAGAGCCCGTAGGGTGTGTCGCGATACACCGTTCTCACAGAGGACAATGGACGCACCTACTTAAAAAAGCCTCACGCAATGCCTTTTGCGCAACGGAACCGCAATCAAGCGTGACCGTTATTTTCTTAGCCACAGATTGAACACAGATAAAACACAGATTTCCGACGAGACTCTTAAAAACCCCAAACCGACCGCTTCCGGTCGCATTGTGTGATCCATGCCGAACGACGTGCCAGCGTGATTCCCAACAGGAAACAAATGTTTTTTTGTTGCAGGAGAATTGCCAGAGCGTCTCAATCCGCAATGATCAACTGAAACCGCCACATGTAATTCGCTTACCGCACAACTTTGACTATTTGCAGTACAAAGACATGGTAGGTACGCGCCATTGAATCATTGTGACTCTGCACTTCTTCGGCAGGGTGGCTAATGATCTTGATTTCAAATTCCGCCCCGACGGTAACCCGGGTGCATCAAATTGTTATCGGCTCAATTGCTGCTGAAGGAACTCCATGAACGAGAGAGCCACAACTTGGCCGCCATCATGAGATGGTCCCCATTCTATCACAGGGCCTTCAAACTGAGGGTCTGAAGTCGAACACTGCAGGAAATAGCCGTATTCCATCCCGTCGTGTGAGATTTCGACGGAATTCTCAGGCAGACTGTGTGGCCGAAGACGTACGGTTGCCGTAATTACATCGGACCATTGGGGCGGCTGATCTGGATCTGTAGACGGGGGTAGACCATAGATTTCGATTCCGTTCCCGAGCGAGGCACCGAAACGGCTAAGAAACAACCTGTAGCTTGGCGGGAACAGGAGGCCAAGCTCCACTTCAGCCGAGGCTATAGTTGCTTCTAATACCGGACCGCTGTTGAAGCAGGAATTTAGCACTGCTTCCAGTCTTGAAAAAGTTGGGTCCATTGCTTCAATCCGATCACGATTCAAATCACTGGGTTGCGACGAACAACTTTGGCGTTCAGTGACGTAGCGCCGGTTGTACCGGCCGTTGCCATGTAGTTTCATGACCGTATCTTCATCCGACACAATGAAGTCAAAATCACATTGCCGAAAAAGCCTCACGCCAAGGCGCAAAGGCCGCAGAGTACATGACGGGCGGTACCGCAAACTCTTGGCGGCTTTGCGTGAGGTTTTTTGAAACCGACTTGGGCTTTCGCTGTGCCACGTCTTCGAACACGTGATGCAACACGTCCTATGCGAGAAAGGTGCGTCGCGACGCACCCTCCGGGGCGCTGCCATCTGTGTTTGATCTGTGTTCAATCTGTGGCTAAGAATCCTTACCACATCTGTGCCGCAAAAATAAAAAACCGGAGTGGGCCTGTAAGCCGGGTTGTGTCGTGAGCGATCATTTCTCTACGACGACGATTGCTCGCCGCCTCTAGCAACCTACCCGAAAGTCGTAACGAGCCGGGACGACTCGCGCCCGGGAAGCGGACTTCCCGGAACTGCTTTCTGCTTGGTCTTGCTTCCAGCGGGGTTTGCCATGCCGAGACGGTCACCCGCCTCGCGGTGGGCTCTTACCCCACCATTTCACCCTTACCCTTGCGGGCGGTATTCTTTCTGTTGCACTTTCCCGATCCTCGCGGACGGTGGGCGTTACCCACCGCTGTACCCTATGAAGCCCGGACTTTCCTCTCCGAGACTGTCGTCTCGCAGCGATCGCTTAGCCCACTCCGGAACCTGCAATCATATCGCCCGCCCGTGCATTGCGGTAGCTCAGGAGCGTAGGACGTCGTGCGGGCAGCAGTTCAAGTGTGATGCCTTCCCCTGCCAAAAATCCGTTTTTACACTGGAAACGGCCAATTGGCGGACGGTACACTTTGCGATGCGGACGTGAAAGCGTCACTGTTGCGACAACCACTCGGAATATTCAAAACTGGGGGCGGACGATGCGACGATTCTTGATGCTGACCTTGATGGTGACGGCGTTCACCGTGGGGCATGCTTTAGACACGCAGCCGGCGAAAGCGGGCGACGTGATTTATTACGCGCCCCCCTCGTATTACGTGCAGCCGCCGCTGTGGTATTACCCGCAGTACATGGTGGTGGAGCCGGCCCCGATCATCACCTACCAATATCCACCGCCGGTGGTCTATGCGCCCTTACCCGCGGTTTATGCACGACCGGTTTACCGGCCGCGACCGCTGGTCGTCTATCGACAGCCTGCCTATGGCTACTACTACGGTTGGTAGCAAGTCCGTAGCGGTACCCGTCTAAGCGGCCCGATTTTGCTTGACATCTTCCGGGGATGTTTCCGTCACGGGAACATCCACAGCAGCGGGACGGTTTTTCACGCGTTTGCGCGGACGGACCGGAACGGCAACTTGATCCACGACATGGGGCAATTCGCCATTGGGGCCGAGCGTGCTGTAAACAATGCCCGTGCGCATATCGACCAATTCCTGCCGGCTCAAATGAACGGGAGGCGTTTCGTATAACACACGCAGCGCCTGTTGGAGCGGCATTTCGTGGTACCGCGTGCCAAAATGTTCCTTAAGCGCCGCTTGAATCTTGGGAGCATGTTTGGAGTTCGCATAAGGCATGACGTGGTGTTCGACGTGGTAGCCAAAATTCAGGTGCAACCAACTCACCCAACGGGGCGTCGAAACGGTCAGCGAATTGATGAGCGGATCGTTCTCGTCCTGCGTCTCGTCGCAGAAGAGATGGTTGGTGCTGATGTAAAACATCTGCACACAATTCGCCACAACCATGGGAAGCAGATAAATGAAGGCAAAATTGTAGGGGCCGACGGCGTATCCGACTCCGGCCCAAAACGCGACCATGGCCGAAAAGAGTGCCAATTGCTTACGTCGCTGTGCCGGTTTCCAGTATTCGAACACTTTGCTGTGCACGAACAACGTAACCAGTGCATGGAAAGAAAACCAAAAGCCCATGAAAAACCAACTGCGGAGATAGCCGGAGCCGGGAGCTAGTTTCGTCGTGAATTTCGCAAACGGGGCTTTGCGATTCATGTAGACGTCGCCGAACGAATCGGGATCGCGGCCGGTTTTGGACGTATGACAGTGATGCGAGCGATTGTGCCAGGCCTTCCAATGTTCGGGGCTGATACAGTACGGCAGCATGCAGATCCCGCTGAGCCAGTTTTGCAGCGTGCCGTTTTTCACGACCGTTCCATGCAAAATCTCATGCGCTAGATACATCAAACACCCAAAACTGTGGCCAATCGCCGCGGACAACAGCAAACGAAAACCCCAATGGATATTGGTCAATAACAGGGCACTGATCGAGGCGGCGATGATTGCCAAATGCGGGATCAGCCACAGAAGTTGCCACGGATTCCGCTCAAACACCTCGGGCGGAAGCACCTGTTTTAGCTCTTTAGCGTAGTAGCTTCCAGGGCGTAAACTTGGCGAATTATCGATGAGAATCGCTCCTCTCGAGCGATCGGCGGACGGGCCAATCCGGGGATATGACAGGGATAAAATCCACAGAGCCAGAGATGTTGACTGGCCAATTGAGGGGGATCCTAAGAGAATTCCAGAGAACGAGCAAGGCGAATATTGAGACAGGATTTTTGCCTCTAATTTGCCATGAAAATGGCATTCCCGGCGACGTTTTGAGATGCGATTTACAAAAAAAACGGCCGGCGAGAAACAGTGTCTCGCCGGCCGCATTCAATGGTCCTGTTGCCAATCTACAGTTGATTCCGAATTAACGGGAAGATCCGAACATTGCGGGACGACCGTTGCGGGATTGATTTCGCCCGGTCCGTTTCCGATTTTTGTTGCTGTTGTTATTTCGATTGTTGTTACGGTTGCGGTTGTTGTTGCGGCTATTGGCATCGAAAACCACGGTTTTGCGATCATCGATGGTCGTGCCACCGGGACGCTGGTTGTTGCGAGGACGACGGTTGTAGTTAGGTCGTCGGTTGTTTTTGGGACGTCGGCTCTTTCCCCCCACGCTGAAGACCACCGTATCTTGATCGTCGATGGTCACACCACCCGGTCCCGGCCGGTTGCAACCGGGGTGGGGATTCGAGTAACGACGGACGCGTTGGCGGGTCAATTTACCGTGCGGACGACCGTAGCTGGTCCAGGTCCAACCAAATTCGCGAACCAACTGACCGTTGTTGTCACGGAAGTAGCGATCGATGTAACGTTTCGAACCGGGATCGACGTACATCCGACCGGGATCGAAGGCACTCTCACGCACGCTGACGCGTTCGCGTTTGACGTAGGTGTGATCGTTGAACGGATCGTAGTAGACATCGGTTTGGCTGCCGCCGCCGACGATGGGGTTCTGAGCTTTCGCTTCGTCCGCCATGTTGCCAATTCCACCCAAGACCGCCACTGTCAAAATGATTTGAAAAGCCTTCATCGTTGTTCCCCTTGTGTGTTTTGTGTGTTTCCCGCCGCCGCTTCGTGCCCCCGTGTCCTCCACGACCAGCTTTTATTGTTTGGCGACCTCTAGTGTTTCCTGACCGGCTCGTTCTGACTTCCGGATATGTAAGTGACATAAAGCAACGAGCATGCCAAAACCCATGCCCTGCAAAAACATACCCGTAACCACTTATCCAGAAACAACTTGCAAAACACGCCCTTTTAATGACGAACCAACCTGCGAGCAGTCATATTGATTTAAATGTAGTCACATTATGGGCGCACGGGGCGGCAATGCGCCCATATTTCGACACCGCACAGTGACTGCGCGTCACCTCAGCTGGTTTTGCTGAATTTGCGCAAGCTAAAGCGCTGACCAGCCGATGGGGCCACGGCCGGCCTTAGCGCACGATGTGCGGCAACAGCCGCGCGATATTGCGGGCATCGTCGATGCCCCGGTGGTGCGTCCCGGTTAGTTCGAGACCGACGCGCGTCATGGCCTTGGCCATTCCCAATCGTTTGCGGATGCCCAGACGGATAGAAAACTGGGCCTTCAGGTTCAGGTGGTCCTCGCCAAAAGGATAATCCACACCGTGATGCGCGCAATCCTGACGCAATTGGTGCCGGTCGTAGTCACCCCATGAACAGAACAGCGGATCGGCAAAACCAAGAGACCAGGCGACGAATTGCTCAAAGACCTCTGCAAATCCCTGGGCGACATCGACATCCTGTTGCGTGATGGAAGTCAATTCCCGGCAAAACTCGGAAAGCTGCTGGTGCCGTACGGGACGGATGAATGATTGAAACTCGCTGACAGGTAGCAATTTCGTCGCTTCGACCATGACAGCGCCGATTTCGATGGTTTCCATTTGATCACGCGGAACCGAACCATCGTCGCTGCACGTGGCTTCGAGATCGACGACAAGGTAGTGGCCAATGGTTTCCATGGGGTTCACACTTCCGTTATTGCGACATCGAATTCTTGGCTGAGATTTGTGAGTAGCGGGCCGTTGTGACTCTCATCAAGACCTGAGTCGTCAATTGCCTAAGCGACCGCTCAATTCCTCGAACTTTCGTTCCAAGCGTTGCCGAGTAATTTTCGCGTTGATTTTGTCGCTGAGTGCGTGACACATTTCCAAAAAGCAATCGGCGGCGCGGTCATCACTGAGATCGTGCGCCGAAACTTTTCGCAGCGCGCCTTGCCGCAGGTCGGTGACCTCGTCGAGTAGTTTTTGCAGACGCGTGCAATCGTCGGTGCCTGATTTCTGATCGAGATCGACTTGTCGTCGTTCGATTTCTAATAACGATTTGATGCACTGATCTAACCAATGTTCTTTGCGGCGGCGAGCGGCTGCTGCGTACCAGCGAAACAACAGGAACACAGCAATCATTGAGGAGACCAAAAAAGACCGCATTCCCTCGGTGGCCTCGACGAAATCGGTCGGCAGCAGCGGTTTTAGCTCGGGGTCGTAGTAAGCTGTGGCGCCGGGATGCATCTCGAATTCCGGTTTTTGCATGGCCACCGCTTTGCCGCCATCCACCAGATCTCCTAGGTCATTTGCCAGCAAAAACTTCTCAGACAGAAATATACTTGCCACCGCCTCGACCAAGTTGGCGTCGACGCCGTTGTTCGTTAACAAGCTGGCGCGAATGGAAATGGTCTTCACGTCGGTCGGCGGAAACGCCGAGGGATAGGAGTCATACATTCCGGCAGGAATCGTATACGGAGAGGGGAGGATGAGTTTGCGAGTGAACGCTTCCGCATAGGGGATCGTCAATAGGTCGCACGTTTCTTCCTCGGCCAACTGCGTCAGGGTTTTGGCGTGCGTGCCGAGGGTCATAAACGCAGCGTCGAGTTCCCCTGTGGCGAATTGCTTACGGACATCGACGAAACTCAGATACTGGGCGTCGACATCCGTTTCTTTTAGGCCGAAGTGCTTCAACAACAATTTGCTCATCGCGTAGTCGCCGGACGTTTTTTCGCCGAGCGCCACCTTCCGCCCCACAAGATCCCCCGGCGACGTAATTCCCGATCCGCGGCGGACGAACCAATGCGTCACTTCAGGATAAACGTTGGCGACAAACCGTGGTTGTAACTTGCTGCTATCGGAATGTTTTGGGTCCAGGACGCGTTCGGTCCCGGGTTGATACAAAGCAAAATCTACGTCGCCTTGACGAAGCAACCGCAGATTGTCGAGCGAACCATGCGTATCCTTCTCCAACTTCACCTCAATCCCCAACTGCGCCTCGATCTCCTTTGCCAGATCCGCGGCGATTTGTTGATATTGCCCTTCTTGAGGACCACTGGCAATCATGATCGACTTGGGAAAGGCTGTGAATTGGTGGTAGAGGGCGGGCACCAGAAAGGGCATCGTAGCCAGGGCAGCTACAATAGCGATTCCAATGATGGTTTTTCGCATTTGGTGCCTCGTTTGTCGTGACCAGGGTGATGGGAACCAGGGGGTTTAGTCGTCGTTAAGTAGAGAGTCTATCAGGACAACGTCAGGTGAATCGAAGTGGAGCAAAAAATCTGAGACTATATTTTAGGATCGCTCCCGTTTCTTAAGGAAACGATAATCGCCCCTACAGACGGGGTAAAGCGGTGGACGCGAGGTGGGTGGCACAATTCCGGACAACCTCGTCTTGACCTGTCTGGCAGAATTTAAGATATTCCCGCCCGTTTGATCGCCGCGCCTCGTGGCGATTCGTCGGAAACCGGCAACCAAGGAAGGGATGTCGCCCATGAAAAAGTGGTTAGCCACAGCTTTTATTTGCTGTTATCTCGGCGCTTTGTCCGTCGGTTTTTTGGCGCATACATTCACCTTCGGCGTGGGATCGCACCCCGCAATGTATTTCATCGTTTGGGATATGTTTTGTGGTTGGTCGGCGCATTCCAGCGAACTGCACCTGATTGCTGAAGGGGAAAGTGGCGATTATTATCGACTGACCCCTGCTCCCTGGGGTGACTTTGTGCCGTTCGCGACGGGGCCGCGGCAGGACTATGACGCGCACAACATGTTCACCGGAAAAATTGCCGCCAACATTTTACGACACACTTCGCACGAAGCGATGCTACGTATTTTAGTTGTCGAAAAATCGTGGCCCAAGAAATTCAATGTGCCCGACAACGTTTGGGCACAGAATTACGCAGAGCCAAAGGATGTGCAATTTTACTATCGTGTACGAGCGGAAGTCACACCCGATGGAACGACAACGGGCGTGCGCAACTCGTGGCTGGAGTCACAAGTCGCGCGGGTGATGACCGACAATCCGCGGCTGCGGCAAGATGCGCGCTCAAACGATTCACCTTACATCGTGACGCGTCCAACACAGAATCACGGCGACAATTCACCCGCCCTGCCCTTCAAGCTCTCGCCGAACGCGCAGTAGTTACTGCGTCGCCGTTGCGACAAACGATCATTCCCCTCTTCTGTGGAATAGGAATCCGATGAAGAACGAATATGCCCGCCTTCGCAATGAATCTTCGAGCCTAGCACGCAGCTGGGACCGGTTTTTCTTTGCCCAAGAAGTCCCCTACGGCTTGGCGATGATTCGGATCATTCTCCCGCTGGTCATGATGTTCGACGTCGCGCGGCGCTGGCCGTATGCCCGCGAGCTATTTTCGACCGATGGGGCTACGGCGCCCTTGGCACAATCGTTCGGATATCTGAACTACCTGCCGGAGTTTTCCGGGACAATCGTCGTAGCGCTCTACACAGCGCTGGTGTTTAGTCTGATTACGATGTCCTTGGGATGGTTCACTCGGACCTCGACGACGATCGTATTGGTCCTATACCCTTATTTTTGCATGTTGGACTGGATCAGTTCCACGACAAAATATGTAGTGGTCGCCACGCACGTCATCTTGATGCTCTGTTTGGCACGTCCGGGAGCAATCTGGTCGGTGGATGCTTGGTTGAAAGGCCGCCGTGAACGGTCTCCATGGCCCGGGGAAGCCCATCGCGAGCTTCCCACAGTCGCTGTCTGGCCGCAACGGTTGATCCAATTGTTAATCGCAATTATGTACTTTGCCGCCATGATCACCAAGTTGCATACGCCGGCGTTTTTCAGCGGCGAACAAATGCAGTATTGGTTGATGACCTACATTTATTACGATCAGCCGTTGGGAGACTATCTCTCGCAATATCCGATGGTCTCGATTATCGCCGCATATACCACGGTGATCTGGGAGGCGTTGTTTCTTGCCTGTGTATGGCGTGGGCGTCTGCGGGGTTGGATGCTGGGAATCGGCGTGCTGTTCCATTTGGGAACCGTGTTCATGTTAGGATTGGTCGTTTTCCCTGCGATCATGCTGACGATCTATTTGTCGTTTTTGAATCAACACGATGTGCAACGACTCGCTGCGAGTTGGCGACGGTGGAAACGACATTCTCCGCTGCTCGCGCGGATGTCGACGAGAATCTCCGTATGGGGCCAAGGTGCGGCTTTGCCGCGGGCATCGACAGGTCGCCGCGTGGCCTCGGCTGTCACGTTTCTGATTGCCATTGGCTTATTCAGTGTCGCGGGAGTCGCCCTGGAATATCGACTCGATCACTACGGTGTGCGGCATCCCGACGGACTGTATACGCTGGAGCGGATCCCCGAGGAAGAGGTTCGCAACATGCTGAGTAACGACACCTCGATACGGGAACAAGATAAGTTTCTGTCCTTCAAGGTTGGGGATTGGATTGTAGCTGACCACCTGTTGAACCAACGCGACACTTTTCAGACTGGTGAGTTGATTTTAGTGCAAGCGGCACTCAATCCGCCGCACGAAGATTTGTGGGTCGAAGTGAATTTGCATGACTCGGAGGGTAAGAAAGTGTCGCACGTCGGCCAAATCGTGCCCCGTGAGGACTTGCGGGTCTTTTTCAATTATCGCCTGGACGAATCGTTTGAGCCGGGTGATTATGAGCTCGTCCTCAAAAGCAGTGGACAGGAAATCTCGCGGCGGAAGTTCCGTTTGCTCCCGTCGGATGAGGGATCGCAGTTGCCGGCGCCGGTTGCCAACTAAGCAAACGTTCGCTTAAACTGCATCGATGTTCGTCTGCTATTTCTCTCCCGTTTGCGAAGCGAACGAGACTGAAATCATTTCGCATCGGAATTTCCCGGATCGAGGCGCTTCGTATGTGGTTCACTGACAATCCTTGGCCGCCGATCGTCTTGTTTGCCTGCCTGGCGGTCGTCTTCTTTGCGATTTGGACCTCAAAGCGCCGCAAAATCCTCTTAGTCGCCGCTGCCGCGATGCTCGTTCTGGGGGGAGCCACCTACGTCCTGGAAGAGTCGATCGTAACCGATGAGGAGTTGGTGGAACGTGAACTGCTGCAGATGACCGATGCCTTTCACCGACTTGATATCGAAGGCACATTGGAATTCTTCTCGGTACAGGCGGAACCGATTCGCGGCTACGTCCGCCAAGGCGGCGATATGCTCACCGATATTAACACGCTCCGCATCACTGATGTAGACGTAGAACTGCTCGCCGAAGGCAGTCGCGCCAAGACCCACTTCCGCGCCAATGGCGAAGCGACCGCCATCGCCGTGGGTCGCCAACGCTTTAGCACGCGGTGGGAACTCACCTGGCAGCGCGAAGGTGAGGCTTGGAAGGTGATTGATGTCGAGCGGTTGCATCCAACGTCCGGAGAGACAATCACTCCCTTTTCTTGGCAGTAGCGAGCCACCGCGACAGCCCCCTCTAAAGTGCTGCATATCAGCTGCCTGGGCGTCAAAATTCCGCATGCTGCGCGATGCGACAAGGTCGATCGCTGAAGGCTGACTCCGCCCTGGTACAAACAGACTACACCCATGGCCTATCTCATTAGTGTCTCTGAGAAAACATTCACCTAAAGAGTTCAAATACGGCTAATATAGGTAGGGATACCCCGCTTCATTGGTATTTATCATGAATTTCTGGTGACGATATGCCAATATAACAGGTAGGGAAAAACCTTAACTAAGTTAATACGAGCGATTGAAAATCACTAATAGGGAGTCGTATGTGGCCCTTTTAAAATGCAAATGCGGCATGATCATGTCATCTTATGCAAAAGATGAATCGGTTCGCTGCTCGCGTTGCGGAAACAGTACATTAGAACCGGTACTGGATGGACCGGATATCCCTGATGCCAGACCACCATCCACTCCGCCCAATGCTATTGAAACGACTCTGCATAGCGACAAGACTTCAGGACGCACCCAAGAGACATAAGTCGAACTTTAGGTTTCAACCGTGCGGGTTCGCGATCACTTGCAAATCCCGGAAGAAACCTCGCTCACTGCTACAGGTTCGGAACCACCCTTGGCGACGACGCTGAATCGGCTTAGAGCGTTCGTGCGGGTCTGGGTACCTAGGATTGCTTAGACAACCGGCTGGCTCCTGGTTGAGTTATCAAGCAACGCTGCTGGTTAACGCTTGCTGGTTCATGTTGTTGCAACATCCAGCTCGTTCGATATCCTCTTTATCCCCCTCTCCCCCCGAAGAGCGATACCAGCGGCTACATTGCTAATCGAGGAGTGCAACTCAAAGAAGTGCGAGCTGGGATATTGCGCTGAGACCACCGCCTGGCAGTTTCTGTGTTGCGTGCCAACCGGTTTTTCGTGCACGACGCCTAACTGACAAGTTACGGCGGATTTGCGTTTAGGGGGATGACAGGCTACCGTTTCGGGATTGCTCATCATCCCCTACAGAAGGAATCGCTATGGCCGCCCCCTTGGGAAATTCGCAGGCCGCGGATGCGCCTCGAATTCTTGCCGATGTTCAAACCGGTGTCATCTACAAGAACCCGCAACCGCACCTCACCAGTCAGCACGCCTATTTCCCGTCGGTCGCCGTTTTGCCCAACGGTGAAATGGTGGCGACTTATATGCTCGGCGAGGCCTTTGAAGCGGTGAATTGTCGGGAGCATGTTTCCCGGTCCACCGACCAAGGGGAGTCGTGGCAAGCCGAAGGTCCATTGGCAGAGGACATTGACGGTCAGTTGATATCCGAGAGCGGGCGGATCACCGCCTTAGACGACGGTGAACTGGTCGCCCTGCTGCATCGCCATGACCGCACCGCGCACCCACATGAAGGGTTGGCCAATCCGGAGACGATGGGCTTTGTTCCCACCGACTTTGCGCTGGCGCGGTCGACGGACAACGGACAGACATGGTCGCCGCCGCAATCGATCACACCGCCGTTGGTCGGGCCGTCGTTCGAGTTGTGTTGCCCGATCACCGTTCTCAAAGATGGCCGCTGGCTGCTGCCGACCTCGACCTGGCGGGGATGGGACGGCGAACATCCCAGCGGCGACCGCATGCTGGCGTTTGTTTCGCACGATCAAGGAAAAACTTGGCCCAGCTACTTCGATGTCATGCGCAGTGAGTGCGACGACCTGTTGTATTGGGAATCAAAAGTCGTGGAATTGCACGACGGACGATTGTTGGCGGTCGCTTGGGTCTACGACAACACGAATCATTGCGATCTGCCGAATCACTACGCGCTCAGTCACGACGGCGGCGCGACTTGGACCGCTCCCAAGTCGACCGGTTTACTCGGACAGACGATGACACCGCTGGTGCTGGCCGACGACCGGATTCTGTGTGTTTATCGCCGCATGGACAGTCCAGGGCTGTGGTGCCAACTGGCGCATCTTGAGGCGGACGACTGGTTCAACGACGACGCACAGCCGCTCTGGGGACACGATGCCGGGGGGCTGACGGCGACCGACGAATCCATGGTCTCGAATTTTCAAGTTTTGCGATTTGGTGCTCCCTGTATCACATCTCTGGCCGATGGCAACGTCTATGTGGCGTTTTGGGGCTACGAGGACTGTGTGAGCGTGATCCGCTGGTTCAAATTCCGGGTCGCCGTGTGATCTCCTCGCGCATTTGTTAAAATTGAGAGCAGTGAAATCAGTCTTTTCATGAAGGTACGCTCTCGATGGCCATGCGACGATTTGTTGGTTTGCTGAGTCTGTTGATCTGCTGCATAGCGGCACCATTGAGCGCTGCGGAACCGCCGCCGCGCAAGATCGATTTCAACCGCGACATCCGCCCGATTCTTTCAGACACCTGTTTCGCTTGCCACGGGCCCGATGGCGAATCGCGGGAGACGGAGCTGCGATTTGATCACAAGGAATCGGCATTTGGCGAATTGAGCGATGGCAGCTTTGCAATTGTGCCGGGCAAGTCAGCGGAGAGCCAATTGATTGAGCGGATCACATCCGACGACGACGCTTTGCGGATGCCGCCGGAAGATTCCAATAAGAGGTTGACAGCTGACCAAATCGAGTTGCTGAAACAGTGGATTGATGACGGCGCAGCTTGGGACGAGCATTGGGCCTTGGTGCCGCCGCAACGATCTCAGCCGCCTGCCGTATCGAAACCGGACTGGCCACGGAATGCGATCGATCAATTCATCTTGGCCCGATTGGATGCGGAAGGGTTATCGCCTTCCCCGCAAGCGGATCGCGTGACGTTGATTCGCCGATTGAGTTTTGACTTGATTGGATTGCCGCCGACGGTTGAGGAGGTCGAAGCCTTCGTCGACGACAATCGTCCCGACGCATACGAACGGCTCGTCGAGCGGTTGCTGGCTTCGCCGCATTTTGGCGAACGGTTGGCGGTCTACTGGTTGGATCTGGTGCGGTACGCCGACACGGTTGGTTATCACGGCGACCAAACTCGTTCAGTCTCGGCCTATCGCGACTATGTGATCGACGCCTTCAACGCGAATCGACCCTATGACCAGTTTACGATCGAACAACTCGCGGGCGATTTATTGCCCAATGCCAGTCGGGAGCAGAAGGTGGCTGCGGGTTACAACATGTTGGGCATGACAACCATCGAAGGCGGTGCGCAGGCCAAAGAGTATCTGGCCAAATACGCCGCCGACCGCGTCCGCACGACGTCGGTCGTTTGGATGGGAGCAACGCTGGGTTGCGCGGAATGCCATGATCACAAATTCGATCCGTACACGGCGCGGGATTTTTATAGCTTCGCGAGTTTTTTCGCCGACATCCAACAAAAAGGGGTCGCCAATCCGGCGGCGAATTTGTTGTTGCCGACCGAAGAACAACAGCAAGAGTTGACAGAACTGGAAACCCAACTTGCCGCCGCGCAGGCGACCTATAACGCGTTGGAAGCCGAGCACAAAAAAGTTGCGGAGAATCAACAGGCCAGCAGCGCTTCGCCGACCGAAACCGAATCGGGCGAAGAGCCGGCGGTTGATGAAGAATTGAAGCAACGCCTCTCCGCTGCGAAAGGCGAATTGGCCAACGCTAAAAGATTACACAAGCGTTTGTTGAGTACGATTCGCAAAACGATCAGCCCGGTCTCCGGAGAGCCGCGTGAGATGCGTGTTCTGGCTCGCGGGGATTGGATGGATGAAGCGGGCGAGATCGTGCAACCCGCCATTCCGGCCGCACTGGGGTCATTGCCGCCCATGGAGCGACGGGCGACACGGTTGGACTTGGCTCAGTGGCTCGTCTCGCGCGAACAACCTCAGACGGCGCGAGTGTTCGTCAACCGCCTGTGGAAACTGTACTTCGGCCGCGGCCTGTCGTCGGTGTTGGACGATCTCGGTTCACAGGGAGAGCGGCCCAGTCATCCCGAGTTGCTCGACTGGTTGGCGGTGGAATTTATGGAGAGCGGCTGGGACATCAAGCATATGA
The DNA here is from genome assembly GCF_007860075.1 of Symmachiella macrocystis. Classification (NCBI taxonomy): domain Bacteria; kingdom Pseudomonadati; phylum Planctomycetota; class Planctomycetia; order Planctomycetales; family Planctomycetaceae; genus Symmachiella; species Symmachiella macrocystis. The sequence goes on from NZ_SJPP01000001.1 coordinate 38,529, forward strand.
TTCGCCTGATTGTCACGTCGTCGACCTATCGCCAGTCATCGCTCGACAACGACGTACTGCGAACACGCGATGCTCAGAACCGTCTGTTAGCACGGCAATCCCGCTTTCGCATTGAAGCGGAATTTGTGCGCGACACGGCTTTGGAAATCAGCGGGCTGCTGGTGAAGGAGATCGGCGGCGAACCGGTTCGGCCTTACCAACCGGCCGGCTACTACGGTTACCTCAATTTCCCCAAGCGGACTTATCAGCCGCACAACAGTGACCTGCAATATCGACGCGGCGTGTATATGCATTGGCAGCGAACGTTCCTGCATCCCATGCTGTTGGCCTTCGACGGGCCGAGCCGCGAAGAGTGTACGGCCGAGCGTCCTATATCCAACACGCCGTTAGCCGCACTGACTTTGCTCAATGATCCGTCATTCGTCGAGGCCTCACGAGCATTTGCCGAACGAATCTTGAACGAGGGCGGAACGACAGACGACGATAAATTGAGCTGGGCTTGGAGGCAAGCGGTTTCCCGAACACCCGATGACCGAGAAATGGAACTGCTGCGAAAACTGTTGGACAAACACCGGCAAAGTTATACCAACGATCAAGAGGCGGCTGAGAAACTGATGGGAGTCGGCCTGCATTCAAAGCCGCCCGACAGCGACTTGATCGAGTTGGCCGCCTGGACGTCCGTCGCGAGGACGATCATTAACCTCAACGAGACTATCACCAGGAACTGATGTGATGCATCCTCTCGAACAACATATGGCGCACTCTTCGCGGCGGTCCTTCCTACAGAATTCTTCGGTGGGGCTGGGAGCAACTGCGCTGGCAACCTTATTGAACGCTGATAGTTGGGCGGCGCCATCCGGTGCCCAGCGCGTCGGGGGTGTGGTTCAGCCTTTGCACTTTCCGCAGAAGGCCAAGCGGGTCATCTTTTTGTGCATGGCGGGCGGGCCGTCGCACTTGGAGACCTTTGACTACAAACCCAAGCTGGCCGAGATGGACGGTCAGCCGATGCCGGCGGAATTCACAGCCGGTCAACCCATCGCGCAGCTGCAAGGACAAACGCTTCGCTGCCAAGGTCCGCTAATTGGTTTCAACAGACATGGCGAATCGGGACAAGAGATCAGCGACTTTCTGCCGCACACAGCCAAGTTGGCGGATGACTTGTGCATCATCCGCTCGATGCGGACGGATCAAATCAATCACGATCCCGCGCACACAGTGATGAACACCGGCACGTCGATTTCGGGTCGACCGAGTATGGGTTCGTGGATCAACTACGGATTGGGAAGTGAATCGGCAGACCTGCCGGGATTTGTTGTGCTGACTTCCGAAGGAGGCCGCAACCCGCAACCGATTTCTTCGCGGCAATGGCACAGCGGATTTTTACCCAGCCGGATGCAGGGTGTTGAGTTCCGCTCCAATGGCGATCCTGTGCATTACGTAAATAATCCGGCCGGTGTGTCCGACACGCGGCAACGTGATGTTGTCGAGACGATCAATGCGCTCAATCGGGTCCGCAATGAAACAGTCGACAATCCAGAGATCGCAACCCGCATCGGACAATACGAACTCGCCTTCCGTATGCAGGCCAGCGTGCCGGAGTTGATGGACCTGTCGGGCGAAACTCAAAGCACATTAGACATGTACGGTACACAAGGGGCCGATGGTTCCTATGCCGCCAACTGTTTGTTGGCGCGGCGGTTGGCCGAACGGGGGGTGCGTTTTATACATCTATACCACCGCGGCTGGGACCATCACGGCGATTTGGTCTCGTATATGAAAACGTGTTGCAGCCTCACCGACAAACCGACGGCGGCCCTGTTGACGGATTTGAAGCAACGGGGCATGTTGGATGACACGCTCCTCATCTGGGGCGGCGAGTTTGGCAGGACGCCGATGTTCCAAGGCAAAGGGAAGAACCCGGGCCGCGACCATCATATCCGTGGGTTCTCGATGTGGATGGCCGGAGGCGGAATCCGGGGCGGTGTGACACACGGCGCGACCGATGAACTGGGCTACAACGCGACCGATAACATCGTACACGTCAACGACTTGCACGCGACGATGTTGCACCAATTGGGCATCGATCACAAGCGGCTGACGTACCGCTTTCAAGGGCGCGACTTCCGTTTGACCGACATTCACGGTCAAGTCGTGCGCGACATTTTAGCCTGAGCGCGGCCGGGCTAACCGCTGTGCGATTCCGCCAGCCAGGGCGGTCGAATGGTCCAAAACCACTATAAATGCGTGGAAAAACTGTTTCAGACTTTTTTTACGAAATGTCTTGGAACCAGAGATGCGTGTTGACGCACAGGGTGGGGGTGATAGAATCAATAGCATGCGGCGGAGTTGCCTGGCGGTTGAGTTCCAGGCGTCGCCCAAAACTCACTTTTTTTCAGGATCTGGTTGAATGGCTGAAGGTACGATCAAACGGCTGACGGACAAGGGTTTCGGGTTTATTGACACCGGAACGGACAAGGACATGTTCTTTCACATGTCGAATCTCGAAGGAGTTCGCTACGAAGAACTTCATGAAGGTCAACGGGTCTCCTACACCCCCGGGGAAGGTCCCAAAGGACCGCGAGCGGAAAACGTCAAGCCGGTCTAAAATAACGGACGTTTGACGAACACCAGGAAGCCGACGAATTTCGTCGGCTTCTTTTTTTCATTCACACTAAGAACGAGAACACCGCCGCTCAATCAAAATAGCGTGCTGCGTTTATTCTCCGACACGAGACGAAACGATGAACGACGCCCTCCCCCGCTCGACGAATCGCACGTTGGAATTCCAAAACGGTTCGGCCCTCGGCATCAGTAACCGTTGGCAGGGTGGACAATACTGCACGATTCTCACCGCTGCAGGAATCGTCGGCTGCGGGATCTACGATTTGGTGACTCCCGCTGAATTCAATCAAGCAATCGCCATTGCCAAAGGGACACCCGCGAATCCGCTCGTCGAGCCGGAAGACCTGTTCGATGCCAAGATCGTCGGCATTACGCCGCAGGCAGGCGCGTTGGGTATCACTCTCGGCATGACCGGCAAAGAAGCAGTCGAATTAATGCTACAGGCCAATCAGGAGCCATCGGAATGAATCAACCCGTTGAGACCACTGCCGCACCGATTCAAGTAAAGTGCATTGACCATGTGACTTTAATCGTCAAGGACTTAGATCGCAGCCGCGATTTTTATGTGGGTCTGTTGGGAATGGACGAAGTCACACGTCCCGGTTTCAGTTTTCCCGGAAGTTGGTTTCAAGCCGGCCCGTCGCAGATTCACTTGATTCTAGAACACGACCAATCCTCCCCCGCAGGCCTACCGCAACCGAGTGAGCAAGCCGGTGCTGCAACAAGGACGCACCACTTTGCCTTCGAAGTCGACGACGCCTACGCCGCCGCTGACGCTTTGAGAGCACAAGGCATCGAGTTCATGTGCGAGCCGAAGTTACGTCCCGATGGCTACGTGCAGACTTTCATCTCTGATCCGGACGGGCACTCGGTGGAATTGTTTTCGGTGCCGGCGGAGTGAGTCTTCGGCCCAGTGGTAGAGACTACGATGGCCCGCATGGCCGAATCGTATTGAATTCTGAATACCACTTCGAATTTTCATGCGAGGAACCAGTATGTCCGCGATAGACCAATCCAGCGTAATGGACCGAAATAATCCGGTTGTCGTGGAAATCTACGCCGCCGGTGATTGCATCGAGGCGCACGCGGCAGCGACGGTATTGGAGGATGAGGGAATCGAGGTTCAAGTCGTCGGTGAGATGTTGGATTCCGTCAAAGGCGGTATCCCGTTCGGAGAACCGACGGCGCCCCGACTGTGGGTTGCCAGTGCTGACGCGCAGCGCGGAACAACTGCTGGCGCAATGGCAGACGCGGATATCCCAGCGAAGGTCGAAGACATCGGTCGGTGCATTTCCGCCTGGCGTGAAGCCGATTTTTGTCGGACTATTTGTGTTGGACGTCTCGCTGCGCATCGCACAGGCAATGTCTGATGGCGACCTTTTCAGACTAGTCTCGACGATTGTCTCAACGCTGTTATTGGGGTATTTCCTGTTTGTGATGTATTACCACGCAAAGCACCGCAACATCGGCAGCGATGGAGAACTTTAGAAAGGCTTGTCGTCCGGGCCGATGGGCAGATTGCCGTCCCACGTTTTAGGTGCGCGAGGATGCCTTGCTACCGCTGTGAACGACGGCAAAGCCGTCGGTTTGGGAAGCGGGCGGGTTGGCCGTTGTGCGATGTTTCTCCCGTCCCGCTCGCCCGCGATTACACAATCGGGGCTTCGTGACGTTCGGCGATGCTGCTGAGGTACAGCCAGGTGGACTCGCGATCCGGGGCGGACGCCATCATGCTGTGCGCGGCTTTCAATAAGTCGCGGCGGCTGATTTGACCGACGAGTTTTGATTTGCGGATCACCGGCAAGCGGCGGCAATGTGTGTCACGAAAAATCCGCGCGATGTCGAGCAGGTCGGCGTCTTCGTTGATCGTGGGGACTTCGACATCCATGAATGCATACAGGTGCGTCGTGGGATGCTGCTCGTAAGCCGATTCCAACAGCACGGACATGCAGTTTTTTTCGGAGAACATGCCAAGAAAATTGCGTCGGGCATCGATCACCGGAGCACCAGAGATGCGGTGCTTCAGCAACAGGTCAATCGCCTTGAACACGTCGACTTCCGGCGATAGGGTCACCAACTTGGTGACCATGATGTCCTTAGCCAATTGGTATGTATACATTCCGAATCTCCAGTCCGCCGTGCTGTATTGATAGACCCGTACCCCCGCAACCATCGCGCATGTTGATGGGCTACCCAACGCAACATTAGGAATGACTTCCAATGAGACGATTATAGGCATCCCCATTCCAAATACGCAAAGAAATTATTCAGAAAATGGTCCGTTGCCCGAGGATTGCGGACTTCGATCGGTCAGTGCGGCCTGTGCGGATCTGGCAAGATCATCGGCCGGAAATCATCACCCCCACGCGGGTTGCGTCAGCTAGATCAACGATTTGATCGGTTGGCCGCCGGGGAGAATCGGGATCGGACGGCCGGCGAAGCTGGTGAACTGCTGCTGTGGATCCACACCCAGATGCCGATAGACCGTCGCCAGCAAGTCCTGTGGCGTCACCGGATCGTGCAAGGGATATTCCGCATTGAAATTGGTCTGCCCCACAACCTGCCCCATCCGCAATCCGCCGCCGGCAATCAGTGCGCTGAATGCCCCGGGCCAATGATCGCGGCCCAGGCCGATTTGATTGGAAAAGTTCGTCGGAGCATGCGTAACGCGCGGTGTGCGGCCAAATTCTCCGCAAGCGATCACCAGCACATTTTCGTTCAGGCCTCGGTCATGCAAATCAGTGATCAAAGCCGACAGCGCTTGATCCATTTGCGGCAGACGTTCTCGCTGCGCGTAGTCGAGATGAAACGCGCCGGCGTGGTCGTCCCAGCTGAAATTCTTAGTCGTGCTGTTCGGAGCAGTGGCATCGACGTTAATGACGGCTGCGCCTGCCTCGGCCAGTCGCCGCGCCAATAGACAGCTTTGCCCCCAACGATGTCGTCCGTAGCGGTCTCGCAATTTGGGATCTTCTTGCGCAATCTCGAAAGCGTCGGCCACTTTTCTGCTGGTTAGAATACTGAACGCGGCGGATTGGAATTCATCCGCGCCGTCGATGTCATGTTCGTACCGTTGCCGAAAGCGATCGAATTGCCCCAGCAGATGCCTACGATCCCCCAAGCGACGATGATCGACACCGGTTGCCAACGTTAGATTTTTCGGGGCATAACCGGGCAAAGAAGGATCGCCCGTATCGAACGACCGATGTGCTGCTCCCAAATAATTAGGTTGCGTCATAAACGGCGAACGCTGCACGCCGATGTATTGCGGCAGGCCCTCGGGATGGGGGCCGCGAATGCGACTGGCGACCATGCCGAAGTCGGGATGTTTCGAGTGGGCTTGCGACGTCGGATCCGGCACGCTGGGTGTCTGGCCGGTCAGCACCTCGATACTGCCGTCGTTGTGCGCCGACATCTCGTGATGCAACGAGCGGATGATGGAGAACTTATCCGCAATCTTCGCCTGCAGCGGCATGTATTCGCAGATGTCCATGCCGGGCACATTGGTGCGAATCGGATTGAGCGGCCCGCGATACTCGCTGGGAGCATCGGGTTTCATGTCGTAGGTTTCGAGTTGGCTGGGTCCGCCCCACATCCAAAACAAAATCACCGACGTCGTCAGTCGCGGATTTTCTGAAGCTGCTTGCAACCGCAACAAGTCAGGCAACATCACTCCACCAAGTGCTAGCGTACCCACGCGCAGAAACTCGCGACGCTGGATCGGACCGGTGCAGAGGGGTGCCGGCATGGGTGGATGGCTCCTGGATGAAAACGCCGTGCCTGGGTTACGACGTATAGATTATCGCCGATTCGTTCCTCGCATGCAATGTGTAAGACGGGCCCGATGCTTGAGAATTGAGGCGTGAGGGCAGAACCAAGACCGCGATTTTTACCGATCGCCTGTGTAAGCATCCGGGTGGCTGGGGACGGGCGAAGTCCGCCCCCAGTGCGTTGGGCGTAGGGATGTCAAACGACCTGGGGGCGAGCGAGTGCTCGTCCCCAGCCACCCTTAGCCCGACAGATCTTGTTGATCAGTGCACGACTCATTTACGCCGTTTCACCTTACGTTTCTTATTCGCGGCCTGCTCGGCCGCCTTGTTGATCATTTCGACGGTGATGGTCGCCGGTTGGGGGTTTTCGACAATCAACGGTTGTTTGTCGTCGTAGACACTTTGTTGTTTGATAAGCAGCGTCATCATCCGGTCTGTTTGCTCCTGGTCGCTTTCAGAAAGGTCGTGTAATTCGAGGGGGTCTTCGCGCAGGTTGAACAGTTGCGTGACATTCACCTGCGGGTAACGTATCAGTTTCCAATCACCGTGTCGCACGCCGCGCATCACGTTGCGATAGGCCAAGAAAATATCGTCGCGAACACCGGTCGATTTTCCGTCGATCACCGGTGATAAGCTTTTGCCATCGAGACCCGCCGGAATCGGCACGTGCGCCAGATCGCAGACGGTGGGAAAGATATCGAACAAATAACAAAAGGCTTCGCTTTGTCCGTGGGGGATTCCCGGTCCGCTGAAAATCAATGGCGCTTTCATGCTGTGCTCGTACAGGCTTTGCTTGCCGAACAGACCGTGACTGCCGACGGCCAAACCATGGTCCGAGGAGAATACGATGATCGTGTTTTCAAACTGGCCGGTTTCTTTGAGCGTCGCGATGATGCGGCCGATGTTGAAATCGATGGACGAGATGCAGGCATAGTAGTCCCGTAGATGTTCGCGGACCGTTTCTTCGGTACGGGGCCAGGGAGCGAGTTGTTCGTCGCGGATCACCATTTCGCCGTTGTCGAAGGGGTGCAGCGGTTTGTAGTTTTCCGGCAATGGAAGTTCAGCCGGATCGTATAAAGCCTTCCATTCCTCTGCGGCGACGCGAGGGTCATGGGGGCCGGCGAAACCGAGGTACATGAAAAACGGATTGTCGCGGTCATAGTCTTTGAGGAATTTGACCGCATGGTTGGCAATCGTTCGTCCATGATGCCCGGAAGTTCGCTCTGCTTGATCATTGAGATATTGTGAGTGATCAAACGCGGTGTGGTACTTGCGAGCGGTATTGCCCCGCTTGGACTCATGATAGGTGGTGTAACCGGCCCGCTTCATTGTTTCCCCGAACGTCCCCTCGATCTGTTTGGGGTCGTAGCGAAACAGCGACATCCCGCTGTGCATCATGTGCCGACTGGGGTTGCAGACGGCCGGCATGGTGGAGCCCATGCAATAAGCATTGTTGAACACGAATCCCGAACGGACAAGTTCGTCGATGTTCGGTGTCTTGATGTGCGGATTGCCCAAGGCGGCAATCGTGTCGGCGCGTTGGTCATCGGTAAACAGGAACAACACGTTCGGCTTCGCCGCATCCGCCGCTTGGACACGGTAATCCATAAAAAATGGCGCCGAGAAACAACACAAAACGAGTAGCATGCGAGCCATAATGGTCCCCTGCGGTTAGTCAACCGGGCATCAGACGATCGACCTCGTATAATACCTACTTTTGGGAAAGGAAAAAACCGACTGGGTTTGAGGCTGTGATGGGATCGGGAAACGACCAACACCCACCAAATCCCAGTCATTGCGAAAATGGCATCTGGGTTTTAGCCATAGATCGCGTTTCAAAATACATTTTTGCGATGGTCAATCAACATTGTGGGAGGGCGAAGCTCCTGCTGAGCTGCTATTCTCTTTGGCCGTGTTTGCCCTTTGATGTAGAACGACGCAGAGATTTTGGCTGGTCCTCTCCCATTTCATTTTTTCCAGTCGACTCTATAATGCCTCGACACTCCCGGAACTGGATGCAGGTGCACGAAAATATCACACTTGTGGACTACCTAGCGGGATTGCACAATACAGCTTCAATACCACGCAACATTTTGTAGGGAAGCCGTCCATGACATATCGGAGTTTTGGCTTTGCTGTTTTGGTCTGTGCAATTCATTTCACTGCCGCTGCAGCAAATGATGCCGCCCCAGAACCGAAAGTCCCCGCAACGACCTTTCGATTGCCTACGGTCGACGGCAAGGTCGTGGAGTTGACCGACGGCCCGGCGGGATTGACGGTTGTTTGCTTTTTGGGCAGCGAATGCCCGCTGGCTCGGTTATATGGGCCGGGATTGAACAAACTGGCAGCGGAATTTGAATCGCAGGGCGTGCGGTTCGTAGGCATCAACAGCAACATCCAAGACTCGACGGAGGATGTCCGCGAATATACCAAGCAATATGCCATCACATTTCCGATGGCCAAGGATTACGAAAACAAGATCGCTGACCAATATCACGCCAAACGCACGCCGGAAGTCTTCGTGGTGGATGAGCAACTGGCGATCCGGTATCGCGGGCGGATCGACGATCAATACCTGCCGGGACGAGCGCGGACGAAGCCGGCTCGCGAGGATTTAAAGATTGCTATTGAAGAGTTGTTGTCGGGAAAGCCAGTCACGATGGCGGTCACCGAGCCGAACGGTTGTATTATCGGCCGTGAAAAAAAGGGGGAGGTCACCACAGATTTGACCTTCACCAAAGACATCGCACGGATCTTGAACCAACATTGTGTGGAATGTCATCGTCCGGGCGAAATCGGCCCGTTTTCGCTAACCGACTACGACGAGGTGATTGGTTGGGCGGACATGATGCTGGAAACGATCGACGATGGCCGGATGCCGCCCTGGCATGCCAATCCCCAGCACGGAGAATTCTCCAACACGCGGCATATGCCCGATGCGGACAAGCAAGCGTTCACCGATTGGGTCGAAGGGGGCATGCCGTACGGTGATGTGAAGGACTTGCCCGAGTTGCCGAAGTTTGCGGACGGCTGGTTGATGCCCGATACTCCCGATGCCGTCGTCGAGATGCGCGATCACCCCTATACGGTTCCGGCCGAAGGGACTGTGGAGTATCAATACTTTGTCGTTGACCCGGGATTTGAAGAAGACAAATGGGTCACCGGCTCGCAGGTGATTCCTGGAAACCGAGGAGTTGTGCACCACTGCATCGTGTTTATCAGGCCGCCGGACGGCTCCGATTTCCGAGGCGTCGGCTGGTTATCGGCCTATGTTCCGGGCCAGCGATTCACGATGCTCCCGCCACACCGCGGCCGGAAAATTCCGGCGGGATCAAAACTGGTTTTTCAAATGCACTACACCCCCAATGGGTCCGAGCAGGAGGACCTGACAAAAATCGGGCTACTGTTTGGTGAAGAACAAGACATTACCCACGAAGTACTGACGCTGGTCGGCATTGATCAGGAATTCGAAATCCCGCCGCACGCAGCCGACTATCCCGTGGATGGCCGCGTCAAGCGATTGCCCAAGCAGGGAGAATTGCTGGCAATCGTGCCGCACATGCATCTGCGCGGCAAGTCGTTTCGGTTGTTCGGCAAACACGAAACGGATCGCGAAGTGCTGCTGGACGTGCCGCAATACGATTTCAATTGGCAGCATGTCTATGAGTTGGCTGAACCGATGCCGTTGTCTTCGGTCAAGGCGTTGGAATTCACCGTGAAGTTTGACAACTCCAAAGCGAACCTCGCTAATCCCGATCCGACTCAATTTGTCAGTTGGGGCGATCAAACCTGGGAGGAAATGGCGGTCGCGTTTTTTGAAGTCGCCATTCCGCGTGGGAAAAAGGATGAGTGGAAACGTGACAAGAAACCGGTGGATCCCCAAGTACGTGAGAATGAGATCCAAGAATTTGTGGCGACATTCCTGAAGAACTTTGACAAAGATGGCGACGGAGAAGTCGCATGGCTGGAAGCTCCCCTCGGTTTTCGCCGATTTGGCTTCCGCAATATCGACAAGGACAAGGACCGGCGGCTCACAAAGAGTGAAGTCGAAGAAGCCGCTCGCCAGAAAAACCGGTTTTGATCTTCCCAGGATCGTGAAAAACCAAGTCATGTCGACGTTCGTTGAATTCGACAGGATGCTTAGCCACGATTCACACGGTTGAAACACTGATTTTTATTGCCCGTATTATGCACCCTCCCCTTCCGGCGAATTTCAGTCCTCCGCGTTCGCAGGACGCGGGACGAACGTGATTGATCGGCGACGATCCAGCGCGACGACCGTCTCCGGCTGCGAATGAATCACAACACTTATTGCTGAAAGCTGAGCTTCTATGCCTCGCCGATTTAACCGAACGACCGGTTGGATGGTCGACCACCCTTCCGTTGTGACGTTCGGTTTGCTGGTCATCAGTGGATTCGCCTTGCTGGGATACATTGCTCCAGAGCGACTCACCGATTTGTTCACGGTCCATGCTCCCGACCAGCAGTCACCCGTAACCAAACGCGAGAAATTCGAAACGCCCCCCGACGTCGACCCGGTGAGCCTGTCGGACTCAGATGCTGTCTTGGTTGTTGATTGCGACGCGATTTTCACACAACGCGGCGCTGCTGCGGTACGGCACGTGGTCGACGAACTTGAGTCGCTGGATTATGTGCGCAGCATCTTGTGGATGGATCGTGTTCCGATTCTCAACATCTTTGGCTTGCCGGAACCGATTTTACCCTCGGCGACTGCTTCTGCCGGGCGATTCGAATCGGCGCGTCAAAAGGCGGACGCCCACCCTCTTGTGGCGGGCCAACTCCTGTCCGATGACGGCAAAACGTTGTTGCTGCTGATCAAATTCGATTGGCTGTTCGTCTCGGACGACGAAGATTGCACGTCCCGACTCCGAGAGGAAGCGGAAAAAGCGGCGGCCGATTTTCCCGACGTCAATATGTCGTTTCTCGTTTCCGGACGCGTCCCTACGTATTTGACAATCGTACAATCCCACGAAGAGAACAAATATAAATATCAAATCATCGGCTATTCGATGATCGGTTTGATCGCGATTGTGCTATTCCGCGGATTTACAGCGGTCATAATCGTCGCCCTGGCGCCCGCGATGGGGGTGTTTTGGACGTTAGGGATGTTGCAATATTTTGATTTGCAAAACAATCCTTTCAACGACGTCATCTTGCCGGTGCTGTTGAGTTTGGTGGGGCTCACCGACGGTGTGCATCTGATGGTGCAAATCCGTCGATATCGTGCCTCGGGGATGAGCGAACGCGATGCCGCCCGCGCCGGCGTTCGCGAAGTGGGCTTGGCCTGCGCGCTGACCTCGCTCACCACGGCAATCGGCTTTGGATCAATGTCTTTGGCGCATCACAAAACCGTGCAAGAGTTCGGTTGGAGCTGCGTGATGGGTGTGCTGTTGACGTTTGTGGCTGTGGTGACGGTGATTCCGCTGGCCTGCTCTACACGCATGGGACGGCGGGTCCATATCGGTCACGAGCGGGGACTGATTGACCGGCACTTGAATCGGATCGGCGGCATCATTGAGTTCGTGTTGCGGCATACTAAGGCGCTCAGTTATATCGCGATCGGGCTTACATTCGTCCTGTTGATGATTTCCTTAACGCTCCGGCCCGACGAACGCCGTACCGATGCCATGCCGACCGGCTCAGAAGCGGCCGTTGCCATGCGGCACATGGATGATGCTTTTGGCGGGTTGGAATACTCGGCCGTCGACATCAGTTGGTCCTCTGACGTGCCTGCGGATTCGCCGAAAATACTCGAAGCGGTCTCCGCTGTTGATGATTTACTGCTATCGGAGGAGTTGATCGGCCACCCGCTTTCCATCCGCAATCTCATCGACGCCTTACCCGGCGAAGGCAAAGCCTCCGAACGGATGTCGATGATTGAATTACTCCCTCCCCCTTTGAAGCGCGCCTTTTACACGCCCGAGCACCGCCGAGCCTCCGTGACATTTCGTGTTCGTGATTTGGGAATCGCCACGTATGGCCCAGTGTTTCGCCGGTTGGAAACGGGATTGGAGAAAATACAGCAAGACTATCCGAACTTCACTTTTGATTTATCCGGCTCGGCCGTTCGGCGTTGGGAGCACCTGTACCAAATCGTGGTCGATCTGGCGACAAGCCTCGGGAGTGCTGCGATCATCATCTTTGTCGTCTTGGCGTTCGTGTATCGCTCGGTGCGGATGGGACTGATTTCCATCATTCCTAACGTTTTTCCCCTAGCGGTCACCGGAACGGCGCTGGTCTTGACTGGCGGATCGTTGGAGATGGTGAGTGTCTGCGCGTTTACCGTTTGTTTAGGAATCGCCGTGGACGACACAATCCATTTTCTTACGCGTTATCAAGAAGAACGGGAGAAAACTGACGACGACCACGAGGCCATTCGCGCCTCATTCACTGGGGTCGGGACGGCACTCATTATGACCACCGCTGTGCTCATCGTCGGTTTTTCGACGGTGCTATTCAGTGATATGCGCGACCAACGCATTTTTGCCGCCATGAGCGGCTTGACGATTGGCTCGGCCCTATTCGGAGATTTGGTCTTCTTGCCGGCACTGCTATCGCGATTTGCGCGGGCGAAACCGCGGAGCGATTCCGCCGAGGACGAAATTCCCGGCGACGTTTGATCAGCGGCACCTTAATCATTCTGCTAAAGGCCCGGCTGAGTCAATCACTGTCGGGCGACCACCCCAAGCGATCCTGTAACACATCCGCTAAGCTGTGTGTGTGGCGAATCTGCGCCTCTTCGGTGAGGTGCATCATATCGTGATAATCGGATTCTGGATGGACGGGCAGTTCGTCGGACAGGATCAGTACGTCGGGAAATCGTTTCTTTAAGCGATCCCGATAGTCTAGAAAATCGCGGCGCACATCGGGATCAATTTTTTGACTGAGGACCGGATTGACCTGCCCAAAGATCAAGACAACTTGGGTCCCCGTTTGTTGCGCCCGCTGGAGAAACATTTCTAATGTGGTTTTGTGAAATTCGGTATCGTCGTTGACGGCGTAAGTCTTCGCCATCCTCGCAATGGTTTTTTCATGCGCTTGCTCGCGCCGCTGCTTTTTCTGATCAACCGACTCGGCAGCTGATCCCAGCGTCGGGTGGTCACGTTTGATTTTGTTTTCGACCGCAGGGGTGCCAAACAGAAAATACTCAAGACTGCGACGCGATTGGAACGCCGGCAAGACCGATCCCACATAACCATTGATACCGCGATTGCCGATATCGAATTTTTCGATCTCCAACTCTTGCAAGGTGGGCCATTCCGAGACCTTAAGCAACGGCAGCAACCGGGCTCCCGACACCTTGGTGTAAAAGTTCAATTCGCTCAGGTAACAGATCGCAATTTCAGGGTGTTCGCCTCCATACCATGGTTCTGTCAGCAAGAATTCAATCGTGTGGGAACCAACGTAAGAGAGGTTGGCAAAATATTTTTGCGGACCAAACCGCCGATTCAATGTCGGTTCATCAATCTCACTGAGTCCTTGACTGGAACCGAGGATGACCACCTTTTCCTTCGCGTCGCTATCACGATGCAGGATTCGGGCAATTTGAAACTCCGGTTGTTTGCTATCGCCGCTGCCGGCGAACAAGACCATCCAATACGTACCGGTTTCCCCGCCCGCTCCGATCACGCCGTTGACCGTTGCGAATGCAATCAAGGAGATTGGTAACCAAGCCCACATCGGCGAGCACAAGCGGCGCACAATTCGCGCTGCCAACAACGCCACACCGATCATCCCCACAGCCATCGCGAGAAACCACAGGCTTTCGCGCATGCGGATGGATAGGAATTCCGCGGGTTGCGTGATTCGTTCACGGCTTTTTTCTATGAGAATTGTGCCAAATCGATCAGCGAGTTGCTCAGCAACGAATCCGCCGCCGAGCCAGTCAAACGCCCAATAGGCCGCTACCGCCGTCAAAAACAGGGCCAGCAACCAAGCTTCGGGCCGCCAATTAGAATTGGAAGTAGATGAATTGTGATCCACCGAAAATTCCCAGTGAGGTAATTAAGAGTAAGGCAGCCGTAAACGCGAAGACTTGTCGCCCAAGCGGCCAGGTATGAAATCGCTCAAAGGCTTCATGCTTCCATTGAAACAACAGAACCAGGCCCCCCAGAAACAACACCATGCGGGCATATTGCAACGGCGGTCCCCAGTTGGGCGGAGTCAGCAACACCGATGTACTGTTCAGCACCATATGAAACTGGACTGCGGCCGCTTCAATGGCACCGGCTCGAAAGATCAACCAGCCAATACAAGTCAGATGAAAAAACACGACAACCGTCAGGCCCCGCCACAGGGGACGTCCCAGGGGAACCTTGGCAGCTTGTTCGTCAATCTGTTTTAGCAGCGGTGTGAACCGGCGATGAATGCTCAACAATAGGCCGTGAAATAGGCCCCAGATGACGAAAGCCCACCCCGCTCCATGCCACAAGCCCCCCAACAGCATCGTTGCCATTAAGTTGCGGTAGGTGATCCAATCGCCGTGCCGATTGCCGCCTAACGGGATATACAGATAATCGCGAAGCCACGACGATAGGCTGATGTGCCAATGTTGCCAAAAAGCGGACGGGTTGGAGACAAGATACGGCGCGCGAAAATTGACCATCAGGTCGAAGCCCAACACCTTGGAGATGCCGCGGGCGATATCCGAGTAACCCGAGAAATCGCCGTAGATTTGAAAGGCAAAGGCGTAGATAAAAATCCACGAACCGGCATCAGCGTACGGCAGGCTGCTGCCTTGGAAGGCCGTATCGACCAGCGGCGCCAAACGGTCGGCGATCACCAGTTTTTTCACATACCCCAAAGCCATCAACGCAATGCCGTCCACCGCCGCTTGTGCGCTGAATGTTCGTGGCGACTCGACTTGGGGTAACAAGTGCAGCGAGCGTTCAATGGGACCGGCGACCAGTTGCGGAAAGAACGACACATACAGCGCGAAGTCGAAAAAATGTTTCGCCGGTGGACACTGTCGACAATAGACGTCGATCGTGTAACTGAGCGATTGAAACGTATAAAACGAAATCCCCACCGGCAGAATCACATTCAGCGTGGGCGCGTCAACGGCCAGGCCAAGCCCCTCTAACAACCGTCCGGCGGACTCGGCGAAAAAGTTGTAGTATTTGAAAAACCCCAAGCAGCCCAGATTGGTTATCAAGCTGAGGAGTAAATAGCGACGCCGCACCGTATCGGAGTCCGACCGGCTAATCCGCAGTCCGCAGACATAATCGACAACGGTCGACAAGAACAGCAGCGACAAAAACCGGTAGTCCCACCATCCATAGAAAACGTAACTGGCGACCAACAAGACGTGGTTTTGCCAGCGATGCCGGCACAGAAAGTACAGCGGCAGCACGATGCACAAGAAGACGAAAAAGACCAGAGAATTGAAGATCATTTCGAATCGGTGCCGGGGCCGCTATCGACTCAGTAAACGAACAAATTCGGACAGAAGCTTGCCACAATCACATTCATCATTAGACACCGGCTCGGGAGGTGCAAGCAGGATTGCCTGGAATTGGCCGCGAGCCTTTGAGCGGTTCCGAAAATTCCGTTTATGGCGATGAAACGGCGCATCAGCCGTGCTTGGCGTATTTGACGGCTTGGGTTTGACTTTTCGGTGGTTTCATAGCATGTTTTACACACAATTGGTTTTCTAGGCGAAGCGTTCATGCGCATGGTCGGGACCGTTAGGGCAAATCATCAAGGCACGTTTCCCATGAATTTTGCGGAATTTCACAAGACGCTGCAGGATAAGCCCACCTACGTGATATTAGGAGTTCAGGGATCCGGCACGAATTTGACTGCGCAGATTCTGCGCAAGGTATTCGAAATCTCGGTAGTGCGTGATCGCTCCTTGATCCTCGGCACAGCAGCGTCTTTGGTGGGAAAATCCTCGCCGGACAACCTGAAGAGGGGACGGGACAAAATCTATCAATGCCTGTTTCCTAGTGCGATTCGTAAACGCCTGTTGCCAAGGCAATGGTTTCATCAGGCGGCGAATTATCAAGGAATCCAAGACGTTTTGCACCAAACAGCGATGACCTCACCTGCGGAATTTGCTGATTTTTTCTACGCGTACCACGCTTACGTGGATGACTGCCAGGAAAAAGGAATTAAGAGCGACGATTGTTGGCAGCAATTGGACAAAATCGATCAGGTGATTCCGCATCGTAAAAACATTTTGCTTGTGCGCGATCCACGCGACAATGCCAATTCAATCATGTACAAGGATTTCGGACCGCGGACCGTCTACGCGGCCTCGCGATATGTCAATCATCAGCTGGATCTCTATCTGCGGGAAACGGAAAGTCATCCCGACACATCGCTGACCACGAAATACGAAACGTTGTTAGCCACTCCCCATGAATTCGTGCGTGACTTTGCGGAATTATCGGGACTGGCTATTCCAGCAAATGTCGATGAACGTATCGAACAACTTGGCATCCGTACCAAGAATTTCGACAAGTGGAAGCGTTGGAGTCCTTACGACATCGCCGTATCAGAAGCGATTTTTGGGGACAACCTCACTAAGCTGGGATACGATCCGCATTCGACCGATTCGATACAACTGTCAGCCACCGCAATGGCCCGCCTGAGGGCAATTGACATCGCCAAACGGATTCCCCAGCGATTAAAAAGCATCTGGGAACATAAGGTGCTCGCCAAATAATCCCACTCGCGATTGTCCCTCATTGACGCGAGACTTTCGTCGCATCCTCGGTGTTGAAATCGACTCGCCAACCGCCGACGGTTACGATGTGATCGTGGATCTTCGCTTTGGCCGGCACGAAGCCCGCTGCGCCAATCTCGAACACGACGCAATATACTTGCTGCTTGGAAACGTAATCCGGCTTGATAAATAGCGAGTAACTTCCGAAGACAGCTCGCGACGAGTCGTCATCTTTGAAAATATAGCCAACCCCATCGTACGATTCCCCGGATGGCCCTTTGGTGGCTTTACCTGGACCGCCGCGAACGTCAAGCACGGCCTTGGGCGCTAAAACTGTGCCATGGATCGCCATCTTGTTATTAGTCGACATGAACGTATCACCGCTCACCTCGGGACGATTCATAAACCGCCCCCCCCACAGCTGCGAAACTCCATCTCCAACGGACACCCGATCATAGACAACAATGAACTCACGGCCATCCACTGGTTTCAGGTGCGCCACCGTCCGTTTGTTTTTCTTGACATCCAACTTGGATTTCTTACCATCATAGGCGAAACGCGATGCATCAACGGTGAAGACATGATAGTTTTCCTCGCCGTGATCCTCCGTAGGCAATACGCCCCAGTATCCCGATTGAGTGGCTACCTTGTACGGGTTACTAGCCCGGCGAACCCTCTCGTCTCGAGATAGATGTCTCCCTCCCCAATACGTGCTGGACTCCTGAATATGAGTCGGACTGTTATCGGTCGGCCAGAGCCAAATGCCGGAACCGAACACAACGCTCTTCGACCCTTTTTTGGCTTGACCGGAGATCAGCAGTTTTTCTTTGTCCGATGTGATTGACAACAATCCCGCGGCTGGCTCATATCGGTTCGTATCAACCGACCTTGTCGTCAGTTCGACACGCGTGTCATTTTCAGACCAGCCAGTTTGAGAATACCAACGATCAGCCCCCCGCAGAAACGCAGATGTAGGAAGACCTATTTCCTCCGGCGATTTGGGCACGACCGTCTTGTCGCCAAGTATCAATGTTACCAATTCGTTATATTGCCCCTCTCCGTATTTCTGGCTAAGCCAAGCTGCCAGGCTAGCCATTTCTGGATCGATCTCTTTGTAAATACCTGTCAATTGTCTCAAAACCTGCATTCCACTGGCGCTACCAATGCTTTGCTCAACATCAAGGTCGTATACTAGCCAATGGGGGAGTTTGCGATAAAAGTTGTCGCGACTGAAAAGTTCATCGCCGGTTGCCGATTCCCAGGCGGACATCAACATCGAAGCAGTGCTAAAAAACATTTCATTGTAACCGGATAGTGGCCCATGTGAATGGTTCCCCGCCTGGCTGCCGCCGCTATCGAGTGCCATCGAATTGTGCCCGTCGAGCAGCCCCCCACCTAACGGCTCATAGATCGGGTAGATTTTTTTGTCCCGCTTTCGCCCCAGCATCGCTTGAAAGACATTCTCGCACCACTCGTCGCGCACGCCATCTCCGTAAAATGCCAAAGCAATCACGCCACGCAATTGAAATCCAATAGCATGCTCACCTGGTTCATGCGGATTATTGTCATACGAATACCCACCGCCCATTTCTAGAACCACTTTGTCCTTGAATTCAGACTCTCCGGGAGCAGGGAATTCTAATCGATACTTTTCCATAATCCGCCGCATGGCAAATTCGCGCTCGGCCGGTGTGAACAGATCATGGCACCAATCGTAAACCAAGCACCAAAAAAAGCCGTCCGTGCCATCACCAGTATTCATACTGTCAGGCGTTTCAATTAACGCTTTCTTCGCCATCTCGCCAGCGACAGCATCGCCATAGACAGCATAAAATAATGCTTGTAGCGCGGGCTGCTTAACGATTGCCTTCATTTCATTACCATACAAGGCGAAGTTGTCGAGTTTTGCTTGTACTTCGGGTAAGGATTCCTTGGTAATCAACAGCCGCGGATGATCCGCGCGGACCTTGATTCCCTTTGGCGGGGGCGTGCGAAATGACCATTGGCGGCCGTTGATTTCTAATGGAATAATGCCATTGGGCGGCGCAACTGCCGACGATGAGGAGGCGGCTGTACCGGATTTGAATTGTCCGCCTTCGACAGTCGAATCAAACGCCAATTGAGGCAGAAATGCCTCACCTGCGACGAACGCAATTGCCGCCGTCGCAACGGCCACCACTGCAAATCCCGTGTACGATCTCTTCATTATTACTGCCCTGATTCAACTCGGTATGCAGCTAAAAATATCTATTACTTATGCAATGCAGAAAAAAATTTGGGTCGGTCAGCCACCTGTTGCAATCGATCAGCATCGCGAAAGTACTCCGCTATTGAGACCACGCCCAATGTCAACAGACTCGCGACGACGGTCCATTTCAGTACCGACAGGACGCGGCGAGCGATTCGATAGGGTGATGCGGAATGGGCTGTACTCACGTTCAAGGACACCCTTATTTTTCGGCCGAATCTATGGCAACACAAAGCCCCCAAGCACTTGCATCTCGCCCTAGTCAACCAATAGGTCGATGCATAGCTTTGTGCTATTGTACCATACAGTCGAAAGCTAAAACGACCTTGTTTTTCTTGTCGCCGTTGCGATTTTCCCACAGAGAACGGCTTCCTGTGCCCAGATGCGATCAAGACCTTAGTCGACCGACTTGGTAACCGGAATAAACGGCATTGTCTGAATACGCAGCCATCCGCTGAAGCCGACTTCCCTGTGGGCGGACGGAGAACGTTTAGCGGCGCAAGTAAGAACACACCGCAACTGGTGCTGCTGCGCATGGAAAGTGGTTCGCAATCCGAAGTCGTTACCTGCTGCGCCTTTTCTAGGCGCGAGTGGTCAGAACTTCAATCATTGAATCTGTGGGCACTCTCACCGCAACCGCCGGTCAACTTTTCCTCCGAGTGTTCGTAGTCGTCTTCGAAGTCGACCTCGCTCACCGGTGCGATGGAACTCCCGACCGCTGGATCGTTCACCGATGATGTATTGATTGCGCCTACTGAAATTCCCGTCACCGCCATGATCGCCGCGATCATTCCAAACAATTTCATAATCACATCTCCTTGATTCCAAGCACTGGTCTAAAGAAGACTCACCGGTTCAAATCCCGGCGAACATCGGAAAGCATCGCAGATTCGCCGGTGGAATGCAAAAATAATCTGGCTTAATTGGGCTGTAGAATCCCTGGTAAACATCGGCCGTGTTGTAGCTACAATAATTCAGGAATCGGCCCGCCGTCTCCCAAAATAGGAATGGGGCGATTACTGGCATCGTAGAAATGATGTTCGTCGTCGATACCCATCACTCTATACATCGTTGAGAGCAGGTTGCCAGGGGTGTACGGCTTGCTGATCGGATAGGCAGCGTTTGAGTCGGTCTTGCCAATCATCTGTCCAACTTTTAAACCGCCACCGGATAGCAACATCGACATCGCCCCCGGCCAGTGATCGCGGCCAGCATCTTTGTTCACCCGCGGTGTGCGGCCGAACTCGCCGAAGACCATCACCAACACTTGCTTGTCCAACCCCCGCTCATAGATGTCGTCGACCAGTGCGGCAATCGCCCGGTCGTAGCGCGGAAGCGTCTCTTTTTTCAGCCTTGCGAAGTTGTTTGCGTGCGTATCCCAACCACCGCCGGACAGGCAGGTCACATATGACACGCCTGCTTCCACCAACCGCCGCGCTAGTAGGCAATTCTGCCCGATGAACGTGTGCCCGTATTTGGCGCGCAGCTTGGGATCTTCGCTATGAATATCAAACGCCTTGGCGGCTTTGTCACTAGTGATCATACCAACGGCATCACGATAAAACGCATCCATCCCCTGCAAGTCGCCATGCAGATCGACGTCGCGCCGCATCGTATCGAGGCCCGCGAGTAGTTGTCGACGATTCCCCAGTCGATTGAGCGTCATGCCCGTCACGGGTTGGAGATTCTTGACTTGGAAATCCTTAGCCACGGGATCTTTTTCAGTTGTGAATGGATTGTAGGCGGCGCCCAAATACGCCGCATTGCCGAACGAAACCTTCCGCGGTACCGCCATATAGGCGGGCAGGCCTGGCTGATTGGCGCCGCGCATTTTGGCAACGATCGATCCACAGGCTGGGAAGATATTATCGTTCGTAACACGGCCGGGATTGTGGCCGGTTAGGATCCATTGCGAGGCGATTCCATGCGCCGGAGTCGAATGAGCGACCGAACGCACGATGGCGAATTTGTCCATCACGCGGGCTTGGAGCGGCAGTTGATCGCTGATGCGACAACCGGCGACGTTCGTGGAGATCTCTTGAAATTCACCCCGAATCTCGGCCGGCGCGTGCGGCTTCATGTCGTACATGTCGATATGACTGGGGCCGCCGCCGCAGAAGATTTGGATCACGGCAGTCTGCTGCACGTTTTTTCCGGCGCGGGTCGCCTCGGCTTTGCGGCGCAACAGGTCCGGCAGGGTCAATCCACCCGCCGCCAACATGCCCACTTTCAGCACATCACGGCGAGAGACCCGGTCGCAGTTGCGAAACGTACATCCCCGAATATCGAACATCTCCCCCCCTAGACTAGGCAGGCTGTCGAAGAAATGGCACTCCCTCGGAGTGATTGGGCGATTTAGCCGCAGTACCAATGAGGGCGTACTCAGGTCTCAACCGTCAACGCAAATAGCATACCACGTATGCACGCCACGGAACAACAGTTGATTGCCAACGCAGGATCCCCGTTACTTCCCAACGTGATTATTCTTGGTTGTAACATTCAGCCAACTGGTGACGAGAATCCACGCAAAAAACAGTATCAGCACCACGCAGAACCCCAGCGAAAGCCAACTTTTGGTGACGATGGCCTGATAGGTATGAATGGCCAATCGCAGCAGCGGAATACCGATCACGACCAGACACAAGACGCCGATCACCAGCCATTGCCCTAGAAACCGTAAAAGTGCCATCGTTCGCCCATCCTGTTTTGTGTTTGTGCGTAGAAAGTGCGTCTCCACCTAATTTTCACAAGCGCAAAAACGGACGCTTTGTTACAGGAATCGCTGACGAATTTGCTAGTTGAGCCTCAGCGGGTTTGGTATGCTCAACTCTCCAAGCCTTTCTGATTACAAACCCTAATTTTTTCCAGACGGACCGCCATGTTTCGCATCGCATTTTTTTCCTGCCTGTTGCTGCTTGGGGCCGATTGTGCTGCGGCGGCGGACCAGGTCACGCCGCTCCCCCAAGCGCATGCCCACAACGATTATCATCACGACGTCCCGTTGGGGGATGCACTCAAGCATGGATTTTGCAGCGTCGAGGCAGATGTGTTTCTCGTGGACGGCGAGTTGCTTGTCGGGCATTCCCGCGATGAACTCAAAGCGGAGCGGACGTTGGAAAAGTTGTATCTTACACCGCTCAAAGAACGCATCAAAAACAACGGCGGCCGGGTTTATCGCGACGGGCCGGAATTCACATTGCTGATCGACTTCAAAAACGACGGCAAACGCACCTACGCCGCTTTGCGGAACCTGCTCAAGAAATACGCGCCGATGTTAACGTCCATCACCGACGATCAGATTCAGCGTGGAGCGGTGACGATTGTGATCAGCGGCGATCGCCCACAGAAAGTGATCGCCGCCGACAAGATGCGACACGCGGGAATCGACGGACGGTTATCCGATTTGGATTCCAAAGCACCGGCACATTTGATGCCGATGATCAGCGACCGCTGGGGCGCGCACTTTCGTTGGCAAGGTAAAGGGGACATCCCCGCAGCGGAGAAACAAAAGTTCGACACGATCGTAAAAAAAGCGCACACCGCCGGTCGAACGGTCCGGTTTTGGGCGACCCCCGAAAACCCGCAAGTCTGGCAACTGCTATTCGACGCCGGCGTCGATCACATCAACACCGACGATCTCGCCGGCCTACAAACCTTCTTGCTCAAACAACCTGAACAAAAATAGTGTGTAGCGACGCGCCTTTCTGGGTAGAACGTTGAAGATTCAGTTCGCAGGTTTTAGCCACAGTACCAAACCACATCACGGTGCTTTCGCTTCCGGGAAAAACGGAAACAGCTTGCGTAATTCCTCCGGTGTCGGTTGATGGCCGTATTCGCAGATTTCGAAGGCTTCGGCATATTCCAAAGGTGTCGCACGCTGCCCGTACCATTTGTCTAATTCAGCTGTATAAGCCTTGGCTGTTTTTCGGTCGCGGGCTTCGAAAGCGTCCTGGACTTTGCGGCGACGTTTTTGGCGTTGCTCCTCTCCGCCAGCGATCAAATCGGCCGATCCGAGTGCGCCCCCTTCGACGAATTGCGACTCCATGTCGACCAATGCTTGCACCTTGCGGTTCATGACCGAATCGATGCCGACCGCTATGTCCGCCTGAAACGGATACGGTTTTTTGAAACGATCTGGGTAGTATAAAAACACCGGGTTCTTTGCCAATGGTTCCGCATCGGGACAGAAAAACGGGACCGCCACCATATAGGCCGCGTCTTGGACGAGCACCCCGGTGTAGCGATGGTCCGGGTGATAGTCGTTCGTCCGCGGGCCCATCACGATGTCCGCTTTCCAATCGCGAATCAGCCGCGTCACCTTGCGGCGATTTTCCAAGGTGGGCATCAGTTCGCCGTCGTGAATATCGAGCACTTCGGTCGTGATCCCCAACAGATCGGCCGCGTGTTGCACTTCGGCATTGCGTCGCTGTGCTAAGGGGCCTCCTGCCATTTTCCAGTGGCCAATGTCGCCGTTGGTCAGCGCGACGAATTTGACATGATGCCCCTGTTGCGACCAAAGCGCCGCGACGCCGCCCGCTTTGATTTCACAATCATCGGGATGCGCGCCAAAGCAGATGATCCGCAACTTGCCATCCTCTGCGGGTACAGGCTTTGCATTCTGTTTGACGTTGTCCTTTACAGATTTTTGCGTCTCCTTTGCCGCTGCTGCATTTTCAGCAAATGCCTTCGGTGCATCGTTCCAGACACGACCACAGAGCAGCCCCAGGAAAAAAATGGTCAAGACAAATGTCATCGCGGAAGATTGCCGCATGTTGAGGTCTCCGTTGGTACTCATTGATCAAGTGCGCTGTGCTGCACGTAGTTTTTCAGCCACAGATTCGCACGGACGAAACACGGATAAAATGAATTGCTGCATGATCGGCCGTTTGCGACCGAATGCATTTCATTGTGGGAACCGTCGGCTGTTCGTGCAATGTAGCGGTCGGGGGAAAGGACGAATCCCGGGAATAAACCCCCGGGCATTCGACGGTTTAGAGTGGATCGGAAGTCGATTGCAACACCCGCGGCAGCAGGCCGCCTGAAAGGCAAAGCCCAAGAATTTCCAACCGCCGACTCCCGCGCGCCGGCGGTTTTTTCGCCTGATTGCATCGGGCGGAATCAGGATTTCCGCCGAGACTGACGGTGCGGAGCCCCACGATAAGCCCATTTCTGCCAAAGAGATGGGCCGTTTTTGCCTTTCGTCTGAACCTGCAACACGCTATAAACGTCAAAACGATACACGTTCGCAGGGCACCGTCCAAAATCGGCGTCCTGGTCCTCGGAGAGATGACGGAGTGGTCGAACGTGCCGGTCTCGAAAACCGGTGTGCCGCAAGGTACCGGGGGTTCGAATCCCCCTCTCTCCGCTTTTCCTATCTCCTTTGGCAACCCCACGATATGCTCCCCCACCCCGTTCCCAACGGGGTTTGCGATATCTTCAGCACACTGCACGAAGAACGGTCGCAAGCGGTCATCTTTGGATGTGGCATACAACTTCTGAACGGCTGATGCCGTGAAACCATGTCTTCCCAGCGGTTGCACGCAGCAATGTCGAACGCCCTCCTGGCCTGCCCCGGGGGACAGGTCTAAATCTTTCGAGCGATCGGAAGAGGTATTGTAGGGCGGCATGCATAGGGGGGGCCGACAACCCTTGGCTCATACAATTCCTCGACGGGGAAGCTTTGATCGCCTTCCATCCAAATTCGGTTATCTCATTGTTTCCTTGTCGGATGACCAAGCTCGATTGACAAGCAATCGGCACAAATACCTCGAAAGAAGACTTCTTCAATATGCCAATCTGTCAACGGATTTTCTTCCGCACAATGATGTTGCATATCCAGGCATTCGATACGCTCGCAAATCCGGCATAATATGTGGGGGTGAAACCGTTGCAGTGTGTTTGATGAAGGAATTTCATCGCGTAGCTCAAATCGCCAGATCCGATCCCCGACATCAAGGCGAGCTACGATCGCTGCATCGACGAGATCGGACAGCCCACGAAACACCGTCGATGCGTCAAACCCCAATGGTGACAATTGTTCGGTCACCTTTGCGTGAGTGATGGGTATGGTCTGTAGCGCGAGGCATTGCAGGACGTTGATTCGTGTAAAGGTCTTGCGTAAACCGACTCTCTTCAGCAGATCGCTTGCGTCTTCAACACTGATACGTTTTTTTTCAGCCGTCATGCCGGATCTCAGTATTAGGAATTCACAACGGGTGCGACCGGTGCTCTGGTGAATTTGTTCATTATCGGCAGCAGTTCCGATGAATTTCGAATGCAGCCCCCGCGCATGTCATGGCATGGTTCGCCTTAGAGCGGGAGCAAGGAGTGGCTCAGATTGGGAACCGCAAAGTTCAAGCAACGCTGATAGGTCCTTCGTCGGCACTTCGCTAAGGGCATCGACCATTTCGCGGATGCATTTTTTGAGCCAATGCGATCAATAGCAGATGCCGGGCTGAATTCTGAGTCTGTCCGTCGCTGCGGCACGAGAAACGCACCATCTTCTGCTGTGCTATCATGTCCCGGGTCACCGGCAAGTAGAAAGCGCTTCTCAGGTCTGTCGCTTCTTCCTTGTGATCGGCCGCCTGCTGATACAGTCCACTGACCTGGAGCACCTTGGCAGGAATAAACATAAAGCCGAGGATCAACATCGCACCGAGTTGGAGTGTTAAAACGAACGCAACAAAGGGAAATTCAAGTAAGGCTTGCCCAGCACTTTTGCAACGCGAGTGCTTAGACTTAGCCTTCTGCATGGTGCCTTCCTCTCTTGTGTTTATGCAATTGATATGCATGTAGTTTACGATGGGCGAGTCGACAACGCAATCCTCGCCACATTAAAGCGATAAAAATGCATGTACATACAGTATGCGTTAGCATTTCATTGCGAAAGGAGTGCAAGCGCTTCGGCGGAGACGGCGACTGGAATGAAATGCCTACTGATCGACACATTCCAGCAAATCGACCGGACCGAGAACACACGATATCGCCAAAGCCGCGCTCACGGTGAGCGCGGCTTTGAATCATTGACCCTGGGTGCGGCCCCGGAAGGCTTTAGCTCGTAATGTTTACCTGTCCATGATCGTCACAATGGTCGCCATGCGGGTGATGCAGGTGGCCATCAACGAGATAATCCACATGGTCGCCATGCGGAACCGCTTCGTGTCCGCAGCCGGCGCCATGAACGTGACCGCTCTCATGTCCGCTGCACTTGTGGTCTGGTGTGCAGTCCGCGGGATTGGCATCACTTACTTCCAGGACGTGTTCAACGACTTTGCCATCCTGTTGCTGGTGATGCAGGTGGCCATCATGCAGGTAGTCTGTGTGGCCGTCATGTTCTACAGCGGTATGCCCGCATCCGGCACCGTGTTGATGATCGTGGTTCTCATGTGAAGTTGCCATCAATTCTCCTTGATTTCTTTGCCATGAGGCGGTAACGCGACAATATGCTACGTGAACTGTCGCTGGTTAATCGTCCGGTTCCTGTGCATGGTCAATTGCATTGGAAACCAAGCGTAATACGTGGTTGTCTGTTAAGGAATAAAACAGGTGTTTGCCGTCACGGCGACTCCTCACCAACCGTTCGCTTTTGAGGAGTTTGAGTCGTTGAGAAATGGTGGTCATTTGCTCGTCCAACGAGATCGCAATTTCCGTGACGCACATTTCCTGCTTCGACAACATCGTGAGCACTTTCAGCCGTCCAGGATCGCCCAGTGCGCGAAATATCCCCGCCGCACGAGCGCACACAGCTTCATCGAGTGCAAGTTGAACACTCACCTGATGATCATTATCGTTACAGCTATCATTCATCACTTACACACTTCATCATTTGAACAAGTGTATGATAGTCCTGGATTTCGATTCGGTCAAGGTGAATTCCGGAAAAGCCGGTAAATCAGCAATGCGTCGCTGGGAAATGGCTGCTGTTACGTGCTGGAAACCACGAGGCGGACCGTATAAAAGGCCCCCATCCCGAGGATTAAAAACGCCCGCACGTGTGCCCATGGAATCCGAGAAGCTGCCGAGACGCGGTTTCCAAGGCGGTCACCGAATAGTTGCAGCAACAGCCCCACGAGCGTCAGAGAAGATGCGATACCAGCGGCGAACAACGCAATGATCATGTAGGCAGCCACCGGCGAGCCTGTAGATAAGCCGGTAAAATAGGCCGCAAGTGCCGAGGGACAGGGAAGTAAACCAACGGCCATTCCCAGCAGAGCGGTTGTCTTGTAGCTCGTTCGCGGTGCCGACTGCTCCTGTTTCAATGCTTTAGGGGATTCCGATCCCAACTGGACCAGACTCGATTCGGACGTACAGTCATGTTGATGGTCATCGGAATGATGGTGATGCCCACAGCATCGAACCTGTTTACCGCGATACGCTTGCCAGACGAGATAACAACCGACAGCGACGACCAGAATCGCGCTGATCCACGGCAGAATTGCTGAAATCTGATCCTCGTGATGATGGTCCCCAGTCACCACATGATGAGCAAGATGCACGGCAAATGCGATGGCAAACAGTGACATGGAATGCGAAAACGCTGTGGAAATCCCCATGACAAATGGATGCCAGGGACTGCGCCGCCCCCCCAGCAAGTACACAAACATCGCGGTTTTTCCGTGGCCCGGTTCCAGTGCGTGAAACGCCCCCAACAGGAAGGCCAGCCCAAGAGTCACGTCATGCGCATGATTGTGCATTGATGAATAGCCTCAATTACTGCGTCGAGATTAACTTCGAGATTAAGAGGTGGTCGAGATCGAGGGGGGAACCGAGAGCACGCCTGCAACATCCATTCCACCCTACTGGGGACCCAGACGCAAGCACTTTGCAGGACAATGCCATGCTTAATACGCGACAAAATCGCCTCGCGCTGAACAAATTCCTGCAATTTGTTTCAATTCGACAGAAATCCGCAGCAATGGCTACTGCACACACCATGCAACCACATAACACATGCTTGAAAGCCGGGAGGAGTCGCCATTTGGTTCACGAGGAAGGGCTCAGTTTTAACAGTGAAGAAATTGCCGTTGTATGTGAGGGAATTCGCCAAAGCCGCAACGTGTTGACGGCCATCGGGGCGCTTCGCGGCGGAATTACGAAGGTGCGTCTTCATTGCATCCAGTGAATGGCGCTATCTACAATTGATCAGCAACTGGATAGTCAATGAAAAAGCAACGCATAGAACGCAAGGTCTTTAAGGACCCCCAATGAACAGAATGACACTTCGGTCGATCGTTGTTGGCGCAGTCCTCGTCACCAGCCTCGCGTGCCTTGCTGGCAACATCTGGGCGCAAGCGGAATCCGGGACGCTGGGAAAGACACAACAGCCAGCCGACCATCATGCCCACGACCATGGTCACGACCACGACCATCAGCATGAGCATTCCCATGATCATCATTCGGCACTCGATGGAAATGCTGACCAAGAATCGAGTGAACCAGCCGCCATTCAGTGGGGCATGCTCGGGATTTATTCCATCCTGATTGCAATCGCATCTCTATTCGGCGGATGGTTGCCCAGTCGCATTCATATTTCGCATCTGCAATTTCAACTGGTGATGAGCACCGTCGGCGGGCTGATTTTAGGGATCGGCCTACTTCACCTGCTACCTCACGCCATACATGAAATTGGGCCTCAGGGAGTCGATGTTGCCACAAAGTGGTCCATGGCAGGAATTTTGATGATGTTCTTTTTGCTGCGGGCGTTCCACGTACATCATCATCAGCCAGAGATTGACGGCCAGACAAATAGCCCGCTTGCAGGTGATTTCGCCGAAGACAAAAACGACGATCACAATCACTCACAGGGGTCACACTGCGACCACGATCATGCCCCTCAAAGTCGATGGAACTGGATCGGCATCTTCTTCGGCCTAGCGGTACACACGCTACTGGATGGCGTGGCATTGGGGGCGACCATGCAGGCAGAGTCCCAGCACGGAGTCTCGGCGTTCGCTGGTGTGGGCGTTTTTCTGGCCATCGCTCTGCACAAACCGCTAGACTCTCTGTCAATCACCACGTTAATGATCAATGCCGGCAAGTCGACGAAAGCCTGCTGGATCGCGAACCTGGGTTATGCGACACTTTGCCCAATCGGCGCAGCGGCGTTCCTGTTCGGGGTCGGTCAGATGAGCCAAGGGGGACACTTGATCGTCGGAATCACCTTGGCATTTTCCGCGGGGGTCTTTATCTGCATTGCGCTGTCCGACTTACTTCCGGAGATGGAGTTTCACTCGCACAATCGCATTCGCTTAAGCACCGCTTTGCTATTAGGAATCGGCTTGGCCTGGGCGATTCAGTTTCTCGAACCGGCACATTTGCACCATTGAGAATGGCTGAGAATGAGAAACGCAGAGACATCGCCTCCTTCGCTTCCTCAGATCGCTGCGGTGTCGCAGTTTTTGCAGTGTCCCTTGATCAGAATCTCAGTGATCCGACCAATGCCTTTGGCACGTCGCTGAGAACTGGCCGTGAATGTCATATCTCCTAGACACCGAACGTCACCGCATTCGACACACACAAAGTGCGGGTGTTTGTCGCTATTGGGATTATTGGGATCCAAGACTTCAAATCGCCAAACGTGATCGCCCAATTCCGTTCGCATGATAAGATCTGCGTCGGTCAAATCGGCTAGATTGCGAAACACCGTCGCTTTGTCAAATCCAAGCGGCACCAGCTTTTCCGCAAGATCAGCATGAGTCAATGGCGATGTCGCACTCCGCAACTCTTGCAGGACCGCGATCCGTGCTGGAGTGGCGCGGACTGCCCGATCCCGAAGCAATTGGCGGATTTCCTCAACTTCATTCGCGTCAACACGGCGTGTATGTCCGACCATTGGAAGCCTTATTGATTGGAGGTGACCGTTTGAACCTTTTGTGAACCCCAGCGTTGTAGTAATTTTAGCAGAACGACCTACTACCGTCCATATCTGCATGCGAATTGCAGATATGGACCGGTCTCTATGCGGGCTGTGAAACGGGAAACAACCGCCAGACGCAAGGTAAATTCTGACAAGAGTTTAGGCACAACAGACCTGAGATGGGGAACAATAAAAGGATGTTGCTGCTGGCAAATGCGAAGCACTGTTCGACAGGTGTTTTGCCTATTGGCACATGCGGAGCCTAGTTGCCGCTGGCGGTAACAAATAGCAGTGCTCGAAGCTGCATCGGTTGGGGCAAGTCGTCAAGCTTAGTGACACTCATGAAACTACCGTATTCAAAACTTGAACGTTCCACGGCGAAGAATCGCTAGAACGAACAAGCCTTGTCCCAACCGTAACATTCATGAACTCGCTAAGTGACGGCTGCTTCTTAATGACATCACCCAACGCCCATATTTGAGCCTCCTCCATTAGCTCGTCTTTCCCTGAGCAGCAGAGGAATTTCCTGCAGTAGAATCGGCCGAATTCGATGAACCCAAGATCCCCGGAAAGCTGAGCGGACTTGTAGCGCGATGCTTGGATTTGGTCGAAAATGAATTCCAACCGACAACCTGGAAAGCGTTTCAGTTGACGGCCATCGAAGGCTGGACCAGCGAGGCTGCAGCCCAAGAATTGGGGATGAAACCCAACTCGGTGCGTAAAGCCAAGTCGCGCGTCATGCATCGACTGCGGACAAAGTTCGAGGGAATACCATGCGATACCTCGTTTGAATCCGCAATCGGGTGATTTCGCTCCCTGCTTTATTTTGCCCATCTCCAGGAACCTCGGCTGCACACGACTCGGCCGGTGGATGTGTGGGTAATCGAGTGGCCTCAATGTCGTTCTGTTTTTATGGTTTTCTGGGCAAATGAAGAGAAAGTCTCTGCTGGCGACTTAATCAATTGCGCAAAGTTTGCCGATAACGTAAAAAGTAACGACCACATAGCGGAGGTACGCCGTTATGAGACACGGCGCCGGGTGCCGTTCGCGCAGCCGGATTCTCTCACGTCTGTTTTGAGATCTCCTATCAAAACCGCGATGCTCATCGCGACTCACCCGTTGTGTGAATTGAATCTCCGATGCGGACTCTGTTCCTAATCTTACTCATCCTTCCGCAGGTGGCTTGGGCTCAGCCTCCGACGACCGGTCCGCAGCTTCGGCCTAGTGAGGTAGCGTTTTCCGTCTCCACATCCCCACCGAGCGCACAGCCGTATGGGATACCGCCGGGATGCGGTCCCGCCGTGTGTGCTGCTCCGGACGATGAAGGAACGATCACGTTTTCCTCTGCGGTGTTGTTTTGGAAAGTCACCGAAGGCAGCGCGGAAAACTGGGCGCAAGAAATCACGCCACTTGGCATTGGGACGACCTTTGGAACCGCCACGCTGGTCGATGCGCCGTTTGAATGGAAAGCCGGAATTCGTATCGGTGCGGCCTACCAGCCTCCTGACAGCGAATTTGACCTGTCGGTTTCCTACACACACTTTGGGACCAATGCAACCAATCAAGCCACGGGCGAAGTCTACTCTGCTTTTTTGGGGAACTTCTACGTCGGCAATCCGGATGGAACCTCGTTCGGTCCTTACTACAGTAACGCTTCGGTCGACTGGGACTTTCAGTTTGATTCGATCGACCTCGAACTGGGGCGAGAATTTGCGATCAGCGACTCACTGTCGTTGCGACCATTCCTCGGTTTGAAGTCGGCCATGATCGATCAGTCGATCCATTCCAACTGGAGCAATCCGATCAACACGTCTTCGCAGACGTACCTCTTCACCGCTGCTGAAGAAGACTTGAAACAGGACTTCTGGGGAATCGGCCCTTCACTGGGCGTGAATGCCGTGATTCCGATTGTACGCGAAACGGACTATTCACTACGCATTTTCGCCAGCCCGTCTGCCGCGCTCATGTATGGACGCTGGACATTCAAAGACCAATACCGCAACAACGGGCCGACGTCGACCGCACATCCCACGCCGGCAGTAGTCGACATCAATACGGATCCTATTACGGGAGCCGCGACAATGGCACGAGGGGTGTTGGGGCTGGAGTGGGTCCAATACGGTTCTGAAATCACCACCAGCCTGCGACTGGGATATGAAGCGCAAATTTGGCTGAATCAAATGCAATTTTATTCCTACAACATGGGTCGCCTCAACAACTTGATGTCGTTACATGGCGGCGTCTTCGAGTTGTCCCTTAACTTTTAGGACAAACGACACTGATGGTCCGTCACGCGACATTTCTGATCGTGATCCTCGCCTGTTGCACGGCGCGCGCCGACGGAGTAGCTCCGTTCGCCGACGCTTTGCTGTGGCGCGCCTCGGAAGAGACCTCTTCCGTGTGGGCCAGTGCCGTCTCGGGGAGTGACAGCCCCACGGCCGGCCCGACGACCACCTTCTCGCCCACCGAAATCGATTTTGATTGGAACGCAGGCCTCCGCACTGGTTTGGAGTTTCAAACAGACGACTCCGCATGGAGCGCTAAGCTGTATTGGACGCATTTCGTCACCTCCGACCGTGCTGCGTTCACCTCGGAGGACCAACTCGTCATTCCGGAATTCTTCAGCGGTTTTGCCAGCGGAGACGCGTATCTGTTTACCAATGCCGCCATCGATTGGGAATTAGCGTTCAATACGTTCGACTTTGAGGTCGGCCACGAATTGCAGCTCAGTGACTCGCTACGACTTTATCCCACCTTGGGCGTGAGAGGCGCTGTGATTCGGCAAACGATTCGCAGCCAGTGGTCCGATCCTTTTCTGTTCTTAGCAGCCACTGAAGATGTCGACCACGACTTTCGCGGCATCGGACCCAGTTTTGGCATGGAGGGGCGTTGGGATGTGCCGCGTTGCCAGAACTTGCGGGTCATCGGGTCGTTTTCCGCCGCCTTTATGTACGGCGTCTGGAACGTCCACGACACCTATCAACGGACCGATCCCCAACCCGAGCTGAATTCGTACCGAGCATTCACGACCGACTTATCGGATTCCAAATTGGGGACGCTGATGCTGCGTTATTTTCTGGGCTGCGAATGGGCTTGGCAGGGCAACGTCGATATCACCGCCCGTGCGGGGTATGAGTTGCAATGGTGGGCTAACCAGCAACGACTCACCACGTTTCAACAACTTCCTATGCACGGCGATCTGACATTACAAGGTCTCACATGCGGTATTGCTGTCTCATTCTAATTCTCGGTTGCCTCATGCCGACAACGGTTGCTCGCGCGGAGGAACACCTCTTCGCTGAGATGCTGTATTGGCATGCGACCGAACCGGTCGACTGGGTGCTGAATACCAATCGAGATCCCTCGAATCAGTACGTCGACTACGAAACGCTGACCTATGACTGGACACCTGGACTACGGGTCGGTGGCGGCATCGAAGGGGAGTGGGACACCAAGGTCTACTATACGCATTTTCATGTCGACACCTCGGATAGTGCGTCAGGCCATTTAACGGGTGCTTTTTTGGGGGCGAAACAAGCCCAACCCCCCGCTCCACAGCTGTATTTTGAAACGGGACAAATCAAATCGTCAATCCGCTACAGCATGTTCGACTGGGATATCGGCAAACGGTTCACGCCTGTCGATTCGCTCACCATCCGGCCCGTTACCGGCCTGCGCGGTGGCTGGATTGATCAATCCTTTCAGTCCGCCCTGCAAGCCGAATATGGGGGACCGGGATCGACTACCCAGGAACATCTTGTCGAGAACATCGAAAACAATTTCTGGGGCATCGGTCCCAAGGTTGGCGTGGAAACAATGCTCACTCTTTGGCAAGAGGACGACATCCAAATCCAGGGCATTGCCAATTTCTACGCCGCCTATTTGTTAGGGCATTGGAATATCAGTGACGTGACCTCGATCACGACCACCACAAACGGCGTTGCTGCCCAGTCGACAAAAATCATTGACGTTCCCAGTCGCGACTTCGGCGCCGTCGCCTTCCAGGCCATCGTCGGCATTACGCTGAACTACCGTCGCTGCTCAGCCACGGTCGGCTATGAGCTCAACGACTGGCTGAATCAATGCCAGATCTTCGACGACGCCACCGGCCCCCACAACAACGACCTGCTCCTCCAAGGCCTCACCGTCCAAGCAAGCTATCGCTTTTGATACGACGACGAATAGGCTCAAGGAATTTTCCATCCCATGAATCCCATGACAAAGCGGCAAAATGACCGCACGCTCAGGGATTTTCCAGCATGCCCGAGTGCAGATTACTTGGATGGACTCTTTGGGGGGTAGAAAAAAAATGTCGATGAGTGTTTCCATCGGCATATCCGTAGGCGTATACTGCGTTGTGACCAGCGGGCTGAAAGGCTTGAAATCCCGGTACTTTCCGTGTCACCAGGACTGATAGCCTAAGTCGCGAAAACCAGTGTGCCGGTAACGGTACCGGGGTTCGTAACCATTTTCCTCCGCTATGTCATTTGCTCACCAAGCCCCTGAAATCTATTTTCAAGGGGCTTCATGTTTGAACAGATGTCATCATTCACTTTGCATAATCCAGTTTCAAATCCCGGTTACGCTTGTTCCAGAAACTCACGGTTCAGCGTCAGAGGGTTTGGAAACGACTTGTAGTTACAGAAGGTCAATACACCATGCACGAAAACACCACGCTCAACCCGCCAATGCTGCGTAAAACAGAGTCAAAATCGAGTTCTTGGCTGCTGAGATGGGCCGTTGTCTGTGCTGTGGCGGTCTCGACCGCGACGACGGTGTTGGCAGAGCACAATAGCAACAAAGGGTTGGGCGGCATCAAAGTCGGTCAGTTTCTGAATGACGAACGCCGCTTCTACAATACAGAAAATGGTTTGCCATCTGACGCGGTTGACAGCGTTGCCGTCACAACAGACGGAACAGTGTTAGCCGCTACCGACAAAGGACTAGCGCGATTGTTGGGGAACGATTTCCATCCCCTCTCCGATGCCGCACAGGCCGTGACACGCGTCGCGCCTTGGGGGGACGGAGCCGTATTTCAAATGGGTGGTTCCATCATGCAATACGATAAAGATGGCCGCATCTCGAAGTTGTTGTCGCTGCCGGCGGATTGGGATGAGGGGGACGAACTGTTGTGGTTGGGTGGACGCAAAAGCCTGTTACTGGGGACCACACAGGGCCTATTCTACGCCGACGGACAGACAGTGCGACCGTTTGAAAAATTCGCCAACTTGGCGTCCCCTGACACGGCGGTCTATGCGACTTCAGTCAGCACGGACGGCGACTTGGCGGTCGGAACATCAACCGGTTTGTACGAGCGCAACCAGCAAGGGGAGTGGAACAAACTTCTACCAGCGGCCGGAAATTATAGTTGGGCGCCAATCGAAGTTCGCGGCGTTGCTTATGACGAGAAAAACCAATTGTGGTTTGCCTGCCCACAAGGCGCCGGTGTGCGGAGCGATGGAAAATGGCAACTCTTTACCGGAGTTGAAGGACTTCCCTACGACGATTTCACAGCGTTAGCGGTAGGCAATTCTGGAGCTTGGTTCGGTACCAAGATTGGTGCGATTCGTTACCTGGACGGCGTATGGTCCTACCGCCAAGGAAAGCGTTGGGTGCCTTCCGATGACATTCACGACGTCGCGGTCGCTCCCAATGGAGACGCGTGGTTCGCTACAGCGGGCGGCGTCGGACGCATTCGTCGGGTCGAAACCTCGTTGGCGGACAAAGCGAAGTTTTTTGAAGAAGAAATCGATAAATACCACCGCCGCACGCCTTATGAATTCGTGTTGTCGGTCGGAGTGGACAAACCGGGTGACAAATCCAAAGTCACGCAACGCGACAGCGACAACGACGGTCTGTGGACGTCGATGTACGGGGCGGCTGAGTGCTTTGCTTACGCGGCAACGAAGGATCCTAAAGCAAAAGAGCGCGCCAACAAAGCCATGTTGGCAATGAAATTCCTGAGCGACATCACCCAAGGGGGCGAGCACCCTGCCCCGCACGGTTTTCCCGCGCGGACTGTGCTGCCGATCGACGGCCGCAATCCCAACGACCACGACAACCGTGAGAACGACCTCCGCAAACAAAAAGAAGATCCACTCTGGAAAGTCCTCGTGCCCCGTTGGCCGGTGAGCGCCGATGGCAAGTGGTACTGGAAAACCGATATTAGCTCCGACGAATTGGATGGCCACTACTTCCTGTATGGCCTGTATTATGACCTCGTCGCTGAAACCGATGAAGAAAAGGCAATGGTCCAGGAAGTAACGGCCCGTGTGACTGACCATCTGATCGCTCACGATTTCCAAATGGTCGACCATGATGGAAAACCGACGCGATGGGGACGCTTCACTCCCGACGAATTGAATCGCGATCTTGATTTTTCCACCGGCCTGCGAGGCATGAACTCCTTGAGTGTGCTGTCATATCTCAAGGTGGCCGCGCACGTCACGGGCGATGAGAAGTACCAAGCAGCCTATATGAAATTGATTGATGACGAGCAGTATGCCGCCAACGCGCTGGTCGCCAAACGCCAAATGGGCATCGGCACCGGCAACCAATCGGACGACGAAATGGCCTTCATGGCGTACTACGGACTGATCAATTACGAAGACGATCCCAATTTACGGATGCACTACCTGATTTCGATGATGCCGTATTGGAAGCTGGTCGAAGCAGAACGGAATCCGCTCTTCAACTATATCTTCGCATCCTGCTGGGACACCATCGAGACCGGGGATTACCAACGAAAAACGCCGCAATCCTGCCTGGAAGATGCGCTGTTTACCTTAAAACGCTACCCACTCGACCGCTTCCGCTGGGGATACAAAAACAGCCATCGCAAAGATATTCAATTCATCGAGGGCGGCTGGTTTGAATATTGGTGGAAAAATCCCAAAGGCTACTTGCGGACCGGCGTAACCTTACCCATTGACGAACATTTTGTCGAACACTGGAACAAGGACGTCTGGAACTTGGATGCGGGCGGCAACGGGACAAGCTTGGCCGACGGCACGTCATTTTTGTTGCCGTATCACATGGGACGGTATTACGGGTTTATTGTTGAGGAATAACGACTGCGATTAAGAATATAAAACGATATTCCTCGCTGCGGTAGATGGCGACAAACGATGGCTCGACAAATAGACATCGACAAGAACGGTCAACGACAGGTTTTGGATTTCTCGGAACTCTCGTTCAAATGGGGAAAAGGAATCCGTATGACCGTGAGTGATGCTAAAGGCGGTTGTTTGGGAAGCTATTGCTTGACGTGTCATCCAGCGATTCAGCATTTCGAGGAGTACGAAAGCAAGGAGTTCGATGAGTTGGTTTCTATTGCCACGGATCGCTACGTCGAAGGAGAATATGACGATGGTCTTATTACGTGGAATAGCCAAGCCTTGACCGTATTTGTGACGTTAAATCGTTGAATCCCAAAATGGCGGCATGTCAATTCGTCGACCTGCATCACAACACGCTGTAGACCAATACCTGCACGGAAATCGCCAGTGCGGCCCAGATTTTGAGGTTTGCTGCCCAGCCACCGCTGCCGTCGGGAGGCCTGGTGGCTTCTCGTGGCAGGGTGAGGATCCAGATCAATAAGGCCACTTGCAAGGCAACAAACAGCACGCGCACTGCTGGGAGAGGAATCTGTAGTAGCGCTTCGCGAAGAAAATCGCCGATGTGGTGTAGCGGTGTCATCGGTTTAATCCTTCTTCTCGGCGGCGCGGAGATGTCGTTGATAGACTAGGCCGGCGATTTTCTCGTCCGGTTCTGGCTTGGTGCACAGGCTGACGATGATGATCACCGTTAGCGAGACCAAAAACGCCCACACCGAAAAGTACAAAAACGGATCTGCGATTTGAAATAGCGGTTCGATTCCCAGCGCGGTGTAGACGGCTTCCTGGTTTAAGGTGAACAACGTAACGGAAAAGACGACACCGGACACAAAACCAACGAATGCACCAATGCCGGTGGCCCGGCGCCATAACACACCACACAACAAAATTGCCAATGCCGGTCCTTGGAAAAACGCCATCAGCGTTTGGAAGATCGTATAAATTCCAGACCCCTCCATGAAGCTAACCGCCGTGGCAAATCCAATCGCCCAGAGGAGCAGCACGATGGTTGCTACGCGCCCCACGCTCAACACGTGTTCATCGCTGATGTCGGGCTTGTAAAACCGCATATAAAAATCGTTGGTGATGATTGTGGCAGCAGAGTTGAGGTAGGAATCGACGCTCGACATCAGTGCCGCTAAAAACGCAGCCAGGAACAATCCCCGCAGCCCGCTAGGCAGTAAATGGGCCACCAGCGTCGGGAACGCTGTATCGGCGTCTTTGAGTTCGGGAAACTTGGCAAAGGCGATCACGCCCGGCACAGCAATGATGATCGGAATCAGGTTTTTCAGCAGCGCGCCGGAGACATAAGACGCCTTGGCTTGGAATTCGCTTTTTGCGCCCAACGACCGCTGCACGATGGCTTGATTGCCGAACCAGTATGCGGGCGAAAGCACCATCGCCAGACCGATCAAAATGCCCGGCCAGGGGAAGGGGCTGCGGGTATCGACCGGAAGAATCAATTCCGTATGTTCGATATGATCGGGATCGGCATTCTTTAAGTGCTGCAACTCCCGCTCGTCGATTGGGTCCGCCGCTTCGAGCTCGGCAATCTGGTCCTGTCGCACTTGAGCTTCGTTCTCGCGAACGGCATCCCGCAGCGGACCTAAGCCGCCGAATTCGTTGATGCCCATCACCACCACCAACAGGCAGCCGCCGATCATCACCACGCATTGAATGGTGTCGGTATAGACCACCGCCGCCAATCCGCCGGCATAGGTATAAACGCCGACTAGGGCAGCGGTGAGAAGGATGTAGGCCAAGGTCTGATAGTCAGCGGGCAAAAACTCCAGCCCCAACATACCGTTCATCATCTTAGCTGAGGCGAACAACATGATTCCCAAGTTGCAGGCCATGAAGCCCAGCCAACAAAATGCCAATGCCGCGCGGACAGCGGCGTTGTAGCGGCGCTCCATGAATTCCGGAATCGTGTAGACACCCGATCGCCAAAAGAAGGGAATGAATACGAAGGCCCCAATCAGCATCGCGGGAATGCAGCCGATCCATTCGAAATTGCCGACCGCCATGCCGTAGGAATAAGCGGCGCCGCCGACACCGATTATATCCGTACCCCCAATATCCGAAGCGACCAGCGACATACCGATCACCCACCAGGGAAGGTTTCGCCCGGCAAGAAAATAGTCCTTGCCGGTATGAATCCCCCGCCCCAAGTACAAACCGAGCAACAACGTTCCGCCCAGGTAGGCGGCGAGTACAACAAAATCGAGTCCCGCAAGTTGTCCCGGCATGTGATTAGTTTCGTTGTTTGTGGTTCACTAAGAAAGAATTGCGCGCAGAGACGCAGAGAAAGAGAGAAGAAAGGGCAGGCCCCTCGTTTTCTGGTATAGCCACTGTACGAAATATTACCACGGCGCTTCGTTACGCATTCAATACAACTCTTCTTTTTCTTCGCGGCGTTGCGTCTTTGCGCGAGGCATTTTTTTCACGGTAGTCGCTCCAACACAGATGGCAACGCTAGTCGTCCGTGCGAAACGGTGATGCCGGCAGGCCGTCTTTATTAAATAGGTTTGGTTCTGCGACGTCGCTGAATCCGAAACGGACGGCTTGTGGCGTGGGTACCTCCGCACTTTTGACCACGACGGTATCTCCCTCGATCACCGCATCCGCATCGACGAATTCCCCGTCTTTCCCGGCGATTTGAAAATGCGTCAGTTTGTCTCCCTTGGCCATCAGTCCGCCGCCCAGGTGATCGAATGAAAGAATTGCTTTGTTCCCGTCAAACTTGACCGACTTAAACATCGGGCCGGAATAGACAATCTTCTCACCATACTCAATCACCCGCGCCGCTAATCCGAGGCGACGGCCGACCTCTTGTTTGTTCTTGGGGTGAATGTCCTCGACGTTACCGATGTCGGTCGTCACAACCATGCCTGTCTTCGGAACGGCCAAGGTGTTTCGCTGTGCTTCGCGCACGACCGGTGCTCCGCCTGCCGGCCAGGCTGCGATTTTCCGATAGTCCCAAGGAGCAATCTGCACGAACAGAAACGGGAATTCCCCCTGGCCAAATTCTTGGCGCCAACCTTTGATCATGCCGGAAAACAGTTTCGTATAATGTTCGGCCATCGGGACGTTTGATTCGCCCTGATACCAAATCGCCCCGCGAATCGGCAGCCCCGCAAGAGGTGCGATCATTCCGTTGTAGAGCACGCTGGGAGTGCTCATCACGTTTTTGGCGTGTTCATTGTCGCTGGTCAACTTCAGCTCGGAATCATGTTCAAAGGCCGAAGTCGGCGTCCAATACTCCGCCGGCGTCCCGCCCCAAGAACTGTTGATCAAGCCGATAGGCACGTCGACATGCTCCTGCAGATGCCGACCGAAAAAGTATCCGACGGCGGAGAAACCGGGGACCGTTTCCGGCGAACAGACGCCCCACGATCCCGACACGTCGCGCTGCGGGGTCTCCTGCTTGGACCGTTTGACAGTGAATAATCGCATGGTGGGATGATCGGCAGCGGCAATTTCTTTTTCCGCATCATTCGTGCGGGTGACCGGCCATTCCATATTTGATTGTCCGGAACAGATCCAAACATCGCCGAACAACACGTCATCGAATGCGAGGCTGTAGTCTTTGCCCTGAATCGTAATTGCCACCGGCTCCCGGCTCGCAGGCCGCGCGGGAAACTGAACACTCCACCGGCCATCGTCATCGGCCGTGGTTTCCTGCTGCGCCTCGCCCAAAGCGACGGTGACATGTTCTCCTTTGTCCGCCCACCCCCACAGCTTCACCGGTTTATCCCGCTGCAACACCATATGGTTGCCGAAAAACTGCGGCACGGTGACGTCCGCGTTTACGGCAGCTGGTGCGGTGAAAACGATCGCTAACAACAACAGACACAAACAGCGGCAACGATGAGTGGAGTGAGTCACAGGGGTTTCCTTTTTATGATGTCGTATGGCTGGACGAAATGGGGACGGGTGGATTGGATCAATTGTTCCACACCGTATTCTAACGCGACGGATTTGAGGTTGCGAAGGTAAACGGAAAATCCAGGTCCGTGGTCGCCCTCAGGGCAACCATGGCTCACTGGCGTAGTAAAATGGAAACACACGATTCACACTGTGAAAAAAGAATATCGATGTGGCCGACATCCACGCAACGGTGAAGCCGTGCGCCGCCAATTTATTCGCAATTCCACCGCGTGTCCCCCAGCGGTGCAGCGGCCGCGAAATTAACACTGCCGGTACTTGCAGCATAAAAAACAGGAATTGATATCCGTCGAACCGTGATGTGGCGATACCGAAACCCAATTCGTGGAAAACCCCACTGGCGAAGAAACAAAGCGTGATCCCCCATGCTGGTGAACCGTGGCGAACAACCGGACCAAACAGGTTATGCTCGAACCATGCGTGAACGCGGTTGTTGTACCGGCACCAAAATTCGGCAACGGTTTGCGCAACATAGGCTCGGTCAATCACCGGTCGGATGTCAAAGCCAGCCAGCCGTTCCAATCCATTGACCAGACGTGAGATGCCTTCGATCGTCAGCACGAAGATGGCCAACTTCAGGAGGTGATCCACCAGAAAGTAGGTTCGCACGATCGAAAACTGTGCAAAAAAGTCAACGAGCGCAAACCCCAATAAGATTACCACGGCGGCGCTCAAAACCTTGAGCCCCATCAGCCTCCACGATCCGCGGAAGGGGGTGCGATTCTCTCGGCGGCCGAAGATGACAAACAACACGGGAAACGGAATCAGGAATCGCGCGTATGCGGGGAAGCCAACAGCGCCTCGGCCGCGACGGCGAAACTGCCGCGCAACATCGAGCATTTTTAACATCAGCTCCGCGCAGAGAAACGTGACCGCAGCACGCAGGATCACGTGCTCCGCCGGAATCAACAGCGGACAAACAAACACCGCAAGCCCGGTGATCGTCGAAACCACCACCCTGCCCCGCAAACGCAAGACCGGCCACGCAGCCAGCGCGTAACCATACGCCGTGGTCACTGAGAATAAAAATGCGAAGAGTTCGTGCATGACGTGGTATTGGGCCTCGTTGGTTGTTCAATCCCATCTACACCTTCACACATCACCGCAACTCACTCAACTTCACCGTCAACCCATCAATTCGCTCGCCATCGATATTAATCACCTCATACATAACCGTCGGGTCTTCGAGCGTGGTGTCGAAGGTCACCAGGCCGAAGGATTGTTTGGCGTTGTAGGAAAAAATCGCGCCCGCTTTTTTCATCGTGGGGTGCACGTGTTGATTGGTCAGGCGGGAGGAGTTGAATTCGTAGAAGGGATACCCCCCTGCCCGTTCGATCTTCCAGGCATCGGAACGGTGGCGGTCCGCTGACATGAGGACCACGCCGGGGATGTTGTTGTCTTCAATCATGCGGAAGATCTTCTCGCGTTCCTCCTTGTAGCCGTTCCAGGTATCGAGGCTGTCACCCTTGGTGCGGAAGTCCCAGGGGACGGAGGAGCAGATCACCTTGAACTTGCCGTGGCATTTGAGCAGTTCCTCTTCGAACCATTTCAATTGCACCGGGCCGAGCATTGAGGGGTTGTCGATCTTGGCAGTGGTGCGGTAATAGCGACAGTCGAGCATGATGAAATCGATGTCGCCGATCGAGAATGCGTAGTAGCAGCCGGGCTGTTCTGGGCCGCCGCCGAAACCGGGATTGGGCCAGTTTTGCTTGTAAACCTTCCAGGCTTTGTCCCGTTTCCAAGCGGGCTTGTCGACTAACGGACCACCCCAGCAGTCGTTGGTGCCGAAATCGTGATCGTCCCAAATCGTAAACACCGCTGTACGGCCTGTCAGGCGACGATACTCCGGCCGCGATTGCCGCCGCTGATAGGTGTACTGCTGCATCTCGACCGATTCAGGGTCGTCGATGTAGGTATTGTCGCCCAACAGTAATAGCGCTAGTGGGTGGTAACTGGCGATCGTATCCCACATCCGTTCGTGCGGCGGGACGAAACCGGCGCCGCCACCGAAGGCCAACTTGAACTTGCTGGCCTCTCCCGGAGCGGGAAAGGTTTGGAATTGCGGCGAATCGTCGGTGAGTTCCGCTGGGTGGTTGCCGACTGTCACTTCATAAGAATAGACAGTATTCGCTTTGAGGCCATCGACGTTAACGACAGCCGTAAAATCATCGTCCGCTTTTGAGAGACTCCCGGCACTGTGCAACGGCGCCGCTTTATCCGCCTGTTCCCGCAACGTAACAATCACCTTGTCAGCCTCCGCGGTGCGAACCCAAAAGGCGGCTGAATGGTCGGTGACGTTTCCTACCAGCGGACCGTGCAACGGCACGCCGGCGAGGCTTTTTCGCAATACGTCAAAGAACGCATTCTCCTGCAACTCACTGATCAACGCGCGCGGCCCAGCCAACACGCGTCCCGGCGGCAGTCCCAAGACAACCGCTCTGCGTATTTCCGTGATCGCCTGTTCGGTCTTCTCTTGCTGGGCATAGAGCAGTCCCAACATGTAGTGCGATTCCGGATCGCCGGGATCGGCAATCAATAATTGCTGCAGCAACTCCTCCGCTTCATCAAGACGGTCCAACACAATCAGCCGCAGCGCAAACTGGTGGTTACGTTTGTACTGCCGCCCGCCACGTTTCAAAACCATCTGAGGATTCGGCCGCGACGCCCCACCCAACGGGTCATCCTCTTGGGCAAGGAGC
Source organism: Symmachiella macrocystis (assembly GCF_007860075.1). NCBI lineage: Bacteria > Pseudomonadati > Planctomycetota > Planctomycetia > Planctomycetales > Planctomycetaceae > Symmachiella > Symmachiella macrocystis. The sequence goes on from NZ_SJPP01000001.1 coordinate 82,470, forward strand.
GGAGTTGCGAGCATGGTGAGCAATAGCACAAAAGCAATACGCTGGATCATGAGTTGAATATCCTGAGTGTTTGTCGCGAAATAATTTATTCACAACGGAGGACACGGAGAAAGAAAAGAGGCTGAAGGCTTTAGACCGTAGTCTGTAGAAATAGCATTGGCAGTCCATCCCTAAAGCCTACGGACTATAGCCTAAGGTCTCTTTAACTCTGTGTCCTCCGTGCCTCCGTGGTGAATCCCTGTATCAATGCAAATGAGATACCGCCGATTATAACGGATCGTGATCGTGTGTGCTGTTTTTTCCTCTTGACTTGATCTCTATCTTTTAGAGAATCCCCGACTCTCTCAACTCTCATTTGTTTACACCACCATTCTCATCAGTGCGGAGACCGCTTCGGTATCCTGGGTGGCGGTGCGCTAACATCTCTCAAAACACGGAGCGGAACATGCTACGACTGAATTGGTTGGTCGGCGTTGTGACTATCTGCGTCATGGCCACAGGCTGCCAAAATATGAACAACACGGAAAAAGGCGCCGTCGTCGGAGGAGCCAGCGGCGCTGGTATTGGAGCAATCGTCGGCAAACAACTCGGCAGCACTGGCGCCGGCGCAGCCATTGGTGGCGTAGCCGGAACGCTCTTCGGTGGCGCGGTCGGTAAGGCGCAGGACAATGCCGAAGAAACGGAAATGTATCGAGAGCATGCCGCTCAACAAGAAGCGACACGCAAATTCGAAAAGAATGCGATGAACAATCACGACGTGATCAAATTTGCTCAAAGCAATGTGAGCGACGAATTCATCATCGGCGAAATCAAACGCCGCGGTGGACGGTTCGACATGTCCACCGAAGGCATGCTGTTTCTCCATGAAAACGGCGTCAGCGAACACGTGCTCACAGTCATGCAAGAACGGGCACGATATTAAGCAGCGCTAAGAAGGACGGTTGCTACAGGACTGGTAGGGCAGGCTCCTGCCTGCCGTCAATCATGTTGTCCGCCCCAAAATTAACGTCACGTGACATCATGCGCGGCAATTTCTCGCTTTTCCCAAGCGGGGAGTCGCCGCGCATATTCTTGCGCCTGGGCAATGAAGTCGACGCCGACGAATTCCTTCCAAGCCTGTTGTAGCTTCGATACGATCGGCCCCAACTGACCATCGCCGACCGGTTGCCCCTCGAAGGACCGTGCATGGACTACGCTGAATGTGGTCGCCGTGCAGAACATTTCATCCGCCTGCAGTGCTTCGTAACGGCCGAGATTTGTCGATTCAAACGGCACGCCGATCTTGGCCGCCAACTCGGCGACCGTGCCGCGGCTGACGCCCAATAGAATATTCCGCGGCTCGGGTGAATAGATTGTGCCGTTGGAGACCAAAAACAGATTCCACCCCGGCCCTTCGGCCAGATACCCGTCGGAATCGACCAACAGCGGCCAGACGCCCGGTCCAATGCGCTCGCCTTGCAAGCGGGCCAATTGATAATGCGCACGGCTGCGCGTTTTGGCTTTGGGATCCAACATTGTCGCAGGAATAGCGGGCTGCGCCACGATGGCAACATCGACGCCCGCGGTATAGTTTTCCGCAAACCGCCCCATGTGCTTGATCAGCGGCCAACAATTGATCGAGACCGTCGGGCGGCCGCCGTCGGGAAACACCGTGCTATACAAGGACAATGGACCGCGCGAAACATCGTGCATGATTTGCCAATCGACGTCCTCCGCTTCGGTACCAAGATTGCGACGCAGTGTTTCCAGCGTCAGCTCTTCCATCTCGTCGATCGTCAGCCCACATTCGATTTCCAACAACCTCAGCGAAGCGAACAGCCGTTCCAAATGCGACCGCAACCGAAAGGGTTGTTGTCCAAAGGTGCGTGTCATTTCAAACGCCATGTCGCCGAACATCAGCGCTGAGTCGAAAATGGAAACGCGTGCATCGGCTTCGGCAACGTATTCGCCATTAAAATAGACGGTTCGGTTGGGCATGTGACGCAATCAGCCGAGCAATTCGGCATCGGTGATTCAAATCGGTGGCTAGAACAAATTGGGCGGCGAGCTTTCGGAATTTTCGGCGTGCAGCGGCGAGCGTGCATCGACGATCGATTCGACCGCGTGCAGCGAACGAATTCGAAAGTCGTCCCACATCAACGTGTAGACAAAGCAAGGTTGACGATCCAGTGAATATGCCGCTGGTTGGCTTTCCCAAAAACTGCGACGGTTTCCGCTGGGTGGCGCCGCATACAGACGATGTTTGCACTCGACGCACACCAAACCCAGCATGCTGGTCTGGTCTTCGGGCCGTTGATGCGTCAAACAATGGGTCACGTGGGGGAATTCCTGTTTCATAGATTCGATGGTAAACCAGCAGGGGGATTTTTTTCCACTGTACCATTTGAAATTCGTAAGAATTTGTCCCGATCCCCGTGCTGCTGAGCATGCTGGTGCGGCCGCGCATGCTGGTGAAATTCCCCCAGTCGCGTCGACCGAGCGACTGTTAGCAATCAGCGCGGATTTGCCAGCTCGTTCGGTTCTGTCAAACAGTTCACAAACTGGCCGAAAAGTCAACGCGGAATTCGCAGTCGTCAAAATCGAGTTTTTTCAACTTCAAGCTTGGAATCGGTTCTGAAACTTGATAACTGTAATGAGGTAAAGCGATTGGGCGCACATGGTCAAATAAAACCGTCGCCGCCTAAGCGAAGTGCAATTGTCCGGTGTTTTCTCACCTCGACTCTTGGGAGAGACCTGCTGATGCAAGATCGACAACAGACCGGCGGAGGTGGCTCAACGGTTAGCCGTCGCGCCTTTTTACAAGGCTCCAGTGTGGCTGTGGCCGCAACAGCCGTGGCCACCGGAGCGACTGAAGTCGTCGCCGAAGCCAATAAGCCGGCGCGGCTGAAGTCCGCGAAAGCACAAAAGGTGGTGCTGACTGTCAACGGCAAAGATCACACATTAATGATCGAGCCGCGGGTCACCCTGCTCGAAGCATTGCGTAACGACTTGAACCTGACCGGCGCCAAAGAAGTGAGCAACGTCAGTAACGACGGCGCCGATACGGTGATCATCGACGGCAAAGCGGTTTACGCAAGCACCCGGCTGGCCATCGAAGTCGAAGGTAAGAACATCACCACCGTCGAAGGCCTGTCCGAAGGCAAGAACGTCGACGAAGTGATCACAGCCTTCGTCAAACACGATGCCACGCAGTGCGGTTATTGCACGCCGGGGTTCGTCGTCGCCGTCCGGGCATTTCTCGACAAGAATCCCGGTGCCAACTTGGAACAAATCCACAAAGGACTGGGGGGCAACCTCTGCCGTTGTGGGACCTATGCCGGTGTGACGGCCGCTGCGGTTGAATTGTGCAAAAAAGGAGGTGCCTGATTATGGCGGACGAAACAAAACGCGAGTTCGCTTGGGGACCTCGCGAAGAAAACGTACTGATCGGTAAAGACATTCAGCGCATCGACGGCATTGCCAAGGCCACGGGGAAGGCGAAATATACCGCCGACATCAACACCCCCGGCACGCTGTTTGCCAGACTGTTAACCTCGAATCAAGCCCACGCCAAAATCAAAAAGCTGAACATCGAACCAGCCAAGGCCGTTCCCGGTGTGCGGGCGGTGTATGTCTTCCCGACTGCGTTTGATGTCGAAACGGGTGAATCTAAGGAGATCCGTTGGGACGGTGCTCCGATTGTCGCCGTGGCTGCAGACCGGCCGGAAATCGCCGCCGATGGCGTACGGGCCATCGAAATCGAATACGAGCCGTTGCCCTTCTTCGTCGACGAAGAAAACCTCGAAGGAGCACAAAAAGCCCAAGAGGAGACGGACGAAAAACGGATCAAGAAACTTCCGAAAAGCTCAAAAGGTGATGTCGAAGCCGCTCAGTCAGAGGCGGCTGTCGTCCACACTGGCTACTATGGTATTCATACCATCAGCCACTGCTGCCTGGAACCACACGGTTCACATTGCGAATGGGATGGCGACGAAAAACTCAACGTCCATCTCTCCACGCAAAATGTTTCCGGAACGCCCGGCCAGTTCGCCGGCCCGCTGGGACTGGAGCAGTCCGCGGTGGAGGTCATCGGAAATTACGAAGGGGGCGGCTTCGGTTCGAAATTTGCCGCTGATGAATGGGGCCTTGCCTGTGCGGTGCTGGCCAAGGAAGCCGGAAAGCCTGTCCGTCTGATGCTCGACAGAGCCACCGACCTAAAAGTCGCCGGCACTCGCCCCTCTGGTTTCATCGAAATCACCATTGCCGCCGATGCGGAAGGAAATATCGTCTCTTGGGACAGCAACCTTTGGGGATCCAGTGGAATGGCGGGCGGAACGGTCTCCCCCAACCAGATTCCCTATGTGTTTGACTTCCCGAATGTGAATCGCAATGCGACCGGATTGATTTGCAATACGGGACCCAACCGGGCTTGGCGGGCGCCCCCTCATCCACAGCTCTGCGCTTTGACCCAGACCGCCATGGACGACGTGGCGGCCAAGCTGCAAATGGACAGTTATGACCTGTTCATGAACAATTTGCAGCACGTCAGCAAAGCGTTTGAAGAGCGTGCGGAGGTCTACGCCGAAGAGATGAAAATCGCGGCGGAAATGATCGACTGGAAAGGCAAATGGCATCCCCACGGAAAAGGCGGCGGCAACGGCGCAGTCAAACGTGGCTTAGGGATGGCACTCCATACTTGGGGCGGCGGTGCCGGTCCTTGTACATGCCTGCTCAAGGTCCATCCTGACGGTTCGGTGGAAACATTCCTCGGCAGTCAGGATCTGGGAACCGGAACGCGGACCGTGATCGCGATCGTCATGGCCGAAACATTCGGCCTAAATCTCGATGACGTGAAAGTGAACCTCGGTTCGAGCAAGTACCCCAAATCGGGAGCTTCGGGCGGTAGCATCACCGTGGGTGGCGTTTCCAGCGCACACCGCATGGCTGCCCAATCGGCACTGTGGAAGATCTTTGATCTTGTCGCGGCGAAGTACAACGTTGGGGCCGATACGCTTTCCGCAAAGGGAGGCCAAATCCTCTCCAGCGGCAAGCCGGTCTGTTCCTGGAAACAGGCGGCCGCACTGGTCGGTCCGATGCCTTTGGAAATCCAAGGCGCCACGGAAAAAGAAGGCCTAACCTCCTCCCGTGTGGGCGGCGTGCAAATGGTCGATGTCTCGGTCGATACCGAAACCGGTAAGGTGAGCATCAACGACTTTGTCTGCGTGCAGGATTGTGGGCTCATCATCGATGAGTTGACCGCCCGCAGCCAGGTTTATGGCGGCATGATCATGGGAATTTCCTATGCTCTTACTGAAGAGCGGATCATGGACAACAAGACCGGTCGCTATATGAACGCCGACTTGGAGAATTATAAGCTGCCGCGCATCGGCGACATCGGCAACCTGCAGGTGAAGATGTACCAACCCGCCAGCGAATACAATCGCGGTGTGGTTGGCTTGGGTGAGCCGCCGGTGATTTCGCCGGGAGCCGCCATTTCCAATGCCGTGGCCAATGCCACCGGTGTCCGCGTTCCCGTGCTCCCCTTGACCCCGCAACGGGTCCTGGACGCGTTGCAGAAAGGAGGTGCCGCATGAAGTCTTTTGAATTTGCCAATCCCCAAAGCGAAACGGAAGCTTTGGAATTGATGAACGATCACCCCGAACAAACCGCCGTCTTGGCGGGGGGAACGGATTTAATTTCGCTAATGCAAGCGGACATCATTCGCCCCGAGCGCGTGGTGGACATCAAAAACATCACTTCGATGCACGATGTCGCTGAAGTCGATAACGGCTTGATGGTCGGCGCCTTGACCACATTGGAAGAGGTGTTGGACAACAGCAAAATCGCCGAATATGCTTCTGTCGCCCAAGCGGCCGATGCGGTCCACGCGATTCAGATCCAATCTTCGGGAACTATCGCCGGCGATTTGTGCCATCTGCCCAACTGTTGGTATTACCGCAACGGTTACGGCATGTTGGGCCTTGAGAACGGCACTTCACTGCCCGAAACGGGAGACAACCGTTATCACGCCATCTTCGGGAACTCCGGCCCGGCGAAATTTGTCACCGCCAGCCGCTTTGCTCCCGCATTGATTGCATGGGGCGCCAAAGTACGGATTATCGGCCCCGGACCGGACGAAGCGGAAATGCTCCCCTTGGAGTATTTCTACACCACCCCTCGTACTGAACGGCAGGGGACGACAGTGCTCAAGCCGGGACAATTGGTGTCGCACATTTGGTTGCCCAAAACCGCCGGTACGGTGAGCGGCAATTACGATGTGCTGCAAACCGAAGGTCTCGATTGGCCCTTGGCTTCGGCCTCGGCCACATTAACAATTTCCGGCGGGCGCGTGAGCGATGCCCGTATCGTGTTGGGGCACGTTGCTCCTACACCGTGGGTCTCGCACGACGCGGCGACGTCACTGCTCGGCAAGACGATCTCCGAAGCGACGGCCCAAGCGGCCGGCGATGCGGCGGTCAGTCGCGCCACTCCACTTTCGGATAACGGTTACAAGGTTCAACTTGCCCGTACGGCGGTCAAGCGGGCGATTTTGCGTTCCGCCGGACTGCTGGAAGGAGGTCTGTAGCACATGACTGAAAAACTCAACATCCTGACCGACGAGGAACAACAGCAACAAGGCAAGCAGAAGCCAAACGAACGCTGTCGTAATCTGCTCTGCAAGGGCTTGTACCTGAACTATGGCCTCACCGAACGCGTGACGGGCGACGGCAATTTCTGGTGCGGCAAAACACAAGCGACATACGGCCCCGACGACCAATTGGTCGGCGACGGCGAATGCCGCCACACCGGCCGCGGCTGTTACGAATCGCTGTAACATTCCGCTGTTGGTGGACAAAAACGAATCACGGGACCGAGCGTCAGTACGCTCCGGTCCCGTTTTTTATAATTTCATGGAAGCCGTCAACGCCGCTTAACCGTCTTCTCTACGTTCGATCCGCCGCAGCATTTGCTTGTAGTCCTTCAAGCATTGATGCAGTTGGCTGCGTAATGTTTTGATGTCGGCTGACTGCGAATTGGAAGCGTCGAGCAGCGGTTTCATCCAACTGTTCATCAGCTCGAACTGCTGTTGTAGCACATTGTAGATGCTGCGCGGCATTTTGTTGACGACCGTAATCTTGTGACGGTTATCGCTTGTTGATTCGGGTTCTTCGTCATCCTGCTGCTGGTCGAACGGCGCATCAACCACTTCGGGAGCGGGCATTTTTGCGACCTGCGGCTCCGGATCGGGTTGCGGTGGTGCGACTTCAGCAATTGGCGTTGGCATCACGCGTTCGGCGGCTTGCGCAGCTGTAACGAGTGCGGGAATACCGTCCGCTAAACTTCCGTGGATTGCATCTAAGCCTTCCCGCAGGCCGCTGATTTGTGCGACGAGTTGTGTCACATGTCCTTCCAGCACAGCGGAATCATCGTCCTCTTCGGCCATCGCCGCCATACCGTCGGTCATCGCGCGGCGAATGGATTCCAGCCCGTCGGTGAACGAACCCATCTGCACGATCACCTGCCCAATCTTATCGTCGGGCGCGACTCCTTTGAGTTTGACGTTCTGCTGGAACGACCGTTTGATCGACTCCCAACGGCGGGCCTCATCTTCATTGAGGATGCCCATCAGTTCTTTGAACTTGAGCATGTTGGCTTCGGCGTCGGAGGTCAGCGTCTGTGAATCGTTTTCGTAGTTCGAAACAATCAAAGCCTGCAATTCGTCATCGTTCATAACCGGCACCACTTTTTCAGCAATGCGATTCATATTCCGATACGACCCTTGCAGCTTGAAGGCCGGTTCTGTGCGGTAATCGTCTGATTGAGCAGCGGAGCGGATGTATTCGCGGTTAACCGCCAGAATGACATCGCGAACCCGCATCAGTTTTTTCATCGTCGCCACCATCTCACCCAGTTCCGCGGAGGAGTAATTGCCTTCCAACTCCACTCCTTCAGCACTGTCCCGCTCAGCCATGCGAATCACGGCGTAGACGTCTTTTTGGCTGCGTGTGGCGAGATGATTCAACACAGAATTCGACGTCAAGCAGTTTTCCAGATAGCTCATCTCAAACGAAGCCGCATGCTCGCCGATAATTTCGCCCAGGTTATAAATATCGGCTCGGTTGGATAGCATGTCGGGAATCTGGAATTTCTCGCCGCTTTCGGTATAGGGGTTACCCGCCATCACCACGGCGACTTTGCGGCCCCGCAGGTCATAGGTCCGCGTGCGGCCTTTGTACACGCCTTCGATCTTGCGCGTCGCATCGCACAACGAAATGAACTTTTGTAAAAACTCCGGATTGCAGTGTTGAATATCGTCGAGATAAATCATCACGTTGTCGCCCATTTCCAGAGCGAGGTTGAGCTTCTCGACTTCTTCGCGGGCACCGGCATTGGGTGCTTCATCCGGATCCAGCGATGTCACTTGATGCCCAATGGCCGGGCCGTTGATCTTCATAAAGATCACCCCCAAGCGATTGGCGACATATTCCATCAACGTGGTCTTCCCATAACCGGGAGGCGAGACCAGCAGCAACAGCCCCATCCGGTCGGTCCGTTTTCCTTCCCCTGCAGCGCCAATTTGTTTGGCGAAGTTGTCGCCGATGACCGGCAGGTAAACCTCATCCAACAAACGGTTCCGCACGAACGACGTCAACACCCGTGGACGAAACTCTTCGAGCTTCATCTCATCACGCGCCGTTTCTACAATGTCCCGTTTCAACTGCACATAGCTATTAAACCGCGGGACGACTTGCCGGTCGTACTCCGCAAGTTTTTGCGTGAAGTCGCCGTAGCTGAGGTGATAGCCGCCCTCTTGGATCGCCGCGTGTGTCCCCAGCAACCCCGCCACGTCGCGGGTTACCGAGGCATTGACGATTTGTCGGTCGTTGAGTTTGCCTTCCAGCAGCAATCCGGCCACTTCGTCCACATAGTCTTCGGCAGCGGCATCGTCTTGTTGTTCGATGAAGGCGCCCACCCAATCTCTAGCCAGAGAAAACGCGCTCGCGGGTTCGCGATGCACGCCTTTGAGTGATGCGGTAAATTTGTCCGAAAACCCGTTGTGATGCAGATGTTCTTCAAACCGGCGAAACAAATCCGCCGCTTGCGGGCTGATAGCAAAGCCATCGCCAACCAGCACATGAAACAGGTATTCCGCAGCGGGCGGCAAAAACGTCTCGGAAAACAAATCCGACTCTGCGGTCGCTGCTCGTAAAACGTTCTGCAAATCCGCCACGTATTGTGCCTGCGCGACGGTAGCCGGGAAGAGTTGCGTGATCGTGCCAAACCCTTTGAGCTTGGCCGTCAATAATGTCTTATGTTTCTTGTCCACAAAATGCTGCCAGACCACCAACGCCAACGCACGTGCGCGGGTATGATACCGCAGCAAGCCGATCGTGGACTCCATTTCCAACAGGTCTGCAACCAGTTTGACCGCATCGTGATCATGGACCCCTTTGACGTACGCTTCACCATACCGCGGACCCATAAACCGCTGTACAAAAGCGGTGAGTTGATCCGCATCGTATTGGCGGACGTCCTCCATAGAAGGTTCCGCACCCGACTGCGAGAGGGACCGTAGGATTTTATAGGTGAGATATTCACCGCGATAGACGGACTGATTTTCGGAGACCACTTCTTGATCCCAAACGTCGCGTGTAGCAATCAATTCCGCATTTTCAATCGGCTCGAAGAAATTCGTTCCGGTCAGATGCAGGTTCATATCGCCGTCGCGGAGTACGGTGGTCAGATCGAGCGCCTGGACGTTGACCGTAAACTGGTGTCCGCCCAGTTTGATGATATTCGCGCCGTCGACAAAGAGCTCTTGCCGGTCCTTGAGTTGCCGGACCGCATCTTCCTTGACCGTTTTCAAGCGGCTTTGGATGTCGTCGACCTTGACCGAATCATCAAGCTCCTGCAATTGCTTGACGATATCGCGGACTTTCTCGATCATCAAATCCGACGCAAAATAGCCGTTGATGTCGTTGATCGACTCCAGGCTCTCCACGCGGGTCTTGATCCCTTTGAGAATCCGATCCGCCGCATTGGCCAGCGCACCCGCACGTTTATTACGGGCCTCAACCAGCGACAGTTTTCGCGTTTCAAACGCGTTGTAGATCTCTTCCCGTTTTTCCGTCAGCTGTAACACAAACTCGTCGAATTCCGCGAACCGGCCTTCCAACTCCTCAATTTGGATCATGACCTTGGTGAGGAATTCTTCGCACTTATCCGGTGAGTCGCAGATATCCAGATAATTGACGACTCCCTGATTGAGCAACTTCATCTGCGAGCCGAACTCGGCGATGCCTTCGACCGACAACAACTCGTGCGACTTGTTCTTCAGAGCGGCGCGAGCAGCATTGACGGTGGAGAAGATTGCCGAAATGTTATCGATGATCGCGGTCCGCTGCGTCGCATCGTCGATCTTGAGATTGCTGACGATCTCGATCAGCATTTCCAACTCGGCGGCACTATTGGCAATTTCCTCTTCCACGACCTTGGCGTCGGCGACCTTCGTCAATTCGCCGATTTTGGCCTGTTCGTCAGCCACCTTCTGCTCGTAGGGAGTCAGGGCTGCCGGGTCGAGCAAAAAGGTCACGCACCGCTGCGCCAATTTGTCCGCTTCTTCAGAAACTTCCGTCTCCAACGATTCAATCAGCGGCTCGTCTACATACCGCAGATCGCGCAAGGAGATAATATCTCCCCGCACCGAACGCAGGTCCCGTAGCGAGCCGACAAAATCGTTGATGTGGTCGAATCGCTTGCGTCCCACCGCAGAGACAATCTCACGGGTTTTTTCCCGCACCCGTTTGGTCTGTTGGGCCGTGTCTTGCTTGACGCGGAGCACCTTGTCGAATTCGTCGATCGCCGCACCGGCTGCGTCGCGAATTTTTGTGAGCGGTTCTTTGAGCTCGAATGTCTCGGGCTTATCGATCCAGAAATACGAATCGATCACGCCGGTCGACTCTTTGACGATGTCGACATACAGATTCGCGTAGGTGTCCTCTTTTTCGATCAGCTCCAACAACTCATGGCACTCCGACATGCCCCGCACGACATCCTTGTTGCCGATCTTGAACAAGTAGGAGTCGGTCTGCGCCGGCGGTGCAAAGTCTTCGTCGACATAAGGCGTTTGCCAAATCTGCACCGCATGGTGTTTTTGTGGTTCTTCCTGCGCTTTGAAACAGACCATTTCACCGCTGGGAAAGAACGTGAAGCCGCTACAAATCACCGGCGTTTCCACGCGTTGTTCGATGAGATTGTATTGCAACAGCACATACACGCCGGCTAGGCGATTGTAGAAGACGTACAGATAATCTTCGCCGTTCGCCGCTGCAATACGCCGCTCGAAGATCATATCAGACAAATTGCTGCCGAACGTCTTACACAGCCCCGTCTGCAAATAATAACCGTCGGCAAAAATCAGACCGTGGTCATCGGGCAACAGCACGCAGGCGTATTCCAGTGAATCAAGCCGCTGCGCCTGTTTCAATTTGTCGTTGTACACGAAGTAACGGAATGCCGTTTCTTGATAAGGACGGACCTTGAGCAAGATCACGTTCCCCACCAGCGCATAATGGATTTCCGCATCGTCCAGTGTTTGATCCGGGTCGTCCACCGGCTCGGCGTAGATCCCCTCGCCCGAATCGGTGTTATCCTCGACTTTGATCGTCAGGTCGCCGCCAATCGTTTCGACGAAAATCCGATCATCGATGGAAATGTGCGGATGCCGTCCCGTTTGATGCAAGTCGCGATGCGTGCGGGTCCACTCAAATTCGTGTTGCGGCGGGTAACGGACTTCGTGGTCACTGCGGTTATCGACGTAGACCAGTTCCTCGCCCTGGATGACCCACTTGAAGGTCTTGATATCCCCCACACCCTTGCCCACACGAAAGATCATGTACAGGTGCGGACCACGGACGAAGAACTTGGCGAAGACCGCATTCTTGTAGTAACGATAGACGTCCTGAAAATCTTTTTCGAATTGCGCATCGCCAATCAAGTCCAACGAGATCTCGTGGAACGTCCCCTCCTTGAACTCGTAGGCGGCAAAGACATCGGAAAGGTTCCGCTCAGTCTTTAATCCGAAATGGACGTTGTAGCCGAACAGAAACCGCTGGCCAGCCGCGACCATATCCCGGGGAACGCAATTGTGGGCTGTTGTGATCCGCTCGGTTGAGGTTAGCACCGTATCAATCGAGCCGAAGACCGTTTTGCGGGCCTCGTTCAATTGATTCAACCGTGCCCGCAAGTCCTGCCCGTGCAAATCCAGACGGTTGCGAATGATCTCATACGTGCCCCCCTGCAGCTCAACCGCCGGTTCTGCCTCGTCAGCGGTATTTTCGAGTTCTGCTTGAGCCATTGTGAGTATTTCCGACTTTCACGATTATAGTTCACCACGGAGACACGGAGACGATTAGACTTTAGGCTTTCGACTGTAGGCGATAGGAGCCTACGCTCGCATTTCTCTCCTCAGGACTCTTCCAACTCGTTCCCAAGCTCTGCTTGGGAACGAACCTTCGCGAAGCTCCGCTTCGCCGGCTGCTTATGACCATCCATACTCGTCAGCCTAAAAACAAGAGTCGAAGTCGAGCCACTGTCAGTCCGGTTCCCAAATGATATTTGGGAACCGGGCGGCGGACAGGATTAACTCTTCTTGCCGCTGACCGTCAGCGATTGCCCGCCGATGTCCAGCGTATTGACTTTCTTATCCGCGATTCCCATCCCCTTCACGGCGCTGAGCATGCGATTCAATTCTGACTTCGATTCATCGCTGTCGGTGAGCGTCAGCATTTTTCCGATCAAGGCCGCCACGGATAGGTCTTTGACGTCGTCGAAGCTCATATTGAACTGGTCGACGAACTCCTGCAATTTGTCGCGGAAGTATTCCGGATTGCCGTTGAAGAACGAATTCTTCACATCGGTCAGCACTTCGCTGTTGTGCACGAAACGGTCAACCGATTTTCCGGCTTTGATCGAATCGACGATCTTGTCGAAGAAGGTCGTTTCGCCACCCACAATGTCGATACGGGCCGATTTGAGGGCTTCGCCCACGATCCCTGCTTGGGATTCGGCGATCTCTTGTTGTGCACTGATTGCGGCGATTTCGATGTCCTTCTCTTTGTTAAGCCGCAGCTTGAATTCTTCGTGCTCGCGTCCGACTCCGTCGAACAATTTCATGGCGTTGGCTTTTTCCTCGATTCCCTTGGCTTCACTGGTGAACTTGAGGTGCATCACGCTGGCTTCGGCCGTGCCTTCTTTTTCGACAGCAGCGGCGCGAGCTTCGATGCCTTTCGCTTCAGCAACAGCTTTACGCTGCAAGACGTTCGCTTCGGCACTTCCTTCTTTTTCGATGGCAACGGCCTTGGCTTCAAGCACTTGAGCATCGGCCAACCCGATGGCGGCCGCATTCGCGGTCTTGGCTTCAGCCAACATTTTTTGCGCCAATGTTTCCTTCTCGGCAGCAGCCCGTTCCGCTTCGGCTTCGATGATGCGTTGTTCGGCCAGGAAATCAGCTGCAGTCTTCGATGCTTCAGCCGCTTTAACCTCCTTGACCAGTGCTTCCTGTGCATCCATTTCGGCTTTAGTCACAGTGACCTGTTTGAGCCGGTCGGCGGTGGCGAATTCCTCGGTGTCTTTGATCTTTTCTTGTTGCTCCACGACCGCCCGTTCGACGACGACTCGTTCACGGATTACGTCTTGAATGTTCCGTTTCTCAACTTCGACCGCCTTTTCTTTGTCGATCTGGGCCAATGTCACGATCCGCTCGCGCTCGGTCGCTTCGAGCATGCGATCTTTTTCCACCCGTTCGGTTTCGACCGCATCGGTCCGCTCTTTGCTCTTGCGGGCGACAATAATCTGCCGCTCCTTGTTTTCCTCGGAAATGCTAATTTCCTCTTCGGTGGTAATCCGCGCTCGTTCCCCTTTAAGACGTTCCTCTTCCTGGACCCGCTTGGCTTCGGCGTGCTCCCGGGCAGTGAGTTCGGCGATTTCACGTTTCTGCTTTTCGACCGCCTCAACCCGTTGACGTTCCAATTCCAGAATCGCCTCCTGCGCTTCCACATCCTGCTTCTTAATGGTTTTTTCTTTTTCGCGGGTGAAGTTGTTCGCTTGCACGAATTCATTCGCCGTCAGCTCGGTGATCTTCTTGATGCCTTCGGCATCGAGGATATTATTCGGACTGAGCAATTCAATCGGAGTTTGTTCCAAAAAGTCGATCGCACAGTCGTCAAGGACATAACCGTTCAGATCGGTGCCGATAGCATTGAGAATTTCGGCTTTGAACTTATCCCGCTCGTTGTAGAGTTCGACAAAGTCGAATTGCTTGCCGACGGTTTTCAACGCTTCGGAAAACTTGGCATCGAACAATTCGACAAGAGCCCGTTGATCCGACGCGCGGCGGCAGCCTAAGGATTGAGCAACGTTCTTGATGTCGACCCCGGTGTTATTGACGCGTACGAAGAAGGCGACTTCGATGTCGGCGCGAATGTTGTCCTGACAAATTAAGCCCGCCTCACCGCGACGTGCAATTTCAATCCGTTTGACAGATAGGTCCATCTGTTCGATGCGATGAAAAACGGGCAAGACCAACATGCCTTTCCCCGTGGCAACTTGCAATCCCCCTGCACCAGATTTGACCAAGGCTTCTTCGGGTCCGACTTTGCGATAGCATCGGATTGCCATAACAATCAGTCCCAGAACAGGAAGGCCCACAAGGGCACCAATAACATACCAATTCATCTTCTATTCCTCCCGGTCAGAGTTGCTGACGTAATAAAGGTGCGTTTCCTGATCAAAATCAACAATCCTGACCGTAGTTCCTTTGGTCAGTGTGCCTTCGTGAGTCCGGACATTTAGTAGTAGCGGCGCCCCGTCGGACGGGACGATCGCTTGTCCGTATTTTTCAGTTGAATCCACAGTAATCGTGCATTCCCGCCCCAGCAGTTCCTTGAGCGTATTCGGTTCCTTAATGTCGAATTTGCCCCGCAGCGGGTTGGTTACAATTTTCGTCACCAACACAGCTAGGAAACCACAACCCGTCACAATCATCCAAGGGTGGAGATTTCCGCCGACATCGGGCCTCTCGACAACGAGCGCCGTCAAAATCCAAAACGCAAAACTGAAAACGCTGCTCCAAATCATCAACGGCACATCGCCCAGGTTGATGAATTTCAACGAGACTAGCCCCAAATCGAATACGGATCCGTCTCCCGCGCCGATATCGATGTCAAAATCAAACAATTCGATATCAAACGCACCCAGGATGACAAACAACCAATATAGACAGACCAGCCCCAGCAATACGCTGGGTACGAGCATCGGCCCGCTGAAATAAGTCTGTAAGGTTTCCATCACCGGGTGCTCCCCTATCGCAACATGCTGCTATTATGCAACGCATCTGAGCAGCTCATCTGGTATAACGAAGATTTCCACGAAACGGATCACGAAAACCAAGTGGCAATCCCGGAATTGCCGATTTGTGACGGTCCCATCCGTTTGTCCGGATGTCCGGTTTCTGTCGTTTGGTCATCCGTACACACCTCCCAACTATTCCCTGATCGAGGACCACGGACCATGCCCCTACGTCTGCTGATCGTCCTGTTCGTCTTCGCTGGAACCGCACCGCTTATGGCCGCTGAAACCCCCAAACCGAAACGGATCATCGTCATCGCCCATCGCGGTGCCCATAAAAAATCGCCCGAGAATACGCTCGCGTCATTCCAGCACGCAATTGACCTCGGTTGTGATTACGTCGAAGTCGATGTCCGCTACACCAGCGACGGCGTGCTGGTGTTGATGCACGACAGCGACGTGGCTCGCACGACCGATGGGCAGGGAAAAGTCAACGAGCTGACCTATGCCGACATCCAAAAACTGACCGTGGGACAATCCGATAAAGTGCCAACATTCGACGAGGCCCTGAAACTCTGCCGCGGCAAAATCAAGATTTACATCGATCACAAAGATGCGCCACCCGCTGAGATCGTCGATGCGGTCACGCGGCACAAAATGGTGAACGACGTCATCGTCTATAGTTCATTGGACGGACTGCGCGCGTTCAAGAAACTCAATCCCAAGATCTGGATCATGCCGCCGAATCCCGGATCGATCGAAAAAATCAACGCCATTCGCCGCGAACTAAAGGCCGAAACCTTCGACGGCAACGTCCGCGACTGGAATACTGAACTTGCCGAAGCAGCCCACGCCGCCGGCGCCCAAATTTGGGTCGATAACTTAGGCGAAAACGACAACGAAGCTGGCTTTCAAAAATCACTCGACTTGGGCGTTGACGCGATTCAAACCGATTATCCCGAAAAGCTGATCCCGTTCCTCAAACGCCTCGGCCGCCATTGAGAGACTTGTAGTTCACCTTTTCAAATCCTGCCCCGCCTCTACAATACATGCTTGTATCAGCACCGCCACGTCGGTGTCCTGTTTTGTTTTAGTATTCACTCGCGAAGACATACGATGCAGTATCACATCCGCAAACCTTGGCAACTCGCGCAAAAACTTCACACGCCTGAAGACGTATACGTCAACCGCCGCTGGCATCGCCGCGAGTTTCTCCGCACGTTGGGACTGAGCGCCGCAGGACTGGGCATCGGCGCGCATCTCATCGGCTGCGAAACGGCCACCGACGAAGAAGTTCTCCAATCGGGAAAAGTCGAAGTCCCCACAGCCTTGGCGGAACGCGCGCCGGAAGTCTCTGAAAAAGAGTGGGAGCCCGCCAAGGACAATTCCTTCGGCGCGCTGCACAATCCCAACTTTGAATACGGCCGTCCGGAAACTAAAGAGGAAGACGCGAGCCGGTATACGAACTTCTATGAATTCTCCGGCAGTAAAAACAACTATAGCCGCGTCGGCGATTTTGAACCGCATCCCTGGAAATTCGAAATCTCCGGTCTATGCGGCAAGCCGCGCGTGTTTGACATCGACGACATCTACAAAATGATGCAATTTGAAGAACGGGACTATCGGCATCGCTGTGTCGAAACCTGGGCCATGTGCGTCCCCTGGACCGGGTTTCCTTTGAGCGAACTACTCAAGAAGGTCGAACCGACCGCCCAAGCTAAATTTGTCGGCTTCCAAACGTTCGATGTCCCCAACAAAAAGGATGAGCAGGCCGGCTTGCCCACATTTGCCGGGCCGAACATGTCCTCCGGTTACCCCTGGCCGTATACCGAAGGCTTGACGATCGACGAAGCGATGAACGAATTGGCATTCATCGCCACCGGCATCTATGGCAAACCGCTCGCCAAACAACACGGCGCGCCGATTCGTTTGGTCGTCCCCTGGAAGTATGGCTTTAAGAGTTGCAAATCGATCGTGCGAATCACGCTGACCGACAAACAGCCGGCAACTTTTTGGAATACGCTCGGACCGCAAGAATACGGTTTCACCGCCAATGTGAATCCGGAAGTCCCCCATCCACGCTGGTCACAAGCCACCGAATGGATGCTACCGTCGCAAGCCACGCGCTACGACACGGTCATCTATAACGGCTATGGGGACTATGTGGCGAAACTGTATGCTTGATTGGAAAAGTGGCCGGTGGCGAGTGGCCGGTGGCCAGAAAATTGTAGACAGTGGGCAGTAGACAGTACGCGCCAAGCCTGTCCCTCATGCCTGTCTCCTCATGCCTGTCCTCTCTTTTTACCATCATAGAAGCTCAACTATGCCTTCCTGGGAATTTTGGATCGATGTCGGCGGGACCTTCACGGATTGTATTGCGCGGGATCCGGATGGGAAGCTGTTGCAGCTGAAATTGCTCAGCAGCGGTGTCACCAAGGGGCGTGTTGATGCGGCCGACGGCGCGTCGAGTTTTGTTGATCCCGGTCGTAGCGATGACCCGCCAGGGTTTTGGAATGGTTACGAGATTCGTTTTCTCGACGACAGCGGCGCTGCCATGCACGTCGGCGTCATCCATGAATTCGAGAACTCGACAGGACGGCTCACTTTGCGGCAAGCTCTCCCTGCGGATATCGTTCCAGGCACGAACTATGAATTGACCGGCGGCGAAGAATCGCCGATCGTGGCGATTCGCTACTTATTAGGAGTCGGCCTCGGCGATCCCATTCCCGAAGTCTCTGTCCGATTGGGCACCACACGCGGAACCAATGCGCTACTGACACGACAAGGAGCACGCACCGGTTTTGTGACGACTGCCGGCTTTGGCGACATTCTATTGATCGCCAACCAGGACCGGCCACGGTTGTTTGATTTGGCGATTCAAAAGCCAAGTCCGCTGTTTGAGGAAGTGGTGGAAATCAATGAGCGGCTCGACGTCGACGGCAACGTGCTTGTCCCGGTCGATGAAACCCAGGTGCGGGAACAACTGACCGCCCTTAAGGCGACCGGCGTGGAATCGATCGCCATCTGTTTCATGCATGCCTTTGCCCAATCGAAGCACGAAGAAATCGTAGCGAGGATTGCCAGCGAAATTGGCTTCGAGGAGATCAGCGTCTCTAGCCGTCTTTCACCGCTCATCAAAATCGTCTCCCGGGGCGACACAACAGTTGTCGATGCTTATTTGAATCCGATTTTGCGGCAATACATTCGCGAATTGCGACGTTGCTTGGGGAGTGCCCCATTAAAAAACATGACCTCCGCCGGCGGACTGGTCGACGCGGATCGCTTTGTGGGCAAGGACAGCATTCTTTCAGGACCGGCGGGGGGCGTGATCGGATTTTCGCGCGTTGCCCAGCGCGCCGGTTTTGAAAAATCGATCGGCTTCGATATGGGGGGCACCAGCACGGACGTGTCGCGGTTTGACGGACGTCATGAATTGGAGTTCGAAACACAAAAAGCGGGCGTGCGGGTTGTCGCTCCCATGCTGGCCATCGAAACCGTCGCTGCCGGCGGCGGGAGCATCTGTGATTTCGACGGAGTCAAACTAACCGTCGGTCCCGCAAGCGCCGGAGCATCGCCCGGTCCTGCTTGTTACGGACGCGGCGGGCCGTTGACGGTTACCGATGTGAATTTATTTCTCGGTAAAATCCTGCCCGCTAAATTCCCCTTCCCGCTGGATCAAGACGTGGTCCAACGCAAACTCAGAGCCCTCTGCGAAAGAATCGCCCAATCCGCCACCGGGACGCGTTATACACCCATCGAATTGGCCGACGGTTTTTTGCGGGTCGCCAATGCCAACATGGTCCGCCCGATTCGCAATATCTCCGTCGCTAAAGGTTACGATCCCCGTGACTACGTGTTGGTCTCCTTCGGCGGGGCCGGCGCACAGCATGCCTGTGCCATCGCCCGCTCACTCGGCATGCGGAACGTGCTCATTCACCCGCTGGCCGGAATTCTAAGCGCCTATGGAATCGGCTTGGCCGACGTCCGCCGCTT
The DNA here is from genome assembly GCF_007860075.1 of Symmachiella macrocystis. Lineage (NCBI taxonomy): Bacteria > Pseudomonadati > Planctomycetota > Planctomycetia > Planctomycetales > Planctomycetaceae > Symmachiella > Symmachiella macrocystis. The sequence continues at coordinate 101,790 of NZ_SJPP01000001.1, forward strand.
CGCCGAGCGCTCGGTGCTCAAAGCGTATTCGCAAGAACAACTCCAACAACTCGAACCATTGTTCGCTGAACTGGAAGGCCAAGCACGCGACGAAGTGCTGGCCGAAGGAATTGCCACTGCACAAATCCAAGCACCACTCCGCTCGCTCGACCTCCGCTATCAAGGCGTCGAATCAACAATCAACGTCCTTTGCCCCCCCGACGGTGACTATGCCCGCGCCTACGAGGAATTGCACCGCCGACTTTATGGTTACGTCCATACCGGCCGGGCGATTGAAATCACCGCAGCGCGCGTCGAAGTCATTGGCACGACTCCCGACCCGCCTGAGGAATTGGCCGACGTTGTCGAACGGCATCCCACGCCGAGCGAAACCACCAAAACATGGTTCGACGGACAACCACTGGAAACCGCAGTATTTGAGCGCGGCGAATTACGAGCCGGCGACCAACTGACCGGCCCGGCGATTGTGTGCGAACCGACCTCAACGGTCGTCATCGACCCCGGTTTCACAGCACAGATCACCGCGCGCGGCGAGATTGTGATCAACGACAGTCAGGGACAAACCGAGGAACACATCAGTGCCAATGCCGACCCAGTGATGCTAGAGATCTTCAATAATCTCTTCGCCTCGATCGCCGAACAGATGGGCATCACGTTGCAGCGAACCTCATTCTCGACAAACGTCAAGGAACGTCTCGATTTTAGCTGCGCGGTCTTTTCCCCCACGGGTGACCTCGTCGTCAATGCTCCGCACATCCCCGTCCACCTCGGCGCAATGAGCGAAACCGTTCGCCGCATTATCGCCGACAATCCGCAAATCTCACCCGGCGACGTTTTTGTTACAAACGATCCCTATCGCGGCGGCTCGCATCTACCCGATGTGACCGTTGTGACACCGGTGCACAACACCGATTCGGGAGAACTGCTCTTCTTTACCGCCAGCCGCGCGCATCACGCGGAAATCGGTGGCATCATCCCCGGCAGCCTCCCCCCGTTTTCTAAACGCTTGAGCGAAGAGGGAGTGTTGATCCGCAATTTTAAACTCGTCGATGCCGGCGAGTTTCGGGAAGCAGAATTGCGAGAACTCCTCACGAGCGCCCCCTACCCCACTCGCGCGGTTACAGAGAATCTATCCGATGTTGCTGCGCAAGTCGCCGCAAATAACAATGGCGTGAACCTGCTGCAAGAACTTGTCGCACGATATTCGCTGCCGGTCGTTCAGGCCTATATGCAACACATTCAAGATGCAGCCGATCATAAAATGCGAATGGCCTTGGCGGTGATTCCCGACGACGATTATGCGCACACGGATCATCTCGACGATGGCTCGCCGATCGCAGTGAACATCACCATCACCGGTGAGACCGCCACTGTTGATTTCACCGGCACCGGACCGGTCCTGGACGGCAACCTGAATGCCAATCGCGGCATCGTGACCGCAGCCGTGTTGTATGTGTTTCGCTGCTTGATTGCCGAAGATATTCCTCTCAACAGCGGCGTGCTCAATCCGGTTGAAATCATCTTGCCCGAATGTCTGCTCAATCCGCCCGAGCACGACGACCCCGCTCAATGCGCCGCCATGGTGGGCGGCAACGTCGAAACATCGTCACGCGTCGTCGATACACTGCTCGGCGCTCTGAAAGTCGCCGCAGCCAGCCAAGGGACGATGAACAACCTGACCTTCGGCGACGAACAGTTCGGCTATTACGAAACCATCTGCGGCGGTAGCGGCGCGACTACCGACGCTGACGGCGCAGACGCTGTGCACACCCACATGACCAACACCCGCATGACCGATCCGGAAGTCATCGAACGTCGCTATCCGGTGCGTCTGCATGAGTTCAGCGTCCGCCGCGGTTCAGGCGGCGCGGGGCGGCATCGTGGGGGAGACGGTATCGTTCGCCGCATCGAGTTCTTACGTCCACTACAAGTCTCACTGCTCACCGAACGCCGCGGCCCCTATCCGCCGTTTGGATTACAAGGAGGCGAATCCGGCGCATTGGGTGAAAATACATTGCAACATCAAAGTACCGGCTTGTCGGAAGACCTGGGCGGCAAAGTCCAACTCAATATTGCGGCCGGCGACATCCTGACAATCCAAACCCCCGGCGGTGGCGGGTTTGGTGAATCGTAGTAGATTAGTAAGTCCTGCTATCTCGGACGCTTGCGGAAACGACTTCAAGGAAACCACGACCATGCTCCAGTATTATTTCATAATCACCGCACTGTCAGTTTCGCTATTACCCGTGACAGCCCAGGCCGTCGAACCAGTCCCGCTGAAATTCGAAAACTTAACCTCGATTGACGGCACGAATCAATGGGATTGGTGGCAGGCCCGCACGGCATACATCCCCGTGCAAAAACCATTCTGGGTCACGACGATGTCCGAGACGGGTAAAACCGGGACACACAATTTTCACGACATCTATCAAACCTTCAGCGAAGACGGCGGGCAGAGTTGGTCGCAACCGGAGATCATTCCCACCCTCCGCCGCCACGAACAATCCGACGGATACGAAGTCGCCCCGGGCGATTTGTGGCCGAAATGGCACGCCGAAAGCAAGACGGTCTTGATCACGGGTAAAACCTTCAATTTCAAAGGCGGCACCAAAGAAAACTTCACCCGTGAACGCGTCTCCTATGCGGTCATGGATCCGCAAACCCGCAAGTGGGGTCCGCTCAAGTTTCTAAAAACCCCAGAAAAAGATCACGCCGGTTTTCCCATCATCGCCCCCAATGCCGGTTGCAATCAGCGCGTCGACCTGCCCGACGGCGACGTCCTCCTGCCGGTCCGCTATCAGCGGGATGCAAAAAAACGCAACTACACCAGCGTCGTCATGCGCTGCGGATTCGACGGGAAAACGTTGACGTACAAAGAACACGGTTCGGAATTGAACCTCCCCAAGCGCCGCGGATTTTACGAACCTTCACTGGAGGAGTTCCAGGGGAAGTTTTACCTCACACTCCGCACTGACCGCTCCGCATTTGTCACCAGCGGCAGCGATGGGATCCATTTTGATCCCCCGCAGGAATGGAAGTTTGACGACGGCAAGTTGCTGGGAAGTCACAACACGCAGCAGCATTGGGTGACGGTCGGCGACGGGCTATTTCTGATCTACACCCGCCGCGGCGCCAACAACGACCACATCATCCGGAACCGTGCCCCGTTGTTCATTGGACAAGTCGACCCCGAATCTTTACGGGTCATCCGCAAGACCGAGCGCATTTTGCTCCCGGAAAACCACGCCACCTTAGGCAACTCCGGTACCTGCCGCATCAGCGACAACCAGGCCTGGGTCACCTGCGGCGAAGGCATGCTGGCCCACGGCAAACGCAAGAGGGACAACAACAAAGTGTTGATCGTGAAAATCACGCCAGAGTGAGCGACCTATGCCCAATCACGACGACGGGATAAAACCACGAAAGGCACGAAACACACGAAAATAAATAATAAAGAAAGACAAACGATGGAAAGCTTTATCCCTTGGATTAGATTCCTAGATACCCGAGCATGATAAGCAGAAGCTTTTTTCGTGTCTTTCGTTTTTTTCGTGGTTCTTTTACTCGTAGGGCCGGACGAGTGGAACGACACTAGCACCACCTCACAACCGCTCCGTCACCCATCGCACCGCGTGCGGCACGTAATCGAGTGAGAGTTTGTGCCCCGCGTCGATAAAAATCAGCTCGGACGTTTTCGCCGGCAGCATGGCCCGTAATTGTTGGGCATGATCGACCGGACACATCGTGTCGCTGCGGCCCATGATCATCAAGAGCGGACGCTCGCCGATACCGTACGTCTGATTCTGCGGCGCGACCAGCGAGTATTTGTCCCGCTCCGCCGGGACGACGCAAGCGACGGCGACTTTGATCCGCGGTTCTACTCCGGTCAGTAGAAACGTCTGCGTGCCCCCCATGCTGTAGCCAACCATGCCGATCCGCTCGACGTCGATATCTCCTCGCGACGCCAAATAATCAATCCCGCGGCGATAGTCCTTGACCGTCTGCGCATAAATCTCCGGCAACATCAAATATCCTTTGCGCGGCTGCGGGCCTTCCGCCTGGTAATGATTGACCGGCGCGTAGTCATTCACCGCAATCCGATCTCCATGGCATTGCGCATCAAGGGCGAAAATGGCATACCCGGCCGCCAGCAGCGCCTTGCGGACTTGGCCGCCGCTCATATATCCGCCGTCGACAAACCAACGGTCCTTGGCTCCCGACCAACCATGCAACAACAACACACAAGGATGCTGCTCCGCTTCGTACTGGGGAAGTTGCAGATACCCCGGTACTAGCTCCCCCGCCGCTCCGCGAAAGACGATTTTCTCGCGCACATAACCATCGTCGTCCGTTTTCTTCTCGACGATCCGTGACTCCAACGGAATCTTGGCGTCGTAATCAAACACACGCGAAGTCGCCCGGCACGCCTCCTCGCTCAACCGTTCGATCGGCGGCACCGGTTTGGGTTCGTCGGCCTGTATCACCGAAGTAGTGAGACAGATATATATCCAACTGACGGCGATGATCACACGTTGTTGTTTCATTTCACAAACTCCGTAACTTCGTTTTCTCAATCGATGGCATGGGGTATTCAACGTCCCGCTTCCAACGACGAAATCACCACGCCAGCGACATCCACCCCCGTGACCCGTGCCAGCGCCCGCCAACCGGGGACGGCATTCACTTCGATGACGTACACGCGGCCGTCGCTATCATACAACAGATCGATCCCGGCAAACCGACACCCGGTCGCCGCTGCGGCCCGCAATGCCAACTCGGCTTCGTCGGCGGACAATTCCACCGCTGTCGCTGTACCGCTACGGGAGACGTTCGTGCGGTAATCTCCATTGCCGTGCCGCCGCATGGAACCGATCACGCGACCATCCAACACAACCGCTCGTAGATCCGAGCCATCGTGATCGACGTACCGTTGCAGATACAACACCGCCTGCGTGCGTTCCAATGTGCGAAACGTACGAAACGCCAAATCGGGATCGCTGACCCGCGATATCCCTCGCCCCTCAGCCCCGAAGATCGGCTTGACGATCACATCGCCTCCCAATTGATCATACGCCGCCATCGCGGATTCGGAATTCTCACACACCACCGTCGCAGGAACAGGCAAACCGGCCGCTTGCAGCCGGGCCGTGGTCAAATATTTATCGACCGCGCATTCAATGGCTTTTGGCGAATTGAGTACCGTGACCCCGGCCGATTCCAATTGCGCCAACAGATCCATGCGGAACACGACCTGCTCCAACGACCCCGGCGGCATCGTCCGCACAATCACAGCATCGCAGTCGGACAAGACAATGTCATCGCCGTGCATGGTCGAGTCATTCGCGACAACGGTCGCCGTGAGCCGCCGAAAATCGACGCGGGAGAATCGATGCCCCCGCACGTGCGCCGCCCGTTCTAAATCGCGGCGGTACCAACTGTCGGCATTTGCTAAGACGACGATATGCATGAAATTAAAACGTCAGCTACCCGCGAGAGATTTTAAAAGCCAAACGACCGGGAGAGAATATCGGGAGCCACGTTGCCGAACCGCTGCACGTTGCCGGTCTCGACGTTTTGAAACATAATTTCCGCCGGGCTAAACAGATGAGGATCGATCTGATAGAAGTCGCGCCCCGCTGCCTCAAAGATTTCCAGAAAGGGCTGACCATAAGCCTGCGAAGAAACCGAGGGGACTTGCGGCCCGATTGTGGATAACGAATCATCGTCTCCCGTCACCCATAAGGTCACGCGTCCGCCATAGAGGATCGCGTCATTCGTGCGGCCGATTCCATTGAGAAAATCCCCGGCCACCGGCGACAATGGAGCCGTGCCATATCCGCTGACAATCCGGCTCATATCAAAGCCAAGCTCCAAGAGCTTGTGCAAAGCGGTCTCGACAACGCGGGCGACGACTTGAAAATTGCCGGCAATACTCGCCGTCGGCGCCGCCAATATGGTGATCTGCTCCGCAGCCAGTTTGGTGCGTTCGGCGATGAAGGCGAACACCTTTTCATCGGGTAGTTGATCGGTCTCCAACACGCCGACACATTGCGACGGTTTTTCGCGGTAGTCGAGTTTCTCATACAGATCCTCGCGTGCTGCCACGGCGCGCATCGGTCCCGAGCCCATACCGAAGAACTTTTCGACGGCGATCTGCCAGCCTGCATATTGGCTCAACAGGCACGCAGCTACGGGATTGTCAGTCGCCACCTGCACGTAAGGACAACCGATCCCGCCGATATCACCCGGGATCATCGAAACCTCAGCTAACCCCGCCGTACAAACCTGCGCCAGCGCCAAACCGGCGCCCAGTCCGCCGCCGACGTTCACACCACAATCGATCACTCGCCCCCCACCAGGAACTGAGTGCGATTGAATCCGTAATTGCTCGGCAACGGGAAGCAGACCCTCTACCGCCGCCAGCGCTCGTTCGTTGAGATTCCAATCCATAACGCTTCTTAACCAGCGGAAGTCAAAAAATGTAGGGTGCGTCGCGACGCACCTTTCTACGCAGTAGGTTTACTTGCCATCATCGTCATCGGCTTCGACGTCGGGAGTGGCGGAGTCAGTCTCCGGATTGGACTGCCGCTGCGTAGAGCGGTTGATCTCTTTCCGCAGATACGACGGAAGCGGACGATCTTCAAAGCGCAGTCGAATCGGTCCCTGACAACACTCGCATTCTTTGATCTCGTACATGGGGATCGAACAAATATCACACCAGTAGTCGGTGTATTTCCGCTCCCCCTTCTCATCAAAGGTATAGACGATCAACACTTGGGCATAAGGATTGTCAGACCGGCGCCGCACGACGAGTTGCACCTTGCGATCCCGCAGCCGCTCATCCTGATAAAACGCGCGGCCTCGCCAATCGGCCACCAGTGGAACCAAGTCTCCGTTCTCGGCAATCAGCACGACCTGCTTGTCCATCTCGTCGTAGGCTTTGACGCCCCGAGCACGCAGAGCCGGGCCCAGAAACTTGACTTGGCCGGTCAGCAATTCCTTGCGGGCCTTGTCCTGTTTTTCCGTCTGCTCTTCAGCCACTGCCTCTGGCGCGGGTGCAGTTTTTTCTTCACCGCGCGCCTCGACTACGCAAACAGCCGCTGCGATCCACAGCAAACCCAAAATAACGCGACTCATCTATTCCCCCGCTCCCACAACCACAATCCGCACCAACAACGGAACCGGCTTGTCGGCCGCTTTGCCGGTCGTGGTCAACTGCAGAATCTGAAAGTCGTGGTCTTCATCGTGGATGATTTTCGATTCCTTCTCCGGTTTTTCAGGAGGGGCGCTCATCAGAAAAATCGCCGGATGTGTTGATCCAGCCGCCTCAGCTGACTGCTCATTCAGTTGCATGGGATTGAAGATCGGTTTGGGATCTTTATCGCGCTCTGCCGGGAGCGCCATGCAGAAATCGCGAATCTCGCTCGTCCCCAAATGGTTGCCATCCTCAGGTTGTTGACCATATCGCAACGTATATACGCCTGCCGGAATTTCCTGGGAGCGAAAATCGAATCCGCTCGAGCCTTCGGGAAACTGAATCGCCCCCAGTAGTTGGCCATTCGTAAACGGATACGCCACGCTCTGACTCGGCTTAAATTTTGGCTTCACCGCCAAGTCCTTCGCCAACCAAACCACACAGAGCACGCCGTCAGGCCCTGTGACTTGTTGTCCGGACTCGTGCAATACCGCAGCAATTTTGGGCGACAACCCCTCGGGCAGGCCCTTCACTTCCTTGAGTTTGTGCGAAGACTCGGCCGCAACTAAGGGTCCGGCGAACAGACAGAACCCGACAGCAAGTGTGCTAAAAAACTTCATATGCAATCCCCAAAACCTCAATGGTCGCAAATAGCTCTATGGTAAGACCGCATCGACAACCCCAGGACAGACGCCGCCAATGCCCGACACGTCGTATTCATTGTACGCAGACTCGCGGCTCGGTTACAGGTTGAGCGGGTGCGTTGCGGATAATAAAAGAGCGGGAGCCGGCAATACCGGACATCCCGCTCGAAAAATCATGCGTTAGCAAAGTGGTGTACGTCCCCGTTATTTCTCAAACGTGGCCAAAAATGCACTCCGTTGACCCGGGAGTTCCCACGTTTGGTTTAATCCCTTGCCCGTGTATTTGAGTTGCTTAGTGAAGGCCGGGTGGTAATTGTCGACATCGGTCAACGGCGGATAAAAAATATCCTCGTTCGTGCAAATACAATCACCATGCCTCAGTTCGCGCGTTTCAATTTCCGCCAAATCGCCCGCCTTCAAGACTCCCACCCCTTCGACGTGGTCGTTTTTGAATTGAATATCGGTCGATTCGACCCGTTTAACGTGTTGGGTTAATTTTTTGGCTGAGTACTTCACAAAGGCGATCAGCGCGTCGCGTTGTTGCTGATTCGCTTTGTTATCAACCAAAATGACCGACTCGATTGGATCGGGACTGATACGGAATGATCCGCCAAAACCGAGCGTATCCTCGCCTTTGATCACCAAGACAGCAGACAGGTTTTTCAACTCGACACCTTGCCAAGAACCTTTGTCGACTTTCCAAGCCAAGACCGCTTCTTTGCCCGACAAGCCGATTTCGCCATTTGCGAAACAGGGTCCCGTCCAAACATCGCACGAACGGGCTTCAAGATATTCACCAGAAATCTCAGCCCCGAAACCAGGCGTCGCAGCCAAAATCGTGAGGCAGCCGGCCAGTAACAACGGTTTACAGGTCATGACTTGATATCTCCCATTTCAATCGACTCGTCAGAAAGACCTTAGCGGCACGTTTAAAAAGGGGTGCCACTGGCGGCTTGTCCGCCAGTGCAGAACCTATGACTGAATACAGTGCAAAGCACGCCAGTAGTGGCATCCAACTCCTGGATGTTTACCGATTTTCAACGCGCAGATCGCGGAACAGCCGCGTCTCTGAATTGTCGCAACCGCCGCTCCCGCCGTCAAGAACGAACCTTCCCCCGCCGACTCTGCCACTCAACACAGCCTGATGGAAATTCGACAACCCATAGGGATTCGATAGCTTAACAACTATTACGTAATAATCGGTGAACGCTTCTCCGCCAATTCCGACATAAACTGCTGTGTGCGGGAGACGGCATCCTCAACGCTGGGGGGCAGTCCTTCCAGCAGCATGGCGTTGTCGAACAACTGCCGGGCGCATTGGCGGATGAATTCGCTGTGGTCGCTATTGCCCGAAAGATCGCTCAACCGTTTGATCAGTGGAGCGGACGGGTTGATTTCCAGGATTCGTTTGGCCATTTGGAAATCCTTGTTGCTCATTCGCAGCACTTTTTGCATCTGCGTGCTCATGGACCCCTCGGGATTGACCAAGCAGACCGGGCTGTCGGTCAGTCGTTTGGAAGCCCGCACGTCCTCGGCCAGATCCCCCAGCGCTTCTTTGAACAGCGACACGACCTTTTCAAATCCGGGTGTGCTGCTTTCGTCTGTTTCCTCTGCGGGGGTCTCGTCGTCGGACTTGTCCGTCTCTTCGTCTTCCGGAAACGCCAAGTCGGCTGCGTCAATCGACGTCAACTGTTTGCCATCGTAGGTCAATAGGTTGGAAAGCATAATTTCGTCGACCGGATCGGCCAGATACAACACTTCCAGTTTCTTCTTGCGGAAAATCTCCAAGTTCGGGTTCTTCTCAATCGCCGAGAGATCCGCGCCGCCCAGATAATAGATCTGCTTTTGATCCTCACCGGCCCGTTCGATGTATTCACCCAACGACGTCAATTCGCCTGCCGTATCTGAGTGCGACGATTCAAACCGCATCAGGCCGGCAATTTTTTCGCGGTTTTCAAAATCAGTGCTGACCCCTTCTCGCAAAGTCGTACCGAACATGCGATAGAAGGTTAAATACTCTTCCGGTTGCTGTTCGGCCATTTTGGTCAAATGGTCCAACACCCGTTTGACGAGCACCTTGCGAATCTTGCGAAAGATTGTGTCGTCCTGCAGCGCCTGTCGCGACACGTTCAACGGCAAATCGGCTGAGTCGACGATGCCGTACAAAAACCGCATGTATTCCGGCACCAATTCGCGGCAGTCATCTTGCACCAAAATCCGCTTAGCGCAAAGGTGCATGCCATGCTCCACGCGACCGAAGCCCATTGACTCCAAATTCGTGGCTGGGCAATAGACCAATGTGTGGAATTGAATCGGCGAATCGGCCGAGAGATGCAACCGCCACAGCGGCGATTCATCTCCGCGGTGCGTCAGGTATTGATAAAACTTGTCATACGCCTCATCGTCGAGTTGGCTTTTCGGCTCCGCCCAAACCGCGCGTTGTTCGTTGAGTTGTTCGTCGCCCAGTCGAACCGGATGTGGGACGAAGGTGGAATGCTTGCGGATGATGTACTTCAGACGTTCCTCTTGCGAGAATTCATCATACCCTTCCTTGAGGTGCAATTTGACGGTCGTCCCCCGCGGCAAATCTTCCGCCGGCTCAATCGTGAAACTCCCACTTCCATCCGACTCCCACCGCCAACCGGTCGATTCTTGATAACTCCGCGTAATAACCTCAACGGAATCCGCCAACATGAAAGCACTGTAAAACCCGACGCCGAATTGCCCGATCAGCGACAAATCCGCAGCGGCGTCTCCCGAGAGTTTATTCAGGAATTCCAACGACCCGCTGTGCGCGATTGTCCCCAGATTCGAAATCAATTCATCATGCGTCAGTCCAATGCCGTTGTCGACGATCGACAGCGTCCGCCCCTCGCTATCGGGCTCCAGACGAATGACTAGGTCTTCATCGTCACGATACTGTTCCTCGTTGACCTGAATGAATCGCATTTTGTCCAATGCGTCCGACGCGTTGGAAACGAGCTCACGGATCGTGATTTCGCGATTCTGATACAACGAATGCGACAACAAATGCAGCAGTTGTTTGATTTCAGTTTGAAACGTAAATTGTTCTTTGTCCGCTGCCTGAGCCATCTGCATCACCTCACTTCGCAAAAATGCCGTCACTAGTTGAACGTTGCTCGCAACCCGCCTCTGCGGCGACTTTGCGGCCTTAGCCAAAATGGCCAGTTTATACCGGCAGGCGGATAAGTCAATTCGGCGATCACGACTGGTCCTCAATCGACGCACGGCCCCCCCCAGAACCCGATTCACAACTTGATGTAACCGGCCCCAAGCGACAGTCATTTCCCGGCATTTCTTGGTTGGGACGATCGGTGCTTGACTTATACAACCTTAACTATACAGAATGCGTGAAGGGCAGAAACAGCAGCGGTGCCAGGGCAGTGCAACGTGGAGAGAGGAGCGAATATCGTGGATGACCAGCTCGTTGAATTATTGCGCAGCGCGGTGGGTGCTGAGGGGCCAATACGGCTGGCAATCACCAATTCGAGCGACGACGAGACCTGGGTTCAGACCATTGAGACCCCGTACGCCATCATCGGTCGCACTCCAAGTTGCGATGTACAACTCGACTGCGCCAAGGTCAGCTCCCGGCACGCGTATTTGCAGGTCATCAATGGCAATGTATTTTGCATCGATTTGGGTAGCCGCAACGGCACGCATTGGGCTGGTGGCCAGCGCCGCGCCGATTGGCTGATCCCGGGCCGCCGCGTCCGTATGGGCTCGTACTATATCGAAATCGATCCCGAGGACCCTTTCGCCGGTCAGGACACCACACTGACGCTGGGCAATCTCAATCCGTTGAATCGCTATGAGGACGAAATCGGGCCGCTGCCAGACGCGGAATTCGAGTTCGTTCGCAATGACGGCAATAACACATTTTGGCCTGTGAGCCGTATGCTCACTTTGGCCGGCAAGGTCTCCGGTTGCAAGATCCGCATCGCCGGCGGCAACCCCCGCGTGCATTGTTCGCTGCTGCGAACCCGTCAAGGCATGTGGATTATCGACCTGCTCAATCGCCAAACCGTACTCGTCAACGATAAAGTCGTTCAATGCCATTTGCTGGAGCATGGCGATAACTTCGAAGTACAAAGCTACCAAATGCGGATCAAGTACACCGGCCCGCAATTTGAAGACGCCCCTCCAGCCACTGCCGAGTCCGCCAAAGAAGATATTCTTTCACTCTCCGCCAGCGATGCCCTTCCGCCGTTCCCCGACATGGACGACGCACACGCTCCTCCTGTTCAAGTTGAAGATCCGCCGGATGTTGTACTCTCCGGAGAAGTCGACGACTTGTCAGCCTCCGCCTATTCGCAGGTCGATCTCTCTGGCAGCTCTCGAGGCTCGTCCGCCATGTCGAGTTCAACTGGCCGCGTCTATCGCGAGCTGGATGAACAATGGGCTGAACTGGAACGCCAACAACAGGAATTCCAAGTCGAGTCGCAAAACGAACGCGACAAACTTCAAGAAGCGCATCTTCTGCTCAGAACCGATAAACAAGAGCTGGCCGAAGAACGCGAAACGCTCCTCGCCGAACATGCCCAGCGGTGCCAAGAAATCGAGGACCTGCGCGACAGTCTCGAAGCCGAAAAGGCAAAGCTGCAAGAAGAACGGAAAACGATCCTCTCCGAACAACTGAACATGGGCAATCAACTCGCCGAGTTGGAAGAGAAGTTAGCGCAAACCGAGGCCGGTGTCGCCGATACTGCCGCCGCCCAGCAAGAAATCGCTACTACCCGCACTACGCTTGAAGCCGAGCAAAAAGAATTCGAATCCCAACGGCAAGATCTCGAAGCCGCTGTCGCGGAGTCGACTCAAACCAAACAGCAACTCGAGACCGAACGGCAACAACTCGACGAACAACGCAGTGCGCTGGAAGAACAAATCGCAGCCCACTCCGCTGAACAACAAACCGCGCAAGCCCAACTCGCCACCATCGCCACCGACCAGGAAGGCCACAATTCGCGAGCCGCGGAACTTGAGCAACTCGAGCAGCAATTGAGCCAAGAACGCGCCGCACTCGACGTCAAAGCGGCCGATCTAGAAGCGGAACAAGCCGAACTGCAGACTCAAATTGCCGAATTCGACGAACAATCCGCGACAATTTCGCAACAACAAGAAACACTCCAAGCCGACCGCGAATCACTCGACCAGCAGCGAGATCAGTTCCAACAGGAAAAACTGGCCTTCCAACAAGACCGCGAACAATGGCAAAGTCAAAGCGATGAGTTGCAACAAAAACGCAACGAACTCGAAGAGCAAATCGCAGCCTTGGCCGCCAATCAACAACAACATTCCACCCAAACGGAACAACTCGACGAACAACAAGCGCAGCTAAACAATGAGCAGGAGACCTTAAAGTCGCAAAAGGAAGACTTGCAACAACAACAAGCGAAACTGGAAGAGCAACGTGCGGAGTTGGACGAACAGCAGCAGGAGTTGAAATCGCAAACCGCGAACTACTCCGAACAAGAACAAGCACTCCGGTCCCAACAAGAAGCCGTTGCACAGCAAAGCCAACAACTGCAAGCTGAACGCGACGCCTTGAGTGCGGAACAAAACGAATTCAACCAACGCGTCACCGATTTTGAATTAAACGCCCTCCCCGCTGCCGCGGCGCAGCGGGAATCTCACGAATCGGACTTGGCGGCGTTGAAGGAATCGCAACAGCAACTTGAAACCCAGCGCGAGGAATTCACCCGTCTGCAAACCGAAGCGGAAGAACGCTCCCAACAACTTGCACAAGAGCGGAAAGAAATCGAAACGCTCAAGCAACAGTTGAATCAGGAGCAGGATTCCCTCAATGCTCAGCGTGAACAATCACAAACGGACTCGCAAGCAGAATTGCAAAAACGGAACGAACAACTGCTGGCCGGGCAAGAAAAACTCCTCAACGACCGCGAAGCGTTGAACGCCAATTTGGCGCAGTACAAAGCCGAAAAAGAGCGACTGCGGATCGACCAGCAACAATTCACCGCCGCCGTCGCGAAATTTGAATTGGCCAGCAAACAGGAAATCGCGCAAGTCTCAGCTGATGAAGCTCGACTGCAAGCTGAGCTAGAACAACTCCGCGCCGATAAAACCGCACTCGAACAACAAGTCGCCAAATTAAAAGCCGCCCCCGCCCCTGCCGCTTCTGCCGGCGCAAGCGGCGAATCGTCTCCGGAATCCCACGCTGAACAACAACGTTTTCGCGAAGCTGTTAAAGCCTTCCAAGCTGAAAAAGCACGCCATGAACAGGAACAGCATGCGGCGGCCACCGAACTCGTCTTCGAACGCGAACACATGGAGACCGAAAAGGGCAAACTCCAAGAAGCCCATCGTCGCTTCCAAGCCGACGTGCAGCAATTCCAAAACGAACAACATCGCTTTCGCGACGCCATCGCCTCGTTTCGCGCCGACCGCGAGCGATTCGAACGTGAAAAACAGGGACTCACCGACCCAACCAACCCCACTACCGACACCCCGCCCGCGTAAAACCGAATGGACGGTTCCTAGAACCAGTTTAAAAACCCGGTTGCGCTTGTTCAGGATTCTATAATGCAAGTGTTTGTGTGACGCGCCAGAGGGTTTTGAAACTACTTGTACGGATTGCCAGCACGAGGAACATCATGCCCCTACGTCACTTTTTCTTGTTCGCCACTCTGCTCGTCACTCTGCTGCCTGCCGCTGCTTCTGCCGAGCCACTCACCGCGGGCATTGCCGTAGTCGACGTCACGCCGCCGGTCCCGTACCGCATGAGCGGATATTTCCGCGAGCGGCTCAGTACCGGCATTCTCGATCCGCTTTATGCCAAAGTTGTCGTTTTCCGACAGGGTGACACGTCAGCGGCACTCGTCTTTGTCGACATGGTCGGCATCTCACACGACGTTTCCTCGCGCACCCGGGAACTGGCTGCGCAGCAAACCGGTATCCCCGTCGCTCACATTGCCATTGCCGCCACGCACTCTCACACCGGCCCGCTCTACTTCGGCGCGCTCCGCGCGCACTTTCATAAAAAGACAATTGAAGACCAGGGCCGAGACATCTACGAGACCGTCGACTATCCCACGCAGCTCGTCGAGAAACTCGCCGCCGCCATCAAACAGGCACAAGCGGCGCTGCAGCCTGTCGACTTGGCTGCCGGCTATGCCCAGGAAAAACGACTCTCCTTCAACCGACGCTTTCACATGAAAAACGGCTCCGTCCGTTTTAACCCCGGTTACAAAAACCCCAACATCATCCGCGCCGCAGGCCCTATCGACCCCGAAGTCGGATTGATCAGCTTCGCCAAGCCGGGCGAGAAAAAACCGTTCGCCGCAGTCGTATCGTTCGCGCTGCATCTGGACACGGTGGGCGGCACGAAATATTCCGGCGACTACCCCAAACATCTGCAGGACAAACTGCAAGCAGAATACGGCGAAGACTTTCTCTCCCTGTTCGGCGCCGGCACCTGTGGTGACATCAATCACGTCGACGTCACCGCCCCCAAACGCCGCACCGCTCCCGAAATTGGCGGACTGCTCTCTGAATCAGTCAGCCAAGGCCTCAAATCACTGACCCCCATCAAAGCCCCCGAACTTGCCGTACGCCAAACCGTCTACCACGCTCCGCTACAAAAATACACCGCCGATCAAACCCAAGCTTCCGCAAAAGCGATGGACAGCGTCGCCGACGGCAAAGTCCCTTTTCTCAAGCGGGTTGAAACCTACAAAATTGCTGCCCTGGCCCTCCGCGGCGGCGACACGATTCCGTTAGAAATTCAAGCCTTCCGCTTGAGCAAAGACGTCGCCATCGTCACACTTCCGGGCGAAGTTTTCGTCGAATTCGGCATGGCGATCAAACACGCCTCGCCCTTCAAAACGACGTTGGTCATCGAACTCACCAACGACGCCCCCGGCTACATCCCCACCCAAAAAGCCTTCGCCGAAGGCAGCTACGAAACAGTGAACTCCCGCGTACAAACCGGCAGTGGCGAGAAGATGGTCGATGCCGCGATCGGGTTATTGCGGGAGTTGGGTGGGGAACGGGCAAATGAGCGATAGAGAATGGCCATACAATCTACCCATCTGGAGGCGGGCGCACCGTTCAACTTCACCGGACGGCCGTATGGTCGCCGAGATTGATCCTGCCTACGAAGTTTCGATGAGCAATCCCACCTATGGATTACTGCGTTTATCAGGTGGCCTGGAACTCAAAGCATGCAATCCGAGTTTTATTTGGTCGGACGATTCACGCTATTTAGCAGTTCCTCAATTTTGCGCATATTGCATCATCCTACGAAGACAACGCATGTTGATCATCGATACGCAAGACCGGCGGGTATTTGAGTCAGCCGATCAAGCATATTATTTTCAACCTGAGTCATTTGCCGATGGCCAACTGGTTGCCACCAAAGAGCCGTCCAAAACTGCGAAGCAGATTCATTGGAGGATTCCCAACGACCTGGAAAAGTTCAAGGTCATCAAAACCCGCTGGGTGCAGGTAGCGCGGAAGAATTAGTAGAGAAAACGATTAGCAGTACTAACTGCCTCAATGCCGTTGCGCGAGTTCTTCAACCCCCCAAAGAAAACATGACGTCTCCACCACTACCCATCCCTCTTGGCCTACGCGCTCAGATTGTGTATAGAACACCCAACCCTTCGGCACGCCGATTGAGATTTTTGAGACTCGCCAATCATTCATTGACAGGAGCTAGCAGCATGGCCGACCGGACCCCACACGCATCCACGACGAACGCGATTACTGATTCCAGCGTCTCGCGATTCTCACGCTTGACCCGCACTGCACGCTTGCCGGTTCTTGTCGCCTGCCTTACAGCCGGTGCATTTGTGGTTGGAACGAACTGGCGATCCAGCGATGCGGCAGATCCTCCTGCTGGGAAAAAATCGTCCGCTGCGAGTTACGCGCAGGTCTACCTGCAGTTGGCCGAAGCTCAGTTGGCCTATGCCGAGCACATGAACAGCGAATCGGCGCGTACGTTTTCAGACGAACAGCTTGCCCAATACCGCGGGTCTGTACAAATCTGGCAAAAGCTTCTGAAACAAGAAAAACTCAGCGGACGTTTCGACCGCACCGCAGCGATCTTGTCCTTAGCAGAACAACGATTGCAGGCTGCTCAAACCGAACTGGCCAATGCCCAGACACTCAATAAAGACAACCCCGGAACGGTCCCCTCACAACGGCTCAAAGAACTTCAAGCCTATGTCACCTTGGCCCAACTCGACACCGCTGCCGGCAAAGCAGCACAGTCCGGTGACCCCACCACCCAACTTCGCTGGCGCGTCGCCACCCTGGAGAACGAGCTGATGAAAATGCGAAAAGAAGTCGACCTCATCCGCCGCACACAACAATAACCATCGACTCCGCACTCATTCACACAACTCGTAGGGGCCGAGACGGTGCTTAGACAGTGGGCGTTGTATTACACGGCCGCCGGGCCGCACAGCACCCCTTTGTGGCTAGAACCGGTCCCCTTCGAGTACCAAGTCCTCGCCGACGCTGTGTTAGTTCGATGAATTTCCGAAAATACAGGAATCCTGCGCACGCATAGGTAATAAATCACCGCAGTCGTTCGACTAGGTCACTGAGGTCTCCGCTTTGAGACTTCTTCAATACATCAGTGAAGGGCCTAGTAAGGGACGCCCACGTACATGACCGACTGGCGTGCGATCGTTGAACAATTCGGCCCCATCGTCTGGAAAACGGCGTACCGAATTCTCGGAAATGAAAGCGATGCGGCTGACTGTTTCCAGGAAACATTTTTGTCGGCTCTGGGTGTTGCAGAAAAGGGTCAAGTCAACCACTGGCCCGCTCTGTTGCGTAAACTTGCCGCAGCGCGGGCAATTGACCGACTGCGACAACGTGGAGTCGACCGAGCGGGCTCGGTGCAGCGCTTTGATTGCAGCTCAATTCCGGATGACGCGATTGATCCTCAGCAATCCGCCGAGACCGCGGAGTTAGCCGAGAAGCTGCGAGATTTGCTTCGTCATCTCCCGCCGCGAGAGGCAGCTGTGTTCTGTCTGCGGTTGATTGACGAACTGAGCTATGACGAAATCGCCGACGAGCTAGGGCTGACCACCAATTCCGTCGGAGTATTGCTCCACAAAGCCCGCAAGCGATTGCGAAACCTATGGGAACGATCCGAAACGGATTGCGCTAGTTCGAAAGGTGGCCAACCATGAACACTGAGCTAACCCCCAATGCGGAACAGGATGACTTGTTAAACAAGGCCACAACTGCCCTGCGTAAAACTTCTGTGCCCGACGGACCTCCACGTGATTTGGTAGATGCTGTCGTAAGCATGCTAGAAAACCGACCAGTCACCGATGCCCCTATTCTTCCAGCCTCAAGGAATTGGACCATGATTAAGAGAACTAGTTTCGCAGCCACGGCCGTATTGATCATTGCCTTTGTACTTGCCTTTGTCTCTGGAAACGGCAAAGCGATCGCATTGGCGGACGTAATTGAAAACGTGAAAAAAACGCAGACGCTCAGCTTTCGGGCCGAGACCTCCCAGCCTAATCCCAAGGACAAGGGAAAACCGTTGGTGAGGGTCATCGAGCGGTCAATCAAAGGGAGTCGGATGAGAACAACAGACTCGACCGGGGATATTCGCATTAACCACATGAACAAAGGCATCGCCATAACGCTGCAGCCTGCTAAGAATAGGGCGACGATTATCCTGGACAATCCTCAGCAGAAGAAACAGCCAATCGACGAGGTTGTAGAATTGCTCAAAAAACTCCGCCAAGAAAATGTGAACATGCTGGGCAAGAAAGAAATAGACAAGCAGAAAGCCGAAGGCTTTCTTGCACATGAGATAGGGCCCGCCGGTAGAAAATGGGAAATTGAAGTCTGGGTCGACGTGAAAACCGGCTTACCGATCACAATCGAACAACGGATGGGCAAACGACGAGCAATGCTCGATGGATTTGTGTGGAATGAGGAATTGGATGACTCCCTTTTTTCCCTCACCGCACCAGAGGGCTACAAAGTAACGACCATCAACAAGGCCGCTCAATAGGTAAAAACACTTGCCATTCGTTACAGTGGCCAGCAAGACGGGCTCTGAAGGACTGGAACAACAGCTAATGCAGTCGCAGCATTCTCGAAAAAGTCTCATTGGGCGATGACGACGTAAAGCGCTTGGGTTGGACGGCTTTCAGATACCCGATGTTCAAGACGCTACGCTCATACGTCCAGATGCCTGTGTAAACGTGAACGTAGCGAGCATTATAAATCAGTTGCCCCCAAGTACCGGGGACAAGCGTGAATGCACGGAATGTCTGCACGTCTCCCGAGGCTGCGTTCCTGGCGTCGGTTACCAATCGCACCTGGAGCCCCTCAGTTACCACAGTGATTTCTAAATCACTGCACGCCATGTCCGTCCACGAGTCACCAATGGCTATCGAATCACGCTCCGGGCGTCGGAATTCTTCCCGTTCCAGAAAACGAACGGTCTGGTGCGCGAAACGATCCGTAAAGCAGCTCTCTGGCAACGGCAAAGCCTGTGGTACAGCGTTGCGTCGCCGTGCTCCTTCACCTCCGCGCGATTCCTTAGTCCACTCAGAGCGGATGCGCTGAATGATGACAAACGGTGGCGCTGACATCTTCATCAATCTCCGCAACTTTGAGAATGTTTCTCTTTCGCCTCAATAAATCACAGCCACCTAAAAAAACAACGGCACCAGCCAATGCTCGCTGGTGCCGTTGTTTTTTGTGGATTGCTCAGACAACCCCCAACAAAATACCCCGTACGGGATTTGAACCCGTGTCACCGGACTGAGAACCCGGTATCCTAGGCCTCTAGACGAACGGGGCGAAACGCCCATTATTAGCGGATCAATACGGACATGTCAAACCGCTCGACCGCTGCCCGTCGCTGCGGCCGACTCAGGGTATATAAGGGGATATTTTGTCGAATTTGCCGTTTTTAACCGCTGATTGCCCGGGAATAGGGGGCAGCCTCAAACAGCAGCCCGAGGACTTTGACGTCGAGGAAATCCCCGCTTACCTCCCGAGCGGGACGGGGGAACATCTGTTTTTGTGGATCGAAAAACGGGGCATTGCCGCTCCAGAACTGTCGCGACACATCGCCCGCACACTCGGTATCTCCAACGGCGACATCGGCGTTGCCGGCATGAAAGACAAACAAGCCGTCACGCGACAATACGTCTCCGTCCCCGCCCGCGCCGCCGACAAAATTGCCGATATCGAGACCGACGACATTCACGTTCTCCAGTCGACTTTGCACGGCAACAAACTCCGCACCGGACAACTCCGCGGCAACCGCTTTGCGGTCCTGGTCCGTGACGTCGACGAGGCTGCAACCGAGCAGGCACAGTCGATCGCTAAGCAAATCGGCCGTTGGGGGTTCCCTAATTATTTCGGGGAGCAACGTTTCGGCCGCGCGGGCGAAACCTCGCAACTCGGCTTTGAATTGCTCAGCGGCGAAAAACGGGCCGGTGACATTCCGTATAAAAAACGCAAGTTCCTACTCAAACTGGCCCTCTCGGCCGCTCAAGCTGAACTGTTCAACGCGGCGCTCATACAACGAATGCACGACGATTTGCTACACCGCGTGCTGCCGGGCGATGTGATGCAAGTGGTCGAGTCGCGCGGGCCGTTCGTCGTGGAAGATGTCGCTGCCGAACAACCCCGACTCGACGCCGGAGAAATCGCCCTCACCGGCCCCATGTTCGGCCCCAAAATGCGACAGCCCACCGGCGCTGCCCGTGATCGCGAATTGCAAGTACTCAACCAATTCGGACTCGACGAATCCGCCTTCACCCGATTCCCCAAGCTAACCACCGGCACGCGAAGACCGTACCTGATCCGCCCGGAAGACCTGCGCGTCGACCCCAGCACGAACGGCCTCCGCTTCCAATTCACACTCCCCGCAGGCGTCTACGCCACCACACTGCTGCGCGAGTTCATGAAAACCGAACCTCAACCCTAAAGACGAAAAAAGCCTCACGCAAAGACGCGGAGCGACTGTGCGCGCAACCTCTTTTTTTCACTGTGCCGAATACCCCCCATCGACCATCAAATGCGCCCCCGTACAATACGACGCATCATCCGAAGCAAAAAACAAAATCGCCGCCGCCACTTCGCTCGGATCGGCAATCCGTTTCAGAAAACAGGAGCCACCCCAGTCCGGATCAGCGTCCGCAGCAGCGCGGTCCATACCCGCTTCAGAGGTCAGCCGCTCCACGATCTGCGTCCAAATCGTCCCCGGACAAACGGCATTCACACGAATCCCATCGTCAGCCAGATCGAGCGCCATGCAGCGGGTCATTGTGGCGATCGCCGCCTTGGTTGCGTTATACGTCACAAAATTCGGCTGGCCCAGAAAACTGGAAATCGAGCCGAGATTGATGATCGACCCACCGCCGGATTTTCGCATCTCCTCAACGGCATATTTCGAGACCAACGCCGTACCGATCACGTTGGTATCCAAGGATTGATGCCACTGTTCGACAGTGGCTTCGATACCATGCAACACAAACACGGCGGCGTTGTTCACGACGATGTCGATCTGCCCGAATGTTGTGATCGTTTGGGCGACCATGTTTTTGATCGACTCTTCTTGCGTCACGTCAGTCGGCACGAAACGGCAATGTCCGCCATTGGCCGTGATTGCTTCGGCCGTTTCCGCACCGTTGGTTTCGTTGATTTCCGCAATGATCACGTTCGCCCCTTCGGCAGCGAATCGTTCAGACGTCGCCCGCCCGATCCCCGCTCCCCCGCCAGTGACAATAGCCGTTTTCCCGTCCAGTCGTCCCATGCTGTTGATCCTTAGTTTTTGTGATTATGAATACTGTGTGCGAGGGCAAAGCCGTCGGTTTGGGAGTTTTAGATTTCAGCCAATAGGGAGGCAATCCGTTCTCGCAATGCGTCGGCAGTGACGCCGGTGATGCGGAATTTTTTTTGGGACGAGGTCGGCCCCACCACCAATTCAACCTGCGATTTCTTCAGTCCCAGCGCCTTTGCCAACACCTTTTGAATGGCCCCATTCGCCTTCCCTTTTTCCGGCGCCAGCGTGACTGCCACCTTCAACCGCCCATCATGCACCCCCACCACGCCATTCTTCCGCGCGCCGGCTTGCGCACGCACAGGAAGCAGCACGCCGTCGGTGGTTGGTTCGATGTCGATCATGTGGAATATCGTACCAAAGCAGCGGTGGCGATGCGCGGATGAGCCGCGCTCTTATTTGTAAAAAAATGTGACAGACTGCGGAACGCATTGTTAGAATTTAAGTGTAAATAACTGGTCCCGCAAACATGAATGATCCACCATTTGACACCGGAGCGTCGGACTCCAAACCACGCGAGCTGCGCTGGTGCTTCCTTACGATCACCGAATGGGCCATCGTGCTGGTGATTTTAACGGCGATGCTCCTGAGCACATCGGCATGGCAGCGTCACCGGCATACGTGCGCCATCTGCCGGCTTGAGCGGACGGACGTCACCTCACCGCTGGGACAATTAACCAGCACATTCCGCGAAACCTCCTGTTCCCGATGGTACGCTAAGCACGTGGCGGCGACGCATGAACATCTTTGGGCAGCAAATCCAACATCACAAAACGTCGATGCTTTGGGCGTGGCACGAGGAGCCGGCGACAACGAAAATCGCCCCGGTCGCGTGGTCTGGCGTCTGACGCCCGATGAGCAAATAGAAATCTATCAGCACTTCCCGCAACCACTGGAGGCCAAACGACTTTTCGTTTCACTCACAACACCTAAGGTCATGCGGGAACGTAACGACTTCCTAATTCTTGAGAAATTGCGTGCATGGAGCAACAACGGTTTTGCTGGACGCTGGGAAGATCAACAGGCAGAGAAAACAAATGACAAAAAATGAGGTCTCTCTGATGCGCACGTTCAATAGAATCCTACGCACGGAATTTAAACTACTACGCATTTGTTGAACAAAGAACCTCATGCGAAGCCAACATCCACTGCTCATCTGGATAATGTTGATCGCCCTCGGTCAGATGGCTGTCATTGGTGGATTAGTCGCTTACCGAGAACTTCCTAATGACGCGTCCACCATGGAAGCGGTGACAAGAGTTGCACTTCACGTAGTACTGTGGCCGTTATTTTTTTGGTCGGCACTCGCATTGTTGGCGGGGATCATGCTTGGCATCGAGTATTATCTGACTTTGCTACGACCTGGAAACTCGGTCCGCATAATCGATGGCGAATTTGAAAATCGGACTGGGATCGTCCTGAAAAGACACAATCGAAAATATTCCGGACCAGTCGACATTGTCTTGGAAGGCAACCAAGAGCCGGTTACGGTTCAGGCCTATCAATGTGAAAAGCAAGGTTGGTGCTCGAAGCTCATATGACTAGCTATGGGGCAATTACCCCCTGATATTTCCCGCTCGCAGTTCACATCTCCCCAGCCGCCGTTTATAATAAATACCACGGTCGATCGACTGCGCAGGCGGAATGACTAGCCGCAGTCACCCGCCCAAAATGCCCTCCGTTGCCTGATCGGCTGGCCGATATCGCGTAGTACTCCATCTGCTGAGCATTTTTTTGGATACGACCATGCACACAATCCCTCGCCCCGGAATTTGGTTTGTTCTCGCCGCCTGTACTGGCTTGCTAGCAGCCACCGATCTCTCGGCTGCCGAACCCGAGGTCGATTTCAATCGCGACGTGCGGTCGGTCTTTTCCAATATCTGCTTTGAATGCCACGGACCCGATGGCAATCAGCGGCAGACCGATTGGCGGCTGGACACCCAAGAGGGGGCATTCGGTGAACTTAGTGACGGTGAATTCGCGATCGTTCCCGGCAAGAGCAGCGAAAGTCAACTCTTCCAACGCATCTCCTCGAAAGACCCCGCCCTGCAGATGCCGCCGGAGGACTTTGCCAAACAACTCAAGCCGGAACAAATTGAATCCATCAAAAAATGGATCGACCAAGGCGCCGAGTGGCGGGGCCATTGGTCGTTCGATGCGCCCCAACAACCGGCCGTTCCCGCTGTCGAACACCAAGCAGCAGTCAAAAACCCAATCGACAACTTCGTCGTCGCCCGACTGGAAACCGAAGGACTCACCCCCGCTCCCGAAGCCGCCAAGGAGACGCTGATCCGTCGCGTCACCTTTGACCTGACGGGTCTACCACCCACAATTGCCGAACTCGATGCGTTTCTCGCTGATGATTCGCCGAACGCCTATGAGAAAGTCGTCGACCGGTTATTAGCGTCGCCCCGCTACGGTGAACACTTAGGCCGGTTTTGGCTCGATGCGGCGCGGTATGGCGATACCCACGGTTTGCATCTCGACAACGAACGATCGCTGTGGCCCTATCGCGATTGGGTCATCAACGCCTTCAATGACAACATGCCGTTTGACCAATTCACCGTCGAACAACTCGCCGGCGATTTGCTCCCTGAAGCGACGATGTCGCAAAAGATCGCCACCGGTTTCAACCGCTGCAACGTCACCACCAGCGAAGGGGGATCGATTGCCGAGGAATACCGCGTTCGCTACGCCGTCGATCGGGTGGAAACACTTTCAACAGTCTGGATGGGCATGACACTGGGCTGCGCGGTTTGTCACGATCACAAATTCGATCCATTCACGCAAAAAGAGTTCTATCAACTCTTCGCTTATTACAACAACATCGACGAAAACCCGATGGATGGCAACGCCCTGTTGCCGCCGCCGGTTATGAAGGTTCCCACACCGGATCAAATGGCGCGGCAAACGGAGTTGGATGCGGCGATTGCTGAGAAAAAAGCGTTGGTCGACGGTCCGCTGCCCGAAGTCGATTCCGCTCAAACCGTCTGGGAAACCGAGTGGAGCGAACAACTCCGCGACCGTTGGCAGATGTTGAACCCGCAACAATTCACCTCATCCGGCGGTTCAACACTGAGCTCATTAGAGGACTCATCCGTCTTAGCCAGCGGCGAGAACCCCGCTAAAGATGACTACGAAATCATCACGCAAATCGAGACACCAGGGATCACCGCGATACGTTTGGAAGCATTGACTCATGAGAGTTTGGCCGACAACGGTCCCGGCCGCGCGGGCAACGGAAACTTTCTGCTCACCGAATTCGAAGCCGAGATCGCGCCGGTCAGCGATCCGGAAAAATTCCAACCGATTAAATTCGCCAAGGCTCTGGCCGACTTTTCGCAGGCCGATGGCAAATATTTCATTGCCAAGGCAATCGATGGCGACTTCGGCGACGACAATGGCTGGGCGGTCGATGGCGGCAAGCGGCACGAAGACCGCACCGCCTTTTTCCTGCCGACTGAACCGTTCGGTTTCGCAGGCGGCACGATTCTCAAAATCAAATTGAAGCAACAATCGAAGTGGGACAACCATGCCATCGGACGCTTCCGTCTCTCCATCACCGACGATGGCGCGGTCCTGCCCGCCAAGGTCGAGGACTGGCATTTGGCTGGACCCTTTGAAGCTGAAAGCGGCAAGGCAGCCTTCGAGACGGCTTACCCCCCTGAATCCGCAGTCGACCTGACAGCGAAATATAACGAGGACAAAATCGCCTGGGCCAGCCGCCCTAAATTCAAAGACGGGAAATCCCACCGGCTTGAGGGGACCAACTGCGCGACCTACCTGTACCGCACCATCGATGCACCGTCACCCCGCCGCGCGACCTTCCGACTCGGCAGCGACGATGGGATCAAGATGTGGGTCAACGGTCAGGAAGTCTTAGCCCATGATGTCCAACGCACCGTCGCCCCCGACCAAGAACGCGTCACAGTCGACCTGAAACAAGGCAAAAACGAAATCCTGCTTAAAGTCGTCAACTACGGATCGCGGCACGAATTCTACTTCGACAAGACCATCGAAAACGCCAACTCCGAAGTCCTACAAATTACCCCCATATTGGCGAAGTCCGCTGAGAGTCGTAGCGATGACGAAAAGAAACAACTGCGCGACTACTTCCGTCGCAATTCTTCGCCTGAGTGGCAACAATTGAGCGACGAACTGGCGAAGTTGAACCAAGAACGCAAAACGCTCGTCGATGCCATTCCCGCCACAATGATCATGAAAGACCGCGACGAACCGCGGGATTGTTTTGTTCTCGAGCGAGGCGAATACACCAAACCAGGCGAAAAGGTCGAAATGGGTGTCCCCGCCTCAATGCCGCCGCTGCCGGAAAACGCCCCCAAAAACAGGCTGGCCTTGGCGCAATGGTTGGTTGCCCCCGAGCATCCGCTCACCGCGCGGGTCACGGTCAATCGCTATTGGCAACATTTCTTCGGCACCGGTATCGTCAAAACGGCCGAAGACTTCGGCTCGCAAGGCGAATGGCCCTCCCATCCGCGGTTGCTCGATTGGCTCGCCACCGAGTTCATTGGGACGGGTTGGGATGTCAAACGGATGCAGAAGTTAATTGTGATGTCCGGCACTTACCGCCAATCATCAAATATCACCCCCGAGTCGCACGCCCACGATCCGCAAAACCGGTTGTTGGCCCGCGGACCGCGATTCCGCCTCGACGCCGAAATGCTGCGTGACAATGCGTTATTCCTGAGCGGCACAATCGTCGAAAAAGTCGGCGGCAAAAGCGTCCGCCCCTATCAACCAGCCGGCATTTGGAAAGCGGTCGGCTATTCGGGAAGTAACACGGTGAACTTTGTCCGCGACAATGGCGACAAATTGTATCGCCGGAGCTTGTACATTTTTTGGAAACGAACAGCCCCGCCACCATCGATGATCACCTTCGATGCTCCGTCCCGCGAATCGTGCACCGTCCGCCGCGCGCGAACCAACACACCGTTGCAAGCGCTGGTGCTGCTCAACGACGAACAATACGTCGAAGCGGCCCGGAAATTCGCCGAGCGGATCATGACTGAAGGGGGGACAGACGCCAAGTCGCGAATCGAATTCGCCTTCCGCGCCGCCACCGCACGGCACCCCAACAAGGACGAAGCCCAACTTTTCCTAGATCTCTATAACGAACAATTGGCCACGTATCAGCAAGACAGTGAAGCGGCGGAAAAACTTCTATCAGTCGGCGAAGCTCCGCGGAAGCCCCAGCTCAACCCCGCCCAACTCGCCGCCTGGACGATCATCGCCAACACAATCCTGAACCTCAATGAAACGCTCACCAAAGGCTGATCCAAAACCACACGCGCCCTCAGCCTCCGGTTCTTCCGGGGAAAACCTGACGCATCGGGGATAAATGATGAACAACATATTCGACCCACATCTGTTACAAACCCGCCGGCATTTTTTCGGACGGACCGCTACGGGAATCGGGACAGCCGCTTTGGCGTCGACGTTAAATCCGGAGCTGTTCGGTGCTCCGACATCGGCCACCGAAACAGCCGACCACGGTGTGCTTGGCCAACCGCATTTTCCCGCCAAGGCCAAACGGGTCATCTACTTGTTCATGTCGGGCGCTCCCTCGCAATTGGACATGTACGACTACAAGCCGAACATGGCTGAGATGTTCGACAAGGATCTGCCCGATTCGGTCCGCAAAGGGCAGCGGATCACCACCATGACCTCGGGTCAAAAGCGATTGCCCATCGCCCCGACGCTGTTCAATTTCAAACAACATGGCCAATCGGGCGCGTGGATTAGCGAATTGTTGCCGCACACCGCCAAAATGGTCGATGACATGGCGATCATCAAGACCGTCAACACCGAAGCCATCAACCACGACCCGGCGATCACCTACATTCAAACCGGCGCGCAACTTCCCGGACGTCCCAGCATGGGCGCGTGGCTGTCCTATGGTCTGGGCGAGTCGTCACGGAATTTACCCAGCTTCGTGGTGCTACATTCATCATGGAGTGCGAAACGCGATGCACAAGCCCTGTATGCCCGCTTGTGGGGCGCGGGTTGGTTGCCATCTCGCTTCCAAGGCGTGAGCCTGCGTTCGCAAGGCGATCCTGTGTTGTATTTGTCGAACCCTCCCGGCGTCTCTCCGGATGTGCGTCGGAACATGCTCGATACGCTCGCCAAATTGAATGAACAACAATTCGCCGCTGTCGGGGATCCGGAAATCAATGCTCGTATTGCGCAATACGAAATGGCCTACAAAATGCAGACGTCGGTTCCCGAATTGACCGACATCTCCGGCGAAACCCAGGCCACGCTCGATATGTACGGTCCCGATGTCCACAAGCCGGGCACATTCGCAGCCAACTGTTTATTGGCTCGTCGACTCGCGGAACGTAATGTCCGCTTCGTGCAAGTCTTCATTCGAGGTTGGGACCAACATGGCAGCCTGCCCAAAGATATTCGTTCACAATGCGGCGATGTCGACCAAGGCAGTGCGGCTCTGCTCAAAGACCTCAAACAACGCGGCATGCTGGATGATACTTTGGTCATCTGGGGCGGCGAATTCGGCCGCACGGTCTATTGCCAAGGCACTTTGACCAAAACCAACTACGGCCGCGACCATCACCCCCGCTGCTTCACGGTCTGGATGGCCGGCGGCGGCGTCAAACCGGGCATCGTCTACGGCGAAACCGATGATTTCAGCTACAACGTCGTCGAAAATCCTGTGCACATCCACGATCTCAATGCCACCATTTTGCATTGCCTGGGCATCAACCACGAACGACTGACGCACCGCTTCCAAGGCCGCGATTTTCGCCTGACCGACATTCACGGTCGGGTTGTTCATGAAATCTTGGCATAAGAGTTGCACAATACGCCTTCCCCCGAAACCAGCCGGGGACGCAATTTGCGAATCGTCCGGTTTCCCGCCGAAGATCAGCGAAACCAATCCCCCCGAGCGGTGTTTATAGTTTTGCTGAGTGCGTAAAAGATTAGCAACTCATCGATACGAACGAGCAATTGTTCGTCATTGATGTCCAGGAGTGTCGGTCGTGTCTAAGTCAGCAAAATTCAAATTTCCTGCGATCAGTCTGCGCGCGCTGCTGATTAGCGGCATCACTGCCTTTGTCTTCGGTCTTGGCTTGAAGTCCTGCGCACCCTATTTTATTGAACAACGCGTCGTCGCCAAGATCGAGCAGTTGGGTGGTTCCGCGGAAACCACAATGATGCGTCCCTGTTGGATCCCCGACGCAATCCATGACGACTACCTAACATTGTTCGAACGGGTGGTTCGCGTAGAGCTAAATGGCCCCCGCATTGGAGACGAACATTTACAACAGCTCCAACTCTTTGAGCATCTGCAAAATTTGTCATTGGCACAAACCCGTATCAGCGACGAGGGACTCGCCCACCTACGTGAATTGCCAAAGCTGGAAGGACTCAATCTGCGGCTCACACAAATCACGAACGCGGGATTGCGGCAATTGCAAGAGTTGACAAACCTTACCTATCTCGTGCTCGATGCCACGCGTGTCAGCGATGCGGGGCTTGCCTTCCTTGGTGATATGCCTCGTTTGCAATTTCTCTCACTGCGTTCGACGCTGATCAGCCAAGCGGGTTTGAAGAGTTATCAACAAACCGCCCAGATGCTGACAGATCCGATCTACTCCCCACAAACCAGGCAAGACCCCGCCTGGCCGGCCTCCAAGAAAGCAGCGTCTCAACTCAACATGATGCCGCTCCCCCCCGCTTTGAAGCCGACTCCGGACCCGAGTCTTTGACGCAAAGCGGCCTCCGCAAAAATCGCGCGGGCTCGCTTGTCTCAAAATCGGCCTTTCCTCAATTCGCTCTCCCCGTTACACTTCGCGACCACATGTGCAGCACCCAAGGAATGGGTGCCCGGCGAGTTTACAGCCATTGATGCCCCCAAACCCGCCCACTACGCCGATAACGAAAGGGAGTTCGATTTATCGATGCAGCCGTTTCGATTCATTCATGCCGCCAACCTGTTACTGGACCACCAACTCCAACAGATCGACTACGCTGATCCGCACTTATGTGCCATCGCCGAAGACAGCACCCTCGCCGCGTTCCGCCAACTGGTGCGGACCGCTGTCGATGAACAAGCCGACTTTCTGTTGTTGACCGGAAACTGTTTTGACGCGGCCGACCAATGTCTGCTTGCCGAAATCGCCTTGCTCCGCGGCCTTGAGGAATTAGACGAACAGGGGATTGACGTCTACATCGTCCCCGGCCAGACCGACCCTGCCGCCTGTTGGTCGTCGTTACCGCCGCTTCCAAACAACACCACGATCTTGAGCGGCGAACGCCCCCTGTCGATCACGCGCGATGAAACCGTGATCGCCACCATTCATCCGTCGGCCAATAAGATCCGTACGACCACCGACGCCCCGTTCCCCATCGCGTTTCGTCAACACGAAGACTTCTTTCCGCCCATCGCGCGGCAGTTTGAGGAAGAACGCATTGATGGGCCGACAACCGAATACGAATTGGTCTCCAACGACGTTCGACCTGCACTAGACACGAAATCATCAGCAAGTCCAGAATTCAACGAAAACCTTGTCCGCTATTGGGTTCTGAATGCTGGCCCTGCGCGGCGAACCGTCTATGCGGAAAAAGCCGTCGCGCATCACCCCGGTGGAACGCAAGGCATCGCTCCCGCGCAGTCCGGACAGCACGGTTGTACGCTGGTCGAAGTCGACACAACCGGCAGCATAGAACTGACCTTCGTGCCGACGGCTGCTGTGCGTTTTGAAACTCTTGAGATAAACGTCCACCCCCACACCGACCGCGACGAATTACTGACTTCACTCACCACAGCGGTCGCCGCCGTCCATCGACATCCCTCAGAAACGGCTTGGCTGTTGTCCTGGCAAGTCCGCGGATACGGCCATGGTCGCGATTTATTGGCCGACAGCGATTTCCAACACGACATCGACGAGCACCTCCGGACGCATTTCCACGACCGCGATATTTACATTCGCAGTTTGGGAATCACATCGTCGGACGACGCCGCGTCGATTCTGGAATCGGCCCCTCAAGAAGAATTGGCCGCCGAATATTGGACCGCATTGACCCGTCCCCAACCGGCAACGGTTTCCGACACAGATGCTGACGAAGAGGCTCCACCGGAATTGCCGGTTATCTCGGGCGGAATGTGGGAGACACAACTGCGAGAATTAGAAAAAACCTTCAGCGACGGCGACCTGCTTGACCAAGCAGCGGCGCTGGGACGCGAATGGTTCGTGGAACAGACGGAGGAGTCGGCATGAAGATCACAGACATTTCGATCGATCATTGCGGCGTGTGGCACAACTTAAATCTGCCACTGAGCGACCCGGGAATGAGCGTCTTTTATGGCCCCAACGAAGCGGGCAAGTCGACGCTCATGCGCTTCGTGCGCGGCATGCTGTACGACTTCAAAAGCAGCGGGCTGGGCGATCCCGGTGGGCAGTCGGAGCTAAATAATGTTGCCGGCTCACTCACGCTTTCCACCGAAAGCGGATCCTATCGCATTGAACGCCGTTACACACAAGGCGTCGAAAATGCCGTCACGATCATCGGCCCCCATGGCGACCGTGTCGATCGCGATGAATTCGTAGAATTATTAGGCGGCGTGGACCAAGAAGTTTTCCACCGCGTCTTCGCTGTCGGGCTACGCGAGTTGCAAAAACTAGCGTCGCTCCATGAAGATCAAGTCGCTGAGAAAATCTACGGCTTAACGCTCGGACCGCAAAGCCAACGGATATTGCACGCGCTGGACGACATCGACAACAAATCACGAAAACTGATCGGGGCCAATCCGCAACACGGTCGCCTGCCGGAACTATTTGGCGAACGGGACCGCCTCAAAGCCGAACTCGATGCACTGGCGGGACTCAAAGACCGCCATCGAGAATTGTCCGACTCGCAACGAAAGTTGCAAGGCGAAATCGATGACATCAACGCCCGCCAAGAGGGGATCGAATCGCAACTCCGCGGCCATTTGTATATGCAACGGGCCTATGCCCCCTGGAATCGTGTACGCGCAGTGGAAGACGAATTGTCGCAACTTCCCGTTGTGGACAGTTTTCCTGAAAACGGTATCGAACGGTTGGACGAAATCGAACTCCAACTCGCCGAAGCGGCCGAAAAACGCGACCGATTAAAAAAACAAGCCAAGCACCACTTGGAACAAGCCGCCACGTTCGGCGGCAACAAAGACATCGCCAAATACGAAGTCACGCTGCAAGGTTTGGTCGACCAACGCGACTGGATCGCCGAACTGGAACAGCAGATTTCCCATGCGCAATCCAAATATGATAACCTGGAAAAGCAAGTCCTGGAACGCCAACCGCAATGGGGCGAAGGACATATTGCCGACCCTGCCACTGAGTTCGACACCAGCCCCAACGCCTACGCGCGGCTAGTGAGCACGGCCCGCGCCTTCAAACGTGTTGTCGCTCGCCGTGAAAAAACCAAACGGCGGGCAAAACGACTCAATAAGTTGTGCCAGTCGCAACAGGAAAAACTCGTTGCGGGATTGAGCCGGTATCGCGTCGATTCGGCGCAAGACGCACTGCTAGTCGTCCGCGAACGGCTCACCAATATGGAGACGCTGGGAGAGCTTAAACTCAACGAGCGCGAACTGCACAAGCGGCAACTCAGCTTCGACGAATTACGAGAACATACCGAAATCCGCTTAGCCCTGCCGGCCAGTTACTACATTTGCACCTGGGCCGTTACCGCATGCGGCGTGTTGTCGATTCTGGTCGGGGCCTTCCAAGGCGTGACTAACCAAATGACCATCGGCGCTGTGTTCGCACTGATCGGTTGTATGTTGGTGATGCTCAGCCGTTTGGCCAAACACCATTTCGAACAAGGCGTCGATCATCGCTTAGAGGAAATCTCATTAGCGGCCGATCAAAACTTTGAAGAGCTGCGTCGTGTCCGCGAAGAAATCCTCGAGGTGCTTGGTGATTCTCCCGGCAAAGCCGATGACGGAAACTGGTTGCCCGAGGCGGAGGAGATGCGGAGTTGCGCGCGAGAAATCGCCGATTTGGAACGCTTGGCGGTTTCGGAACGCAAACTCGAACGAAATCGCCAACGCTTGGAAAACGCCAACAACGCCATTTACGAATCGCAACGCAATGTCGCCGGGACGCGGCAGAGCTGGCAACAACTGCTCTCGCAACTCGGACTGCCTGAAACATTGGACGTGAATGAAGCCTTTACCATTTGGCAATCGCTCGTCGAGTTGTCTCACGATCGCCATAAATTTCGCATTGCCAAAATCGAACTCAAAAGCCGCCGGCAAATGTATACGTCGTTCTGTCGCCGTATCGCCGCCGTCGGTCGCCGCATGCACGAATGGGAACACAACTTTGATCAACCCTTGGTCGTTTTGGACCATTGGGAAGCACAGCTCAAAGCACTGCACGGGGGTCGCGACGAACGTCGCCGTCTCCGCCGCGAAGCCCGCGACCTAGCCCGCACCGCCGCCGAATGTCGCGCTGCGGTCCAAGACTACAAAAATCAACGCGCCGCCCTGCTCCGCGAAGCGGGTGCTACGGACCGCGAAGACTTTGAATTACGGTCACAAGCATTGTCCCGCCGCATTTTACTAGAGCGCCAACTCCAACAAGCCAACGAAGATCTGCGAACAGCCGGCGAAAGCGATCACGAACTCGCCGTCACCGAAGAAGACTTAGAATTGTTCGATGCCGCCCACAATACGGAATGCATTGACCTGTTAAAGATGGAACAAGAAGACCTGCGAAACGACCTGCAGGAGGCCTACAAAAACCAAGGCAGTCTCCGCCGAGAATTGGAGGTCATCGAAGCCGACCAACAATCGCGACATCTTCGCCGGGAAATCGCGCAAGTTCAACAACGTATCCACACCGCTGGGGCGGAATGGTTCGCTCTGCAGCGTGCCAAGCTCGCCGTCGAACAGATGCGGCACCATGTCGAACGCACCCGGCAACCGGTCACCATCGCCGACGCATCGCGCTACCTCACACGCATTACCTGCGGCAAGTACCGCAACATCTGGACCCCGCTCGGCAAACGCAGCCTTCGGATCGACGACGAACATGGCCATAGCCTCTCCGTCGAAAGCCTCAGCAGCGGCACGCGGGAACAATTGTTCCTGGCGATACGCATGGCGTTGATTCATGATTACGCCCGCCACGGCGTCACGCTGCCGATGGTCCTGGACGACGTGCTGGTGAACTTCGACGAAAATCGCACCGAAGCCGCCCTCGAAGCCCTCTCCGACTTTTCCCGGCAAGGCCACCAAGTGCTGATGTTCACCTGCCATCGCCACTTGGCACACATGGCAAAGACCAAAGGCTGCGAACCCATCTGGCTCCCCAGCCGCACTGACACCGCCGAAGCCGCATAGCATGCTTAATTAAGCGCCTGGACTTCAAACCCCTCTCCTCCCTCTGGGAGAGGGCCGGAGTGAGAGTTTTCGCACAACAGTCGTCGCCCATTACCGAATTTCGGTCGGACAACCTGCTGTCCTATACAAAAAGGTGCGCACCCGTCGTCATCGGCCCCCCGCGCTAACGTCCGGATTGACAGTGGGAATCCCCGCACCGACGCTCTTCCGCCACGCTCGCAACTGCTTGAGCATCGAAGTGGCGCGTTGCGGATTCGACTTGGCCAAATCGTGTTGCTCCCCCAGATCGTCAGATAGATTATAGAGTTCCACGCGGTCCCCTTCGAAGAACTCAATCAACTTCCAATCCCCCGCCCGAATGGCGCTGGCCGGTGTGGTCGTTGGGTAATAATGCGGAAAATGCCAATACAGCGCATCGCGGGAAAGCTCCGCAGAAGGGTCTTTCAGCAACGGCACTAGATCCATGCCATCGACAACAGCGTTCCACTGCGACCGGTCATCAGCCCCGGCAATCTCCAGAATTGTGGGATACAAATCCTCTGAAGAAACCGGTTGATTGCAAACCGCTCCCGCATCAGTCACACCCGGCCAATCGACGATCAACGGCACGCGAAGGCCCCCTTCATACATCGCCCCCTTGCCTGATCGCAGTGGCGCATTGGTCGTCGGAATTTGCCCGCGCACCGGATTCACGACGCCCCCGTTATCCGACGTAAAAACCACCACGGTCCGGTCGGCGATCCCTTGTCGAGTCAGCGTTTCTAATATACGGCCCACACTTTCATCCAAGCTCTGCACCATCGCCGCATAGTCGGGATTTTTGTGCAGCAACCCCGGCTTCAGTTTCTTGCGGTACCGCTCCACAATCTCCGCCTTCCCTTCAATCGGGCTATGCACGGTGTGATAACACATGTTTAAAAAGAAGGGGCGCTCCCCCGCTTCCTCAATCACTTGGACGGCCGCGTCGGTCAGTCGATCGGTCAAATAATCCTCTGATTTGCCCGGCCCGAGTCCTGGTACGTACCTCGGTTCGCCGTCCGACCATGCCCCAGCAAACGGATGGAAAAACGTCGCCGGTGCGCCCCAAAACGTCCCCCCAATGTTGAAGTCGAACCCCTGTGTCTCGGGATAATATCCGGCGGTCCCCAAATGCCATTTGCCAATGTGCGCCGTCAGATAACCTCGTTGCTGCAATACCTCGGCCAATGTGATTTCATCATGCGGCAGATTCGCTAATGATTTCGGCGGCAACAGTTTGCGTCCCTGTTCTGGGCCGGCTGCTGCCCGTTCGTGCCAAATGGTCATGGGGATCCGCGCGGGGTATTTCCCCGTCATGATCGCCGCCCGCGTCGGCGAACAAATCGCAGCCGCTGCATAGGCGTCGGAAAATCGCAAACCCTCGGTCGCTAGCCGGTCAATGTGCGGCGTTTCATGCAGGTCCGCCCCATAACACCCAATGTCGGCCCAGCCCAAATCATCGACCAGCAACAACACGATGTTCGGCCGCTCCACCGGTTCAGCCGCGACCGACCGATCTCCACACGCAGCTACAACGGACAATGCGCTGATTAACAAAGTAGCAATACTTTTCATGAGTCGATTCCCTGTTGCAACCTACGCTCGCAATGCCTCACGTCCTAATGACAGAAATTCAATCGGCAGCGCCGCTCGCTTTTGATCGACTAAGTCGGCCAGCACTTCGCCGATCGACGAGGTAAACTTAAAGCCATGCCCCGAAAAACCCGCGCCGATCACCACGTTGTCGTGCTCCGGATGCCGGTCGACGATGAAATGGCTGTCGGGCGTTTTGGTATACATGCAAACCACGTGCTGCGCCGCGCGCGTGGGAAGATCGGGCATGAATTTAGCAATGAATTCGCCAGGCCCCACGGTGTCCGCTTTCCGCAACGAACGATCAACCAGCAACGGATCCGCGACGGTCTCCCCACCGGTATGCTCCGCCAATTTGACCCGCCCGTTGATCCGCGGAAATCCATAAAACTCCCCACCCGCCGTTTCAAAGAAAAAGCAGGGGTTGCCCGCAGCCACATCGAATTTCTGGGCCGGCGTTTCGTACCACAGCAACACTTTTCGCAACACTTCGAGCGGCACATTCAAATCCGCCAGTAAGGGCCGACTCCACGCACCTGCTGAAATAATCAAACCACCCGCCGCGTATTCTCCCCGGTCAGTCCGCACACGCACACCCGGTCCCTCAATCCGCCAATCGATAACTGTTTCGTTGACATGCAAGTCGGCACCGTATTTCACCGCTGCATCCAAATGGGCGCGAACGCAGGCCTCCACGTCCAAATACCCCGCTTCCGGTTCATACACGACGGAAAACTCCTCGGGGAAATTATAGGTTGGAAAGCGTTTCCTCCCTTCGGCGGCGGTGAGCGATTCAATTGTCAATGCATGCTTTGCCACCGCGATTTTCGCCCCGGTCACCACATCGGAATCTTGCATTCCGCCAATGACCAAGCCGACTTCGTGATACAAGTCCTCGCCGCACTCCGCCTCAAGTTCCCTCCACAATTCGTAAGCCCGTAATAACAACGGTACGTAATCGGAGTGCTCGAAATACGCCTTGCGGATCACCCGGGTTTCCCCATGCGAACTCCCCCGGTCATGGGCCACGCCGAACCGCTCCAGTCCCAACACCCGCGCGCCGCGCTTTGACAAATGATAGATCGCGCTGCTGCCGAATCCTCCGGCGCCCAGAACGATGAAGTCAAATGTTGCCGACATAACGAATTTTCCCGCGTGCGAATTGGGATTCTTGCCGACGTCATTAAACGGAACCTGTCCAGGACATGCAACGCGCGTCTTCCGTCACAATTTTCCCCGATCGCCCGCCTGATCGGCCCGTATCCCCGAGAAATGGGGACATACAGCGAAAAAGAGACCTGCAATTGCAAAAAACGTCTGGATTTCGAATTGTCACCGCTTACAATAACCCCAGACGGTTTTGGACGTCTGCCACGCACGTTGACTCACAGGTCGGCCAGTCGCAGAACGGAAAGATGTCGTGTTTGCAACCTTTGTTGGTAGGCGAAAGTTGTGGGCGTAACGATTGAAACCATGTCTATAAAATTGAATGCGTGACTTGTGACCGGTCACGCGCACGAGAAGCGACTGAGTTACGGGGGTTGCCAGTCTTCACTATTCCATTGTCTTGAGAATTTCGAATTCTCTAGCGGAGGCTGCAGCGCGATGAAACCTTTCACTATTGCTCTGACGTTATTGTTTTTAATTACGGTCACGACCGAAGAGGCTTTCAGCCAACGTGGTGGGGGTCGAGGGGGTGGTGGCCGCGGCGGAGGCGGTGCTAGCCGAGGTGGCGGCGGATCACGCGGGGGCGGCTTTCGAGGCGGAGGAGGTTCACGCGGCGGCTTTAGTCGTGGAGGTTCGAGAGGCGGATCGCGCGGTGGCATTAGCAGAGGTTCGCGCGGTGGATCGCGTGGCGGCTTTAGCGGTGGATCGCGTGGCGGATCACGTGGCGGTTTCTCCGGTGGCTCACGCGGTCGGTCCAGTGGCGGATCACGGGGTGGCTTCTCCGGCAGAAGTTCGCGCGGAAGTTCCTCGCGTGGTTTTTCCAGCCGCAGTCCTTCGCGCGGCGGTACGTCCAGCCGCAGTTTTAGCTCACGTGGTCGATCAGGTGGCAGTACCGCCCGCAGCGGCGGATCCAGCCGCAGTCGCGCCGGAAGCAGTCCGCGCAGAGCCGGAATCAGCGGCAGTCGTCGTGGTGGTGGCACTTCACCACGTGGCTCAATAACGATGCGTCCTGGAAGTCGTGGCAATATCAATTCCGGTGGACGCGGTGGAATCCGCGGTGGCGTGACTGCCCCCGGTGGTAGACGTTCGATCGCAGGCCCAGGCAGTCGCGGCGGCCGTGGTAACGCAGGCCCAGGCGGCAGTCGCGGTGGTCGCGGTAACGCAGGCCCAGGCGGCGGTCGTGGTGGTCGTGGTAACGCAGGCCCAGGTGGTGGTCGTGGGAATCAAATTGCAGGCAGCGGAAGACGTGGCGGGCCAGGCGGCAACTCCTCCTATTACCGTGGTGGAAATCGCTCCGGAAACCGAGGTGGTTATAATCGTGGCCGCGGCGGTTACGGTAAGGGGCGTTACGGCCGAGGTGGTTATGGCTGGCGTGGTTATGGATATGGCCGACGTGGATACGGTCGTTATGGCTACGGCCGTAGGGGCTATTACGGATACTATGGCAATTGGCTCTTCGGTTTTTGGGGACTCCCCTGGTACTCCAGAGGCTATGGCTATGGAGGTGGGTACGGCTATGGCTACCCCTACTACTCAGCCTATACCGATTGGGGCTACCCATCCTACTATTCGAATCCCTATTACGTAGCCGTCGATAATTCCGTCGTCGACTACTCACAACTACTCGCCGAACCCGCCGAAGAATCGGCGTCGGATGCTGGCCTGCAAAGCTTCGACGATGCTCGTGCTGCCTTTAAGCAAGGGGATTACACCCGGGCAATGCAATTGGTCGATAGCGCGCTGGTGACCATGCCGTTGGACAGTGTGTTGCACGAATTCCGCGCCTTGATTCTGTTTGCGCAAGGCAATTACGAGGAAGCCGCATCGGTGCTACATCCCGTTTTGTCAGCCGGCCCCGGTTGGAACTGGTCGACGTTGCTGGGACTGTACACCAATGTCGACGTCTATACACAACAACTGCGCGCCTTGGAGAAATACCGCAACGATCACAAGCAATCGGCACTCGTCCGTTTCTTGTTGGGGTACCAGTATTTGACCTGTGGTCACAACACGGCAGCGGCCGACGAATTTGCCAAGGCGGTCGCACTCCAACCCGATGATCAACTGTCACGTAACTTGTATCAGCAACTCACGGGCGAAAACCTACCAGCTGCAACAAAGGATCCAGCCCCCGTCGCCAACGACGATGCGCCGGGCGAATTTACAAAACCAATCGTCGTTCCTCCTGGGGACGCTGAGGAACCGGAGGTGAAACAACCTCCCACCCCTCCTGCGGCAGAAGAATTCAAACCACAGTCGCCGACTGCGGAAGAACAACCTTCCGACAAACAACCCATGTTAGAAGCGCCCGCCGACGCCCAGCCGCAAGCACCGCAGTCGGACGACGCTCAACCGGACGCTTCACAACCTGACGCAACCGAGGAGCCGAAACCGGAACAGCCCGCTGCCGATGCGCCGGACGAATCGACACCAGCCACGAAGGAGGACCAACCCGATCCGGCAGTCCCTCAGGCCGCTCCCAAAGCGGATTTGAAGAAATATGTGGGAACCTGGAAGTCGGTCAGCGAAGACAATATGAAGTTTGAGTTAACGCTGACCGACAAGGGAACCTTCACCTGGGTTTATACAGCCAAAGGAGAAACCCATAAATTCAGCGGTGAATACGTGATTGGCAACGGATTGCTGACGCTGGCACGGCCTGATCACAACGCCCTGGTCGGTCGACTCAAATGGGTCGACGACAAAAGTTTCAACTTCAAAATCGTAGGTGGCGGCGATGAAGATTCTGGACTGACGTTCAAAAAATAACGTAACAGAATATTCATTTTCAGTTGTAAAAAAGAGAAGACAGGCGCGGGAACCCTGAGGCGTTTCCGCGCCTTTTTTGATATCCACAGGACCGATTTTGCTCATGCAGGAAAATCTCTGGATCTGCCTGTTGCAGCTTCGCGCAACAGAAGCGATAATTAGAGTCATTAGCAAAATTGTCCCACTCCCCGGCGTCGCTCGCGCACGAGAGAAAGCTACATCGACATGAACAGCCGCATGCCAATCCTCGCCAACCTGACACTCGTCGCGACCTTGTTCATGGCCGCGCCCACGAACCTAACCGCCGGCGATTGGCCGATGTTTCGTTACGACGCCGGCCGCACCGCCTCGTCGCCACACGAACTGCCCACCGACCTGCAGTTGCAATGGGCCCGAGAGTACTCGCCTCGCATTACAGTGTGGGATGATCCGCTCAACCAAGACCTCATGAAATACGATCGTGTGTTTGAACCAATCATTCTGGGCGACACACTCTATATCGGCTTCAACGACAGCGACAAAGTCGTCGCGCTCGACACCAAAACCGGCGAGGAAAAATGGCGAGTCTATGTCGACGGCCCGGTGCGATTTCCTCCAGCAGCGGAAGATGGCAAAGTCTATTTTGTCAGTGACGATGGATTTTTGTATTGCGT
This sequence comes from Symmachiella macrocystis, assembly GCF_007860075.1. Lineage (NCBI taxonomy): Bacteria > Pseudomonadati > Planctomycetota > Planctomycetia > Planctomycetales > Planctomycetaceae > Symmachiella > Symmachiella macrocystis. The sequence goes on from NZ_SJPP01000001.1 coordinate 142,018, forward strand.
AAGTGCCGAGACCGGCGAAGAAATCTGGAAATTCCGCGGCGGCCCCTCCGATCGCCGCATCCTGGGCAATGAACGATTGATCTCCACGTGGCCCGCACGCGGCGCACCGGTACTCCGCGATGGGTCGGTCTATTTCGCCGCCAGCATTTGGCCCTTCATGGGAACATTCATCTACGCCCTCGATGCCGAAACCGGCCAGATCCAATGGGTCAATGACGGCACCGGCGCGGACTACCTACAACAACCACACAACTATCCCGCGTTCGCCGGCGTCGCTCCCCAAGGCTGCTTGGTAGCCACCAAGGACAAGTTGATCATCCCCGGCGGGCGCTCGATCCCCGCTGTGTTCGACCGAGAGACCGGCCGTTTTGAATACTTCCATCTTGCCAAGTACGGCAAGTCGGGAGGGTCTTGGGCATTTGCCAACGACGATATCTTTTTTGGTCACGAACGCGATGACGAATACTCCCGCTTCGACATCAAAACCGGGAACTCCCTGGGACGCAGCAAAGGCAAACAGCCCGTTGTTTCCGACGATGGCTATTATTATTGCGGCGACTCCATCATCAAACGCCCGCTCGATGCTCCCGGCAATGCCGCCTGGGAACTCGAAGCGGATGCAAACAACGACATGATCCGCGCCGGTGATCGGCTGTACGCCGCCGGCAAAAATGGCATCACCATTATTCAACTCCCCCAAAACGGCGAGCCTCAAAAAATCGTCGGCCGCATTCCGGTCGAGGGCGATGTCAAACGATTAATCGCCGCCGACGACCGTCTATTCGCAGTGACGCTCGACGGCAAGCTCATGGCATTCGGCGCCGACGAAGTCGCCCAGCCGGTGGTGATTACTGATAAGCCCACTAAGAACGAACTGGACGAGCAAACCGAAAAATTCGTCGAAGAGACCCTGCATGCCACCGACGATCGCAATGGGTATGCCGTCATGTACGGTGTGCAAGATAACGATGCACTCGAAGCACTCGCGCGGCAGACAGACTTTAACATTATCGGTGTCAGCCCCGATGCGGAAATTGTCGAAAAACTACGACGACGATTGGATGATGCCGGACTGTACGGTAGCCGTATCGCCTTGCACGTCGGCGAGGTCGACAGCTTCGATCTGCCCCCTTATTTCTCGTCGTTCACCTTCGGTATTCATGTTGACGATCCGGAGACGCTGAAGACGGTTTTTGAGACCCTGCGTCCCTACGGGGGCCGAGCATTGTTCGTGGGTGAATTCGATGCGAACAAAAAATTGATCGAGCAGGCCGGACTAGAAGGCGTACTCCATGGACGGATGGGAGACATCAGCATCGTCACCCGAAAAGGTGCACTCCCCGGTGCGGGCGACTGGACACACCAATACGGCAATATCCGCAACACGATCAAATCCGACGACAAGCTCGTCAAACTGCCTTTGGGGATTTTGTGGTTCGGCGGTAGTTCCAACATGGACGTCCTCCCCCGTCACGGACACGGTCCCCCGGAACAAATCATCGGTGGACGGCTATACATCCAAGGCATGGACAGCTTAAGCGCCCGTGACGTCTACACCGGCCGCGTGATCTGGAAAACGCTGCTTAAAAACCTCGGAACCTACGGTACGTTTTTCGACCAGACCTACAAAAACACACCGCTGAGCACCGAATACAATCAAGTCCACATTCCCGGCTCCAATGCGCGGGGCACAAACTTTATCGCCACCGAGGATAAGGTCTACATCATCGAAGGGAAGTTCATCCGTGTATTGGATGCCCGCGATGGATCGACTGTGACCTCCATTCCGCTCCCCAAAAATGCTGAGGGCGAGTCGCCGGAAAGTTGGGGGTATTTGGGAGTCGCCGGAGATGCACTCATCGCCGGAGCCGGATTTGCCGACTTCTCTAAAAAGCTCAACATGCCGCACGATGAAAGCGACAAACGTCGTAGCAAGTGGCGTTTCACCGATTACGACAAATCGGCCAGCGCCGCTCTGGTGGTCATGGATCGGCAAACCGGAAAAATCCGCTGGCGAGCCAAGGCCCAACACGGATTTCTACACAACGCCATCACAGCCATGGACGGTGTTTTGTACTGCTTGGACAAATTGCCGCCCAACTTGGAAGAGAAACTCCGGCGCCGGGGACAAGCCAAGCCCGAAACCTACAAATTGACCGCCTACGACCTGCAAACGGGCGAACCGCTTTGGCAAACCAATGAAAATGTCTTCGGCACTTGGCTGAGCTGCTCCCAAGAGCACGGTCTCATGTTGCAATCGACCCGCCCCTCGAATGATACGGTTCGTACCGAAGATGGATCGAGAATGATCGCTTATAAGGCGAAATCCGGTGAGGTCGTCTGGGACAAGCCGCTGAAATATTCCACTCCGCCCATTCTGCATGGCGATGACATCATTGCCGGCGGAAAAATGTACAGCCTACTCACCGGCGATGTCAGGTATCGCACCGATCCAATCACCGGTCAAAAAGCGGAATGGACATTCGTTTCGACCAAAGGGTGCAACTACCCCATCGCCAGCGAGAATCTAATTACGTTCCGTTCGTCGGCCGCTGCGTTTTTTGATCTCACCGGCGATGGCGGGACGGGACACTTCGGTGGATTCAAATCGGGCTGTACGTCCAACTTGATCGCCGCCGGTGGTTTGCTCAACGCCCCCGATTACACCCGCACCTGCCGTTGTTCCTTCCAAAACCAAACATCGCTGGCCATGGTGCACATGCCGGGACTAGAAATCTGGACGCACAACGACTTCGCCTATGATGGCAACCGTGTCAAACAGGTCGGCATTAATTTCGGCGCGCCGGGCGATCGTCGCGCGGATAACGGCACGCTGTGGATGGAGTTCCCCAGTGTGGGCGGCCCCTCCCCAAATATCGATGTCAGCGTCAACGGAGACATCGATTACTTTCGGCACCACGCATCGCGAATCGACGGTGAACAACCATGGGTCGCCGCTTCGGGAGTCACCGGCGCCCAGGACATCGTGATTCACCTCACACCAAAACAGAATGATCAAGCTGGCCTGCATGTTCCCGTCAAACAGGACAGCGACGATGCGGAAGAAGCTTCGAACGGCGACGTCTCGCTGGGAAGCAGTGACTTGGAATTGGTCGAAGATAGCAGCAGCCAAACGGTCGGGATTCGTTTTCAGGACGTCCCGATCCCTCGCGGCACCAAAATTAAGTCCGCCTACATTCAGTTCAAAGTCGATGAGCCTTCCAGCGCCGAAGCGGATATGACCATCACCGCCGAAGCCACAGCCAACGCCGCGGAATTTACAAAGGAAGTAGACAACCTCTCCTCCCGCAAGCGGACGAAGGCCGAAGTCAATTGGAAACCCAAACCGTGGCTCAAAGAGGGAGACACCGGCCTCGATCAACGCACCGCCGATTTGACAGCCCTGCTGCAGGAAATCGTCGACGGTCCCGATTGGAAACCGGGCAACGCCGTTGCATTTCTCATCGAAGGCTCGGGCAGCCACGTCGCCAAGGCCCGCGACCGCGACAAAGAGGGAGCCCCGCAGTTGGTATTAGACATAGGGGACAGTGCTCCCAAGAAGGCGGAAGTCGCAATCCGGCCCTACACGGTACGGCTCTTCTTCACCGAGCCTAATTCCTCTTTGCAACCAGGCCAACGGCAGTTCGATGTCACATTACAAGACACAACCGTGCTTAAAGACTTCGACATCACCGCCGCCGCTGAGGGCCCCCAACGTGCGGTGATACGTGAGTTCCACGGCATCCCCATCGAAGAAACCCTCACCATCGGTTTAGGGACCACCGGCCCGAACAAGGCCGTCCTATCCGGCGTCGAGGTAATCGCTGAGGATTAATTACCCCGGGTGGGTCACCCAAACCGACCGTTCGCAGTCGCGCTAGACGATTTCTACGCAGGTTTGTTCTTTGATGAAGACCGACAGTCTGGCAAGCACCGGTCCGGAGGCCGGGATGGCCGGGATCTGCATGACGCCGGTTTACCGGCGTTGGCCGCGCAGCGGTAATAGGCCCGTCGTTCACGGCGGGTCTATCGGCCCGTGACAGTGCACTACGGAGCCTCGTTCACGGGGCTTCTCGCGGTGGGGATAAGATAGGCGGTATCGGCCGAAGCTGTTGCGTCGTGCGTCGACGTGATCGACAACAACCCATCCCAATCAAATCGACATTGCAAACCGCTTTGCGAGTTTTGCGGCTTTGCGTGAGGCTTTTTTCGTTGTGCAGCACAGCCCCAAATTCAATCCACTTGCAGCAAGAAGTGGAATTCATGGCTGCCCGAATTCCTGACCGGCCCTTTCAGAATTTTGACCGGCGAGACGTGAGCGGAAAACCAATTCACGAGTTCCGTGACGTCCTCAGGAATGAAGACGTGAAAATGAATGCTATAGTCGATTTCCCAAAGTCGGTCGGCCTCTACAATCGCTTCGTCGCCGCTGGTATGGTTCACCAGATTTGCATAATCGAGGTAGTGTTCATAGTCACGCTCAGCTGAGGGACGCTGGTAATCCAAGATCAGATGCGCAAGCGAGGTCCGCTCACGTTTCACATCAAAGGTCGCCCGCTTATCCGGAACTGCGAGATAGACTCTCCCTCCTGGCTTGACCACGCGGCACCATTGCGCCAATGAGCCCAGCGGGTTTTTCATGTGTTCGATGACATGCGATGCAACCAGAAAATCGTAGCTGTCATTCTCCACGTTCGCCAACGTTTCCCCATCACCAATGAGGTTCGGTTCAACCAACGGCAAATTGTTGAGTTCGGGGTACTGTAGCCGCAAGTCCGCTGTGGTCAAACGATCGATATAGTCGACCTGCATCCGGTCATGGGTCAGCATCGGTTGGTGCAGAGCCCCGATCTCCAACCCCCTGCCGGAAAGTTGGTCGGAGAAATACTTCTGCCAGTTCCTATCTTTCTCCATACCGACTTGTTGATTTTGCGAGCGTCTGGCGAGCAGATCGGTTTTGGTCGCGTGCAGGAATCTTCTCACGAAAACCGGCATTCTCGTCCACACTTCTTTTGCAACTGCATTCACCGGTATACACTCCTGAAATCCTAAAAGGGGAGAGCCCATCCCAAATCGCCGCGTGGATTTAAGACAATCCGCGAAATCCGTCAAGAGCAATCAGAACACAAGCATCCCGTCTTCCCCAGTCTAACACGGTTGGGTCAAATACAATGCCTGCCCGACTGAGTCACCCAGCAAATATCATGATCGACATCAGTCGAGGAGGACTGTCACCGGCCTCATCGATCTCGGATATTCCCAAAAACGCAGAAAAAAAGCCTCACGCAAACTCGCCAAGGCCGCAAAGAAAAGGAACCAGGATCAACCGGTTCAGGAATGACCGCTACGTGGCGGGAAGATCGTTTTTAAAAGAGACTTGAGTTAGCAGAGAGCGCTCGAGCGATATACACCGCTGCCAATACACCGGCGCGTCGTCTGGCACGGAACGCACAATGCGACGGCAAGCCGTCGGTTTGGGATGTTAGAGAGTCCCGACGGAAAATCTGTGTTTTATCCGTGTTCAATCTGTGGCTAAGCAATGAACGGTCAGATTAGATTACGGCTCCGCTGCGTTAAGCTCAAACCCGCTCCGTGCTCCACGCTTCAGCCAGCTTAATCAACACATCCGCTGCCGTTTGCATCTCATCCAGACTCGCCCATTCTCGTGGCGAGTGTGGGTTGTGTTGGCCGGTGGAAAGGTTCGGTGTTGGCAGGCCTTGTTCTGTTAAAAGCGAGCCGTCTGTCCCGCCGCGAATGATGCTCAGTAGCGGATCGATCCCCACCGCTTGCATCGCTTCGACCGCTTTGGCGACCGCCCGCGGCTCGGTTTTCAAACCGTCGGCCATATTGCGATACTGCTGCGAAATCGCCACGTCGATCTTGGCCTCTGGAAATTCTTCCCGAAGCGGCTCGGCAATTTCCTCCAACAGTTCCGCATACTCCGCCAATTTCGCCGTATCGAAATCCCGTAGAATAATCCGTGCCGTCGACTGCGCTACGCCCCCTTCGAAGACATACGGATGCAAAAACCCATTGCGGTCGTCAGTCGTTTCCGGACTCAGCCAATCGGTCGGCATTGCGGCGATATAGCGGCTTAAAATCCGAATCGCATTGACCATCACCCCTTTGCCCTTTGATGGATGCGTGTTCACGCCCGTCACGGTGATCACCGCTTGATCGGCCGAGAAGGTCTCGTTGTCGATCATTCCCCGCCCTTCACCGTCGAGCGTATAACCGCAGACGCCGCCCAGTTTTTTCAGATCCAGGTTCTCCGTCCCCCGCCCGATCTCTTCGTCGCAGGTAAAACAAACCCGCACCGGCCCACGCGGCAAGGTATTATCGCAAATCAGCCACGCCGCCGCGGTCATGATCACCGCCACCCCAGCTTTGTCATCCGCCCCCAACAACGTTGTTCCGTCGGTGGTGATAATCGTCGAACCGATCAACTCCCGCAAAACGGGATTGTCATCCACGCGAATCACTTGCGTCGAATCGCCCGGCAATACGATGTCGCCGCCGGAGTAATTCTCATGCACGATCGGCTTGACGTTCTCGGCTGTGAATTCGGGCGACGTGTCGACATGTGCCACCCAGACGATCACCGGGGCGTCGTGATCCACCGTCGCGGGAATCGTGGCCATCACGTTGCCGAACTTGTCGCAGGAGACATCCGCTAGCCCGATCGCCTCACATTCCTCGGCCAGTAGCCGCGATAATGTCAGTTGTTTGCTCGTGCTAGGTGAAGTGTCGCTGGTTTCATCGGCTTGCGTATCAATCCGTACATAGCGCAAAAACCGGTCGAGTAGCGTGGTCACGGGGCGTGTCTCCTTTAGCCTGTCGAATCAAGTGGACCATCATGAATGCCGTGGCGGGTATTTTAGCCACAGAGGGAACACGGATGAAACATGGATCAAGGATTAATTAGATCGCAACACCAAGAACAGGGGTTGCCGGAATCCGCCACCAGCGGTCTACGAAACCATCGTAACACCGCTAATACGATCAACCAAACAGCGGTCCGCTGCTGCCGCCTGTGCCCCCTTTGAGCGGACCTTTGCGTTTGCGTTGGTACGCTTCTCCGCCGCTGGGTGAGAGGTCTTCATCCTTGGGCTTTTTCGCCGTCTCCGGTTTGGCCTTGAGGGCTTTCATCGACAGGCCAATCCGTTTGCGTTCCCCATCAATGGAAACAACCTTGGCCTCCACTTCCTGCCCTTCTTTCAAGACGTCCGACACTTTGTTGATGCGGCGATAGTCGATTTCGCTGATGTGAATCAACCCTTCGACGCCCTCTTCAATTTCGATGAAAGCGCCAAAATTGGTGATGTTGGTCACCTTGCCCTGAACAATCGACTCCACGGGATACCGCTGCACGCAGTCATCCCAGGGGTTTTTCTTCAACTGCTTAAGGCTCAGGCTGATTTTCTTTTTCTCGGCGTCGACCGAAATCAACTGCACGTCGAGTTGTTGCCCGACTTTGAGAATGTCGCGCGGATGATTGACCCGCGTCCAACTCATCTCAGCCACGTGCAACAAGCCGTCAATCCCGCCGATGTCGACGAACGCCCCATAATCCTTGACGGTCTTGATCGTGCCGGAATGCGTTTGACCTGCTTCCAACGTTTTCCACAAGTCTTGAGCAACTTCTTCCCGCTCGGACTGCTGGTAGGCGCGGCGGCTGACCACCAGGTTTCGTTTCTCGGGTTTGACTTCAATAATCTTCACGGTCAGCTTTTGGCCGACGTATTCGTCCAAACTCTCCACAAAACCCAAGTCAACTTGGCTGGCCGGCATGAATCCCCGCAAGTTGCTGACGGTGACTTCCAGTCCGCCTTTATTCGATTTTTTGACCAAACAGTCTACGATCTGTCCGACCGAGACTTCATCCCAATTGCCAGCGGAACGAGCCATCCGCGGCAGACTGGCTAACAATAAACCGTCAGCGGCGTCGAAACGATCAATGACAATTTCTAGTTCCTGCCCCAGCTGCGGTTGCTTGCGCCCTTCGAACTGCCGCAGCTGAATCATGGCTGACGAACGAAAACCGACGTCGAGCAGAATGCTGTCCTTTTGGATCGACTGCACGCGGCCTTTGAGTTTTGTGCCCGGCTCGAGGTCTTCTTCAGTGACCGGTTCCGTCGTTTCCCCACCTTCAGCCGCCACAACCTTCGGCGTCTCGGTCGGTTTTTCGCCAGCTAAGGCAGCGGCAAGTTCCGCTTCGACGTCCGCTTCTAAGTCGACGTTCGCCGGGGGGAGCGCCACCGGATCGGCTGAGGGCGTCGCGGGCGGAGGAGGTGTCGACTGGACAGCCTGTGCTTCAGCGACTGCAGCCGCTTCTTCACCGGTCGGTTCTGTCTCGGTGGATGGCTTAGTCGGTCGGGAATCGGCAAGCGACGGACTGGGAATCGCCACAGACATAGCCGGATCGACAGTCGGGTTCAGTTTCACACGCGGCCGCGCTGCTGGTTCCGCACTCGCCGCATCAGGGGTTGATGCTGCGACCGGTGCTTCAGTAGCTGGCGTTTCCGTTTCGGGTGCTGCAGCTTCTGCTGGCGGCTCCGGTGAACTGGCAACAGCATCGGTTGCTTCGGCAGCGGGCTTCGTCTCCTCGGGAGAGCTGGCGGCCACAGCCGGGGTTTCCGGTTCAGTCCGTCCCGCCTCGGGCGACGCCGTAGGGAGCGATGACTCTTCGCTGTCAGCGGGCTTTTGATCGACGCCAGCTTCGGCGGGCTCATCCACGGGCGTCTGATTAGTATTGGGATTGTGACTTGAAGTGGACTGTTCCGAATTCATAACTACATCCTGATGAACTTTGTGGATGCCGGCGAAATGACTTTGCATTTCTCGGGCAACCGGACTCTACGTAGCGAAATCATGTCGTTGATCGATAACCACTGCCAGGCCACCAAAAAACCGGAGTTGTTTGGGAATCTGTACGAGCGGCTCGCGGTGGTCTGTCGCTCAACCGAAGGAGCCACTCCCCCTCGCCTGAACTTCTGCACGTCGCTGTTGCGCGTACGCACATCACCGTTAAGAGGCAAGCGTAAACAACTTGCGATGGAAAGTAACGTCAAAATGGCCACAAATTTGGAATATTCACAATATCGATTTGGAGAGGAAATTAAGGTTTGACGCGATCTTTCACGCAGCGAAACCCAACAGCATCGTCTTTCAAACCGTTCGGACCCTTCTTTCGAACGCTGCTCCGGAGTTCTTCATAGCGATCTTTCCAGGACCCACCACGCATCACAACCTGTCCGTCTTTGCCCAATGCGCGCTGCGGGGCATGGCTTTTTCCGTCTGTCGGCGCAGCCGAATAATCATCGCTCCAACTGTCACTGACGAATTCCCACAGGTAACCATGCATGTCGTACAGCCCCCACGCATTCGGCTTCAGCGCGCCGACTGGGGGGTCGTTGCCCGCCGCATTCCCCGTGTGCCAAGCATACGCACTTAACACCGAAGCCTCTTTGCCGACGTCTCCGTCACCCTTGGCACTCTCGCCATAGCTATAGGCGGTCGTTGACCCCGCACGGCAGCAATATTCCCACTCCGCTTCACTGGGAAGCCGGATCTCTTCGTCCGGTTTCAGCAATTGGGCAGCACGCATCTTTTTCGTCGCCCGGCGACAGAATTCAACAGCCTGTCGAATGTCCATCATTTCTACAGAATTCCGCGGACCTTTCCATCGACTGGGGTTTTTCCCCATGACGGCTTCGTACAGATCTTGCGGTACTTCATATTTTGCCATCCAGAAATCGTACTTGAGCGTCACCTTCCGCACCGGACGTTCCGTATCCTCACCCGTCTCGCTGCCCATCGAAAACGATTCAGGAAACTTTCCTTTGCCCGGAGTGATATGCACGAATTCTTTGTTGAAGGTTTCTAGCAAGGCCATTTCTTTTTTCTCGATTTGAGCAGCCTCATCCGCCCACCCCCAAGCAGTCACGGTGCTCACTGCCGCACAGGTGAGAATGACCGGGACCAACACCCCGCGTGATAACACTGTTCGGCCAACCTTTTTCACGATAACTCCTCTGCTGGTGCGATAATTTACTCGGCATTCTTCTCAACAAACCCAACCGCATCATATCGCCGCGGTCGCCATTTGCCAAAGGCATTCGTGTCGAACTTTACAACGCCACCGCCACTACATAGAAATGACCAAAGTCTCCTCACCACAGTAATCATTGCCTCTTCGCTCTGCCTATTCCGTTTCCAATATGTCGCACACTGAGAAAACACCCGCCGATCCGCCGACAACAATGGGCATTCCCCCCGATGCGCAACAAGTCAGTGAGGTCTTTGTCCAACTGGTGGATGTCGTTGCCCGTTTGCGCAGCCCTTCCGGCTGCCCGTGGGATCGCCAACAAACTCTCGAATCGATCAAGCCCTACACCCTTGAGGAGACTTACGAACTGCTCGAAGCTATTGATTCGGGCGATGATGAATTGATTATCGAGGAATTGGGAGACGTTTTGTTGCAAGTCGTCCTCGACGCGCAAATAGCCGCCGACGAACGTCGCTTTGATTTGATTCCCGTGATTGAGCGGATTACGGAAAAACTGATTCGACGGCACCCGCACGTCTTCAGCGATGCACACGCCGAAACCCCCGAGGACGTACGCCGGCACTGGGATCATGTGAAAGGTAAAGAAAAACAGCGGCCATCAGCGTTGTCGGGAATCCCCCCGGCCTTACCCGCATTGGCCCATACCAAAAAACTCTCCAGCAAGGCCGCCAAGGTCGGGTTCGATTGGCCCCGGCGGGAGATGCTATTCGACAAACTCCGCGAAGAGATTGGCGAATTGGCGGATGAACTTTTTCCCGGTGGCGTTGTGCCCGACGTACCCGCTTCGGTCGCTGGACAAGTCGAAACAGACGAACCGATCGGCGATGCAGCTCAGCAATCGCGGATTGAAAACGAGCTGGGTGACTTGTTGTTCGTGGTCGCTAACATTGCGCGGCGGTGGAAGATTGACCCCGAACAAGCGCTGCGAAAAAGCAATGCGAAATTCACCGCACGGTTTCGTTACATCGAAGATCAATTGACAAAAGTCGGCCGCGACATTCGCGACGCAACCCTCGACGAAATGGAAGCACTCTACCAGCAAGGCAAAGCCAAAGAAAACCATTAATACTCCCTAATCCTCCCTCGACCACGCCCTTCCAATGTGAACTGACGCACTGAATCGCCGGCCGTGATCGGCTACCTAATTCAACACGCCCCAATCGTGACCCCCAGCCGTCAGCACAGGAGACATCCAACCATGTCACAAGCCATACCCGATTACCCCAACGCTGCCCCGCTAAATGTCGAAGCAGCCGTCCGCGCCCGCTACGGAGCCGCCGCTGAGGCCGCCGAACCGCAACTGTGTTGCGCGGTCGATTACAATGCGGACTACCTAAAAATCATTCCGCAGGAAATCATCGATCGCGATTACGGATGCGGCGACCCCTCGCGGCATCTGCAGGCCGGGGAGACGGTGTTGGACCTCGGCTCGGGCGGCGGCAAGATCTGTTACATCGCCTCCCAAGTCGTCGGCCCCACCGGCCGGGTGATCGGCGTCGACTGCAACGACACCATGCTCGATTTGGCGCGACGCCACCGCAAACCGATTGGCGATACCCTGGGATACCACAACGTCGAATTTCGCAAAGGCCGCATTCAAGACCTGCAGTTGAACCTCTACCTGCTCGATGACCACCTCAAATCGCATCAGGTCAACAGCAGCAGCGACTGGCTCGAAGCGCAAGAACAAGCGCAGCACCTCCGCGAAACGGCTCCTTTGATCGATGACGATTCCATCGACGTCGTCGTTTCCAATTGCGTGCTCAATCTCGTCCGCAATGAGGACCGGCATCAGCTATTCGCCGAGATCCATCGCGTGCTCCGCCGGGGTGGACGGGCGGTGATTAGTGATATCGTTAGCGACGAAACGGTCCCGGAGCACCTCAAACAAGACCCCGAATTGTGGAGCGGCTGCCTCAGCGGCGCGTTTCGCGAAGACGAATTTCTAGAAGCTTTCGAACAAGCCGGCTTTTACGGCATCGAGATCATCGAACGCCAACAAGCGCCTTGGCGCGTGATTGAAGGCATTGAATTTCGCAGCCTCACCGTGCGCGCCTTCCAAGGCAAAGCGGGCCCCTGCCTCGATCGCCAACAAGCGGTTGTCTATCATGGTCCCTGGAAGATGGTCGTCGACGACGACGGCAATACGCTCCATCGCGGAAAACGGATGGCCGTTTGCGACAAGACCTTCAACATCTACAATCAGTCTCCCTACGCAGATCAGTGTACGGCCATCGAACCGCAGGTCGAAATCCCCCTCGACGAGGCCGCCGTATTTAACTGTAGTAAGAATGAACTCCGCGCCCCCAGCGACACAAAAAATGCCCCCGACAATGCTCTTGGCAGTTTGCCTCAGCTGCAAGACGGAGACTGCTGCGGGCCTACCGGATGTTGTTGAGCTTGTCGTCAACACTTCCCACGGTACACAATCGCCGGACCTTCTACGTTTAAGAAATGACTGCTCGCCATGGAACAATCATCTGATTTGGACCCCATTCTTTCCGCGTTTCAAAAAGACTTGGCCGCGGGTACCCCTCCGCTCGATGCCCTGCGGGCCATTTTGAATGCCACATCCGGCAGAGCCGTTGGACTTTGGCAACGGCAAGGCGATGCGCTCCTGCAAATCGGATTCTGCACAGCCGACGACATGCCGGCGGAAACACACGACGCCTTTGCCGCTGCGACTAAACGTGTGCCGCTGGACGAAACAGGACTGGGCATCGTCAAAGCAGTACAGACCGCCACTCCCGCATTGGCGGATCTCGATTCTCAGACAACAATCCTAGAGACCTCGGCAACCTGGTTGGCCCGTTTCGCAGCACGACGTTCATTGGCAGCCCCCACATCGGCCAACGGCTCAATCAACGGGGTTTTAGCGGTTTCCACAGCCAAGGATTTGACCCCGGGGCACGCCGAGTGGGATTTGATCTGCCGTCTGGCTGCGGAACTGGGAGATCTGCTCCCCACCTCAGACTAGCGGCACGTTGCCAAAAGGCATCATGTTTCCGATTGGCAACAGCACCCCAGGATTGCGCTGTCAGAAAAATTGGTTGAAACGAATCTCGGATTGCCGCCGATTGAACGCATTGTTATTGACTTCGCCTATACTCCGTTTGATACTCCTGATGGAACGTTTTGTTCGCCAAAACACCGCAATTCCGACGAAACCCCACGATCCAAAGCCGATTGGTCGTATATAGAGTGTACAGGAATACCTGTGCGGAATTGGCGTTCCGTTTAAGCGAATTCCGTCAGGTCTCCTTGACCTAGGGATCACCGACGGAATTGATGTCGCTTGCCGGTCAGTTAGGCGAGCGACGTTTTTCTCAGTCAGTTGTTTTCAGGCCGATGTTTCGCCTACAGCAACAACAACGTCAGATACACAACGATCGTTGACTTATGCGGAAGCGTGGACAATTCCCAATTCAAACCCCTGACGGCGTGATGGTGCCGAGCCAAGGGGACGACGCCTGCGAGGTCATTCGCCCTGAGGGTGAAACGGACCGCATGCAACCGGCGCAAAATTTTGTAGTCCGGCTCAATTATAGGCTGCTGATCACTCTAGCGGCTCTACTCGTCGTCTCCCCATTGCTCATCATGGGAGTGCATGCGTTTCAGATGCAGCGGATGGGTTCCGCATTGTTAGAACGCGCCGACCAAAACGAGGCTGAGGGAAACCTAGTCAAGGCAGCCTCGAATCTGGCGGGATATCTTCGTTTTAAACCTGATGATATCGATACCCGGATACGGATGACATTGCTGCTGTTGGAATCCGCTGATACTCCAGCGGGAAAACAAAATGCCTATGCCCAACTCAGTGCGGTGCTCGCCAAAGTTCCCGGCCGTGACGATCTACGGCGCAAACGGGTCGACCTGCTGATTGGTGCCCCCCCTTACACAGAACAAAACCTGACCCAAGCCGCATACGACTTGGACGTGCTGATAGATAACCTGCGGGAAATCGGTCCAGACGACGAAACTTTTGACGAAGTTCAGCAGGACCTATTGGAGTTGTATTTGTTGCGTGCTGTATGTTTCGAAATTTTAACCGACCCCAATGGCGCGATTCTCGCCTATCGCTACGCCATTCGTATTGACCCGGGACATGTCGAAGCCCGCGAACGACTGGCGACATTGTTGTCCCGACAAGGCGAACGCGCCGAGGCGGAAGACGTTCTTAAAAAACTGGTGCAGAACCGTCCGGATATGGCCGAGGCTTATGCAGCCCGGGCGAAATTCTACCTCGATGCGGGCAATCTCCAAGCTGCGATTCGCGACGGCCGCACCGCCTACGAAAAAGCGCCCGATGACTCGGATATTTTGCTCCTGGTCGCAGCGATGATTTCTTCGGAATCCAAGTCCCGCGGACAGATCCACAGCTTCGAAGTTCAGGACGTTCGTGAAAATTTGGAGAATGCCCTCCAGCAGGTCGGTGACGTTCCTGAAACGGATAAAAACTCAGCTGATGAAATCGAGCGACAACGTGCCATCCTCATCGAAGCGTTGGCAAATTTGGATTTAGTCTCCGGGCAGTCCGAAGCGGCAATTCGAAGATTGACCGACGCGATCAACGATTCCAAAGACAACGTTCAGTTTCGGTGGTCACTGGCAAACATTCTCATCAGTCAACGCCGATTGCAAGACGCTCAGGTCCTGTTGGACGACATCGATGAACAGGACCTTCCCGGCCCACTCAAAAGTTTTCTGCAGGCTCGTATTCTCGAAGCAAAAGGAGAATGGCAAGCCGCAATCGATGCCTGTGATAAAATCGCCACCAATCGCACCTTGCAACGCATGTTTCCTGGCGGAATCGAAATTTTGCGAGCGCGTTGCGAAGGCAAACTGGGACATATCAAACAAGAACTTATCGCCTACCAACAAGCTGTGAATGCCGATTCCGGATCCGCTGAAGCCAGAATTGGCTTGGCCGGCGCCCTTGCACGTTTGGGACGCGTCAAAGAAGCGGAAAGCATTCTGAAAGAAGCCTTCTCCTCGACCGGCGTTCCCCTGCTGTTGGCGCGCATCGCAATTGAAAAAAACCTGCAACTACCCCCCAAACAGCGTGATTGGGCCCCAGCCCAACAGCAACTGGATATCGCCGCCAGCCAAGGCGAAGACCTCGTCGATGTGCTGATTCTTCGTGCTCAGGTCGAACAGTATATCGGGAACCGTAAAGCAGCCAGACAATTTCTGGAGCAGGCGCAACAGAGATACCCCGACCGGATTGCCCCTTGGGTCGCTTTGGCCGACCTGGAGGCCCAGACAGGTTCGCCTGAAAAAGCGCTGCAACAACTGAATGAGGCTGAACTGAAATTCGGCTGGCACCTCAGCATCGTTCAGGCCCAACTTTCGACCCTGTCGATGATCGACAAAAATAAAGCCAGGCAGTTCCTGGAAAAACTTGCCAAGCACCACGATGATTCAACGCCGCGGACTGCCATACTTCAATTGACAGCGACCGCATACGAGCAATTGGGCGACATCGACGAAGCCCTCGCCACCTGGGAAGAATTTTCCCAACTGGAACCGGCGAATTTCCAAGCCTACTTGGTCCAATTCCAACTCGCGCTCAAAGCATTGAAATTGGATCGCATCCAAGGCGACGACGGAACCCTTGCCAAAATGGCCGCCATTGAAGGTAAAAACGGCGACCACGTCCGCTTAGCGCGCGCGCAACTTTTGATCGCCAAAGCGCGTCGCGGTGATCGACAACGTCTCGATCAAGCCAAAGAAATCCTCGACGACCTTCGCAACCGATTTATCTTGACCGACAAAGTTCTGGCAAGTCTTGCGGATTGGGAAGCGATAGAGGGAAACCAAGTCGAGGCGACCGATCTATATCGCGAGGCTATTGCCAAAGGTTCAACCGATCCTCGCGTGATTCGTGAACTCGTCCGCCGACTCAATGCCGAATCAAATTTCCCCGAAGCCTCAGCAGTTATTGATCAATATCGCAAAAATTCCCGCCGGCCCCTCAACAACGAACTGCAATTCATGGCGACCGAAGCCTTGGCGTTCGCCGGCGATTATGACCAAGCGATATATGTGGCAATGCAAAGCATTTCGCCCGACTCCACGAACTATCAAGAACAGCTGTGGTTGGCCAGTTTGTTGATCGCCGCAGAAAAAACTAAAGAAGCCGAGATTTCACTGAAGACCGCTTGGAATCTTGGGCGGGATCATGTCGAAACCTGGGTGGCATTGCTCAAGTTTCTCAAAGCTGAACACCGCACTACTGAAATTGAAAAAAACATTCAACAAGCGCTTCAGCAGTTTCCCAGCGACAAACAGCCCCTGCAACTGGCTAACATCTACGAAGCCATCGACGATATCGAGGCTGCAGAGAAATACTATCGGGCCGCCGTCGCACTCGATCCAAACAACGCCGACTTGCGTATTTCCACCGCCGAGTTTTTCAATCGCATCCGTAAACCGCAAGAGGCCGAACCGCACCTTCGCCACGTCCTCTCCGACGAAACCAAGGCAACCACCGCCGAAAAAGCAACCGCGCGACGCGCATTGGCATTAGCATTAGCAGCCAATGGCGAGTATCCAAAAACACAATCCGCGTTACGACTGGTCGAGAAAAACCTTGCTCAGGAAATCCAGACCACGTCGGACCTACGACTCAAAGCCTTATTATTGGCACGACAAAGCAGTCGCAAAAACCGCCGCCAAGCCTTACACATTTACCGGCAACTCAACGAGGAAGGACGACTCCTCCCCCCAGACCGCATGGTGCTGGCCAAATTGTTGCTCACGCTCGGCGAATGGCCGCAAGCCAAGACCATTCTTCTGCAATTGATGAATGATCCCGCCTGCCCTCCCTCGGATCTCGCCTTCGGCATCCGCACATTGATGAATCGCAGCGAACTCGACGAGGTCGGCAAATTGATCGACAAACTCGCCGCAAAAAAAGCAGATAAACTACAAACACTTGAACTCAAAGCACGGTATTTAACAGCGCTGCGCAAGAACGACGAAGCCATTGCCTTGCTGGATTCCGCTATGCAACCGGTCGATGATCAAACCCCGATCGCAACCAAGTCGCAGATCGCCCTCATCTACCTTGGTTTTGCGGAATTCATGGATCGGACCGGTCGAACCGTGGACGTCGAACGGTTTTCGGATAAATCCGAAAACTACCTGCGCGAAACCATGCAAGACAATCCCGCTCAAACACTGCTGCTTGTCAGGTTGCTAAAACTTCGCGGCGAATACGAACAAGCCCTGGAATTACTCAACGACTCCTGGACCCTCGCTCCCCCCGAACAAATCGCTGAAGCGAGTTTGGGCCTGCTGAAAAAAGTACCCGATTCCGACAAGTGGATTTCGAATTTTCGCAAACGCCTAGAAGCTGAGATCGAAAAATCCACCCCCTCGCCGCAACTTTTATTCCAAGCAGCGAATTTGGCCCACTTACAACAAGACTACGATACAGCAATCCGTTGGTATCGGCAGGCTCTTGTCTCTTCGCCAAATTCCGTCAATCTGCTCAATGAGCTTGCCGTCTTGTTGGCCCTCAATCAACGCGATTTGGACGAAGCCTTGGAATTGATCAACCGCGCCATCTATCTTTCCGGCCCCAATGCCATGTTGCTCGATTCGCGGGCCATGATTCATCTAGCCATGGGAAATGCCAAACTGGCGATCGACGACCTCAAGCTTGCCCTCGAAGAAGACGCCTCGCCGGCCAAGTATTACCACATGGCACAGGCCCGCGAACTGGCTGGAGATCAATTCGCCGCCAAGACCGCATTTCGAAAGGCACGAGCGACCGGGTTCTCCGCAGCACAACTGCATCCCTTGGAACATAGCCGTTTCCAGGAACTAAGCAGCAAGCTGAATTAGTCGCGCACGGAACCCGTAGCGATCCGCCGCTGTTACGCTCACTACAGCCCGCGTAACCGGTCCCTCAATTATACGACCCGGGCGGGATCTGAGACATGAGGATGATCCGTAAGCTAGGTTTGTAGGATAAGAACCTCACCCTCGATCAAATCCAGACTCGAAAGTCGACGATCGCACGATGGCTGGACTTCCCACCGCCCAAGAGTTACGACAACTCCCACTTCGCGCTATCGTTGCCTACATAGTCCGCTGCGCACAACGCGTCGCTCCCTTGTACCAACTCGGTGATGACAACCCCGACAGCCCCAAATGCGTCTCCGCCGTGCAGGATGCGCTCTTGGTTGCGATCGATTTTGCTTCGGGTATCACCATTGATCAAAAACGGGTCAAACGCGCAGAAGAATCCGCTATCGCTGCCGTTATAGCCGCTACGGAATCGCCCAATGTTGGGGACGACGCCGCATACGCTGCCAATGCCGCCTATGCCGCGGCCAACACCACCTCAGCAGCCCTAGAATTGATCAAGACTCGCCAAAACAAAGCTGAGATCGCCAAAGCTGTCGTCATCGCCGCAATCACCACCGTTGATGCTGCCGTCGCTGTGGATAAGGCTGTTATTCAAGCCGCCGGCTTTGACTGGCAAATGCTCAAACGCATGCAACTGGGCCGGTTTCCCGACCTGGGAGATCCCATTGATCCGACGACCAAAGGCGTTCTCGGACCGCTGTATCGCAGTTGGCACGAGAAACCCGCCGTAGAAGCAGCCAGCCCCGTTCGGCCCACTCCAAAACCCACGGCAGTCGGACAACAGCAGACTCAAAAAAAGGCCGACGAGACTCCACAGCCCGCGCAATCGACTCATGAACTTGACCGGTTACGGGCTGACGTCAAACGTCTCGAATCAGAACTCAGCCTCCTGCGAAACGAAGAGCGGGGTCTGGAAGCAGCTCACGCTGAACAACAAGAACAGTGGCGGCAACTCTCCGAACAGCGCACCGAACTGGAAACCGCCCGCCAGGAACTCCAAACCGCCCAAGATTCCTTCAGCAACGAGCAAGTGGTCCTGAAAAACCGCACGGCTGAATTCGAGTCGCAGCGCGAACAATTCGAACAACAAAGCCACGACCTCCAAGCGCGGGCCGATGGTTTTGACGCCGAACGCAGTGAGCTGGATGCCAAGTGGGAAACGCTCAAACAGGAACAACAAAAAGTTGAACTAGAGTCCGCCGCCGCTGAACAATGCCGCCAAGAGACTGCGGCTGCGCGGGAAGAACTCGAACAAACCCGTCACGAAGTCGGCCAGCGCAAAGAACAAACCGCTGCCGCAGCAGCGGAGCTGCAAACCCGACAAGCAGAATTCGCTCGCCAACACGAAGAACTCACCCAACAACAACAGGAACTGTGCGAACAACGCGAATCCTTAGAAGCCAACCGCACGGAACTGGAGTCGCTATGGAGCAAACTTGAGGCAGATCGCTATCAAGTACAGACTGACCGGCAACAGCTCGACGAAGAACGGGGAGAGTTGGACCGCATCCAGTCGGATCTCGACCCCCAACGCAAAGAACTGCAAGAGGCTCGCCACCAACTCGAAGAGGAACAGAAGTCCCTCGCCGACCAGCGTGAAGCCTTTGAAAATAGCCAACAAGAATTACGCGAGGAAACCGAAGCCCTCGAGAAGATTCGCGCCCAAATCGATAGCGACCTCGATGCGCTGGCCGACAAACAAGCAGCACTTGAAGGTGAACGCGAAGAACTACAACAAGCCCGTGCCGATTTCGAACCGAAACTGCAAGAACTCGCCGCCGAACGCGAATCCGTGCAAGCCGAACGAGACGAGTTGGAGCGGGAACAGCGCAAAGCCACCGAACAGGCTCTGCTGATCGCCGATGAAGCGCAGCAATTGGACCTCCAGCGCGCCGAACTGCAGCAAGAATGGCAATCCGTCGAAGACGACCGCATCGGCCTACGTCGGCACCTGGAACAATGGCTGGAAACACTCAGCGCCCCCGCCGACATCACCGAGTAAGCTGCGGCCAGCGCATCGCGGATCTAACGCCGCCAGCCTCGTCCTCCTCATTGCAATGGACCGGCCGCGTTTATCTTCCCAAAAAGGATGTTCGCTCCCAATCACCCGCCACTCAGGCTACAATTCCGGTCACCTAGGGACGAAGTGACACATCCGCCTCAAACACAGTAAGCACCCATGATGGACCGCCCCCAAGCCCCGCTTGTGTTGATCCTCGGAGCCGGCATCAACGGCGCTGCCTGCGCGCGAGAATTGGTTCTCAACGGTGTTTCGGTCGTTGTCGTCGACACCGCCGATATTGCTTACGGTGCCAGCTCCAAATCTTCCCGGCTGATTCACGGCGGGCTGCGCTATTTGGAATATGGAGAGTTCCACCTCGTGCGGGAGTCCCTCGAAGAACGGACTCGGTTGCTCCGCCAAGCTCCGCAATTCGTTCGACCGTTGCGACTGTGCATCCCCGTCAACAACCGGCTCTCCGGCGTGCTCCCCACGATGCTCCGCTTTCTCAAACTCGAAAGCTGGGCCGATTCCTGGAGCAAACGGCATCAAGGCACAGCCGCCAACCACAAGACCCGCGGGATGTGGCTGGTCCGCGCCGGTTTGAAAATGTATCAAATCTACGCCCGCGATCGCACCATGCCGAAATACAGTGTGCACAATACCGGCCAAGTAGGTTTGCCACGGGTGGATGCCAAAAAGTTCCCCTGGCTGTGCGCCTACAGCGACGGGCAAATCGTCAACACCGAACGCTGGATCCTGGCGCTGTTCGAGGACGCTCGGCAAGTCGCTGCGGAGAAACAACTGCGCTTCGACATCCACACCTACCACCGCGCTGAAATCGGTCTCGATCACGTTGACATTGTCAGCCTTGAGAACGGCCAACCGATCACGCCCGCCATTCAACCGTCGCTCATCATCAACGCCACCGGCGCCGGTGGCGACGCAACGCTCAAGCAATTGGGCGCCAATACGCCGCAACTGTTCGCCGGCACCAAAGGCAGCCATATCCTCACCTACAATCCCCGACTCAAAGCCGCGTTGCACGAACAAGGGGTGTACGCCGAAGCCCCCGACAACCGGTTGGTCTTTGTGCTCCCCTTCGACGACGCTGTGCTGGTCGGCACAACGGACGAACCGTTCGATGCTCCTCCCGAAACGGCAAACGCCACCGACGACGAAATCAACTACCTCATCGGCGCCGTCAACGATTTGTTTCCGCACGTCGATTTAAACCGCACAGACGTCTCGTTGCATTACAGCGGAATTCGCCCTTTGCCCAAATCCTCCGCCAAGTCCCCTGGCGCCGTCACCCGCCGACATTGGATTGAAGAACAGCAACTCGGCGAACTGCCGGTGCTCACGCTCATCGGCGGAAAACTAACAACCTGCCGCGCACTCGGAGAACAAACCACCGACCGCGTGCTCGGCTTAATCAATCACCCCCGCATCGCCAACACCCGCGACCGCTACGTCCCCGGCGGCAAAAATTACCCCGCCGATGCCGCAGCGCTGCAAGTCGAAATCGCTCGCCTCGCCAAGAGTTCCGGCTTATCCCCTGAGCAGACCACAGCGGTCTGGCGGCTATTCGGCACTCAAACCGAAGAAGTCCTCAAAGCTTGCCCCGGCTTGCCGGGCGAGAACTTACCGGGAACCCACCTGCCGCTGCCGGTCATCCGTTGGATCATCGCCCACGAATGGACATCCACACTCGGCGACCTCGTCGAGCGCCGCATCCTGCTAATGTTCCAGCCATCCCTCTGCCGACCGGCACTCGAACAACTGGCAACCTTGCTCGTCGAAAGCGGCAAACTCAACGCGGACGCCGTCGACGCTGCCATCGAAACCACCACCGCGCGATTGGCCGAATTCTACGGCATCACCGTTGCAGCTGCGGGCTGAACTGTTCGCCTGCTCCCCACGTTACTGTTCCGTGCCCACTTCGACCGACGCCTCTTCGTCTGGAGTCTCTGTCGCCGTTGTCTCAGTTGCTGGTGTCTCTTCAGGTGCCTCTTCCGGTGTGGTCTCTTTCACCGGTGCTTCATCGGACGGTGACTCTACAACGGACTGGCCTTGGGGCCGGAGCGTCTTGATGCAATTCGCGAAGTATTCGACCTCCTGCCGTGTATAGAGTTCACCAACCGTTTCTTGAAAAAGCAGACGATCCTCGCCGACTGTCTTGAGGGCCATGAAATTATAGAGAGCGTCGTCATCGAATGGGGCGTATATTTCGTACTTGTAAATGACGGCTTGGTCGTCCACAACCTCGATGTTCTTGGGGAGTATTCCGTAGGTCTCTATCACATATTTCTTCAGATCCTCAACTGTTTCATATTCCGAATTCTTGCTCATTTGCCATTGAATCAAATTTCCGTAATGGAAGTAGACCGTCATCGAATCCGTTCCATCTTCGTCATCGTCATCTGAATCGTCTTCTGAATCGGAGTTTTCGACCGCTTCCACCGTCGTCCCTTCGGGCATGTCGATGACCAGCGGCAATCCCACCGCAGCCAGATCCAAGGGAGCCAACACAGCTTCGGCCATTTCTGCAGCGCGTTGTTCCCGCGCTGCACGGGCCTCTGCTTCCATTTCCTCGATTCCCTCTTGAACCTCCGCGATGACTTCCTGCGCTCTTTCGATCACCATATAGGCCACGCCCCCGCAGGCCAGCAGCAACATCAGAAAACCGGCGCCCACCACCAACAGCACGATTTGCGTGCCGCTCAATCCCTGCTGCGGCGGGTGGTCCTCATACGCAGGCCCGCTCGAGCGGCGACGTCTCGGAGGCAGCGCTGCCTGTTCGCTGAATTCGTCTTCATCATCCCAAACTTCGACCGCTTCAATCGGTTCCTCTGCAGGGACGTAAATGATCGTTTCGCATTCCTTACAACGAATCTGCCGTCCGGCGATGTTGTCCGAAACGTTATAGGTTTTCCCGCAATTGTTACAACTGACTTGAATCGTCATGCTCGCGCTCGTCTCTATCGTGTGGAAGGGATCGACGGGAAAGGAATCGTGCTTACCAACCTCGCCATCAATTTCATCGCCCGTAATGACACCAAATTTCTCGCGCACGCGTGAGCACTTGCGGCGCGTATTTTGGTCTGCCACTGCAAACACAGTGAAATGTTCTCATAAGCTACCCGACTGCGAAACAGTGAGTCAAATCTTGATCCAAAGATTCGACGCTGCACGAAGCATCAAATCCGGCGACGGCTCATTCGTCCGTGGCTGCTTCCTCTTCCGACCAATCAAACTCATCGTCGTCGTCGCCCCCCACGTCGAGGTACTCACCGCAATGCGGACACGTTTCGACCGTTCCGATTTTTGCAGCGGGAAACTCCGTGCGCCGGCCGCAGCCCTCGCACTCTGCCTCAACGGTCTCACTCACCGCAGCGTCGTCGCTCCCCTCCCCGCGACGTTTGCATTGGGTCTGCTCAAACTCCTCAATGATCGGCACCGCGCGCTCCACATCGGTCTTCTCCACAAAGACCTGCGGCTTGTGGATCTCCGGCAGCGTCCCAAACGCCCACATCCCACCCGGCGACACGTCCTCAATGATGTGGGCCTCGATCCCCGATTGCTCGAGGGCAAAACAAACGTTCTGCGCTTCAGTATTCTTCGCTGCATTGTAAACGGCAACTGGATCGTTGAGTGCCATTATCTAAGTATTCCCCAAGAAAGATCGAACACGTGACTGGTTCGCGAACTCAGCAACAGATTCTTATAAATCTACCTCTCACCACAGCGGCGAGTCAAACCTTGATCCTCAATTTCACATCTCGGAGACACTCCTGAAATGGATGCGATCGCTCCTGCTGGCCTGCCGAAACCAAAGCACTGGATAACGCAAATTCGTTTGCTTGCAGCTCACCAAGGCCGCGCTGGCAATTCTCCCACAGTAATCGCCGCCAACTGCTCCGTAACATACGGCGAAGCCACGACGTTTGGATCCAAGTGCCGCGTGCGAAATAGATTCACGATGTAGCCCATCCGCTCGCGAATTTTTGTCCAATCATTGGTCCGCGTAATCTTCAGCGTCCCACGCCCCGTATCCCAACCCTCGGGACCGTCTAGGAATGCGCGCAATTCGGAGCTGTTAATTGTCATCAACGTTTCCGGGAAAACTGCCCCATCCAACGACGGCACATCCTCATGCACCGCTAACAACTGCTCACCAACGCTATAGGTCATTAACCGCTGCGTCACGCATTTACGAATCAAATACGGCAACGAACGGCTGATGTAAGGTTGCAACCGAATATTTTCATGCAACACCGCCAGACAATTCGCGAAATAATTGCACTCATGCGCCACTTGATAATCATTGGTCAGCCGCGCAGTCTCATATTGTTCAAACGTGCGACGCAACAAATCCTGCCCACCGCGCTCCGTCGGGCCGTCACGGAATGTCGCGAGGAATTCCTGCCAAGCCGCAGCTCGACCGGCATCGCGCGAACTGTGCTGATGAGCGTATTCCAAATACCGCGCCGTCTCCCGGCCGATATCGTCCAGCACAATGCAATTGCCTTCAAGAATCAAACGCGAAGCAGCCTTGCGCGTATAACCCGCCAGCAGAAACCCACAGTAACCGCCCACGAGGATCCCGACCACGAGCCAAAACACAAATGACACCCACCACAGCCAACCCGCGTAAGCGGCAAACGCCCAACCGACTCCCACGCCAACCAGTCCACCAACGATTCCAGCAACAACGGTCGCATCACGAGACGCCTGATCCTTGTCATCCTGCCGAATCGTCACCCCCGCTTTGCGCGAACCCCACACCGCCCAGCTATGAAAATTGGCCCCCGCCTCCGCTCCCACCACCTCCCGCAGCACAGTCGACAGCAAATAATGCAATCGCGTGATCCTAAAATTCGCCAGCACAGCATCCGGTGTCTCCACAGCCGTAGAGATCAGCGCATTCCATTCCTGTGCACGCGTAGAAAGATCGCTCATAGTCATTTTCCCGGACGCAAACAAAAATAGGACTCACGCCGAATTCGACGTAAGTCCTTCTATGCGAAGAAAAATTGGGGCTGACAGGAATCGAACCTGCACTCCCGAAGGAACTGGATCCTAAATCCAGCGCGTCTGCCAGTTCCGCCACAGCCCCGGTGCGAACCTCTTCTCAGTCGTTGGTATATACGCCTTGGCGAACCATTTGGCAACATTCGCTCTCCACGAATTTTCCACAATCCGCCGACTGTCTATGAAAATAGGGTATACCCCAAGAAAAAATGACTCGACATGACGAATTTGGTGCCACTGGAAGACTTTTTGCCCAGGTAGGGGAAATACTACCTAGAAACCCTGCACTCGGCGCACACGGAGCGATGACTAAGTCACACCAGCTCATGAAGGAAATTATCAATCCAGACTTGCAGTCTTCACAACTTATTCACAGTTAAACAGATGCGTCAGATTTCGATGACTCTTTCCAAAAGAGGAGCCTCAAACTTCGTTGTAGTCGTTCTGACCATGAGAGAGCACTACAGACCGATCATCGCCACACGCATCCATCACTTCATCTCTTAAGAGTGCTCAAAAAGGTTGCCCCTTGAAATTGATGTGACTAGAATCCAACTCGTGAACAGCCGGATGTTGGATTTTTGTGGTCCCTGCCCCACCGCAAAAGTACTCCCGGCTGTTTGCATTTCTACTCCGTGAAATGTTCAAACTGTCGCTCGCTAGCGCATTTTGTTCGGCCAACACGATCATATTGACCGATTTCACCCATCTGAGATAGACTCCGCCCTCAGTTCGTCAACTTCCTGTCAGGTTCCATAGAAGGGAGAGGGGAAAATCGTGAATCCAGCCACCCAGTCTCGTCTCAAAATCGCGTCCAGCGATTCGCCAGAACGGTATTCGCGACGATTACTGCGATATGTGGTGACCGAACACGATTTGTTACCCGGATCCCGCGTTCTGGAAATCGGTTGTGGGACGGGGCAGCTCACGCGGCATTTGCACCGGCTTTCGCTGGAAGTGACCGCCTACGAACAAGATACCATATCACTCAAATCCGCCATCCAAACACTTCCGGACGTCGAATTTCACCATTGGAAAGACGATGCTCAGCGACTGGGCGAAGATGGGAAATTTGATCTCGTCATTGTGCACGGCAGCGAGATGTTGGCGGGCGACCTGTTTGCGGACGCCACCCTACGCTGGACGGCGCACATGGCTGGGTATTTGCGTGCCGGCGGCTCGCTGATGTTTCTCGTCCAGCATGATCCTGTTCAACTACAAAATCCGCTAGGACATCTGCCGTCCTGTTATTCCCGGTTGTTCTCCCGTTTCCCCGGTTCGACGACCAAGATCATGGTGCCCGATGCGCTCTCTGATCAACGGACTTGGAACTGGGTATTAGGTCGCCGCCCACGCGCGGGGAAAATCGCAGTATCGCTGCACTTGCCAAAACAGGCTATCTCGCGGTTCGAGTGGCACCAATGGATTGCCAACGAAACAGCGCGGCCGCAAGTCCCTTGCTGCCTTTGGGCGCGCCGCCAAGCGGCGGTCGATGTCCAAATTCGTCGCGCCGCCTAACGCAGCGCCCTTGATATCCGCTATGGTGGCAGCGATCAATTCGCGCGCCGACCTTGCAGCTGTGGCCCGCGATGGTGATCATTCTCTTTTCATCAAGCGATCACCTTCTCTTTCGGCTCGACGACATCCATGCGAATTGTACTGACTGGGGCGCGGGGACAACTCGCCAGCGACTTATTCCCCTTACTCGGAAACGACGTGGTCCCCTTAGGACATGCGGAGTTGGACATCACCCGCCCCGACGACGTCGCGGCCAAGTTGCGGGAAATCCAACCCGATTTCGTAATCAATTGCGCCGCTTACAACCTGGTGGACAAAGCCGAAGAGGAACCGGAAGTTGCGTATGCCGTGAATGCGACGGGGCCGAAAAACCTCGCAGAGTCGTGCACCGACCTGGGAATAGGATTAGCGCATATCAGCAGCGACTACGTCTTCGGGCAAGACGCGCAGCGTGCGGTGCCCTATACCGAAGACGATCCCCCCGGCCCGCAAGGCGCCTATGCTCAGAGCAAACGCGCCGGCGAGGAATTCGTCAGCAGCATTTGCCCGCGGCATTTCGTCATACGCACCTGCGGGCTGTATGGAATCGCCTCGACGCGGGGCAAGGGGAATTTTGTGGAGACCATGTTACGACTCGGCAGCGAACGCGATCAGTTAAGCGTCGTGAACGACCAACGCTGCACCCCCAGTTGGACGGTCGATGTCGCCCGCGCGATTGCGGCTTTGATCGAAACCGACCAATACGGTTTGTATCACGCTACCAATTCAGGCAGCATGACCTGGTTTGAGTTTGCCGCAGAGATTTTCCGTCAGTCGGGCACGCAAGTGGAGCTGAGTCCCATCACAACCGCCGAATTCGGCGCCCCCGCTGCCCGCCCCCCTTACAGTGTGTTGTCCTGCCAAAAACTCACCGACGCGACCGGCCTGGAACTGCCCTCTTGGCAAGAGGCGTTGGCGAATTATCTCTCGCGGCGTTAGGTCGACTCCTAATTTGAGATTTGGCTGGTCATTCAATGGCAATTGGCTGCGACCTTTTGCGTTCTCTTGCCCCAAGAAAGATCAGCCCGCAACCAAACACGAAGAAGAAGCTTCCGATGGCTCCGTTGAATACCATGAATTGGAAATTTTGGTCTTCTCCATCAGGTCCACTGATTTGTCTCCATGAGGTAGTCTCAATCAAATGGATATATTCTTGATTTGCCATCACGCCGGCATCCCATAAAGCCGGGCATGCCAACAAGCACATGAATAAACCAACTATCTGCGCGAAAACGTTTACGCACCGTTTTCTCCGTTGCTGGATTTTATCCCTTTGCGACATTGAACAAATCCTCATACTTCCAAAGCCGATCCGCGACTCGTGATTGCATCACTGGGGTAGGCCGTTTCCGCCCGCTCTTGCCGTTTTCGCGAGGACGCCAACAAAAGTTATAATTGGCGATGCACATTGCGACAGCCGCTTCCAGGTTCGCAAGTTTCTTGCTGATAGCCAAGGTCAGCCGGCAGGATTTCTCAGCGAACATCTGCGTCGTGCAGTGGAGCCGCTCGATGTGGCTCGTGCATATCGTGGCCAGATCGTCGATGAATGCTCGCATCGTCGCTTCATTAGCCTTGCCGATCATGTGGGAGACGATCGCTTGGAATCTTGGTCCTGAGCTAAGAAATAGGTATCGATTGCCGAGTACGCCACCGGCCTTTTTTCGGCGTCAAGCTTGCCTTGTTTCTTGCCAACGCTAGCTAAACGGCCCGTCGCTTTGCCAGCGACGAAGTATCCGGGTATGCTCGTATTCGGAAATTGTCAGGTCAGTGGGAGGCATAGGTGACGTTACTAGAATTACAACCCAAGCTCCAGCAAGCGGTGGCCAATGGCCAGATTGGATCGCCGGTCGCGTTGCGTGTGTACCTCAAATCATCCGACACGGATGCGGATCTCCAATCCGGGGGTGTCACCGCTATAGGCATGGCGCGAGAATTGTTCGACAGTCCGCCGGCACGCTTGATGGTGCGTGGTGACCTTCAACGCCAGGCGACGGTTTTGGTTACGTGCGTGTCGGGGGCTACGTTGTTCGCGACTCTCGAGGGCGGCACAGTTGAGTCATCGAGCATCCATTTAACACTCATCGGCAATCACGGTATCGCGAATCTGGAAAAGGTCGATTGGTCGCCAGCAGCGCTGCCCGAGGAATCTCCCGCTTCAATCCGTTGGCGACAAGCGCTGTCTGAAAGCCACGCCTCTGGAACGGCCGTTGTGATTCCCCAGGGGGAGGCGTGAGGCGACAGGCTTGAGGAAAAGCGACCGACTGCCCACGCAACAAAAAACTGCCCAACCGCGCTGTTGCCCCTGATCAGGGGTGTCGCACGACCGCTGACACGGATACAATAACCGACGTCGGCCTCTCGGCCTTAGATCGGGATGTGCCCAATGAATTCGTCCACCCTCGAAAGACCAAGGAGCGCTCATGGGTTCCGCGGACAAATGGATCGATCAATTCCTCAAGCGCGTGCGTATCGGAGAATTCCTGCGACGTGCGGCTGAGTTTGGCGCAGTCTTTCTCTTCAGCTTCGGCACCATCGTGCTGGTGGTCAAGCTGTTAATCCCCCAATTGTGGCCACACGTCCTATGGATCGCCCTGTGTGCGGTCCCCACGGCTGTCGCCGCTTGGTGGTATGCCCGCCGCAGTTGGTGTAGTCGCGACGATTCGGTGGCACTGTTGGATAAGGCCCTGGGAACCGGCGGATTATTAATGACCCTGACCGAACGGCCGGATCCGTTTTGGCGAGACCGCTTGCCGAAAGTGGACCTGCAGTACCGTCAGGCGCTGCCAAAATATCGCCCCACGCGCTTCGTCAGTTATTTGGCGTTGCCATTGATGTTCGCCGTGGCGGCCTGTTTTGTGCCCTTAAGAGAGGCCTCGACCGCACCGGTGCTGAAAAACACAGCGGCCCGCAATGCCACCGAACAGTTGGAGGAATTGCTCGCTGAACTCGAAGCGACCACAGTGCTGGAGGAAACCGAAGAGGAAAAACTCAAAGAAGAAATCCAGCGACTCGTCGAAGAGACCGAACAGTCACCGTTGACCAGTGAGAAATGGGAAACGCTGGATGCGCTCCGCGAACGAATGCAAACGCGGATGACGAGTGCCGAGATCAACATGTCCAAAGCGACTGAAGCGGCTGAGGAATTACGGCGGGCCGAATTGAGTGGCGAGAAATTAACGCTGGAGCGCAAGCTGCTGTTGGAAAAACAATTGGCCGACGCCCTCAGCAAATTGAGCAAAAATGGCAACCTCGCCAATGCCCCCCAAGGGATGCAAGACGATCTGCAAAAACTGATGAAGAACGGAAAGTTGACGCTGGCCAAAGATGGAGCCGCGCGGCAACAACAACTCGAACAGTTGCAGAAGTTTTTAGAAGAAGAGCAAGACAAACTAAAAGAGATCCGCAAAAATTGCAAAGCTTGCCAAAATGGTCAATGCCCAAACGGGCAGTGCGAAGGGGGACAATGCCAAGGAGGGAATTGCCAAGGGCCGGGACAACAAGGCGGCAATTCCAACAACGGCCGACCCGGCAGCGGTGGCGTCAACCGCGGACGTGGTGATGCGTCGATGTCCTGGGGTGATGAATCGGATCAACAAGGAGTCAAATTCAAAGAGAGTGTCCTGCCGCAAGGATTCCGCGAACAGGCGAAAGATGAAATCGACAGCATCAAGGCCTCCGCTCCGGATGTCGACCCCGCCACCGCTGCTCCCCGCAGCGCCGCGCACGACAGTGCGGCGTCCGCCGGATCCACCACCGTGCAACGCCGCCTCAGCCCCAAACATCGCGCTGCGGTGCGCAAGTATTTCGATACCTCCAAACCGTGACAACAATGCTTCCCCGGAATTTCACACACACAAGACTGCGAATGATCACCTAGAGGAGACGCCCCTGATGGACCGTGAAACCGTGGGAACCGCCGACGCAACTGTCGACGGAGATCGTGACAGCGATCGTCTGGTGCCGCCGCACGAGCTTGAGGAGGCGCGGGCCACATTAGACCGCCTGCTCTCAGGTTTAAAACGGGCGATTCTCGGCCAGGAGGAATTGTTGGAGTTGGTCGTCATCGCACTGATGGCCCGCGGACACATGCTGCTCGAAGGGTTGCCGGGACTCGGTAAGACCGAATTGATCAAGTCGTTGTCCAAATTGCTCGGTTTGGACTTCCGCCGTTTGCAATTCACACCTGACTTGCTCCCCAGCGATATTGTCGGCTCGCCGATTCTCGAAGAGAACCAACAAGGATCCCGGAGCCTCGTCTTTCACAAAGGACCGATTTTCGCCAACTTAGTTTTAGCGGACGAAATCAATCGCGCCAGCCCCAAAACCCAATCCGCGCTACTGGAAGCCATGCAGGAGCGCCGCGTCACCGTCCTGGGAGAAACGCATCCGCTCCCCCTGCCGTTTTTCGTCTTGGCGACACAAAACCCCATTGAATTGGAGGGGACCTATCCGCTCCCCGAAGCGCAACTCGACCGCTTCACGTTCAAACTCAGCGTGAATAATGTTTCCAGCGAGACCTTGCAGGAGATCATCACCACACGCAGCCACGGACAACCGCCGGCGCTTTCGCCGGTTGTCTCCGCCATGGAATTGGAGACACTGTTCGACAAGGTCGATGCCATTCACCTGCCCCGCGCCGTTTCCGGATACATTGCCCGACTGGTCACCGCCACACATCCCGATCGAGCGGATGCCCCCGAAACGGTTCGCAAATTTGTCAAATTCGGCGCTTCGCCGCGGGCCGCGATCGCATTGGCCGGCACATCGCGCGCTGCGGCGCTCTTGGCGGGTAAACCGAATGTCGGTTTCGACGAAGTCAAAAAAGTGGCCCTCAGCGTCCTGGGGCATCGGTTGATTTTGGATTATGCAGCCCGATTGGAAGGTTGGACCCCTGCAAAAATGATCCAAAGCCTGCTCGACGCCGTTCCTGAAGTCGGTCGGGATTTGCCAGAAGACTTATCCCCAGCCTAATAGCGGGTGAATCCTAAGCATCAAACTTCGTTTAGCCTTGAGGGATGAGCTCCGTTGAGACTTTGTAATCGAAAACCTGCACGCTCCCCCCAGCGCCAACGGTGTGAGCGAGCAAAGTGGCATCCCAGCAGGCGGCAATGCCTGGCCGGGTTACTGGGTACGATCAAGGAGACGGCATGAACTCCAGGAGCGCTCGGACCATCCTTTATGCGGCAATCCTGCTGCTGACGGCAACCGGCACATCGCAATTGTTCGCCTCCGGTTCGGATTTCACGCGGAGCACAAAAGACCTGACGCTGACGGTCGATTCTCGCTGGGCAGGGGGCCGATTCGGCGGGTACGCTCCGATACGAATTCGCCTGGGTAATACCGGCAAACCGCAAGAACTCTTCTTTCGATTTGCCTCGGACGGTTACACCAAATTCCCGGAGGTGCAACAGCGGATTACGATCGGGCAAAACGAAACCCGGCAATTCACGATGGCTGTCCCCTTAGTCGGCGAATCGGGCTACTTTGGCGGGAAACTCACCGTATTCCGCAATGGTCGCGAGATTAAAAATCTCAGCGAAGCGGTGACACTCGCCGACAATCGCACGGATACGGTGAATTGCCCCGCACTGTTAGTAGTTTCGCGAAAAAAAGTCGACTGCGAACCGTTTTTGTCCGCAGCCAACTCTCTCTCAGCGGCCAAAGGGATGACGAGCCCGTATGGCTCTAGCTCGTCGGAAGACTATCAAGTCATTGATCCGATTATGCTTCCCCAATCGGCGGTCGACTATTCGGGACTGGACATTCTGGCCCTCTCGTTGGAGACGCTCAAAAAGATTCCCGAGGGCGCACGGTCCGCCATCAACAACTGGGTCCGCACCGGTGGAAAATTGCTTGTCTACGAAACCGGAGCTGCGGCCGCCGATGTTCCGGAACTGCGAGGATTGTTGGAACTCACCGACGCCGAAACCTGGCAACACGCCCCGCTGTTTGCCCGTAAACCGATCAAAATCGTGACCGAAGAAGAGCTGCAGGGGATGATGGTGAGCGAAATAGGAACGACTCACACTGAACTCTCCAGCGATTATGACTGGGAGAATTCCTCCAATACGTTCGCCGTTCACCCACAGGTGTTGGGCTACGTCATCGCCATGCCCGACAATCCCTTTCCCGGCACGCCGCAAGATTGGGCCTGGATGATGAATTCGCTCACTCCGGACTCGTGGCGATGGACTACGCGGCAAGGCATCTCCACGCGGCAACCCGATTCATCCTTTGCGGAGTTTGCCATCCCCGGTGTGGGTGGAGTCCCCAAAATCGCATTCATCGTGTTGATTTCGGCATTCACGATCGTGATCGGCCCGTTGAATTACTTTTTCCTCAAGCGGCGGCAACAGTTGTATTTGCTGGTGGTGACGATCCCCAGTATCGCCTTTTTGACAAGTTGTGCATTGTTCGCCTACGCCGCCGTTTCGGACGGATTTGGCGTCACCTCACGTACGCGGAGTGTGACCCTTCTGGACCAACGCACCAAGACAGCGGTCGCCTTGGGACGCACCGCGCTGTATGCCGGCGTCGCCCCCGCGGATGGCTTGCGGTTCGATGCCGACACCGCTGTGTTTCCGATTTGGTCAGCGGGACAGGATTCCCCGCATGGGTCGGTCGATTGGACAAACGGCCAACACTTTTCGTCCGGTTGGATTCGTTCTCGCACGCCGATGCAGTTTTTATCCACGGTCAGTCGCACCGAACGGGGCCGACTGGAAATCACCCCCAGCAGCGACTCCGCCACAATCAACGTCGCCAACGGCTTGGCTTGGAACATCGAAACTTTGGTCGTTGTTGATGAGGAAGGAAATACATTTCTGGGATCGAAACTTCCCGCAGGAGACTCAACCGCGCTCAAACGCACCGAAGCCGATGAGGTCGTCTCTGTTCTCAAAGGACAGTACACGACGCATCCACTTGAAATCCAACCAGGCGGAGCCGCACCTGTGACCTCCAGCACTTCCATCACGACATATTCGGGATACCCGTCGAATGAACTCAATTTGAATTTGAACTACAACGACGGCAATCTGGAACGGACGCTCACCCGATTGCTGAAACCTAAAAATGCGACGGCACTGACCGATTTGCACCGCAGCTATATCGCGATCCTCAGCGAAAACCCTGGTGTCGAATTGGGTGTGGAAAACACCGATGCCCAAGGGGATTTCCACGTCATCTGGGGACAGTATTAAAATCGCGCCGCCTCCGCTTTTTCCACTGCAAGATTCCCACTGCTCAATACTTTCATGAACGAATCATCTACCGAAACCGCAACGTTGGAACCACCGCCGCCGACAGCGACGCCGACGATTGAAATCCATCATCTGCATCGGTTTTTTGGAAACCTAAAAGCGGTCAATGATGTCTCGTTCCAGGTGCACGCGGGTGAGGTGATGGGCTTCATCGGCCCCAACGGTGCGGGTAAAACGACGACCATGCGAATTCTGGCCACACTGGACGTCCCCACCGCTGGCGACGCCTTTGTGGGGGGCTACTCCGTTGTCGACAAACCGGATGAAGTCCGCCGTATTCTGGGATTCATGCCTGATAGTTTCGGCAAATACCAAAACGTCAACGTCCTGGAGTACCTCGACTTCTTCGCCCGCGCCTATGGGTTCCGCGGCGCCGCCCGCCGGGATGCCATCGAACGGGTGTTGGTCTTCACCGAATTACGCAAACTCGCCGAAAAACCAATCGATACGCTCAGTAAGGGCATGTCACAACGCCTCGGTTTGGGCCGCACATTAATTCACGACCCGCAGGTTCTGGTCCTGGACGAACCGGCAGCCGGCTTGGATCCCCGCGCTCGGGTCGAACTGCGAGAACTGATTCTCCTCTTGGCGACTGAGTTGAACAAAACGGTTTTAATCAGTTCCCACATCCTCACCGAACTTTCTGAAATCTGTCACTCCGCGGCAATCGTTGAAGCCGGACAAATTCTAGCCAGCGGTTCGCGTGACGCCATCATGCAAGGGCATCGTCGGACCGGCCCGGATGAATCGGTGGAATTAGAAGTCAGCGTCGTCGGCGAGGTCAATAAGTTGCAGCGCTGGTTGCTGGAACAACCGCACGTCGGTGCGGTACGCATTGCCGATAAAAACGCCCGCTTTGAATTTACCGGCAACGAACAGCAACAAGCGAATCTTCTCAAAGCGATGATCGCAAGCGACATCGAGGTCGTCTCGTTCCAAGGCCGTGCCCATTCGCTCGAAGACGTCTTCATGGCCGTCACAAAAGGCATCACACAGTAATTTCGTTTGTCACACACGAGATGCCCGCGGCTGAGCCGTGGGCCAAGGAAATCCGTAACAACCATGGCCTCTCAACCTGATACGATAAGCCGCTGGGCCGAACAGGTGAGTGATCGTCTCAACCCGATCCTCGTCAAGGAGACGCGCCAAGCGCTCAAAAGCAAACAGTTTCTAGCCACCTTTGCAATCATGCTGTTTGGTAGCTGGTTGATATCGGCGTTCGTGCTCATGATGCTTGTCGGCGGCAACGACGACAGCCCGTATGGCAAATACGTCTTCCCCTTCTATTTCGGCCTGTTAGCGTTCACGGTCATGCTCGTCGTCCCTTTCGGCGCCTTTCGCAGTCTGCTGGCCGAACGGGACCTCAACACCTACGAACTGCTCAACATCACCACGCTGTCCCCCCAACAAATTGTGTGGGGCAAATGGCTCAGCGCTCAGGTGCAAACGTTCATTTACTTTTCCGCTATCAGCCCGTTTGTCGCCTTCACCTACCTGCTTCGTGGCGTTGACTTTCCCACGTTGATATTCGTGCTGGTCTTGGCGATGTTCGCCTCCATGATGTTGTCGCTACTGTCGCTCACCTTCAGCACATTCGCCCGCCAGCGACAAGCACAGGTCGTGCTCTCCCTGGTCCTGTTGGGGCAACTCGTCTGGGTCATGGGCGCAGCGATTTCACTCGGAACGTATTTTGTCGCCGACGAAAGCATCGATTTCAGCGACCAAGAATTCTATTGGGGCGGTTTGGTCATCGCCAGTTATTACATCGGGACTTTCGTGCTCTGCTTGCAGATCGCCCGCGCGCAACTGACATTCGAATCAGACAATCGCAGTACCGGAATCCGACTTAGCAGCTCCGCTCTCTACTGGCTGACGCTCGGCTGGCTGGGACTCGGGTTGTATCAGGCTGTCTTCGGCGGTACTTCGCCCGGTTCGACCCTCATGATCGAACCGGTCTATGTGGTCCTCAGTTTCTTGGGGGTCTTTTGGGGGGCTGTTTGCCTGTTTGCCGCCACCGAGACCGATGGGCTTTCGCGGCGGATTCGCAGCCAACTCCCTAAAAGCTTTCTCCTACGATTTCTCGCCGTGCCGTTTCTCCCAGGAGGCGGACGCGGGATGTTGATGGCGGTTTTGCATTTGGCAGCGCTCGTAGGTCTGGCATTCGCCCTCGGACAATTCATCCACGACCCCAAATGGACCCACATTTCAAAATTCACGGTTGGGCTGAGTTGTTACATCCTCTTCTACGCCGGAATGTCCGCCGCATTGGGGCGTTGGTTGCGCAAGGCGACTCCCTTATTTCGTCCTGCTCAGACACGGGCGTTTGCCATCGTGATGTTCGCACTCAGTTGGCTGGCGCCGAACATTGCAAACATCTTCCGCAATTCTCGCAGCGTCGCGAATCCTCTATTTTACTTGTCCGACCCCATCAATACGTTGGAGACTCTGGACAACAATCTCAACTGGGCCGACGAAGTTATGGCAGCCCTGCTGGTGATGGGGGGAGTCGCTCTGCTGCTCAATATCCACACCATGTGGCGCGGCTTCACCGAAGTCGTCTTCCTCCGCGAACCTGCTGCGGACGAAACGGCCATGTTCCCACAATCTCAAATGGCCAACGGCCCATCAGCCACCGCGGGAATCTTAGACGCAGCAGCCACCCCGGAACCGTCGACCAGCAGTTAACTAACGGTCGCGATCAATCACCGATAAGGATTACGATTTCGTGAGAAATGATCCGGACGTCCAACGTGTCGTCGACACCTTCCAACTCGGACTACCCCGCACTCCCGTCGCCGGGCGGTCGGGCGAGTTGCTGGGGCGCGGTACGGGAAGTTCGTTGGAGTTTCAGGAATTTCGCGAATACATCCCCGGCGACGACATCCGCCATGTCGATTGGTCCGCTTATGCCCGCAGCGACACCTTGATGGTTCGCCTGTACCGTGAAGAAATCAGTCCGCAAACACAAATCCTCATCGATGGCAGCGCCTCGATGCGTACCGGCGGAACTGTTAAGCCGCTCATTGCCAAGCAATTGGCAGCGATGTTCGCCCTGCTCTGCGGACGACTGGGTG
Source organism: Symmachiella macrocystis (assembly GCF_007860075.1). NCBI lineage: Bacteria > Pseudomonadati > Planctomycetota > Planctomycetia > Planctomycetales > Planctomycetaceae > Symmachiella > Symmachiella macrocystis. Next base: position 178,891 of record NZ_SJPP01000001.1, read on the forward strand.
GCCGCGCGGGGGTGGTCACCCTCACCGATCAGGTCGCCACACGCACAGGACTTGAAGGACTGGATTTAATCGAGCGATTGCCGTTTGATTCCCGCGCGACGTTGGTGGATCTGTTGGAAAATAACCAAGTCCCCCTTCCCCGGCAGTCGGTCCGCATCGTGATCAGCGATTTTCTGTTTCCCCACGACCCCGCGGCGCTCATCCGCCGCTTGGCCACCGGCGCCAGTGCGCTGTGGGTCCTGCAACTATTGAACGCCTGGGAAGCCGATCCGACCACCAGTGGGGGCCGTCGTCTGGTCGATATCGAATCGGCGGCCGAAACTGATCTCATTTTGGATCGCAAAACAATCGCCGGCTATCAAAAACGGTTGCAGCAACTCCAGGCGGAATTGGCCCGCAATTGTCGCCGCGTACATGCCACGTTTGTTCCCTTGATCGCCGATAAGGGGCTGCAAACGCTCTGCCGCGAGGATCTGTGCGCCGCCGAAGTCCTCCGCATCGCTTAAGTTTCAGCTGTCCCTCTTCCCTGAATTCCCCATACGGCATATGATGCGCCCAGCAACACGCGCAACGTGATTCGCGCGGTAGCGGCTTGAGCAACTCTTCTTTTTTGGCGCGTTATATGTGGACCACCGTCCGGCAAATTTTTCGCACAGCCCCAGTCACAGCGAGCATCATATTCATTTGCTCGGGACTGCTGGCATGGATTTTTTATCTCGTCTTGTTCGAAGAAGCCAATTACCGCATCGCGCAAGAACAACTCGGCGTCCCACTGAAATTTGTGATGCTGGGTGGTCAAAACGGCACCGCCGATATCGAACTCGGGTTTACCAAACTTTGGGATGGCGAGTGGTGGCGCGTGATTCTCGCCGGCTTACACCATGGCGGCAGCATGACCAGCGGTCTGATTCATCTGGTGATGAACTGCCTCGGCCTGTGGTATTTGGGACAACTGCTGGAATACCGCATCGGCAGCCTGCGCATGGCCTTGCTGTTCGTCTCGTCGCTGGTCGTTTCTATGCTGCCGGAATTCCTGATGGGATCGGCGGCTGTGGGAATGTCCGGGGCGATCTGCGCGATGTTCGGTTATCTGTTAGTCCTGCGTCACCACGATCGATACATCTTGGAAATGTTACCCGACCAAGTAGTCCGCATCATGTTGATTTGGTTGGTCGCCTGCATTCCGGCCACTTATTTCGACATCCTGCCCGTCGCCAATTTGGCGCACTTTTCCGGTTTGGGATACGGGTATCTGGCCGCCCGTGTCGCCTATGCGCAAACCCCGTGGAAGGTCTCAGCCCGCGCCGGTTTTTTGGCCGCGCATTTACTCATTCCCATAGGATTGTACGCCGTGGTCCACCCAGTTTGGAATGCTGCCTATCACTGGCATCTGGGGACCAGCCAGTCACTTTCGCGACAAGACCGCATCATGCACCTCCGGCAAGCGGTTGCCATCAACCCACAACTCGATCCCGTTTGGGTGGAACTTTATAAGCAATATCTCAAGAGCGGAAATCTGCACAATGCCTGGACCGCGATCTTGCAGGGCGTGCACAATAATCCCTCAAGCACAACCGCAATTCGCAAAGCCGCCTTTATGGGCCAGCTCTTCCAGACGCCGGAAAACCGGAAACTGGCCCGCAGAATCTTGGACGATGTTTTTGACGACGATGCCCCCGCCTGGGCCGAACGGCTATTGGCCCAAGCTCCCGGCTCACAACGCTTTCGCTTCACGCTTCCCACCGACCCTCCGAACAAATACGAGATCGGCAAACCGGTAAAACTACCCGAGCCTGCCCGAATCGATCCCAATCCTCAAAACGAACCGTTGGCGCCCCCCGATCCCGACGAGGCCGATAGTGCCGCGGTGGGAACCGCAACGTAATCGTGTCCAAGATGGCAACCCGCGCACGTTTCGCACAACTTTGCTTATGAACCGATCGCCCAGCGACATCCACCCCGCTTCCCGATCGGCGGCTCCACTGCGGTCAACCGCCCGTTGGCAAAGTGTGTGGGGTGTCACAGTCCTGTTCACCGTGGCGTTGAGCGTGATGTTTGTCCTGCTGTCTCACGTTCCGCTGTGGCATACCGATCTTTGGGGGCATCTGCAATATGGCGAGATCCTCTGCACTGAAAAAGCGATTCCCGCCACTGAACCGATCATGCCGTTGGCAGCGGGTGTCCCCTTTGTCGATTCCGCTTGGCTATCCCAAGTGATCGCCTTTAAGGTCTTCGAATCTGCCGGAGTGGCTGGACTGCAATGCCTCTACGCTGCTTGCATCACCGCTTGTTGTGGATTGCTGCTATGGCTCAGTCATCGACATGGTCGCGGCCCGGTGATCAGTTTGGCGGCGGTGGCTGTTTGGCTCGCGCTGGAGTGGCAGCAGCTGCCCGTTATCCGCCCACAACTGGCCGGCGCTGTTTGTTTTTTAGCCTTACTCACCTGCCTATCACAGCGCCGCTACAGCGTGTCGGTGTTTGTCATTGTCACGGGTTTGATGCTGCTGTGGGCCAACTTGCACGGGTCCTTCATCATGGGCCTGGGATTGCTGTCCTGTTTTACGCTGGGACGAGCCATTGACGTTGTTCGCCGCAGCAAACGACTGACCGCCATCGCGCACGACACCAAGACACGACAATTGTTGGTACTCACGCTTTGTGGCGGATTGGCGGTCTTCGTGAATCCCTATGGCCCACAACTTTATTTCCACGTATTGACATTCGCGCGGAACCCGAATCTGGCTGACCTGACCGAATGGAAGTTGCTGTCCTTCACGTCCCAACAAGGACAAATCTTCGCAGCCGCTGTGATTTTCTTGATTCCGATGCTCTATTTCTCTCCCCGCCGCATAACAACTGCGGAAATCCTATTGCTCACCGGACTGGGTGCCGCCACGGTTTGGACGTCACGCATGATCGTCTGGTTCGCCCCGATTGCCGCTTACGTCTTCGCGCTGCATGGCGGCGCACTCTGGAACCGCTATGTTTTCCACCCCCGGCCTCGCCCCCTCGGAACACCTCGGCGAAACTGGGCAAGGACAACACTCGTCGCAGTGGCAATCATGACGGCAGGGGCGTTCAGCCCGCTCGGCCGCTTGATTTGGTCCGGACCACCGGTCGATTTCAACGCAGCGGTCTCGTCGCAAACGCCCGTCGCAGCTGCTGAGTTCTTGTTAGAGCGACAACCGGCGGGGCAGATGTTTAACACGTATGAATGGGGTGATTATCTTTCCTGGGTCGGCCACCGTCATGCTCAACGTTGGCCCATCTACGTCGCCTCACACGCGCATTTAGTCCCCCGGCAAGTCTGGGTCGATTACATGGCCTTGATCGGAGCACCAGCGGACTGGGAACAACGTTTGGAACAATACGATGTTCAGACGGTTGTAATCGATCACAGAAATCGCAGCGCATTGATATCGCGACTTCGCGCTAGCGACCACTGGACCCTAGTCTTTGAAGATGACATCGCCGCCATCTTCATTCGCAAACACCCCTAATCGCTAATAGGCAAACCGGTCACGAAAACAAAAAAGGCCACCGCCGCCCCTAATGAGACAGCGGTGGCCAACGTATCGTCTGGCTTCTTTGTGACCGTCGACGTTTCCGTCATTCCGGCGCCACGCGAGGAACACGGCAATCATTGCCGCCGTTATCAGTGAAACCCAACGTTCCCCAGACATTCCTCCTTGAATGGTTCCTCGCGAGATAATTGAAGCGGCACATCAGTCGCCGCAATAGAAGAAGCAGTCAGGACCTTTGGTGGCGTAGTAGGGATATTGGACCATCATCGGCATCCCTGTTCCTACATTGCATTGCGGTACCATGCTGGAGTTGTAGTGATGCACGTTCGAGCCAGACCATTTGTCCGGGAATCGGCACAGTCCGCGCATCCGTCCGCGGCAACCACCGCGGCAACCACCACGGCAATCGCCGTAGCAATCGTCTCCGCACATGCCGTCGTAACAGCTTCCATCCTGGCATCCGCCGGGACATCCATCGCCGGCATAACCTCCACCGTAACTGCCGCCGTAGCCGCCATTTTGACAGGACTGGCATTCTCCACACGGCTCCTGGCCGCGGAAAACACTACCGGATTCCGTCGTCGCGCAGCCAACACAGACAAACAGTGAAAGCGCTGCAAACATTGTCGATAATGCGTGATTTCGCATTCTAAGAAGCCCTCCGTGATTTCATGTTTTTTGACTGGTTTTCAAAACCCTCCACTGCGCAGTGTCGGAACGCACGTTGAGCTCCAATATGCACACAACCGGGTTTTTCAACCGGCCTGTGGGTCTCGCAGACGGCCTGTTCTGGGTCGAAACGGGTAGCCGGCCATCCGGTGTGCAAGCTTTATCGGCAGCACATATGTCACAACAGTACCGATCGTTGCCTATTGACCGATCATTGTGACAACACGAACCCATCGACCTTGCAGAATTCCCCTGGTTCCGCTAAATTCACATCCAGCGAAGCCAATGCGTTCCGGCCTTTCCGCATGGCATTTCGCAAAGTCTTACAGTGAAATGGATTACGAGCTCGAGGCCGGATTTCAAGGGAGTGTCAGGAGTGTTTGTTGCCGCGTCTACCCGCTGTTTTTCGGACCGACCGTTTGAAGATGCCTGCGAACAGCTCGCCGAGTTGCAATACGATAAGGTGGAACTCTGGCTGGATGAAACGCAAGATCATCTCAAGCCATCCCATGTGATTGCAGATCCCGAGTCGTTTTGCTCGCGTTTCCGCGACGTCACTCGCATGACGCCGATCGCCATCAACCTAGAAAACGAAGTCTCTCTCGAGGACTTCCAAGCCCTGGTTCGCGTGGCGCAGCTTTTCCGCTTAACACAAATTACGATCCCCGCGTCGCCATTGGGAACACCTTTCAACGCTGAAATCGATCGCCTCCGTGCGCATCACCGCATTGCCAGCGCGGACGGCGTTCATGTTTCCATCAAAACCAAAACCGGCCAACTGACCGAGGATCCGCACACAGCCGTCGAATTGTGCCAAGCCACGCCGGGTGTCGGAATCACGCTCGATCCGAGCTATTACATCTGCGGCCCGGTTCCCAACCAATCGTACGACCAAGTCTTTCCGTACGTCTTCCACACACACCTGCGTGACACGCTCCCCGACAACCTGCAGGTCCGCATCGGTTTGGGTGAGATCGACTACAGCCGCATCATCAGCCAACTCCAACGCAATGGGTACAACTTGGCCCTGTCGGTGGAACTCCTTCCCGAGCGTTTGGGCGACATTGATCGCGCCGTCGAAATGCGGAAGATGCGTTTGCTGTTGGAAAGTCTGCTGTAATTTCGATCGAAGCGGTCGATTGCTTTGCGGTGCGCGCAAAATTGCTCATAATGGGAATCGTATTCACAACGACACCCATTCCCGCGCCACAAAGGTTTCGCCATGCTTCGACATCCCGCATTGCTCAGCGGTCTCTGTGCCATCGCCGTTATGTTCACAACGGCCTTAAGCGCCCGCGCTCAAGAGGCCCAACGACTGCCCAATGTGGTTATCATCTTCACCGACGACCAAGGCTACGCCGACGTTGGTTGCTTTGGTGCAGAAGGATTCGAAACGCCCCACTTGGATCGCATGGCGGCTGAAGGCATGCGGTTCACGAACTTTTATGTCGCTCAAGCGGTCTGCGGAGCATCGCGGGCGGCACTACTTACCGGTTGTTACCCCAACCGCATCGGCATGCTCGGCGCTCCCAGCCACCGCACCAAGCACGGCATCCACGACGAGGAATTGTTGATTCCGGAATTGCTCAAACAACGCGACTACGCCACAGCCATCTACGGCAAATGGCATCTCGGCCACCACGAACAATTCCTGCCGCCCAACCACGGCTTCGACGATTACTACGGTCTGCCCTACTCCAACGACATGTGGCCTAACCATCCGACCGCTGGTGATCGATATCCGCCATTGCCGTTAATCGCTGGAACTAAAACCATTGAGCACAATCCAGACCAAACGCAACTGACAACGTCGTATACCCAACACGCCGTCAAATTCATCGATCAAAATAAGGACCGGCCCTTCTTTCTCTATGTGCCGCACTCGATGCCGCACGTGCCGTTGTTTGTGTCGGACAAATACAAAGACAAATCCGAACAAGGCCTGTATGGCGACGTGATTTCTGAAATCGATTGGTCGGTTGGGCAGATTCTAGAAGCGATCAAGAAAAACGGCCTGGATGACAATACGTTGGTCATCTTTACCTCGGACAACGGACCGTGGTTATCGTATGGCAATCACGGCGGTTCCGCTGGACCGCTCCGCGAAGGCAAAGGAACCACCTGGGAGGGGGGCGTCCGCGAACCGTGCATTATGCGCTGGCCGGGAAAAATCCCCGCCGGAACCGTCTGTGATGAAGTAGCCGCCACGATCGACATCCTACCCACGCTGGCCGGTTTGACGAATACCCAACTCCCCGATCATCCGATCGACGGCAAAGACATTTGGCCCCTGATGTCGGGCGAGAAGAACGCCAAAACACCGCACGAGGTCTTCTATTACTATTGGGGAAGACACCTGCAGGCAATCCGTAGCGGACAATGGAAATTGCATTTCCCCCACGAATTCCGCAGCCTGACCGGCACTCCCGGCAAAGACGGACAACCGGACGGTTATACCGTCGGTAAGACAGACATGGCGCTGTACGATCTGGTCCATGACATTGGCGAAACCACCGACGTGAAAGATCAACACCCTGAAGTTGTCGCCCGCCTAAAAAAACTCGCCGACGCCGCCCGCAGCGAACTGGGTGATTCGGCCACCAAACAAAAAGGCAGCGGCACCCGCCAACCCGGCCGGATTTGATCATTAATGCGCAACGGCAATCTGTTACAATGCAAGTGCAGGAACATCCCCCGCATGCAAAACAGAAGGTGGTAAGATGGCCACAACCACACCAGTCACAGCTGATGAGTTAATCCGTATCTGCGACGATTCAACGCGCTACGAATTGGTCTCCGGAGAACTGCACATGATGTCGCCCGCCGGATGGAGACATGGGGAGTTGGTGTTTCGACTGTCGATGCTGATCGGTGCGTACGTGGAACAGAATCGGCTCGGACGTTGTTTCGGAGCGGAAACGGGATTTCTGATCCAACAAAATCCCGACACGGTCCTCGCCCCCGGCATCGCTTTTATTGCTGTAAAAAACCTGCCTGACACGGAACCGGAACAGGCCTATTGGCCCAGTGCGCCCGACTTGGTGGTCGAAGTCCGTTCCCCACAAGATCGCGACGCCGCCGTACAAGAAAAAGCAATCCGCTGGCTAGCCGCGGGTGGTGAATTGATTTGGGACATCGATCCCGCTCAGCAATGCGTAACCGTCTACCGTCCCCAAGCAGCACCGCTGGTCATCCCCCACGAGGAATCGCTTGACGGCGGCACTGTCCTCCCAGGGTTTTGTTTACCATTGGCCGGATTCTTCGAATAACCAATCGAAGTCCCACAATCAACCGGGAACCTACCGCCGGCGTTCGCCCGGTTTTTCTTTATTCCGTGGGCGGAGCATATAGGCCGCCGCGCCCACTGCAATTGCTAGCGGCAAAGCGACGATGATTATCCGCTTGGCGAGCACGATCAATACCAAGCCACCGGCAACGATCGGGAGTATTTTTTCCCACACCAGCTCCGCCCCCTTGGCTGGTACAGCGAACCACAAAGCGGTCATCAAGATCCCCACGCGGAAAAACGCTGCGAGCAGCGCTTCGCGTTCCGGCGAAAAGATCCACACCGCCCCGGCGATTGCCAAGCAAATCGCTGCGAGAAAACCAACTTGTGTCCGGCCAATATAAGTCGTCGAGTCGTTCATGATGCCTATTATGTCGAATGACTCACCTCAGCGGCAATGCACCCCAGCGAGAAAACATCAGCCCGCTACTGCGTTGCGGCTTCCATCAAATTTTGCTCGGTGGCCTCTTCGCGGGAAAACGTTCCGGTCAGCCGCCCGTCGCTGAGTACCAAGATTCGGTCGCACAGCGTTAATAATTCCGGCAATTCGCTCGAAGTCACTAAGATCCCCATCCCCTGCCGACATAGTTCATCCGCCAACCGATAAATCTCCGCCTTGGCCCCCACGTCGATTCCTCGTGTTGGGTCGTCCAACAACAACACTTGAGGCTGTGTCCGCAGCCACCGCGCGATAATGCACTTTTGTTGATTCCCCCCACTCAATTCCGTAATCGCCGCCCCCGGTCCGGAAGTCCGTATCCCCAATTTCGCAATCGACTCCTCAGCTGCACGCTGTTCCGCGCGGCTGGAGACAAACCCACCGGCGGTTAATTTCTCCAGGCTCGACAACGTGATATTCGCTCCCACGTCGACATTCTCAAACAGCCCCAACCGCTTGCGATCCTCCGCCACCAACGCCATTCCCGCCTGCAGCGCTTCGCGGGGATGCGAAAAGTTTATTGTCCGTCCGCACAGAGAAATCGTGCCTTCCGTCTCCCCCTCCGCCATGCCGAACAGCACTTCCAACAACTCCGTCCGCCCCGCCCCCAACAATCCGGCAATGCCCAGAATCTCACCAGCATGCAACGTAAAACTGATATCAGCTAACCGCCAACGTTTCGCCGAACCTGCCACAGCTAAGCGCAGATTCTCCACGCGCAGGACTTCTTCACCAATCGCGCGGCCGGCGGCAAATGCCTCGGCATCGATTTCGCGTCCCACCATCAGATGAGTCACAGCGGTCACGTTGGTCTCCGCCGGAGCAACGGTCGCAATCCACTCTCCATCGCGGAGCACCGTGATGCGGTCCGCCAAGCGGAAGACTTCTTCCATTTTGTGCGAGATGTACAGGATCGTCACGCCTTGTTGTTTCAAATCGGCGATTACGCGAAACAACCGCTCCGTCTCAACACCGGTCAGCGCCGACGTCGGTTCGTCCATGATCAGAATACGGTTTTCCAACAGCAGCGCCTTGGCGATTTCGACCAACTGCTGATCCCCCACCCGCAACCGCGCCACCGGTGTGTCGGGTGAGATTTCACACCCCAACCTCCGCAACAACTCCCCCGCCTTGTCATGCATGGTGCGGTCATCCAGAAATCCCCACCCCGCTCGTAACTCGCGACCCAAAAAGATATTCGCCGCCACCGACAATTCATCCACCAGATTCAATTCCTGATGAATGATGCTCACCCCGGCCGCTTCGGCATCCCGCGTCGAGGTAAACCGCACCGCACGCCCGGCGATCCGCAATTCCCCCTCGTAATCGCAATTGATTCCTGCCAGGATCTTCATCAACGTCGATTTACCGGCGCCGTTCTCACCCACAATCGCATGCGTCTCCCCCGCGGAAATCGCTAACGACACATCATCCAACGCCACAACACCCGGAAACCGCTGCGTCACGCGAGCAACCTCAATCACCGGCACGTCGTTGTTGGGAGAATGATTGGACACGGATGAACGTAGGGTGCGTCGCGACGCACCTTTCTATATAGGACAAAAGATATAAAATTAACAAAAACGGCTCAGCAGGAGCTTCACCCTCCCGGGATGTCGTATTTCTATCGTGCGGTCACTAATTAATTCCGTGACCGCATTTCCAAAAACTTCTTCAATGCCAACACGCCCAAGATCACCGCCGCCGTGCTGCCGCCGATCATCAGTTTGTAATCGCTCGACAACACCGCTGTGATCACGCCTCCCAGCAGCGAGAGGATGAAGATATTCACGACGCCTAATCCGCCGGGAAAGAATTGTTTCTTTAAGGCTCCTGCGTTGCGCAATTCGTTAAACGCGACCGCCAACACGACCAATGCACCGACAATCAAACCTTGGAACTCATCGGGATTCGTCTTCACGGTCTTCGCCACGGAGTCAATCACCACCCGCAAAAACAGAGCACCGAGCATGACACCCGGGATTGTTCCGATGCCGCCGGCCAGCGAACAACCTCCCACCACGGCCGCGGCAATCGCGTTCAACTCATAGCCCATTCCCTGCGTCGCTGGGTTCGACATGCCGACGTAACTGCTGTACAAAATCCCCGCGATCGCAGCGGTCACCGTCCCCACGCAATAGGCCAACCACTTCAAGCGATCGGTACGGATCCCGCTCAACTTGGCCGCCTCTTCATTCCCGCCCAGAGCATACAAATGCCGACCGATGACCGTTTTGCTCATCAAGATCCATATCAATCCGCTCAGCACCAGAAATATCACCAGCGGAATCCACCAGCGGCTTCCCCAACTGCGGAACGATGCATCGTTGACATAGATTTGCGTATTGCGGCCTTGCGTCGTAACAGCGGCTGTCACGTCTTGTACCAACACCCGCGCCAATGACCGCAAACCGACCAGCGAAGCCAATGTTGCAATGAATGGCGGCAGCCCGATCACCGTAATCAACCACGCATGAAAACTGCCGATCAATACCGCCACCAACAGCGTTCCCGCAACGGCCGCGCATAAAATCCCCGCACCCAGTTCTCGCGTCTGCAGATTGCCGGCATCGTCGACCGGCGCCAGGGCAATCATAATCGACGTGCAGATCGCCCCGCTGAAGGCGATCACCGAGCCGCTGGAAAGGTCAATTCCCCCCGCAATGATCACCGTGGCAGCGCCTAATGCAAAGATCCCCAGCAGCGATGCTTGCCGCAAGATCTCCGCCGCATTCTGGCTGGGCTTTTGCCTGTAGGAGTCATCCATGCCGGCAGTGATCCCGACGACCACCAATATGGCGAACAGCAACCCCAGCTCATTCCCGTACCGCTGCAACCAGCGCGCGAGATTGCCGGGATTCGAATCATTGCGGGACATGAAAACGCTTCTGTGAGAGATGATCGACGGGACGAGTGACTACGCGCCGTTGGACTATGAACCGCTCAACCCATGCTCACGCAACCAGGCGCGGAATTCACTCAGCGTGAGGAATTCGGTTTGGGGGTCGAACATATCGCGCTTCAGCGACGTCGTCCCATCCGGCACAACAACCTTCAATCCCGTGCGACACAAATCGCCTCCTTCGCTCCCCTGATCTGGGAGAAGTTCCGCGACCGTCGCCTGATCCTCCTCAACCATCGCTTTGAGCAATTGGACTCCTTGATAACCCATCTGATACGGATTTTGCACGACCATCACATCCACCATGCCATCGGCCATGGCTTCAATCGCCGGTGGCTCCGCATCGAAACCGACGATTTTGACTTTGTTGCGGATTCCCAGCTCCTTCACGATATCGACAATCGCCGGTGTGTTGTAGGACCAGATACCGACCAACAAATTCAAATTCGGATTGCGGTCCAGCGCATCACGCACGTTCTTCCGCGCGGGGTCAGCCTTACCGCCGTCTCCCATATTTTCTTTGGCGTTAATTTTCGCCCCCACCCCTTCGGCAAACCCACCGATGCGTTCGATCGCATTGGTCGCCCCTTTGAGGCCTACAAATGTCGCATACTCGCCCCCGTCGGGTAACAGTGCCTGGGCGGCCACTCCCAATTCGCGGCCCCCCTGTATATTGTCGGTTCCCAAATAAGCAAAGCGTGCATCGCGGGCGGTATCGCGATCGACGTCGGAATCGATCGTAACCACTTTAATGCCGCTTTCGCGCAGGTGGCGCAATTCATCCGCGATCGCTGCATTTTTGGCATCAGTCACGGAAATTCCCACCGCCGCCACGTCGGTCGAATTTGCGTACTGTTTGAGTTTGTTGATCTGCCCTTCGACTTCGTAGTCGTTGCGATCGACCATTACGGTCAGGCCCGCCTCCTCAACCTTCAGTTCCGCTGCCGCATCGCGGGCCCCCGTAGCGGCCGCATCCCAGTAGGGGGAGTTGCCGTTCGTTAATATGATAATCCGTTTGGCCACCGGTTCGGGCACTTCAGCGGAACCACACCCGCTAGTGCTGACCGCCAAACCAAGCAACAGACAACCGGCAATCATCGAACGAATACGCATAGCTAACGAGGCCTCAATTCAGGGAAAGTCGCAATGCCGCCCAAGCAAGCGAGCAGCGGAGACATGCCAAGCCTCCCAGAATAAGCCCCACCCACAGTCGCGTCAACGAATGAGGGAATCGCATAAGCCTTCCCCTCAACGGGGTAGCAGCGATTGGGAACCAATCGGTGTGCCGCAAGCACAAGAAGCCGCAATTTGGGCGTCTCCCTGCTATACAATTGCCCTCTCAAGTTCGAAGCGGCAACCGCACCGCCTTGCGGGCTACGCCCGCCCCCAGTGGAAGAAGTTGTGCCGTTATTTCCGGGCAAACGAACCGGAGAGCATACCGGCGTCGAAGTATTGCGGGACGGTTCCGTCCGCGGCATACAGATACAGCGCCGCCAAGACAATCGAATCCAGCGTCGTCGAAATCAACGAAACCAACAACAACATCAGCACCCCGATCCCAATCACGACCCCGCCGACCACGGCGCCGGCTGAGCTGATCAGATAGGCCCCCAGCGCGATGACGGCAAAGCACGGCAGACAACATAGAAACGTGATGATGCCGATCCCAAAATTCGCTGAGAGTGCTTCGCCCCACGTTTTGCGAATGATCGATGCGGACCGTTTAAACGCTGTCATTGGATCGGCCTTTTCCACCACCAACACTGGCACGACGAAAAACGTCGTGATCGACCACGCCATTCCAATCAAGCCGGTCACGATTTGCCCGACGCGTTCCGATTTCGATTCGATCACCTTGAGGATCATTCCCACCGAAGCGGCCACCAACGCCCAGCCTAAGATCTGCGGCAACCGTCGCGAAGCCGCCCCCAGTCCGTCGGACAACGTCGGATTCTGCCCCTGAAACCGCAGCACCGCACAGGCAACGAGTGCGGAGTTGAAAAAGATGATCACAAAATAGTTCACGAAATAAAACGCGAACATGATGACATAGGCGAGCGGATTCTGCGGCGCCTGTTGGTCATCCATCACGACTTGAAAGTACTCGGTATTCCACAACGGCACCGCAAAACTGGCCAACACCAGCAAACAGCAAAACCCGCTAATCAAGGGGAACAGCATCAATTCCTTATCCAACCTCAACACATTCAGGCTGGCCTTAGCCAATTCCCAACCATTGGCAATACGTGCAAACATGAGCGGTTCCTTGCGATGAGCGGGTGTGTGATTGAAGAAAATGCCGGAAAAAAGACCTTGTCCTGTCGGAAGTATGCCACACTATTGCCCGCTGGTCCACAACAATTCACCAATTGCGCCGCGTAGGGTGCGTCGCGACGCACCTTTCCATGCCGTACGAGAGATGACTCGCTAAAAAAAGACTCGCGCAAAGACGCGGAGCCGCCAAGAAGAAAAAAGGAAACTGCTAAATCCTGCGTTAATAAATCAATAGTTCCCATTTCCAACCAAGCCGCGCGTCACCAATTCAAATAATCACAACAACTGATGCTTACAAAACACCTCTCTGCGTCTTGGAGCCTCTGCGCGAGGCCTTTCTTTTCCTAAGAAAATCGATGCGGCAAATCTACCGCACAATTTTCAATCCGCACCAATCAGCCCCGCCCCCGCTACACCAATTCCCGCACCACTTCCCCTTGCGGCAGCGCCACAATTGGCCGGCCGTCGTTGGTGTGAAATTCGTCGTGTGGATTCAGCCCCAGTGCGTGATAGATTGTACGCGCGAAATCGGGCACGGTCAGCCGTCGTGACTTGGGATAGGCCCCGGTGCGATCACTTTCGCCGATCAACTGCCCCGGTTTGATTCCACCGCCGCTGAGAGTCAAACTAAAACAATTGGACCAATGGTCGCGGCCACCGCGGACTTTGTTGATCACCGGCGTGCGGCCGAATTCGCCGACTGTAACCACCAACGTATTTTCCAACATGCCGCGATCCTGCAAGTCTTCCAGCAATGCCGAATAGGCACTGTCGTAGACCGGCAACTCCTTGCGCATCGTGTCCCAGTGGTTGAAGTGCGTATCGTAGCCACGGAACGCATGCCCCTGGACACGCACAAACCGCGACCCGGCTTCGATCAATCGCCGCGCGAGCAACATCCGTTGCCCCACGCGATTGCGGCCGTAGGCATCGCGGACTTTGTCCGGTTCTTGCGACAAATCAAACGCTTGTTTTGTCTTGGGTGAGGCGAGTATCGAAAACGCCTTTTCATAAAACGAATCGGTCACGCCAAACGCCGCTTGCGACTCCACTTGTTCTTGATAGGCATCCAGCGCCGACAACAACCGCTGTCGCCCGTCGAAGCGATCCATGTCGACCGCGTCGGGCCGGGCGAAGTTGCTCAAATCGATCGGGCCACGATTGGGGTCTTGGCGAATTTCGATGGGATCGAACTTGCGGCCTAGGTAGCCCCCTTTGCCCACATCGGGACGATAGGTTTTTCCCAGTTGGACAAATCCGGGAACATCTGCCGCCGACTGCTGTTGCTGCATCACAGCAGCGCCGAATCCGGCGGGGGTGAACCCCGGCAATTTTTGGCGGCCGGAGTTCAGATAATAATGCCCCAGCGGATGCCCCGTCACGGTGGAGGTCATCGAGCGAATGACCGAATACAATTGCGACGATTGTGCCAACTTGGGCATCAACTCATTGACCAGCAGTCCCGGCGTCGCCGTCTGAATCGGCTGAAACTCACCACGGATTTCGACCGGCGCGTGCGGCTTGAGGTCGTAGGTCTCGATCTGACTCGGACCACCCAGCAGCCACAGGAAAATGCAATTCACATCCTTCGGTCGCGCCGCCTCATCGCTGAGCGCTTGCTGTCGCAGCCAATTCGGCAGGCTCAGCCCCAGCCCGGAGATCCCGCCAATGCGGAGCGCCTCCCGCCGGGAAACCCCGCCGCAGGTTTGATCGTTCCCCGTATAAAACCCGAGCATCTCCGCTCCCGAACCTGCAGCATGGAAACATTCACAGACGTCGATACGCAAGAAATATCATAACGTTTCCCCCAATCGCCTCACAACACCAACCGACCGCTCAACCTAGCAATTGCTCCGACAAAAACACCGCGTGCCAAGTGTTTTGCCTCATTGAAATAATAGAAGCGGGTGCCACTGGCTTTGAGAGTGCAATGATCAAAGTGTACGTTACTCCTAACGCAGCTTTTGCGGCAACGATAGAAAAATTCAACCACGAAAAAAACGAAAGGCACGAAAAAGGATTTATGTTTCTCATACAACTTTTGTTATGAGTTCTACTTCAGCGTCGCAAGCCTTTGCCGTTGCCTCTGCATTGCTTTCGTGTTTTTCGTTTCTTTCGTGGTTTACTTTTTTAGGGATCAACTGAAGATTTGCGAGTGTCGCAAAGACTCTGATCGGTATTCCTGCAAAACACTGGCCAAGCCAGTGGCACCCGACTTATTTGGTTTGACCGAGCACTTGCTCACTCCACGCGGCAGATATAACAATCCAGATAATGATTCTCCGGACAGAACACCGACGCCGGATGATCGGCCGCTGGGCCGCGGGTTTCTAGAATTTGCAAATTCCGCCCCGCATCAATCGCCGCCTTGGCCAATGCCGCTTCAAAGTCCGCGCGGGTCACTAATCCCGAACAACTGCACGTCACCAGAATTCCATTGGGCGATAGCAATTCCATGGCCGCGCGATTCAATTGGGCATAGCCCTTCAGCGCCGACGGCACCGCGCTGCGATGCCGCGCCATCTTCGGCGGATCCAAAACAACGGCGCCGAACTGTTGGCCTTCTTCGCGCAGTCGATCCAGCACGCGAAAAGCATCCCCTTTTTCAAACGTCATCCGGTCGGCAACCCCGTTGAGTTCGGCATTCGCCTGGGCAATTTTCAACGCCGCTTCCGAAGCATCCACCCCCAGCACCCCGCGAGCGCCTCCGTTCACCATCGCGCTCAGTCCAAATCCGCCCGTATAGCAAAACAAATCCAACACGCTGCGCCCGGCGGTATATTTTGCGAACGCTGCGCGATTGTCGCGCTGGTCAAGATAAAACCCCGTCTTTTGTCCCTGCAGCAAATCCAATCCATATCGCACGCCGTATTCTTCAATGAACATCGGTGATGGCGGCGCTTCACCTTCCAACAGTCCGTCAGTGAGTTGCAAACCTTCAGCGTCGCGGATTCCCTTCTCCGTCCGCAACAAAATCCCAGCGGGTGAGAGTTTTTCTTTGAGCAATCGCACAATCACATCTCGACGCTCCGCCAGCGCAAAGCTCGTCAATTGCAACACCAACCATTGGCCGTAACGGTCAACCGTCAATCCCGACAGTCCATCCGCTTCGCTCGCCACCAACCGGCACGCCGATTCGGCTTGATTTCGATCGAGCACATCACGCCGCAAAGCGAGCGCCGCATCGAGTCGCTCGGAGAGGAAAGCGTCATCCACCGCGCAATCCGCCCGCCAGCTATACAACCGCACCCGGATGTTGCTGTGCGGATTGAATAATCCCCGCGCGATAAATTCGCCGCTATCGGTAACGACTTGCACTTCAGCACCGGCAGGCGGATCACCGTCGACACGTGCAATTGCCCCGGTGAAAACCCACGGATGCCGCGAAAAAAATGGCAACGCGCGGCGTTTTTTAATCACCACCACAGGCAAGGCAGTGGGCGCAGAATCCGCCTCCGCTGCAATCGTGGTTTCTGTTTCAACTTCGATGGGGTTGTCCGTCATGAATTCACAATAATGGGCTAAGTACAAAAAAATCCCCTCGACAAAGCCGAGGGTGCTGAAAAAACATGACTTGGAAATCGGGACGCTAGCGATCAGGGGGCCTTGTCGCGGACTGACTCGACTTCCGACAAATAGGCCAGCAAACGGTCCCGCTCATTGGTCAAATGCCGCACGCGGAGCAATGACCGCACTCGAGTCCGTAATTCCAATTGATTCACCGGTTTGGTGAGAAAATCATCGGCTCCCGCATTGACCGCTTTTTCAATATCGCCCATCTCATTGAGCGCGGTCACCATGATTATCGGAATGTCGCAGGTCGACGGACTCTCTTTGAGACGTTGGCAGACCTCATAGCCGCTCATTTTGGGCATCATGATGTCCAACAAGATCAAATCCGGCTGCTGCGCGGCCACTCGGTC
Source organism: Symmachiella macrocystis (assembly GCF_007860075.1). Classification (NCBI taxonomy): domain Bacteria; kingdom Pseudomonadati; phylum Planctomycetota; class Planctomycetia; order Planctomycetales; family Planctomycetaceae; genus Symmachiella; species Symmachiella macrocystis. The sequence continues at coordinate 195,908 of NZ_SJPP01000001.1, forward strand.
GAGCGCCGCTTGACCGTCATGTGCCATATCAATCTCGTACTCCTCGTCCGCCAAATAGGCGTCGAGCAATTCGCAGTTGGGAATATTATCGTCGGCGATCAGCACCCGTGACGATTCGTCGCTGACTTCAAATGCCATGCTGCTCTCCCCCCGGAATCGGAGTCGCCCGGGGATACTGTATTAACCACTGAAAAAATCGCGGAATAACGCTTCGTTGTCCATCAATAGGTGTCGTCCGTCAATTTGTCCAAAATCCGGGCGACCGCGTCCAAGTTTAACGGACTTTGCGCATGACGCAATGCCCGCACATGCCCCCGTAAAAGCCGCAAATCCTCTGCTGTGTCCACATCGTACCACACTGGCAGCATCGCCAGCGCAGCCCCGGCATCGATAATCCGCGAAACAGTCTGGTCCAAAACCATTGCGCCGCTCCAGGCGATTTTAGCAAAAATAGGCAACAGTCGGCCCCGCATGCCAATCAAATAGTACCCCCCGTCCGCCGCCGGGCCAACCACGCATTCGGCATCGTCCAGCAACTCAAAGCCGCGTTCAATGAAATCGACCGGCAAGGTGGGACTATCCGAACCGATTACGATGACGCGATCCTCCGCAGCATCCAGATGTTCGGCAAAGAACCCATGCAGCCGCGCGCCCAGGTCCCCTTCCGGCTGCTGCCACAATTGATAGTCCGCACCCGCCAACTGCTCGAAATACGCCGCTGCTTCGGCCGGTGCATAGCAGAGAGACCGGTGCTCAGCCGTCGCGGCAAACCGCTGTGTGACCGCCTGTATAAATGCTTCGTAAAGTGCCGCGGCATTTTCGTCGCCGATGTCGCGCGCCAACCGCGTCTTCACGCGCCCCGCCGTGGGTTGCTTGAGAAAAATCCCCAATTTATTCATCGCACTGAAATTCTCTATGGGATGGCATTTTCTACGCGACTACATCGCGTGCGGCGGCGTTCCCTCGATTAATCGCCGTAGTAACACCTCGTCAATCTTACCGCGAAACCGCACCTTACCGTCGATTTCAACAACCGGCACACATGTATCAAACCGTCCCAGCAGTTGCGGATCGCCATCGATGTCGACCTCTTCGATGGGCGGCAAATAGGATCGATAGCCTTCTAACAATTCCAGCGAGTCATCGCAGAGATGGCAGCCGACGCGGGTATACAACGTAACGTTGTTGAAACGCAGTCCCGGTTTTGTGGGCGTCCAGACCGTTGCCGACGCCGGGCGCTGTCGCAACAGCCACCAGCCGATACCGATCAAAGTAAACGACAGGGCGCCCCACAACGGTTGATCACGATACCACGAACGAGGCATCGACCAGGAAATCCCATACGTGGCGTGAATCAGTAACAACCCTAACAAGGCCACACCCAAATACAATCCGATCGTACCGACCACCCTCCTGGAATGTTCACCGGCCGGTGCTGCGGTCTTTTGTTTGCTATCCGTCATGATTCCTACTTCAAATGAAACCAAGCCTTACTTTGCTGCACGCCGCACGATCCGTTCCACGGCGTCACATTCCTGCTCGAAGTATAGGCGGTTCCCTCGCAAAAGTGCAGTTCTCTCTAGCATCAGCGTCTGTGGATTGGTACTTTGGATGTATATGCGGGCGTCCACTATACTTGAACGTGCTGGCTTGGCAGCTGGGGCGAAGCGTTCGAGTCGTGCGCCGATCCAAGGGCCCACAAACTTCCTCACGATTTGATATGGCCACGATACTTACCGCCGAAGTCTTGATCCGAATGCTCAAGCAAAGCGGACTGGTCGAAGGTGATCAGTTGGACGCCGCCGTAGCGCGATGGAAATCCAACGACATCGACGTTACTCGGCCTCGGTTAATTGCCATTCAAGCGGTCAAAGAGGAATTGATTACACGCTGGCAGGCGGAAAAACTGCTGCAAGGCAAACACCGCGGTTTCTTTCTGGGCAAGTACCGTTTGTTGACGCTGCTGGGCACCGGCGGCATGAGTTCGGTCTATTTGGCCGAACATACGCTCATGCGGCGGCAGGTCGCCATTAAAGTACTCCCCCAGAGCCGAGTGGACGACGCCTCGTATCTGGAACGCTTCCACCGCGAATCCCAGGCGGTTGCCGCTTTGGATCACCCCAACATCGTCCGCGCGTACGACGTCAATCAAGAAGGCAACGTGCACTTCTTGGTTATGGAATACGTCGCCGGCCAAAGCTTGCAGGAGTTGGTTGCCAAAAATGGCCCACTCGATTTTGTGCAGGTTGTCGAATACGTACGACAAATCGCCGCTGGTCTCGAACACGCTCACGATGCCGGATTGATTCATCGCGACATCAAACCAGCAAACCTCCTTGTCGATGAGCGAGGCGTCATCAAAATGCTGGACCTCGGTTTAGCCCGTTTTTTTCACGCCGAGGAAGAGAACCCACTGACTCTCCAATATGATGAGAAGGTCTTGGGAACCGCTGATTACCTTTCCCCCGAACAAGCACTCGACTCCCACAAAGTCGACACGCGTGCCGACATCTACAGCCTGGGCTGCACGATGTACTTTCTGCTCCTCGGACACCCGCCGTTTCCCGACGGGACGTTGGCACAGCGGCTGATGTTCCACCAAATGAAAGAGCCTGCATCGCTCAAAGCAGAACGCCCCGAGACTCAACCGCATATCGTGGCGATCGTGGAAAAAATGATGCAAAAGGAACCCGAGGATCGGTTCCAAACCGTGCGGGATGTCTCGACCGTCTGCAAACGTTGGCTCAATAAAAATGGTGGGGACACTTGGAAAACGATGAAGTCCGCTGCTCTGGACAGCGCCGCCTCGAAATCCACCAAGTCAGTTCCGCGCCGCCGCAAAAATTCGCCGACCACCAACGTCCCCCGCGTGGTCGATTCGTCAAATACTGCGGAGACACAGACACCTGAGCCACAGACCCCAGAGCTACAAAGCACGCACGACAACGCGATGGCTGACTTTTTGGCCGCCATGTCCAATTCGGACAGTGACCTTTCGCTGTCCGATAGCGAAGCAGAAGCCTCGACTGTCACTGCTGAAATTCCATCCACGGGCTCCCGCAATCCAAAAACAGCAGAGACAATCTCGGCACAGCGATCGACCAAATCCAAGTCGCCTTACGAATCCGCCGCAACGGAATCCGCTGCAACAGTAGCTGACGATGAAAAACCGGCAAGCGATTCGTTTGACTTCAACCGCGAGACGGCTGCACCGGTTTCTTCGACAACCAATGTCATCAAATCCGATCCCGCCATTCCCACGTCTTCTGTCCTGGGCGATTCCAAGGCGTCTCAAAGCGTTTCTGCAATTTCGCAACTGCGCAATAGTTCGATTTCGTTGATGCGTCGACGCCCCAAATTGGCCATTGCGATCAGTGTCTCGACATTGCTGATTGGCGTGGCCATTATCATGCTCGGCTTTGGACCAGCAACAACGGACAAACCACCCGGCTCAGAAGACGCTGACAGACCGACCGAACTACCAACACCTGCGCCCCCGGCCGGCCCCAATTTTGTAAGCAAGACGATTGGTCCGAATGGAGATTTTCAGACTTTCTCCGCCGCTCTCGGGTTTGCCGCAAAAACGCCGCTGGGCCAGCACCGCGACGCGCATTTCCTTTTTTCCGTCGTCGCCGATCAGGTCTTTAAAGAGCGGATCGTTATCAACAATTCGAGCAGCGGGACCCAAAAGTATCCACACAGCATGCACTTCGTGGTCAAAGACGGAACGGCCACCCTGGCCCCCGGCGGTCCTGAGCCGGTGATCTCCATCATCGGAGGAAACGCCAAAGAGACGGATGTCAGTTTCTTGCACTTAGAAGGCTTCAATATCGATGCCAAGGGCGCAGCTGTTGCCATCAAAATGGCGGGGGTATTACCGCGCTGCGAAATTAGACGCTCATCACTCAGCGGCTACACGGAGATCGGGATCCAGGGAGATGCTCCTCGCGCCTTTCACAATGAAGAAATTGTCCTGTCCGACCTGACCTTTCAATCAAAGTCTCCCTCCAGCATTGCCGTACAACTCACTCGCCCCAAAGCCCAAGAGGACGCACCCTCGAATATAAATCTTTTCGGCTGCCGGTTTCTGGGGCCCATGCGCGCGGGTCTCGAATTCGCTGCCGCGGTGCATGACATCGAAGTCGAGCAGTGCATTTTTTATCAAACCCAAGTCGGCATCGACCTCAGCTATGCCAATCAGTCCGGCAGCAGTTTGCGGATCACGAACAATTCGTTCTATCAATGCGGTATCGGCGTGCAATTCAAAGATTTGCAGCAAATCGGGTATCCCCAATTTGCGATTGAGAAAAACGCATTCATCGCCTGCGAAGACGCAGCCGTACGCATCCTTGAAAACTACGAAACGATCCAATTTTTGAACAAACGTGCCACAAACGGTTCAAATTGGTCGGATCGGCCGCTTAAGGAGAAGGATGCCGACATTTTTCGCCAAGGGGGCACTGCTGCGGACTTCAAATTCAAATCGACTGATCCCAGCTTGAAAGAAGTTTTCCTCATCCCCGACGGCGAAGGCCAGCTCCAGGCAATTGGCTACACCGGAGCTGACCGCTAAACGCCTCTTCGCTCCCCGGTCCATCAGCGGCGGCCTGCCAGTACAGCCCCTTCGACCGGTATTCCTTCACAGGACTTTCCCCGCAAACCGTTACTGCGAAATGCTTTAAAAATTCGCAGTGAACAAATCGGGCATGGAAAATCGCCCTGAAACACACTTCACCACGTCTGGCGCTGCGTAACTCGAACCCCGAATTCACATTAGCCCATATCGCAAATTGCCCACCTTGACCGAGTTCAAGTCCACCCAGCGAATGTCGGAAGCAAGTTGCGTGCGCAAATGCCTATGCCAACACCACTTATGGTGTACACCTGTCGCTCCCTCCTCGACTGCCTTAGCATGGATATAGATGAAAGGTTGACCCCTCATAACTCAAAATGGTGGGTCGGCGGAGGAATACGCCGGCAGCCACTTGGTGGTGAAATCGTCCATGCGAAATACAAAACGCAATCAGCAAAACTCGCGTCGCGTCAATCAAAGCATTCGTGCCGCGCGGCGCAAGGTCCATAAACCCGATGCTAAAATCGCCATCGGTGTGCAGATGCGGGGAAATCGGTGCGGGCGCGGAGCAGAAGCCTTCAATGCCCCCGAAATCTGGCATGAACCAACCGGTCGCGAGACGACCCGCTATCTCGAGCACCCCGCAGGGAACGGGTACGTGCATCCGGTCACACCCGACGAGGTGGCTGCCCGCTTAGAAATGCTGCCGGCGGAATTCACCGAAGGACTGGAAGTCGTGCAATTCAGCCGCATGACACGCAAACGCAGCCTCTTTCCCTGTTACGGCATGCAATGGGGCGTAGCGATCTATCTGTACCCCATCGACGAAACGCTGGAAGAAGCCTACGTCCGCCCTCCCACACCGCAACAGCGGATCGAAACCGAAATGCACGGCGGCGTCTGGTCGCCCGACGGCAACCTGTGGCGACTCTCCTGGACCGAAGCAGCGATCAAGGATTTTTATCTCAACAACATCCTGATCCACGAACTAGGCCACCACAACGACCACCGCAACACCAATTTCGAAGCCCGCGAACGCTACGCCAACTGGTTCGCCATCGAACACGGCTACCGCGCCTCCCGCGAACTGCGCGACTAACCTGCTGTGCACTGTCAGCGACGCAATTCAACACCCCAATCGAACATTTTTGTTGATTCCCAAAGTTCAGGGGTTTAAACTGCGCTCGCAGATGACCTTCGTTACCGTTTCCAGCGCATAAACGTTAGCCGTGCTCACGTTCGGCATTGCCCGACTCATTCAATTCATTTCGCAGCGCGAAGCGTGCGCACCTAGAAACATAGGGAGTGTTCAGGTGGATAGCGAACCGATCACACACTTTGACCAAGATCCGCAGCGGTTAGCGGTGATTGGGGAGTGCATTGAGAATTATGACGTTGGCAAACCTGGCGCCAAATGGCCCAATAACATCATTTCACGAACGACTGTCGTTTACGGCAGTGGCGTCATAGCTGATCGAGATGATCCTGTCGTACATGATGTCGATCCCGCCGAATGGGAGTTGTGTAAGCGTATCGCCGCCGAAGCCAACGCGTCGATTTCGGGTGCCGACGTGGGCATGGGTTCCGAGGCCAGCGATCCCTTCAACGAATTCTACATCACTGCGAATAGAGGCGAATCTGTACCGAGCTTGATCACCGAAGAATTCATTCGAGAGAAGTTTCGCGGTACTTTATTTCCGCCGGTGACAATTACCGTCGAACCATTAGTTGAGCAAGGCGTGTGGTGGTCGGAAGTGATGGCTGACGCTAACGGCTACGTTGGAGAGGAACTTGAATCCTATCTGGCACCTTGGCGGAGCATGATGTCTTACCTCAGGGATTCACCACACCTGAGTGGTGCCAGTTTTGTTCGTATTGGCGACCTGGAAGCTCTGCAGGATCTCGATACGAAATCCTATCCGGACGGAACAGAAATTAATGGCTGCGTCTTACCTCGTCTAGCAGTGGGACTGACGAATCAAGGTAGCATTGCCGGTATTTTTGGATACTCAGTTCAAACGTAGAACGCGACCTGAAAACCTCCTGATCCACAAACTGGGGTACCGCGCCTTGTGCGAACTGAGCGACTGTGCGGCGTCTGCAGCTGAACGCTTACCGTTCAATTTCACGGGAAAAGTGTCGTAAAATGGTGATCCCGTCGTCCCTGAGATCCGTTACCATGGCAGGTCACGGTGCGACACGTCCACGCCCAAGGTCATTCTTTGGTTCTTCTCCCGAAAGCACTCCATGTGGATCTGCCCTCAATGCGCGGAATCGATGGAATCAGAGTGGGAGATCTGCTGGTGTTGCGGAACCGACCGCGACGGGACGGTCGATCCCGATTTTCAGCACTCCGTCCAACGTGACGATGCACCGCCCGCCGTCCGGCATTCCGACTCTGGGTTCAATCGCGCATTCCTAGTTTTTAGCCTCGCTCTCAGTGCTGTGGTAGGTGCAGCATATCCGTTTGTCTTCCATCGTGTTCCCGGCGGACCATTTAACGCGCCCGCTGAAATGGAGACAAGCTTTGGGTTTGCTGTGCTGTTGTTTAGTATCGGATCAGGACCGTGGCTTTTTTGGACTGTGACGTTTCTAAACAAATTGCTCTCTGGTAACGAACCGGCAAACAACGGGATCTTTGATCGGTATTTTTTTAAAGTTTTTTACGAACCATTGGCGTGCTTACGCTTCGGCTTGTGGAGCAATGCCATGGCCACCGCGTTTACGCTTTTCGCGCATGCGGTCGCGTTAGAGTGGCCGTCACTGCTGGTAATCGGTTTGTGGACCACAGTACCGAGTATTTGGCTGACGATTCGCTATGTTGAATCACAGAGACCTGTGAAGCCACCGCATACCTCATCAGTAGCTTAGCGCGTCCCTGTAACCCTTTCGCAATGACGGAAAGCGACTAACGGGAGCGTACCCAACAATCCGAGCGGCAGCTCGCACAATTCGGTTGTACCGATGGCAGCCCAGGGAGTTCGTCTGGGGGCAGACAGACGATTCTCAACCCGGGCTGCCTCGATTTATCGTTGATTGGCAGTGTCGTGCGACGACGGAAGAAGTGCGGTGCTATTCAACACCATAGCGAATGGTTGCCTTCCTCACCAGCGAGAAAATACGTCATTCCAATCAGACGCAAATCGACTCGGCAAAGTCAGCACTTCAGCGGCCCACTTGCAACATCGCAATCGTTTGCGTTCTACTAAACGATATCGAGCCCCGAATACCCTCCCGTATCAAACCCCTCCCTCCCGAAAAGACTTCGACGTTCCTCTTTTCTTCAGGAAACAATACTCAAGATGTATCCACTCGCGACTCCCCCCAACGCGTGCCGCTCGAAGCATGTCCGACTGCCAAAACAATGCTTGATGCTCCTCGCTGCATTCGTGTTCACGGGTGCCGCATTGAATTCGTCGGTCGCCGCACAAGATCCATTTCGTTCCAACATTCGGCCAACGCCCAAATTATCCCCCGCTGATGAACAAGCGACATTCAGCCTTCCCCCCGGTTTTGAAATCCAACTCTTCGCCGCCGAACCGGACATCGCCAAGCCGCTCAACATGGCCTTTGACGCCCGCGGTCGGTTGTGGGTCACCAATACGATTGAATACCCCTACCCTGCTCCGGAAGAGGGTAAGGCTCGGGATAGCGTGAAGATTCTGGAGGACACCAACGGCGACGGCCGGGCTGACAAAATCACCACCTTTGCCGACAACCTCAACGTGCCGATCGGCGTTTATCCCTACAAAGACGGCGCCATTGTGTTCAGCATCCCCTACATCTGGCGGCTCCGCGACACCGACGGCGATGGCCGCGCCGACAAACGCGAAAAATTGTTTGGCCCGATGTCCTACGATCGCGATACGCACGGATTGAACAACTCGTTCCGTCGCGGCTACGACGGTTGGCTGTATGCCTGCCATGGTTTCAACAACGAAACAACCGTCAGTGGTGCGGACGGACATACGATCACGATGAACTCTGGAAACACCTATCGCATGCGGTTGGACGGATCGCGCATCGAGCACTACACCTGGGGACAGGTCAATCCGTTTGGCATGGTCATTGATGAATTGGGAAATCTCTTCACAGCCGACTGCCACAGCAAGCCGATCTATCAAATGCTCCGGGGCGCCTATTATCCCAGTTTCGGCAAACCGGATGACGGACTGGGGTTTGTGCCGCCGATGATGGAGCACGGCCATGGCTCCACAGCAATCGCGGGAATCGCTGTCTACGATGCGCCCAACTTTCCGCCGGAATTTCAAAACAACCTCTTCACCGGCAACGTCATGACCAGCCGCGTAAACCGTGACTCGCTGGTTTACCACGGTTCGACGATCCTGGCCCACGAAGAACCTGATTTCCTCTCCACCACCGACCCTTGGTTCCGCCCGGTGGATGTCCAACTCGGCATGGACGGTGCGCTCTACGTCGCCGACTTTTACAATCGCATCATCGGCCACTACGAAGTCCCGCTAGACCACCCCGGTCGTGACCGCGAAAGCGGACGCATCTGGCGCATCACCTACACCGGCGACGACGCACCCAAGACAAAACCCGCAAAACCGCTCACAACAAACATCAACGAACTCATCACCGCGCTGGGTGAAGACAACCTCAAACGCCGTACACTGGCAATGAACACGCTAGCTGACGACGATTCTCCACAGGTCGTTCCATCAGTCCGCAAGCGATTCAACACTTCCAAGAATCCCATGTTGCGCAGCCGCGCCCTTTGGGTCCTGCACCGTCGCGGCTCACTGCAGAAAAATGAACTACAAAGCGCTGCAACCGATACACAACGCGAAGTCCGCGTCCATGCAATGAAAGTCCTCAGTGAAATCGCCAAGTGGTCCGATGCCGACCACACGTTGGCCCTTGCTGGGCTGCGCGACCAAGACCCATTTGTCCAACGCGCCGCCGCCGATGCGTTGGGACAACACCCCAATCCAGACAACATCCGCCCGCTGCTGGATGCGCTGCCTACGGTCCCCGCAGCCGACAACCACCTACGACACGTCCTGCGGATGGCGCTGCGCAATCAATTGCGGGCCCCCAACAGCCTTGTCGGATTGCCTCAACAACTGACCGGCGATGAGCCACACGTCATTGCCCCGCTCTGCTTGTCGATCCCCTCGCCGCAAGCCGGTTCGTTTCTGCTGCGGTACATCTCTGAAAATCCGGCACCGCAAGGCGATGTCGCTAAGTATCTCGAACATGCCGCACGCTATATCCCGACAGAAGACATCGACAAGATCGCTGGTTTGGCCCGCGAGAAATTCGCCAACAACGTCGACATGCAGCTGCGGCTATTGACCTCACTCAATGCCGGCCTCAAGCAACGCGGCGTCGCAGTCAGTCCCAAGATCCGCGCATGGAGCGAACAACTTGCAACCGAACTGTTGGATTCCACCATCGCCGCCGGACCGACCTGGACATTTTCCCCTCTGGCCAAATTCGCCAACAGCCCCGATGCGTTCGGTGTGCGAACCCTGCCCTCCGAGGATGGAAACAACGACGGCCAGTTCATCGATAGCAAAGCCGGTGGCGAACCCCCAACCGGTGTGCTCCGCTCACCGACGTTTGTGATTCCTGAAAAGCTCAGATTCTATCTGTGTGGTCACCTGGGCGTGCCCGAGAAACCGGCTCAGCGTGAGAATTTTGTCAGGCTGCGCAGCGCTGATGATGATTCGCTCATCACCGAAGCTCTCCCGCCCCGTCACGACGTAGCTCGCCGCGTGGAATGGGATCTTGCCAAACATGCCGGTCAGCGCGGGTACCTCGAAATGGTCGACGGTCTCAACGGCGGAGGCTATGCCTGGTTAGCGGTGGGACGCTTTCAGCCACCCGTCGTAAAATTGCCACATCTGGATCCAGCGCTCATTGCCAGCCGACAGACAGCGGCTGCGAGTTTGATCGAGCAGTTCCAACTACAAGACTTGCAGCCGCGTCTGGCTGCAATCGTCGCCTCCAACGACGCCGGTTTCTCTGCCCGCGCGAACATGTCCCGCGCGCTCGTCGCCCTCGCGCCCGACACCCGCGTTTCTGCCTTGGTCCCGGCGATCAACAATCCGGCACTGCCGCATTCGCTACGCAATGAGGTCTGTCAAACCGTCGTGAATCGCGACCCGGCTGCCATTAATAAGGCGTTGGCCGAAACTATTCGCATTCTCGCCCGTCGCCCGCAAGAAGCCATGGCTGAAGCGCTGGCCGTCGACGCCGCCGGAGCTGAGGCGCTGCTGACCATGATCAAAGCGGGCCACGCGCCGCCGCAATTGCTGCAAAACCAAAGCGTGCGACAAAGCCTAGCTGCCTTGAAGTCTGCGGAGCTAACGGCACAAATCGAGGAATTGACCGCCGACCTGCCCCCCGCCGCAGCGGAGATTGAAAAGGATATTCTACACCGCAAAAAATCGTTCGCCGCTCAATCGGGCAACGCGACCCGCGGCCGGCAGGTTTTCGAAAAGAACTGCTCGATCTGCCACCGCATCGGCACGCTCGGCAAGGTTGTCGGACCTCAACTCGACGGTATCGGCAATCGCGGTTCCGATCGCGTGATCGAAGACATGCTCGATCCCAACCGCAATGTCGACGTAGCTTTCCAAACAACCACGTTGGCCCTCGAGAGCGGTAAAGTCGTCAGCGGGTTGCTCCGCCGCGAAGAAGGTGCGGTTTATGTGCTCATCAACAACAAAGGTGAAGAATTCACCGTCCCCCAAAAAGAGGTCGATGAACGCTTCACCTCCCGCACTTCGCTAATGCCCGAAGGCCTCACAAAAGCATTTTCCGAACAGGACTTCACCGACCTGTTGGCGTTTCTATTACAACAAACCGCGCAGGTCGAAGAAGACAAATAGGACATCGGCGGGGGTGCCACTGACTCCGCCAGTGCGTTGCAACGATTTGCAAACCATTGAACCGTCACCGGCAAAGCCACCGGCACACATTCCCAAATCAAACCGTGACGCAGGACTATTCGTCCCTCTCTTGCAACAACACATTGACGCCTTTTTTGTTCCCCAAAATAATATCCAACGTGCCGTCACCATCAAAATCCTTGACGGTGAACTGCGTTCCGATCCCGGTGTCGCGGCCCGCTTTGATTTCGTGCGGAATAAATTTCGGCGGCGTGTTGGGTTTGCGTTGGACTTCATACCAATACATCACGACCGGATCCTTGCCTCCCGGATCGTGCCCGTTATGGGCATAGAAACGTTTTCCGGTGATCAGGTCCAGATGTCCGTCGTCATTCACATCCGCCAACTGCAGCGCGTGCGTTTGTGAATACGAGTCGTCGATCAGGTGGTACTTATACTGCGGGTCGTCGTTGCCGCCCACGTTTTCAAACCACCAGATGCCATGCGCGTGCGGCGAACTCATCACGATGTCATTGTCTCCGTCGAGATCGAAATCATAAGCGTACATATTGGCCGCCGGCAGCGAATCGCCTTTGCCATCCGCCGAGAGTGACCACTCGTGAAATTCCCACGGAAGCTGTTCCCGGTCTTCAGGGGCTTCCCACCAACCGTGTGGAATCATCACATCGTTGTGGCCATCGTTGTTCACGTCCCCCACGCCCAGGCCGTGATAAAACCTGTGCGAGCCGTTCTTACCGGGATCGCCCGGCTTGCCGACCGCGTGAAAATCCCACTTTTCCGTGGCTTTGTCCAATGCAGGTAACGGCAAAAAACCCAACTGGCTTTCCGGCTGTGAACCAACCAACAAAACCGGTTTGCCATTGCCATACAGGTCACGAAACTGCGGCGATTCATTGCATCCGCTGTGCCAAATCTGGTGCTCTTTCCAATGGCCGTCGTAATCGCCTTGGGGGTTTTCATACCAATGGAACGGCTTGCCGGGAAAACCGACGATCACGATATCCAGCCAACCATCGCCGTTGACGTCAACCACTTCGTTGGAAAAGCTCTCGCTGTAGTCTCCGTCAAACTTGTATTCGCCCACCTTGCGAAACGGACGCACTGTCCAGTCGGGAGCTTCGTACCAGACGTCCCCCGCCGCCACGTCCATCAAGCCGTCTTTATTAATATCGCCGGCGGCGACGCCTTCGGAACGGAACACATCGTCGAGTTGGATCCGCTTCCAACGGATTTCCTCGCCCACGACCGTACTGCACAAGATTCCCCAAATGGCAATAACGGTTAAAACAGAACGCGTGCGAATCATGATTGTTTCTCGTTTGTTGGTTTGTAAATTCTGAAAATTTGCGCCGTGCCGATGCCCTACATCAACTCCAGTCACGAACTTCATAATCAAACGCCACTACAGCGACGACGTGAGGCAGAATCGCCGCTTTGACCCGTTCGTGTTCCGGGTGTGGCAAATAAACATCGCGGGCCGCCGGACTTTCGAATGTCACCAGAAATCCGTGCGTATATTCGCCGTTGAGACCTTCAGGGCTCGCATACGCTCCGCCGCTAAAACCGGTGATTCCCGGAATCAGGGTTTGCAATTCGGCGAGTTGGCGATAAATTCCCGAAATCAATTCGTCTGACACGTCTGGTTGGAATTGAACCAGAACCATATGTTGAATCGCAGCCATCGACATCCTCGTTGCATCTGAAGTGAATCAATACGGCAGCCAAGGTGCATTGTGGATGAAATGCCCCGGCCGTTGCAACTCTAGACGCCTTGCCCTCGACCATCACCCCACCCACCGCAGCCTCGCCGTCAACAGCACGCGTGTTCATGTATCACAGTGAGCACACAGTGAATGCACCGATTCACCGCACATATGTGGGGAATCCTCAAACCGACCGCTTGTGGTCGTGTACGAAGTCCCCTATTAAGAAACGTACTGTCGTTACGGTCAGCTTGAAACGATACGGCTTTGATTCGCCAAACCATGGCGGCAGAGACAAATCCAGGAAAAGTAAATAGCACGGAAAGCGGGAATTTTCCCCATGAGCGAAAAGTTGATCCGCGATTTTATGATGCTGTGGGCCACGATCGATCCGATCGGTACCCTCTCGCTGTTCCTGGGAGTCACAGCCGCATTCTCCGCCCAGCAGCGTAAGGGAATTGCCTTGCGCTGCATCGCCTATTCAGCCATCATCCTGCTGGCCACAATCATCGTGGGACAGATGTTGCTGGACGCCATGGAGATCAGCCTCTATTCCTTCCAAATCGCCGGTAGCTTGATCCTGTTCCTCTTCGGGCTGCAGATGATCTTTGGCAGCGCTGCCCCCAAGAAAACCGAGGAAGACGAGTCGCACGATGTTGCCGTATTTCCACTGGCCATCCCCTCGATTGCCAGTCCCGGCGCGATCATGGCGGTGACGTTGGCCACGGACAACGACCAATTCGAAATCGTCGAACAGGCGGCGACTGCCGTGACGATGCTGGTCGTTCTGGCGATCACCGGCGCGATGCTATTGGCTGCGGAACGCATTCATCGCGTCATCGGCAACAACGGAGCTGCGATTCTGGTGCGCGTGATGGGTATGATTCTCGCCGCACTAGCGATTGAATCCCTGATCGACGGAATCGCGCTGGCCTTCGCCGCCCAGTAGCGACACAGCCTGTGAAAAACAAAACGCCGTTGGCGGATAATCCGACAACGGCGCTCTCAATGCGTTTCTCGTGGCTGCTGTCAGTCAGCCTTTGCTGGTTGTTCTTCCGACTTGGCATCGCTGGTTGATTCTTCCTCAACCTCGTCCGTGACGGGTGCCTCAATAACTACTGCTGGAGTGGATTCCTTGGGCGTTTCCGCAGCCACCGGGGTCACCTTCGATTCGGACACTTTTGTCGCAGGAGTTGCTGGCTTGTCCGATTTCACCTCCGCCGATTTTTTGTCGGTGGCTTTCTCCTCGGACGGTTTGGCCGCTGTTTTTTCCTCTTCAGCTGACTTTTTCGACTCGTCGGTTTTCTTTTCCATTTTGACCATCAACGTCGGTTTGTCCGGTCCGTATTCCTGCGACCGCGTCCGCAAGCGATACAAAATCATCGAATGCAACGCATGGTACAACGGGCCGCATTCGGCGGCTGTCTTGCGATTCTCGACCAGATCGTTTGCCAGCCGGCTCAGTCCGTTACGAACCCACGGCTCTTTCAACCGGCTTTGCGGCAGGGCCATCATCAGCCATTCCAACATGTGACCCGAGTGGGCGATCCGGTCGTTGAATTCGTTACTGAATCCGCGTCCCCGGAAATACTCAGTCGAAAACGAACCATCACGGTTTTGCAGAACGCGGCCTTCTTCGATAAAGCGTTGGATCTTCTGATCCGCTTCCATCCACACTCCGCGAATTTTGCCGCCGGTCGCCAAATGCTTGTTGCGGGCATAAGACAACGCGAACAGGCCATGGGTGCCGCCGCACGGAGCCGAAATCACCGACTCCCGCGTTTGTATCTGGACCATCCGCTCGATGCTCCAGACTTCGCCGTAACGATTCCGCCATTGGGCGTTCGTGTCGAGGTAATGGCTCAGAGCCCACAAGGTCCACGTGATTTCTGGGCCGACCTTCACTTCCATCTTTGCGTTTTCGATCATGTCATCAATCGAAACTTCATTGGGACCCGCCTTGAATGCAAAGTCATTCGGCAAGTCGGACATCACAAAGATGCCGAAGAATTGATTGGCATGTCCCTCAAAGGCATACGGCTTTGTGAATGGCCGCGCGCGACCGCCGAATTGCGTTCGCTCAAACAGCGTCAGACCGTCGTGCAACGCGCCGCTGCCCATCCAATCAATCGCTTTGATGGTCTCAGTCGTCTTGCTGTCTCGGCTTTTCTTTAAGTGGAAATCGTGCCGTAACGCCAGTACGCCATGCATGATTTGCCACGGCGTATGCACACCGGCGGTCAGTTGCCGCTTACTGGTCGTTTCGATCGCTTTATCAATCTGAACATCCAGAGGATCAACGACGACAGCGGTTTTGGCCACCTTCGCTTTGGGTTTGGCGACTTTGGTTTTTTCTTCCGCTTGTATCGCGTCCGCGGAAATGACACATATTAACGCGGCAACGGCAAACCGCTTTCCAAGGTGCAACATCATGAATACAGCCTAAATGCTTCTAAGGATTGGTTCGTCGGTGAAAGCACAATGCGTTGTGCGTCTGTATCGGAATGCTTCCACATTCCACAGTGATACCGGTCGCGCTGACTTCCCTACGCGCCCGGCAGCGGCACCGTGCTGTCTCCCCCCGTTTTAGAGGGTGCGTCCATTGTCCGATCGATCAACCAAGCACATCATCCAGCGGAAACTGGATGGTCATGCGAGATTTTTGACCCGGCAAACGGCGCGCGACGTGGGGGCACCTCGGCCTTGGGCGTCCTTCCTTCACCAATCCTTGTTTGGACTACCATGCTGCATTTTACCGGATCACCCGATAGCCTGCAAAGCATCTACTTAGCCCACTTTGAAGAAAGAACTAACTTGATACTGTTGACTGGGACCGATCGCCTTCGCACTGCTGATTTCACAGCTCGCACCAATCCGAACGTTCCGTCTTGATTTCGGGATTACCCGAAACCTCAATATTCAATTCGGATTTTTAGATGATGGGCCTTAATAGCCTAGCGAACACTCAGTAACGTTTAGCCGCGCGGTTAGCGCATTGTTCGGTGTAGTGAAAGCGGACCGAAGATGCGGCTTCTAACATTCGCCACGAATCGCGCTGTCTGTGACGGTTTGTTAAGTAGCTCGAAAGGCGATGGCCAATTGAGAGACGGCGGGAAGTCAACGTGTCAAAACGTCTGCGTGATCCCCACCGACGTCCGATCAAGCAGCCTTGGCTGGCGCGTCTTGCTCCACCGGTTGGGGAGCGGCGAAGCTGGGAACGACAAGTGCATAGGCATGCAGTTGCGGAATGATCGTATGACTCCAACTGCGCTCGTTTACAACCCAATTCCGGGCGGTTTTTGCCAAACGTTCGCGTAGGGCCGCATCAGAAATCAAGCGGCCGCACTTATCGGCCAAATCGCTGGAATCTTCAGCGCGATAGATCAAACCAGTCTCGCCCTCGTCGACCAATTCCCGCAGCGCGGGCAGATCCGAAACGATCAACGGTTTTTCCATCGCCATAGCCTCAAGCGGCTTGAGCGGTGTCACAAGTTTCGCAACCCGACTCGCGGGGCGACTAATGACAAAGATGTCGATCAATTCGTAATAAAACTGGACTTCGTCGTGCGAAACCTGACCGGTGAAGACCGCCCGATCGCCGATGCCCAGTTCCTCGGCCAATTCTTTGAGTTCCTCAATCCCCTTGCCACCGCCAACGACGAGCAAGGTGACGTCATGTCCACGATGGATGACCTCTGCGGCTCCCCGCACAAGCCCATCGACTCCTTCCAATGGGCGAATACTACCGATGTAGCCCATTGTGACTTTACTCAGCCGCTGTTTGAATTCAACCACCGATTCGGGAATCTCCCGGACGGTTGCCGCAGAATGTGACGCCGGCGTAAACAACGTCGAGTCGACCGCATTGGACGCCACAAACACACGGTGTGGATCCACACCGCGGCTGACAATATCCTGACGTAACTCATCACAGATACAGGTCACGGCATCGGCGTTTTGCATGGCCCATGTCTCTTCGCGGCGCCACATGCGATAGACATCGCTATCGCGTTCGAAGTTGCCTTGCGCGACGCCGCTTTCTTCCCAAATCCCGCGGACTTCATACACCACAGGAATATTGACGCGTTTCCCTGCTTTCACAGCCGGGACTCCGCAGAAATAAGGGCTGTGCACGTGAATCACGTCCGGTTGGACCTGCTTGCAAAGCCGCACCAATTCCCGCTCAAACATCGCCAGCAACAGTGACTTTTCCTTGTCCTGCAATTTTCGAATCAACCGCGTCCGCAACGGCACGCCCTCCGCCTCCGCCGACTCTGGGTCTCGTCGCAGGAGCGACTTCAAAAAACGCCCCGACGACCGGATGAGTTTATAACCTTCGCGTCCCACAAACTGTGCTGTTGAGACAAACGGCCGCGACACCAGCCACGTGGCCACCATACCAACGCGCAAAACCATATGTACGGCGGGGAGAATGCGTTTGCCGACAAACGGTTCAGTCGCAGTTTCAACAAGTTTAGCGGTAGTCGCCACAACGCGCCGCGCACAGCGAGCCACACGCACCATGTACCGTAAACAACGTTTGGAGACACGCTGAACAAAACGTGTGATATGCCGCGTGACTCGCAAACCAGCTTTGCGCTGACGACGCAACATCGGAATTGCCCAATTCACGACGTTTTTTGACCAATGCAGGAGCACAAACGGCAGCAACCGCGGATGGCTGAATAGACCTTTATCCTGTGGACTGGCCACTCGATAATAGGGAATCCCCTCGATCTCTGAATCCTGCGCCGTCCCTTTTAGTCCTGGATAAAAAGGAGAGCTCACCACGCACGGTTCCACGTGTCCGGATTCGGCCTGTGTTTCCACAATGTATTTGCTACGCAACGCATAGCCATTGATGTGTGGGATACTGACCGACAAGACGTGCATCACCCGCAGCGGTCGCTTTAACGTCTCGCTGTTTGCAGCGTCCGCCGCGCGTGGTCCGTTCACTGTGATTGACTTCCCGCCCATCTGACTTCCATTCGTTCCCATAACTAGCAGTCATCCTCGCTACGACGCGCTTTTGGCGATTGTTTTATCCAGCTTGTTTGAGTTTCGTGGTGGCCGCCGTACGATTGCCCCCTTGGGATAGAAACTCTTGATAGCGCTCCAAGACGGTATCCACGGGACCATCCAACTCGACCTGTCCGCGATTCATCCAGATCACCCGCTCACAGCGTTCTTTTAGATAATTCATATTGTGCGAACACAGTAATAAAATCCTGGCTTCAGCAATCAACGTCACCAAACGTTCTTTACAACGTTCACGAAATGCTCCATCCCCCACACCCATGACTTCGTCCAAAATGAGTACGTCAGGGACAACGGCCGTCGAGACGGCAAATCCCAACCGAGCCAGCATGCCGGAGGAATAAGTCCGCACCGGTTTATCGATGAAGTTTCCGAGTTCCGTAAATTCGATGATGCTCGGAATCAATTCTTCCAACTGCTCTGGTTCTAATCCCAACAAGATCCCTGCCATTCGCAGGTTTTCCATGCCGGTCAGTTCCGAATTGAATCCATGCTGTAGCGCCAACAACGGTGTGATTTTTCCATTGACGGTCACCTGCCCGGTCGTCGGACGATAGATCCCACCCACGACCCGCAACAAAGTCGACTTGCCGGCGCCATTCGTGCCGACGATGCCCACCGATTCCCCTTGGCCGATATCGAAAGAGACATCCCGCAGCGACCAAAATTCCGAGGTCATCGACGATGCGATTTCGACCGGTTGTTTGGCAAACACATTGCGCAACCGTCCCGCAGTCCGCTTGAGCAGACGATTAAAATTTCGATCACGGTGAGCCGTCCGCCCGCAGCGAACGCCCACATCCTTAAGGTGAATCATCGAAGCGAAAAATCCTTGCTCGCACTCAAACATGCATCGGCAGCACGCCGTGCAACCGCCTGACTAAAAACATTGCCACTGCCAAAACCACACTTCCCAGCAGTGTGACATAACCCAGCATCCACAAATCCGGCTGGCGACCGTAAATGACAACGTCTCGATAGGCGGTGAACAACGTCGCAAACGGGTTCAAAATATAGATGTTGTAGATGTAACGGTAATCGGCGGGAATGCGTTCGGAAATCCGATCCAATCCGTACAACGACGGGCTCGCGTAAAACCAGATCCGGCTCACCACCTGCCAGGCGTTCGGCGTGTCCTGAATAAAAACCTGACTCACCGCCAAGAGATTGCTCACGCCCAACATAAAAATAAACTGCACCGCCAATAACAACGGAATCCACAACAGATGCACCGTTGGCGCTACTTGGTAATACAGCATCAAAATGCCCAAGACGATAAACGAACAGGCAAAGCGGAACGTAGCCGCCATCACCTCCGCCAACGGCAGCGCTAGGTAATTGAAGCGGAAGGATTTCAGCAAATTCTTATTGCCGACAAATGACGCACCGGCTTGATTGGTGGCAGCGATAAAGCAAGTCCACGGCAACAGCGCGCACATGATAAACAAGGCATGAAATGGCCGAGCACCACCCGGAAAAGCATACCGGACCATGAACACATACGTCGCGCCCATCGCCATCGGTTGCAACAGCCACCACCACAGGCCCAGCCAACGATCGCGGACCCACAGCGTGAGTCGCACCTTGGCCAAATACCGCGCCAATCGAAAGCAATTGTTGGGCAACGCCCGCACCGAGGTGCCTGAGTGCGGATCAAATGCAATGATAGATTGCGACATGCCCTGCCGTTTCCCCTGAAAATCCGTACTTCCATCGCCAATCTGACTCGATTGGCGATGGCTTATAGTTCAACTTGCAAAATCGAGTCAACGGCGAACCGCTGGCCTCGCAGGCAGCGTCTATCGCCAAATTCCACGCGTATCCACGACCACCTTTTCGTGCAGCACCGCCGGCGAAATCTCGCGAAACTGTTGATGGTCCGTCAATAACACGATCAACGTTGACCGTTTCAGCACTTCATCCAAGGTGTGTAACGGGAACTCCGAAAACTGATCCTCAGTAATCAGCGGATCGCAGGCCAGAACCTCGCCCGCGTCGCTGTTCATCAATGCGCGTGTAATATCCAGCGACGGGCTTTCGCGCAGATCGTCGACATCCGACTTGTAGGTCAGTCCCAGACAACCGATCACCGGATTGGTAAATCGTGCGGAAAGTTTCAAAACCTTGTCGATCACATGCTGCGGCTTGCTCTCGTTGACTTCGCGAGCCGTGCGGATCAAATTCGTCAATTCCGGTGCGGCATCGACCAAAAACCAAGGATCGACGCTGATACAATGACCGCCCACACCCGGACCCGGGCTGAGGATGTTCACCCGTGGATGGCGGTTTGCCATCTCGATGATTTCCCACGTATCGACGTCAAAATGATCGCACAAAACCGACAACTCGTTGGCAAACGCGATATTTACATCGCGGAATGAGTTTTCCACCAACTTGGTCAATTCGGCCGACACCGCTGTCGTCGCCATGACTTCGCCGGTGACGAAGGACTGGTAAAAACTCTTTGTTTTTTGCGTGCAGGCGGGTGTCATGCCGCCGATGACGCGGTCGTTTTCCACCGCTTCGATCAAAATCCGCCCCGGCAAAACACGTTCCGGACAATGCGCGACGAACACATCTTTGCCGACCACCAAGCCCTCGGGAACCGCATGCTTGGCAACGACATCTTCGGTTGTCCGCGGAGGACTCGTGGACTCCAGAATGATCAGATTTCCCGGCCGCACGTGCGGTCGAATCGCTTTGGACGCCTTTTCGACATACGACAGATCCGGCCGATGATCGCCGGTGAACGGTGTAGGTACACAAATGATAAACACGTCTGCCGGTTGCGGCTCGCGAATCGCCTTGAGACGATTGTTGGCCACGACGGCTTTGACAAGCACATCGAGATCCGGTTCCTCGATGTGAATTTCGCCGCGATTGATCGTCTCGACGACGTCTTCGCGAACATCCACACCGGCGACCTGATACCCTTTGCTGGCCAAAATGCTGGCTGTCGGTAATCCAATGTATCCTAACCCGACCACGCAAACTGATGAGGTGGGAAACAACGCCTGTCCTTGTCCGCCGGAACGCGACTCAGAAACGACGTCCGTATCTTTGTGCGATTGCAATTCAGAAGTCACGAAATTCCCTCATTCAGTCGGAGGTGTATAAAGTTTTGACACAAGTTGTCGTCAATGGTCGATTGTTATCAGTTCTTAACCTGCCCGCCGCAGTGTTTGCGTCGACTGCCACGACATGGCCAGCATGCCGTCCACAATCCGCCGCGCAGCCCGGCCGTCGCCATAAGGGTTGTCATCGATCTGTCGCTTGGCATATTCCGCAGCATCGGACAGCAGTGTGGAGACACCTTGCGTAATCGCATCGATTGATGTTCCCACCAGTTCGACAGCACCGCTTTCAACGGCCTCGGGACGTTCGGTCGTATCCCGCATCACCAACACCGGTTTCTTCAGCGAAGGAGCTTCTTCCTGCACGCCGCCGGAGTCGGTCAAGATGACGGACGAACGATCCATCAGCCACACAAATTCGGGATACGGCGCCGGTGCCACCAAATGCACATTACTCAGCGCGCCTAACACGCTTTTAACGGGTGCCTGGACGTTGGGGTTTAAGTGCACGGGATAGACGAAATCTGTCTCAGGAAAATCAGCCGCCAAGGTTGAAATCGCTTGGCAAATATTTTCAAATCCGCCGCCAAAGTTTTCGCGACGATGTCCGGTGATCAACACCATCCGTCGGTCTTGCAAAAATGCGTATTTCTCTTCCCATTGCTCCGAGTTGTTGCGTTCGCGAGCGACGGTCCACAACAGGGCGTCGATGACTGTGTTTCCACTTACCTGCACGATGTCGGGACGCGTCCCTTCGCTCAGCAGGGCATCGGCGGCACGCTGCGTCGGGGCACAATGCAAATCGGCGACAATCCCCGCTACACGGCGGTTCATCTCTTCCGGCCACGGTGCCTGAAGATCGCCCGTACGCAAACCGGCTTCGACATGCACAAAAGGAATCCGGTGATAAAACGCTGCCAAGGAGGCCGCCATCACCGTCGTGGTATCGCCCTGGGCGACCACGCAATCAGGATTGTATTTGTTGATCGCATCTTCCAGCCCAGTTAGACACCGCGCTGTTAAACCCGCCAGTGTTTGATTCGGCCGCATCAATCCCAGATCGAGATCAACTTTGATTTCAAAGTAGTCCGCCACCTGCTGGAGCATTTCCCGATGCTGTCCGGTGGAACAGACGATGGCATCGATTTCGCGGGGGCGATCCCGACACTCCTTGATTACGGGGCTCATCTTGATGGCTTCGGGACGCGTCCCGACGATAAGCAATGGGCGAAGACGGTTCAAAGAGGCATCCCTTCCCCTTAAGGACCTCGTGCATGAGCACGCGAAATTAGTTTTTTTTGTGGTTTAGAGGCTTCGATCTCGGCAAACGGCGGTCAATCTCAACCCATCCATGCGTTGAACCGGTCGTCAATCCAAGATAAAGCGGCGGGGAATTTATACCGGTTGTTGAATCAAGGCAAGGCCAGATTTGAAATAACGATTCCCCGTGTAAAACCACCGAGTAAACCTAAGCGGGATTGACTCAAAACGGGCTCGCTGGCATACTCCGTCGCCGTTTTTTGCTCAAGTTGTCGGCCGATTAGGACTCTGCGTTGCGGATTGGGTTTGACTATTTGCCAGCCCGCATAAAAGCCTTGTCACCGTGCCACATACCACCCGGTGCTGCTTGTCAGCGGCATAGCGAACCTCAAGGGGATCTCACAATGACAGCTGTGGCCGAGCAACAAACTATCGGGCGGAACTTCAATCCCCAACCAGGCATCCGGCAGTTCAATCTCGAACTGTTTCAGCAGCTCAACAAAGAATACAAGGACAAACCGATCATAGCCGCGCCACGGCTGAAGGCCGATTCTTCGCGGTTTGATGCCGCCCGGTGTTGGGCGGAAAAGCTCGAAAGACGGATCGGCATGCGGGGACAACGCGTTTTGGAAATCGGCTGCGGCCACGGGTACCTTTCGCACGTGCTCGCTACGGAATATGGATGCGAGGTCGTCGGGGTCGACATTGAGGTGCGAAGTGCGTGGCAAGATCTCGACTGCGAAAACCTACGGTACGTGAATGCCGACATCTCTGAGGGACACGATTTTGCTCACGAGTCATTCGACCGTATCGTCTCGCTGGTCGTCTGGGAGCACGTCCAACATCCGTATACCCTCTTGCAGACCTGCCGTGACCTGCTCGTCGACGGCGGAAAATTCTACCTGCGAGCCAACCTGCACCGCGGCGCGACCGCCTCGCACCGTTACCGCGAAGTGTTTTTCCCCTGGTCGCACCTGTTGTTCGATGATTCGGTTTTCTACGAATTCTACGAACAGATGGGACAAGAGCCATTAGGTCCAGCTTGGGTCAATACGCTGACCTACGCGCAATATCTGCATTACTTCGAGATGTTAGGTTTCTCCGTCATTTGGGAGCACCTCACGCAGCGGCCCCTGGATGAGAATCTCTATGATCGCTTCGATGACGTCTTGTCGCGCTATCCCAAGTTTGACCTGACCACGGAGTTTTTCGACGTCATTTTGAATAAACGTCCCCCGACGGAACCTGACACGCCGACCTCGACTAAAGAAATCAAACACAACGATGCCTTCTTGCGCGCGACAGCGGAGCGACTGCCGATGTCTCGTCCCATGGACGAAACGACCGCTCAAGAAGTCCTCGACCTGCTGAACTCCCCCTTCTATCGTGCCGTTGGTAAGACCTATCGTTTGCTCCGCCATGTCGCTCACACACTTCGCGGCAGCAAACTCTCCGCCAATACTCCTCCGAAACATTAATAGACGTTGATTGCTTTCTCCAAAATCTCGAGCAGGTCCCGCCGCGATTGCGGTCTCCTGCTGCTGATCGCGGCGTGGATCATTCTGCCGCTGCCGGCAACACCTGGGCACTTCGTTCAAGAAGCGGTCGCCGCTGAGAATCCGCCCGCCGTTGTCGCCGACGAACTCGCGTCCTTCCGCCGGATCGTAAAAGCCGGCCCCGCCAATCGCGCTGATGCACGGCTGTTACATCACGTACTCGACACGCGAAATACCGAATTGGCACCAATCTTTCGCGCCACCGATTTGAATCGCGTCGCCGCCGCATTGGACCAACTCCGCGCACGGCACCGCCAACGGCCGCGGCAACGTTTTCTTCAAGTCTTTCCGCAAGAGACGCTCAACGATTCCACGGAACATCTCGACACCC
Source organism: Symmachiella macrocystis (assembly GCF_007860075.1). NCBI lineage: Bacteria > Pseudomonadati > Planctomycetota > Planctomycetia > Planctomycetales > Planctomycetaceae > Symmachiella > Symmachiella macrocystis. Next base: position 220,326 of record NZ_SJPP01000001.1, read on the forward strand.
TGGCCACCGCCTGCGTAGCACACGGTTTCTCATTCAAAGAGTACCCTCCGCACGCGTTGTCGTTTCCCATTCACTGGCAAGCCGACCCGTTTCATGATCGCGGTTGGCGGTTCCAGTTGAATGCGTGGCATCTTCTCGATCCGCACCTGTTGTTGTACGAACGAAAAAATGATCCCGCTTACCTCGCCTTTCCCGTGCGCATCTCCGTCGACTGGTCTCGACAACATATTACCGACGCGAAACAACATAACTTCGCCTGGTACGACATGGCCGCCGGTCGCCGTGCGGCGCAATTGGCAAAAATCCTCGATGCTGCCTTAGGCGATCCGGCCGTTCAAGTGACTGACGCTGACCTAATCCAGTTGCTCGCTGCCGCCCGCATCCATGTGCAATATCTCTCAGACACATCGCAAATTGCTTGGCACAGCAACCACGGCTTAGCGCAACTCGCCGGTTTACTTGCATTGACCCGCGCTGTCCCCGAATTGTCCGGAGCGACAGCCGGCCACGCATTTGCACACACAAGCCTCAAAAAACTCTTCAACAAACATTTCACCGCCGAAGGCATCCACAAAGAACATTCGCCGGTCTACCACGTTGAACTCGTAAACTTCCTTTGGCATCTATTGGATACCGGATTGATTGCCGATGCCCCACTGCAAAAGTTATATCAGTCCGCCAGCGCCAACATCATCAGTTACGTGCATCCCAACGGAAACCTTTCCCGCGTTGGTGATGGAGATACCAACCTAGCCGCCGAGCGGATTCTCTTTCCGCCGTCGCCACAACTCGAGTTCGTACTCAGCCGCAGTCAACGGGGTGTGCGACCTGATACGGCGTTTCAGATTTATCGAAAATCAGGTTACGCCGCATTTCGCAGCGACTGGCAACAGACACCACACACAGACGGTTCGTATCTGTTCTTCGCTGCCGGTTTTCATAGTCGAACACATAAACAAGCGGACGACTTCACGTTTGAGTGGGCCGACTTAGGGCAGGAACTGCTCATCGATAGCGGAAAATTTCGTTACGACAAAAAATCCCTCCAGCGGCAATACGCCATGAGCACCCGCGCGCACAACACTGTGGAAATCGACGGTCAGGACTTCAGCCGTTACCGGCTCGATGCGTTCGGTTCGGCGATCACCGCGGGCGGAACCGCCGACGGCGCCTATTTTGTTGAGGCCGAGGTCGACCGCAAACGCTTTTTCAAAACCAAGCATTGCCGCATACTCGTTTTTCAACCGGGGCAGTGGTTGGCAGTGATCGATCAACTCCATTCGCCCGATCCCCATAAGTTCACGCAATGGTTCCACTTCGCACCGGAGCTAACGGTCACGGCAGACAACACTGGTTTTTCTGCCCCATTGGCTGTTGGGGACAAGTCACTTCAAGTTATCCCCCTGTACGGCCAAGAGACATTACAGCAAACCCTCATACGCGGCCAGCATCAGCCACGCCTGCAGGGTTGGACCAGTTTGGACTATGGTGAACTAACCCCAAATCACGCCGCCAGCTTCACGGCTCGCGGTCGCAACGCAACTTTTATCACGCTGCTGTGGCTGGGCGATCCCCGCGCCAACCTCCACCCGGGAAACACACAGATCCACAAGCAGATTGATACGATCCACGTTCGCTGGCGATTACCCGATGGCGAAGCGGGCTTTGATTATCGCCGTTTAAAGTCGGGCGGAAAACTGACGCTGCTCAACCGTTCTCCCCTAGCCAACCGGCCTCCTGCCGCCCCTGTACGGTGAACGCCGTACGCGAAACGTCGCTCCAGTTATCCCTCGTAAAGAATTGACGGTCATGTCCACGCGCATCACTCAACAGAACAAACTCAACAGCCTCACGATGGCAAGACTGGCCGTCTTGGTTGGCTCTGTTGTTTTCTTTGTCCAGGACCAGACGCATGGCGAGGTTCCGCCCGCTAGTGCAGTGCGCGAGACTGCCACCTCGCAAACGGCGGACAAAGCAGAATCGCCCAATCAAGTCATCGCCAAACAATTGTCCCGCGTACTCGATACAACTCAGCCACCCCTACAAGAGGTTGTTGATATCGCTGAGCGTGACGGACTAGATGCGGCCGTTGCGCGGATTCGTGAATTGCACCAACAGGCGCCGGAGCGGCCTGTTTTTCCGCACGGACTCGCCCCCAGGGACCCGGAAAAAATCATCAAAGTCGCCGACGGCGTGATCCAAGGGGGTTGGCGGTTCGGCAAACGTGAACCCTACCCCGTCGCCATACCAATTGACTGGGCCGCAAACCCTTACAACGACCGGGGCTGGCGGATGTGGCTCAACGCCTGGCGCGTCCTCGAACCGATCTTAGCCGCCTATGACGAATCGGGTGACAAACGCTATCTGAAATTCGCCAACGGAATCGCTCTGGATTGGATCGACCAATACATCGTCGCGGAGAACGACAACGCCTTCACCTGGTACGACATGGCTATCGGCCGCCGTGCGCTGTTATTAGGAAAACTGATTGATGCCAACCTCCGCACCGATGTGATGAGCAATGAACGTTTGTTGCTCCTGTTCACAGCCGCCCGCCGGCACGCCGTCGAACTACATAGTGAGGACAAAATTGCCTGGCATTCCAATCACGGGATTTATCAACTGGTCGGGCTCCTGTCGCTGGGCATGTCGACGCCCGAGTTAAGCGGCGTGCACGAATTCAAACCGTTTGCCAAACAAGGGCTGTGCAAACTGATTAGCCAACATTTTAGCGATGAAGGCATACACCTCGAACACTCGCCGTTTTATCACGTCGCCCTGATTAATACGCTCGGCTTGCTCATCGAACGCGGGCTGATCGACGATGACGAGACATTAAACTTATTCCAACTCGCCAAACGCAACATTGCTTGGATGTGCCATCCCCATGGAGACTTGATCCGCACCGGGGACGGCGACCAAACCCAAGCTGCCGCGCGCATCATGTATGCGGACGATCCGCAGTTGCAATACGTCCTCAGTAAAGGGAAATCAGGAACCCAACCGCCGACCAATTATCAGATCTTCAAGGAATCGGGATACGCCGTCTTCCGCGGGTCTTGGGATCACCGGCCCTGGCGCGAAGCCCCCTATCTGTTTTTCTCTGCCGCTTTCCATTCCCGAACGCACAAACATGCGGATGATTTCACGTTCGAATGGTCCGAACAGGGTCGCAGCCTACTGATTGACAGTGGCCGCTATTCTTACAAATACGATCATCCCCATCGCCAATACGTCGAAAGCACACGAGCCCACAATACGGTGGAAATCGACGGCCGAAATTTCAGTCGTTATACAAACGATGTTTTTGGCTCGGCGATCGTCGCAGGCGGCGAAAGTGATGACGCATACTTCGTCACCGCCCAAGTCAATCGCTCGCGATTCTTTAAAACTCACCACAAACGCACCCTCGTGTTTCGCCCCGGCCGTTGGTTGGTTGTCATCGACAATCTCACGTCACCAGAGTCACACGAATTCGCGCAATGTTTTCACTTCGGTCCGGAACTGATGTTTCACCACACCTCCACCGGAGGCGTGGCCGCGCGTTTGCCCAACACCGACACCATGCTCAACGTGCTTTCACTTTCCCCCAGCGATGCGGTGACCGCCACGCTCATTCGCGGCCAAACCGAACCGCGGATGCAGGGCTGGACCAGTCTTGCCGCAAATCACATGACCCCCAATTACGCATTGGAGCTCCGCACAAGCGGCAACGACGTGCAGTATGTCACCGTACTCGCACTGACCGGCCCTCAAGCGAATTTACAGCCCATACCGGTTCCCGCTAATCAAGACCCACACAACCTCCAAGTCCGTTGGCAGGCCAATGGGGCATCCCAGGGTTTTGATTTGCACGAAGACGAATCAGGAACCTCGCTCAAACTCCTCAGCCCCCCAGCCATGACCGCCGAAAAACCAGGCTCAGCCACACGCTAATGTAAGTGACGCAATCAGGATCGCTCAAAGCACATCATCGCCGCATCCTTGTGCTTCAACCCGGAGTTGAACTTCCACCCGATTTCCGGACGCGGCATTTCCACCTCACTGCCCGAATCCGAGACCGCGCTCAATGTCCTTCCGCTAGCCCCCGGGCGAGAGTCTGGAGATGCAGCTCATCAAAGGACAGACCACGCCGCGACTGCAAGGTTGGACCAGTCTGGCTGCAAATGAAATGACTCCCAATATTGCGGTCGAATTGCGAACCCACGGCAAACAGGTACTCTACGTCACACTGTTCAGTTTGACCGGTCCCCAGGCGGATATTATCCCGGGACGGACCGTCTACAACGCCGAAACAGACGAATTCCAAGTCCGCTGGCAACTCAACGGACAAGAGCGCGGCTTCGACTATCGCGGTGGCCAGAACGGCCAACCCGTCGGTCTCATGCGCGTTCCCGCCGTCCTGGCTAGTGAACCAGCCGATAAAGTCCGCTGAATCGCGACTCCGCTCACGCTGCCCACCAAGCAGGCTTGACGCGATTTTTTTCGCGACGAATTGCGATTCATGCTTGCTTGATGGCCGTAGGATCGACATGATCTGAACATCGGTCCCGCAATGCGCTCAATGTCCTGCGAATCAACGTGGCATGATGCGCACTTCGACGATGTTATCGGGCCGAGCGAGACGCCATACCCGGACTCTACTAGATCTACATACGAGGATAACCACATGCACGCCCTGGTCGGTGCACGTCTTTCGGCAATGATGTTCCTGCAATTCTTTATTTGGGGTTCCTGGTACGTCACCGCCTATTTGTACTTAGGGAAGATCGGTTTTGCCGGCGGCGAAATTGCTTGGACGTATAGCGTCGGACCGATCGCCGGCATCATTTCCCCCTTCTTCGTGGGTATGATCGCCGACCGCTTTTTTGCCTCGGAGCGCGTGCTGGGCGTGATGCATCTCGCCGGCGGCGGATTCATGATGCTGGCCGTGTCGCTCATGAACGAAGCCAACCCCGCAACACCATTGATGATTAACCTCGCCTTGTTTGGTTATATGCTTTGCTATTTCCCTACGCTGGCGCTGACCAATTCCGTCGCCATGCAAAACATGACCAACTCGGAAAAACAATTCCCCTTGATTCGCGTGTTCGGCACCTTCGGCTGGATTGCCGCTGGATTTGTCATCAGCGGAGGAGGCTGGGATACGGGCATCATGCCGTTTCGGATCGCCGCCGGTGCATCGTTCGCCATGGGCATCTACAGCTTCTTTTTACCGCACACCCCGCCGCCGGCCGCCGGACAAAAAATCACCGCGCGTGAGTTGCTCGGCGTCGATGCGTTGGTCCTGTTGAAACAACCCTCCTATCTGATCTTTATGATCAGCTCGTTTCTCATCTGTATTCCGCTCGCGTTTTATTATCAGCTCGCAACAAAATTCATCACGTCCGCAGGACTGGCGAATCCCGCTTTCAAAATGTCGTTCGGCCAGTTATCGGAAGTGATTTTCATGCTCATCATGCCGCTCTTCTTCTCGAAGCTGGGCGTTAAAAAAATGCTGCTGGTCGGCATGCTGGCCTGGGTGGTCCGATATGGATTGTTCGCACTGGGTGCCAATGATGGCGTCGTCTGGATGCTCATCGGCGGAATCGTCCTCCACGGGATTTGCTACGATTTCTTTTTCGTCACTGGACAAATCTATACCGACAACGTCGCCCCCAAGGCGATCCGCAGCCAGGCCCAAGGTATGCTCGTTTTGTTCACATTGGGACTGGGAATGCTGATCGGGGCACAAGTCGCCGGCGCTGTCGAAATCTTTTTTACCACGGGCGAAGGCGAAGCGGCTGTTGTGGATTGGCAACAATTATGGACCGGGCCCGCCATCGCAGCTGGGGTCATTATGGTCCTCTTTGCTGTGATGTTTCGCGATCCCCCCCGGAGTGGCGAACCGGACATTGTTGAAGCCGATGTCGCCCGTGCCGCCGCCTTGGAGCCCAATCCGTGATAGACTTCAGTGTCGGGAAGCAACCGGCAACGGGTGCCGCTGGCAGCTAGTCCGCCCGTGCCGGTTCACGTGAAAACGATTGAGTACAGCAAATCCCCGACCCCAATTCACCTTTCACACGGAGTCGCATCGCATGGCCGGCCGGTTGGGGTTTCACTTGCGCTGGCGGCTTTCTGTGCTGTGGGCGCTGGAGTGGGGCATCTCCGGCACGTTGCTCACCTATCTGCCCATCTACTGGAAACAGACGATTCAACTCTCCACCAGCCAAACGGCCTCGCTGTTCGCCGTGGCGGCTGTGGGGTTGTGGGTCGCCCCGTTTCTCGTCGGGCAGGTCGCCGACCGTTGGCTGGCCAGTGAAAAATACCTGGCTGTCAGCCATTTCATCGGCGGACTGACGCTGGTCGGTTTCCCGCATGCCGCTGAAACGTATAAACAAACCGGCGACAATTTCGTCACGTTGTTGGTGATGAGCGGCATTTATTCCGTGGCCTATATCCCCACCTGGGCCTTGGCCAGTTCGTTGACGTTTCGCCACCTGACCGACCCGGACGCGCAATTTGGCAAGGTCCGTGTGTGGGGCACCGTCGGCTGGATGTCGACCGGATTGTTCCTGTCGCTGTGGTTGATGCAGGATGAATTCGGCAGTTGGCTGTCGCGATTCCCGAGAATCGACGCACCGCGCAGCGCGATCGCCGCCGCCTGCGAGTGGCTTCCCTCACCGCAACCTTCGGACTGCTTTTCCATCGCCGCGCTGCTCTCATTTGCTCTGAGCAGCTTTTGTATTTTCTTGCCGCACACCCCGCCTGAGCGAACTCAGCGCGACGGCATCGCGCCGTTGGAAATGCTCAAGATGTTCCGCTCACGCGACTTCCGACTGTTCATGGGCATCAGCTTTTTGATGGCGCTGCTGATTCCGATGTACAACCTCGTCGTCCCCGTGTTTTTGACCACCGGCGACATCGAAGATGGGTGGGTCCCGGCGGTGATGCTGATCGGGCAAATCTCCGAATTCCCCGCGCTGCTTTTGTTGGGATTGTTCCTCAAACGCCTGGGCATGAAGATCACCTTCTCCGTCGGCATCGGAGCCTGGTTTCTGCGCTACGGCCTATTTTCCATCTCAGGCGGAGCCTATTCATTGATCCTGGTCGGACTGGCGCTGCACGGAATTTGTCATGTCTTCATGATCATTGTCGCGCAACTCTACATCGATTCCCAATGCCGCCACGACTTGCGAGCCAGTGCGCAAAACTTTCTGGCATTTGTGACGTTAGGAATCGGCATGCCTCTAGGGCTGCTCCTCGCAGGAAAACTCGACGACGGGTTTGACGGCAACTACCCGCTGCTCTTTGCCATTGCCGCCGCCAGTTGCTTGATCCTGCTCGTTGTGTTCTGGAAGCGGTTCGAAGGCCCCAAAACAATCGCTGTTGCCCCACCGCCAAATTCCGATACCGAGACGCAAAATCCGGAGCCGGAATCACCAGAGAAAGACGCCTCACCATGAGATCACCCACGCCGGGTGCCACTGCTGGCTTGTCCAGCAGTGTTTTCCGTGAGATGGTTTGCAACGGGCTATTCAGTGGACGATGCGGGATGCACCTTAGGGTTGTTTCAAATTTACCGGCGTAAGTTTCTCGACCAAAATGTGATCGGTGTTCCACTTCGGCTGATGCGTCCGCGGACCGTTGATGCCCACGGCACGGCCCAAATAGCGATCCAGATTCACACCCTTGGCCCCCTGCAGATACGCCAAGACGCGCCCGTCGGGCGCTACCAAGGCGTGCACCGGGGCGCCACGTGGGGCGCCGATCGAGCGTTGTACAATTCCCGCACCGGAGAATCGTCGCCGCTGTTCCCGTTTGACGGGTGTCGCCGCAGGTTGCGACCGCATCGATAAAATCCGCGCCTCGCGTTCATCCGACTCGCGGGTCAAGCGGACAAACTCGTCATGTTCCGCTTTGATCTTTTTGTATTGCGCCACTTTGCGTAACCGCAAATCCACTTGACGGCGAACTGCATTGTCGGCCGCCGAACGTTGTAGGTTTTGGTAGTCTTGCTCCAATCTGCGGAAGTCCCACTGACTGGTCTTGCTGCGGACAATGTTGTTAAACACACCGTCCAACCGTTTCATCCGGGTTCGGTCGTCTTCCAGCTCTGCTAGAGTCGGACCGGTCCGCGCACCTCCCGCTTTGTCTGTTTTTTTCGGGGCACTGTCGATCCGCACCATCTTGCGTTCCTTCAGCCCGCCACGATCCGCAGGGGGCGTATCGTCGTAGCCAGCGCCTTTTTGCTGTTCAGCGAGCATACGCTGCGCACGTTTGCGTTTCCGTTGTTTCTCGATGTCAGGCGGTGATAAATCTCCATTATTGGCTTCGAAAGGATCGGTACGACCCGCACCTTGTTCGACGGATTGAACGAACTGTCCCAGAATCCAGCGATGATCATCGGCGGGGGGAGCAATTTTGTACCACCGTTGTGGTCCTTCGGGTGTATCGAAGACTTTCTCACCCAGAATCGTGACCCGCTTGCCGCGCGTTAACATCACATGCCAATTGTCGCGACGGTCCGGCTCCAGGCCGCTACCAATGCGGGCGACGGTTCTTTCAGCACGAATCACCCCCCGCGCCGGCTGATTGGCTCGGGGTTGTTGCTCGATTTGAACGGTGTCGGCCGCCACCCAGTCGAAACTTCCCTTCGGAGGCGAGATCATCAGCCAGCCACCCAGTTCGCGGCGATGGACGGTGACCCGATCTCCCTGTCCCAGTTTGCCGGTTGGGTAATGGCTGCGGCTATTCCCGCTGCGGACAAACACGTCGTCGGCATGGATCTCCGCCTCGTAGGGCGTACGCTGTTCTTGTGCGCAGAGCATGGCCGGAAACAAAGTGGCGATGATGATGGCAGCGAGTGTCAGCCGCATTTTGCTGAAACTCCTTGAAATACGGTAACTCGGCCGACAGGTGATATCGGCGGGGATGGGTAGCAGCAGTTCGGTCGCCGGCAGTTGTGAGATGCACGATGAAGATATTCAACGCGCCGGCAGTCGGAGAGACATAAAAGCGATTGCTAATGAAAATCGGCAAACGACTCAAGATTAAGATAGAAAATCTCTGTCTTAAATCGAATTCCATGATTTTTAGCTAAACTTTGGGCGCAAGAAACACATAAACCGCATCACCCCTCGGGCGCTTGAGCTAGACCCGCAGGGGGAGCAGCATAGAAGCCGCACAGCGAACGCAAACCTCACATCCCGTAAATGTTATCCATCCGCTGAGCGATATCCTGCAACCGCTCACGATCCCCGCCGCGAACTTCGGCCGTTCCCCAACCTTCAAAGCCGATATCATCCAGCGCCGCCATGACGGCTGGCCAATCGCAGTCGCCCTCGCCGAGTTTCACCCGAAAACCGGCACCCGGTCCTGATTTGTCGCGGAGTTTGCGGCTGTACTCCTTGATGTCCAATTTCACAATCCGGTCCCCCAGAATACGTATCCACTGCTCAGGCCAACCAAAATTGACGACATTGCCCACGTCGAAATAGGAACCGACCATGTTACTGTCGAATTCATCGATGTAGCGGGCCGTCTCCATCGGGCTGAGCAAAAATCCATTCCAGACATTCTCAAACAAAATCTTGATGCCCAACTCCTCAGCCAACGGTAACGCCTTGCGGATTTCCGCTTGTGACCGCTTGTAGGCGTCAGCATAGCTGACGTCTTTGTTCACCACAGCGGGCACCAGCAGCACCGAGGTTCCGCCGAAGAAATGGCTGTCCCGCAGCGCGGTTTTCAGTCCCTCCAGCCCGCGTTGACGGACCTCTGGATCGGGATGGGAAAGCGTTTGTTTCCAATGCACCGAATCGACGACACCGTGAATCGGCAATTTCGTCTGATCGCGCGCTGCGATGACCTCGTCACGGTCGTAACCGTTGGGGCTGCTCAATTCGATGCCGTCGTATCCCAACTCCTTGAGCAGTTCGAATTTCTGCAGCATCGACAAGTCTCCCCCGATCATGCCAATTTTAACTGCCTTGAGAAGATGCCGTTTCTTGGCCGCCGGTTGCGATTCCCCCTCGGCGGCAAACAGTGATCCCGCAGCGGTCGATGCGGCCAGGGTTGCGGCTGAACGGCTCAAAAAATTGCGGCGATCGAGGTAGTCGGACATGGTCAACTCCGGGAATCTGGGGAGGATGCGAAAATCATTGCAAGCAGCACTTCAAAAAGCTCGAAACTCGATCATAAGTAACCAGCCATTGCCCCGCCAGCGTAGCGTCCTGAGGGGGGCAACCAGGCTGCTCGCCCGAAAAACGATGATTTTCCCCCTGTCTGAGGCTCCAGACCGCTCTGAGTGTGGCCTCGTCGCAAGCAAGTTGCTATGTTATTGCCTTCCAGATCGGAACAGATGGCCGACCCGGGGTGGCGTGGCAGAACCCCTGTATGATGACGAATATTGCAGAAAGAGCGTGACGCATGGCACGGAAGAGTCGTTTGGATTTGCGGAAAGAGGCCGAAGCCGCCGAAGCCATGGGCGATAGCGAAGAAAAAGCGCCCGCCAAAAAGAAGAAGAAAAAGAAGGCGACCAAACGCAAAGCCAGCAAACGGACCAAGGTCAAAGCGGTCGTTCGCAAACGCTTGGTATGGGGCGTGTTTAGCAGCAGCCTCAAGGAAGAAGCTCGCTTCCCCTACGACCAACGCAAGGCTGCCGACGAAAAAGCGGCTCAACTTGCCACCAAAACCAAGCGGACCTACTTCGTGCAACCGATCAAAGAAGCGCTTCCCGAACCGGTCAAAGCCGAGACCGAAGCCGAAGAATAGCACTCCGCCGTCCCATGACTGCTGGCCCAGCGATCAGTATCAGCTCGCTGGAGGGGAACCACGCAATCCCTCCTGCGCTAGCGACCAAAAAAAGCAGACCGGTGGCCCAAGTTCGACTTGAAGGCCGTCTACTTGGTGGCCAATGAGACCTGTCTCCGACCACGCGGGACCTGGCTGCAGACAAAGCGGCACCGCGCTCTGCTGTCATGCATCACTCCTGCCCCGGAGTGATCTTTCCCCGTCAGTCCCCCGCAAACCGCTATTCCGGTGCGGGGGATGTGCGTTAGCCCATCGTGCGATTCATCTTGGCACGGCGCTCCGCACGGCGGCGGGCACGGCGAGCCGCATCGCTCGGCTTTTCATAATATTCCCGGCGACGCATCTCTTTTTTCACGCCGCTATGTTCCACCAGCTTGCGAAAGCGGCGGACCGCATCCTGAATCGACTCTTTGTCTCTCACGCGCAGTTTGACCACAAATTCCTCCTCGGCGATTTTAAGCTGTTTCCCCAATTCTCGCGTTTCCAACATGGCTTCTCTTCGGAGACAAGCCCACCAGAAACATCTACGAGAATCGAACGTTATAGTGTCATCTCAGTCCCAAATCACAGTCCCCGAACGAGTCGAGTCACCGCAATCGGACGGCCCCCATGAAGAGAAGTCGTCGCCCGCAGGCCGTCTCCGCTTGATTGGGGCACAATTCTTCGGCGCAAATTCGCCGGAATTGAGCAACAAAGCATAGCAAATCATCGCGATTCGGCAAAGAGTCAGCCACCTCAATCCTCAAAAATTCGTGTTTTGCCGAGAATTCGGATTCGCGCGGCCGGTTAAAATCGTAGAATTTTGGGGAACACTCTAATTTTGGTTTTTTGTAGCACTCGCAGAGATTTTCTTCGAACTTCACGAAACTTTTCGGTACAGACAGGGTTTATACAGTGTTCACCTTAGATGCTGCAGCTTCACGATTTTGGGCCATTCCGTCGCTGCAGCAGCTCCGATTCCATTCAGCTGCGGCGGCTGCTTAAAGTCCACAGATACGCACTCTTCCAGAAGGCTGTCGAGGAACGAAAATATGAAATTCTCCACACGCTCATTTTTCCAACGCGTTGCCGTACTGGGACTTGCAGCGGGGTTATTGTCCACGCTCCCTGCCGACCTTCAGGCTAAAAATTTCAAAGCCCGCAAGGCGGTCGATGTCACCCAACAAATCGATCAGATCATTCAGCAGGATCTGGCCGCGACCGAATCGCAGGTCGCCCCCACCGCTTCCGACGAGGATTTCCTCCGTCGCGTGACCTTTGATTTGACCGGCAGCCTGCCCACACCCAACGACATTACGCTCTTCGGCCTCGATCCTAATCCCGAAAAACGGGCCGAGTTGATTGAACGACTGCTGCAATCGGACGATTACGCGAACAACTGGGCGCGGTACTGGCGGGATGTCATCTTTTCCCGCGCCACCGACCAGCGGGCGCGACTGATGATTGGCACCTTTGAGAAATGGATGGCCGATCAACTAAGCGACGGCGTCTCGTGGGACAAAATTACCAGCGAGTTAATCACAGCCACCGGGAGCGTCCGCGAAGAAGGCCAAACCGCGTTGATGTTTGCTCATCAAGGCAGCGCCGAAGAAATCGCCGCCGAAGCTTCGCGGATTTTCCTGGGCATCCAAATACAATGTGCGAATTGCCACGATCATCCCACCGACGAATGGAAGCGGGAACAATTTCACCAGTTGGCCGCTTTCTTCCCCCGCGTTCGCGTGCGGGTGATCAAGGACTCCAAGCCGCGAACCTTTGAAGTGGTTTCGTTCAATCGCCCTGAAGGGGCGGGACGTGGACGCGGATTTGGCCAATTCCAACAAAACCCTGCCAAGTTGTTCCGTCAGTTGGACAAAAACCGCGACGGGATCCTCACGAAGGATGAAGTCAAACAGCGGAAACTGCTCAGCCGCATCTTTGGGCGGATGCTGAAAGTCGGCGACAAAAATGGCGACAAAGGTTTGTCCGCCGAAGAAATCAAAAATTTACCCCGCCAGCAAGCCAATAACCGACGTCGAAATTCCGAGTATTACATGCCGGACCTGGATGACCCCACCTCCAAAGGGACGCGCATCGATCCTGCCTTTTTTGTAGCAGGACAAAAACCAGAAGTTGGTTTGGATGACGAATCACGGCGAAACATGCTGGCCCGTTATGTCACGATTCGCGATAACCCTTGGTTCGCCCGCGCCTTCGTCAATCGTATCTGGGGAGAACTCCTCGGGGCCGGTTTTACGATGCCGGTCGACGACATGGGACCCGATCGCGATGTTGCTTACCCCGAAGTTCTAGACGCACTGAGCGATGGTTTTGTCGGCAGCGGCTATGACGTCCGATGGCTGCTAAGAACCATCACCAACAGCGAGGCGTATCAACGCCGCATTCGTCCGGTCGATCCCTCCGGCGCAGGCCCGCAGTTTGCCGCTGCCATTCCCATGCGGATGCGTTCCGACCAACTCTACAGTGCCCTGACCCGCGTGCTCGGCCTCGCCGAGCGGCCCGCAAATGCGAATCGCCGCCCTGGCGGTTATCGTCGACCAGCGGGACCACGTGCCGCCTTCGCCCTCACGTTTGGGTACGACCCTTCCACGCCTCAAGCGGACCTCACCGGCACAGTGCCGCAGGCGTTGTTCCTGATGAACTCGCCCCTCGTGAACAACCGCGTGAAAGCCCAAGGCAATACGCCCTTGGCCAAGTTACTGAAAACCTATTCCGACGACGAAGACGTGCTGGCCGAACTGTATCTCCTTGTGCTGGCCCGCGAACCTACGGAAACCGAATTGACAACTTGCCGCGAATACATTGCGGAAACGGGCGAACGTGACGCAGCGTTTGAGGACATTATGTGGAGCCTGATCAATTCGACCGAGTTCCGCACTAAACGCTGATCCCGCTTGATCTTTTCAATCGGCTCTCAGCTCAACCGGCACTTGGCAACAAGGCCCTCTTTGACTCGCAATTACCAAATCACCAAATCTACTCAATCGATGAGCGTGGACTGACATGAACTTGTTCCATCACCAATCGGTCAATGTTTCTCGCCACGGTTTTTCACGCCGCGGATTTCTGCAAACGCTCTCCGCCGGAGCAGTGGCGGCCGGCGCCATGAACTTCCGCGATGTCATGAGCCTGCAAGCGGAGGAACTTCGCAAACAGGGGATGTCAATGATCCTGCTCTGGATGGCCGGCGGACCCAGCCATCTGGAAACATTCGACCCCAAACCGGAAGCAGAAAACGGCGGCCCCACCGAAGCGATCGACACAGCCGTGCCGGGCATTCAAATTGCCAACGGCTGGGAAAAAACCGCTGCGATGATGCAAGATATCGCGCTGATTCGCTCGATGACCAACAAAGAAGGCAATCACCGCCGCGCGACCTATCAAATGCACACCGGCTATGTTCCCTCGGGCAGCGTCAAGCATCCGGCACTGGGCTCCAACATCGCCCGTGAAATCGGCAATCTGGACGCCGCTCTCCCGTCCTTCGTCACAGTCGGCGGCGGACGTAACGATAATACCGGAGCCGGATTCCTCGGTGTCGACTACGAGCCATTCGAGGTCAATACAGCGGGTGAAATGCCGCAAAACCTGACCTCTACCGTGCCCCACCCCCGTTACAACAAGCGACTGGGGCTGATGAAGCGACTGGAAGGCGAATTCTCTAGTCGCGGCGGAGCAACGAACGTCACCGATCATGGAACGGTCTACGGCAAAGCGTCGAAGCTGGTCTTAAGTCCCGACGTCAAGGTGTTTGACCTCGAGTCCGAATCCAACGAAATCCGCGCAGCGTATGGCAATTCGAACTTCGGCCGCGGCTGCCTGCTGGCACGCCGACTGGTCGAAACTGGTGTGACTTTTGTCGAAGTTCGCCACGGAGGCTGGGACACGCATAAAGATAACTTCGAGCGGGTCAAGAAAAACGCGAGCGACGTCGATCCCGGTTTCGCGACCTTGATCCACGACCTCAAACAACGCGGCATGTTGGACAAGACCCTCGTGGTGTGGGCCGGTGAATTCGGACGGACCCCCAAGATCAATGCCAACACCGGTCGCGATCACTACCCCCGTGCCTTCAACGCGGCCATTGCCGGCGGCGGCATCAAAGGGGGACAGGTCATCGGCAAAACATCCGACGATGGATCAACCGTCGAGGAGACACCGGTCACGGTTCCTGACTTGCTGCAAACCGTTTGCCGGTCGCTCAATGTCGAATCCGACAAGGAAAACATGAGCCCGCTCGGCCGCCCGATGAAAATCGTCGATGGCGGCACTCCCGTGGAACAGCTGTTTGCGTGAACTTGCAATCACCCCCCGGCTGAGCCGGGGGCTAAAAGACGGTATCCCAGCACAATCGTCCCATCAGCCCCCGGCTCTGCCGGGGGGTCACCGCCCAACCGCACTCACGTGGCTCCGGTGTACAAGACATCCATCACCTTGCCTTGATTCAAATGTCGCGGACGATTCTCGCGATCGGGGACCATGATGTGCGGATCGATGCCTAGCGACGTGAAGATCGTTGCGCCGATATCGTTGGGGTGATACGGAGTCGTCAGCGGATAGGCGCCGATCGCATCCGATTTCCCAATCACCTGCCCGCCACGCACGCCTCCGCCGGCAAAGACGGCTGTATAGCCCATCGCCCAGTGATGACGTCCCGGCACCGATTGTCCGGCCAGCGGCGATATCCGCGGTGTCCGACCAAATTCGCCGACGCAGATCACCAACGTCTGATCCAACAGCCCGCGTTCGCTCAGATCGTCCAACAGAGCACTCACGCCCGTATCGAGAGCCGGCAACATGGTCTTCAGTCGTGGGAAGTGGTTCACGTGAGTATCCCACGATTGCACTCTCCCCATGTTGCACTGAATGACCGGCATCTCCAACTCTACCAACCGGCGGGCCAACAGCAGCGTTTGGCCGTACTGATGCCGTCCATAACGGTCGCGCGTCTCTGCTGATTCCACATTGATGTCGAGCGCCTGCTTGAGCTTCGAGGAGGTCAGCATCGACATGGCCAACTCCTGTTCGCCAGCGTACTTTTGACCTGCCGGCGAGGAACTTACACCGGTCGGCGCCCCTTCGATGGTCTGGAGCAACTGTTGCCGATGCTTCAATCGCCCGACATCCAACCCGTCGATCAATGACAGTCCATTGACCTTGTATTTTTCGCTATTGGGGTCGTCTTTGAGCACAAACGGATCGTATTTAGGGCCTAAAAATCCGGCATGTTGCCCCGGCCAGACCAATACGCCCTCGATGAGCGGATTGGGCAATGTCACTTGGCTCGGCAATTTATCCGCCCGCGGTCGCAAGTAGGAAACCGACGAACCGATCGACGGCCAGTCGGACCGCTTGAGTGATTTGTCTTGGTTTGAGTTGCCAGTAAAAGGCTGTACCGCGCCGGTCAGCATATTGTGCGTTCCGGACAGATGGCGGTTGTCACCATGCGCCATCGATCGCACAATCGCCAATTTCCCCGCCCGCTCCGCCAGTCCCGGCATCTTGTCCGAAAAATTGATACCCGGCAGTGCGGTGGCGATCGGCCCGAATTCTCCTTTGATTTCGGGAGACTCCGGTTTGGGATCAAACATATCGATATGGCTGCCGCCGCCGGTTAAAAAAACCAGCACCACCGACTTCACACGGCTCTCTTTCGCCGTCGCCGCAACGGCCCGCTGTTGCAAAATTTGCGACAGACCGAGTCCGAAGAATGACGAACAACCAATTTGCAAAAGTTCACGACGATGAAACATCGCGGCTCGTCTCCAATGACGCGAAGAGCAGTTGTGAAATCCAAACAACAACAGACAGCAGCTTGCTTACGATAGCTGCGACACTCATTCTATCATATAGAAAACCTTTGATATATGCGAGTAACCGAAAATCTCGGGATCGGGTCTCACAGCTTCATTCTGGCAGTCGAGCAACAACTCAGAACTGAGCAGAGAAGAATTCCGGCAAGAGACGTGATATGCTGAAACGATCATCGATGATGACCGCGGCCCTGTGGGCAAATAAGATGTGATCGCGGGTCAAAGAATCGCGGCTGAACCTGGAAAGACAATAATTCATGAAGCAATCGGATGAGCAACGTGCCACAACCTCACAGCCATCTGCGTCCTGGCGACAGCGGTTGTGGGAACCATGCGACAGCGCGTCTGTGGTTTTCTTCCGAATTGCGTTTGCCAGCATGGCATTGTGGCACATCGGACTGGTCCTCACATCCGGCTGGGTCGACTATTACTTCACCAACCGCCCGTATCACCTCAGCTTTTATGGTTTTGAATGGGTCCAGGCGCTGGGCGGCACCGGCATGTGGCGGATTCATCTGCTGATGGGACTGGCCGCCATAGGTGTCGGCCTCGGGGTGTTTTACCGTCTCAGCGCGATATTGCTCTTCGTCACTTTTACATACACGTTATTAGCCGAAGCGGCGCTGTATCAGAATCATTACTACTTAATGAGTCTGATCGCCTTTCTGTTCATCTTGATTCCAGCACATCGCTCCTTTTCGGTCGATGCTTTAGTGTTTCCCGACAAAGCCAGTCCGTTCCTTCCCAACTGGTGCCGCTGGAGTTTGATATTTCTCATCGCCTTGCCTTACTTTTATGGAGGGATCGCCAAGCTCAATGGCGACTGGCTACAAGCAATGCCGATGAGCATTTGGATTCCCCAAAAAACGCATATCCCGATCGTCGGCCCATATCTCGCACAGCCCTGGGTGGCGTGGGCACTGAGCTATGCGGGTCTGGTATTGGACCTGGCAATCGTGCCTTTGCTGTTATGGCGGCGGACCCGATTGTTCGCGTATTTCGCGGTGGTCGTCTTCCACCTCATGAATTCGGTGCTGTTCAAAATCGACATCTTCCCCTGGACGATGATTCTGCTAACCACCATCTTTTTTGCCCCCGACTGGCCGCGGAAACTACTGCGTCGACCGGCACTCACAATCCCCAAAGCTGCAATCACAGCAAGCCTAACGCCGTCGCTGCTACAACGCGCTGCTCTGGGCATTGTTGGGATTTTTGTTGTGTGGCAACTGGTCTTCCCCTTACGTCACTACGTGTATCCGGGAAATGCGCTGTGGACGGAAGAAGGGCAAAATTTCTCGTGGCGGATGATGCTGCACAACAAAGATGTCTTCATCCGTTTTTATGCCACAGACGGAGTGACGGGACAAATTGTGCAGATTCCTGCGAGCAGGTTGCTGACGCAGCGGCAGTTGTTAGACATCGCCAAGTCGCCTGAACAGACCGCGGCAGTCGCCCGGTTCCTGGCTGAGGGCGCCACCAAGGCTGGCCTGAAAAAAGTCGAGATTCATGCGGTATCAATCCTGTCGCTCGACGGTCGCAAACCCCAACTGATATTCGACCCGGAATTGGATCTCTTGACAGTCGATCGCACCTGGAAACACCAATCTTGGATCAACCCACTGACAGAACCGTTACGAGCAGAACCGTGGGACGTGCCCTCGAAAGAGTGGCCCCAAGCGATTGGAATCGAACTTCCTAAGGCGGTGGTTCCACAGCAACGGGCACCAACTGGCCGTTAGGGCACAATCCCTGCCCACGCGTGCAAACGCACTACCGCAGCCTGCCGGTTGACTGTACAATCGAATAGCGAATCGCCGATACTTTTAAGGATTGGCAATCCGCCCCTCCCGCCTCAAAAAAGCCCGCCGCTACGGTTGAATTAAGGACCTGCCCATGAGTTCACCCCACAACGGGATCAATACGCCGCTCTCCAGACGCTCATTCCTGGTCGCCTCCGGCATGGGTTTGGCGGGAACGGCCCGGGGAACGACCGCACCAGCCGCGGCGGCAAATGTGCCGCAAGGCCGCAAGCTCGCCAAATCGACGATCCTGTTTTTCCTCTGTGGCGGATCCTCGCACATCGACATGTGGGATCTGAAACCGAAAGCCCCGATCGAATATCGCGGCCCCTTTGCCCCGATCGCCACCACTGCTCCCGGCATTGAACTGAGCGAACACCTGCCGCTGCTCGCGCAACAAGCGCACCATTTGAACATCGTCCGATCGGTCGGCGCCACCGTGAACACCAACGACCACCACGGCGGGTACTACCACAATCTCACCGGACATGCGCCGGACATCACGTTCGTGACATTGGGAAATAACCGCACACCGGTTGCAGACGATTGGCCGTTTATGGGTTCGGTCGTCGCCGCCAAAAAACCGGCCCGCCCGCAACTTCCCAGCGCGATCACCCTGCCCCATAAACCGAGTCGAGCGCCCTATACCCGGCCGGGACAATTCGCCGCACGGATTGGTCCTGAATTCGATCCGCTCTACATCAACGGCAGCCATAAAAATCCACTTGAGTTCCACGCCCCGTCACTGGTCCTAGAAGGGGATGTCTCTCCCGAGCGGCTGACCAACCGCCGCGAATTACTCAGCACTGTGGATGCTGCCCGCCGCGATTTCGAAACAAACGCCTCCCCCAAAACTTGGAGCAACCAACAAAAACGAGCCGTCAATCTACTGCTCTCCTCCAGCACCACCGAGGCGTTCAACGTCGCCGCGGAACCGGCCGCCCTGCGGGAGCGATATGGTGAAACCATCAATGGCATGAGCCTGCTGTTGGCGCGGCGACTGGTCGAAGCCGAAGTGCCGTTCATTACGGTCTTCTGGAAAGGGGACACGGCGCTGAATAAAAAATGCAAAAGCGCCGGCAGTTGGGACACACACGGCAACAACTTCAACTGCTTGAAAGAGAACCTACTTCCGGAATTTGATCGCGGATTTTCAGCACTGATCGAAGATCTGTCCGACCGCGGACTCTTGGACGAAACACTGCTGCTGGTCAGCAGCGAAATGGGCCGCACCCCCAAAATCGGCGACCGTCGTTCCGGCGGCGTCGCCGGCGCCGGTCGTGATCACTGGACGCATTGCCTAAGTAACGTCTTCGCCGGCGGTGGCATGTCGGGCGGACAAGTCTACGGCGCCACCGACCGCTTCGCCCAATTCCCCGCCGACCGCCCCGTAACCCCCGCCCACATTGCCAAAACGGTCTACCACGCCATGGGTGTCGACGACATCGAATTCCAAGACCGCGAAGGCCGCCCCTACAACGCACTCCCCGACGGCTATCCGCTGACCGAATTGTTTTAGTTGCACAGTTATATTAGCCACGGATTAACACGGATGAAACACGGATAAGTAAAAGTAGGTCATGCTGTGCATGACCTACGACTGACATGCCAAAAGCAACGTCCATATGTCCGGGGGCGCCAATGTGTTGTAAACACACATTAATACGTTCTTCTGTGATCGGTATTGCTGTGCTGGGGATGATATTTGGGATTGGGATATGGAATTTCAACCAACCACCACACGCATATTATGCTGTTCAGAATCTCTCTCTCCATGCAACGAAGGATGAGACGATCCGCATGCTTGGGTCCCCAGGAAGTGTTCAACAGAATGGAAGAGTCTTGGTATACACCAGGCTCCTGTCGTGGGGCATCTTGTATGTGAACCTTGATGGAGAGAGCAGGTATCTCAGCTATACCTATGACAAATGAAAGACGGCTAGAACGCCGGGAGCAGGACGTAATGTCTTATTTTTTATCCGTGTCTCATCCGTGTTAATCCGTGGCTAAAAATCCTTCCCTCCCATCAAACCGGAGACCCACCCCATGAATCCTCTCCATGACAATATCTCCCGCCGTGGCTTTCTCGCCGGTTCATTGGCTGCCGGAACGGGTTTGGCGTTTTCGCCCTGGTCGTTGCAGGCGGACGAGACGAAGCCTAAGAAAAAGCTGGCTGTCATCACCACCGAATGGCGGTTTCACTCCCATGCCTGGCACATGGCGGAGCGGTTTCTGACCGGTTATCCGATCAATGGCAAATGGCATCACCCGCCGTTTGACGTCGTGACCGCTTACGTCGATCAATTCCCCGACAACGACCTCAGCCGCGGCCGCGCTAAAGAGTTCGGTTTCAAAATCACCCCCACCATTGCCGAAGCGCTGCGCAACGGCAAAGACAAACTCGACATCGATGCTGTGCTGATCATCGGCGAACATGGCAAGTACGACAAAAGCGACGTCGGCCAGACAAAATATCCCCGCTACGAGTTCTTCAAAGCGGTCACCGATGTCTTTGCCGAAGACGGAAAAGTCCTCCCCATTTTCAACGACAAGCACCTGTCGTGGAACTGGGATTGGGCCAAAGAGATGGTCGACATTTCGCGCGAACAAAAAATCCCATTCCTCGCTGGTTCCTCGTTGCCGGTCACATGGCGGATGCCCTCGATCGACATGCCGTACGGCGCCGAGGTCGAGGAGATCATGTCGGTCGCCATCGGCGGTACGGACAGCTACGACTTTCACGCACTAGAAGTCATGCAGTGCATGGCCGAGCGCCGCAAGGGAGGCGAAACCGGTGTGGTTTCCATGCAGGCTCTTCGCGGCGACGATGTCTGGGAAGCGATGGACTCCGGTCCTTGGAAAGCGGGCGGCTGGGACCCTCAACTTTTCAAAGCCTGCCTGACCCGCACGCAAACCTTAGCCCAACCCGAGACCTACAGTCATCGCTACCCCACCACTGCTCAGATCCGGGAATGGGTCAAAAAGCCGATCGCCTACCGTTTCGAATACGCCGATGGCCTGAAAGGCACGATGCTACTCATGAACGGCTTGGTGAATGACTTCACGTTTGCCGCCAAGTTAAAGGGCCAAAAAAATCCGCTCTCAACGCTGTTCTACCTGCCCCCCAACCCCAACGTGGTCTACTCCGCCGCCCTGATGTCCAACGCCGAAAAGACCTTCCTCACCGGCAAGCCCCCCTACCCCGTCGAACGCACATTACTCACCGGCGGCCTCGTCGAAGCGGGCATGAAATCGCTAGCGCAAGACAGCAAGAAGCTGGAGACGCCGCACCTAGCAGTCGAGTACCAGGTGCCGGACAAAACGTTGTTCTGGGTGAGTTGAAGGGAATTCAATAGCAGCCACAGAGGTCTCAGAGGACACAGAGAACTTAGCGAGACGGAGCCGCAACACAGCGTGTCCGTTTTTCTTAGCCACAGATTGAACACAGATAAAACACAGATCTCCGGCGTGACTCCCCAAAATCCCAAACCGACCGCTTGCGGTCGCATTGTGCGCCCGAACTGCGCACAAGCTGTGAACGCTCGCAGTACAGAGAGGACTTTGTAAGAAATCCTCTGTGAACTCTGTGTTCTCTGTGGCTAATTCCAATATGCCTAGACCGTGGGGAACTCGAAAACCGTCTGCGTTTGTGCATGCATGAGTTTTCAAGGACCGGCAGTCCAATAGCGATCGATGCCGAACTTGGGTGCAATCCTCAAGAATACATAGACAAAACCGACACTCTTTCGGATCATATCAGCGAACACCTCCATTCGTGAAAGGTCTGCTGGCATGGTCGCTCCCCGCTCAATCGTTGGTACTGTCTTTCTGTTTCTCGCGGCGGCTCAATCTGCGCTCGGCGACGATGCCCAGGCACCACAGAAGCCGGACATTGAATTCATCAAATGCCGGGTGCTGGTCGTCGACGCGCTGGGGCAGCCGGTCCAAGGGGCTGTCGTCATGCCGTCGGGCTTTCGGACCCGCGCCGAACCGGGGTCGCATTGGGGCTGGGTCAAGCAACGCTTCGGGCCGGTCCCAAAGGTCAAAACCGGCCCCAAGGGCATCGCTGAAATCGAAGTCCCCAAATTCGTCACGGAAAAACAAACGATCGGCCAAGTCACCTGGCTGGTCGACAATCCTGACCATGTCGTCTACCGCGCAGACCACGACATCAATGATGATCCGGCCGAAATCACGCTCAAAGATGGCTACCGCATTGCTGCCACCGCCGTCGATGCGGCCACCACCGAGCCGATCAAAGAGCATCTGTATGCCGTACAAAGCGGTTACAATATGTCACTCGGCGCGGAATGGCGCCAGTCCAAAAGCGGCGTCTTGTTGTCGCGGGTATTCGACGAAGCACAAATCACACTCCGCTTGGTTGCGCTAACGCCCGGCCAACCGGCGCGATTTAGCGATTTGATCACCCTGGACCGCGCCGATGACGGTGGCCGCATCTTTTTGCGATCCATTCCGCTCAAACCCGGCACGCGCGTCGCGGGCAAACTCGACCCCGCCGTTCCCCGCCCCGTCACTGGGGGAAATGTGGTTGCCTTTATTTCAGCCGGCGAAGTACCCCAAGATGGATCCCGTGCCGCGCTGTGGAGATGGAACGACGAAACAAAAATCCAACCGGACGGCTCTTTCGTTTTCGAATCGCTCCCCCGCGGCGAAGTGGTACAATTGATCGCAGTCTGTAACGGCTGGATATCCAAAAATCCGACACAGGCCGAACTCGATGCCGTGCTTCCCTGGCAAGAGAATCTGAATCCCGGGCTTGCCAATAGCTTCACGACGCCGCAAGTCTTCTCGCTCGACGCAGCTAAAATTGAGCCGACGCTCGGAATGTTTACAGCTGCAACTTGCCGTATCAAGGTGGTCGATCCCGACGACAAACCATTACCTGCCGCAGAGGTCATGATGTGGCCGAATCATAAGCAGTTGCGAGGGGGGTCAACAGTCCTGGGCTTCGGATATCGATCAACGGATTTGTTGCGGACAATCGAGAAAGGGGAAGAATTGGATTGGCAGGCGATCATGCAGGATAAAATGCGCTTTCGAGCAAAAACCAATGACGAGGGAGTCGCCGTGATTCTGAATCTCCCCGGCCGCCCCAACATTGGGCTGAATGTCATACACAACGACTTTGATCAACCCGCCCTACAGGGACGTCGTTTTAGGAACGTCGATCTCAAACCGGGCGAATCAACTGAAATCACGATCCGCATGGAACCCAAAGGCGAAAACGAACTCGGCGCCCCGTGACCACGTAGCCTGAAGATCGGTAGGGAATAAAATAACTCACGCAAAGCCGCCAAGTCCGCGAAGGTTTTCGAGGGACGCCGCCGTGTTATTCCTTGGCGAGCTTTGCGGCTTTGTGTGAGACTTTATTGATCCAATACAATGCAGATAATAAACACGGCCAACACTGTCCGTTATCAAAAGCTCCGCAGCATGTTCCCATCGCGCTCCTTGTTTCGTGCAGGGCTGATTCTATTGAGTGCTGGCATTTGTGCAGCCGGCGACGATGCCCAGGCACCGCAAAAGCCGGACATTGAATTTATCAAATGCCGGGTGAGCGTTGTCGATCCCCATGGTGAACCGGTTGGGGGAGCGTTCGTCACTCCCTGGGCTTTGTGCCCGCGTCGCGAACCGCAAGCGCATTGGGGGTGGAAAGAATCGCGTCTTGGCCCCCGTCCCCGCGCCAAAACCGGTGCCGACGGCACCGCTACCTTGAAGGTAGCGAAATTTGCCATGGAAAAAGTCGAAGTCGGCCTCGTCACTTGGCAAGTCGATCATCGCGATTTTGTCATCTATCGGGAAGACCACAATATCAACGACGCCCCGGCCGAGATTAAGCTGCAAGACGGCTACCGCATCGCTGCGACCGCCATCGATGCGGAGACAAAAGCGCCGATCAAAGAACATCTTTTCGCCCACATGAACGGCGATCGGCATTTTGACTTCGCCGAATGGAATCTGGCTAAAAGCGGCGTGCTACTGTCGCGGACATTCGATGCTGAGAATTTTTTTCTGCGGCTAATCGCCTTGCCTCCGGACGGACCGGCTCTCTATAGCGAATTGCTCGCTGTCGACCGCGTCGAAAATGGTAGCCGCGTGTTTTTGCGGAATATCCCGCTCCATCGTGGTGTGCGTGTCCAAGGCAAAATTGATGATGCCGTCCCCCGTCCCATCAAGGCAGGTAAAGTCATCGCCTACATCTCCGCCGGCCCGATTGTAGAGGACCCGCACTTGGAATTCGAATGGTGGTGGTGGGAAGACTACGCCGACATCCAACCGGATGGAACATTTGAATTTACTTCGCTGCCTCGCGGCGACATCGTGCAACTAATTGCCGTGTGCGATGGTTGGGTCTCTCGCACGCCCAACCAGGCAGAGATCCAATCGGTCGTCCCTTGGAAATATGACCAGCACATTAGTAATCGCGTCTTACCTCACGTCTTCGCACTGGATGAGGAGACGATCCAACCCACAATCGCGATGGATCGCACCGTGGCCTGCAAAACCACCGTGCTCGACCCAAGCGGCAAACCGCTGCCCGGCGCTGTAGTATTGATGTGGCCGAATCAAATCTTACTGCGTGGTGGCGGCACATTATTGGGATTTGGTTTTCGGGTGAGTGAATCGCTCCGTGCACTGGCGCAAGGAAAAAAGGTGCCGAAGTTTTCGGACTGGAAGTCCCCCTACCAAGCGACGACCAACGCAGAAGGCATCGCCACAATTTACAACCTGCCCAGCAACGGCAACGTCGGTCTCCTCGCCGAACACCCGCAATTTGTCCAACCCATCGAGAAAAACCGCCGCTCCACCTACGTTGGCATGAAACCGGACGAAACGACCGAGATCACGATCCGCATGGAACCCAAAGGCGAGAACGAACTCGGCGGGCCGTGACCACGTCGTCCAAACATCGATAGGGATTAAAACCTCACGCAAAGCCGCTTAGGACTTAGCCCAGTTGAGCTGCAACTCAAAGTGACCGTTATTTCTTAGCCACAGATTGAACACAGAAGAAACACGGACTTCCGGTCTAACACTCCAATATCCAGAACCGACCACTCGCGATCGCACTGTGCGATCCGCATTGCGCACGAAGTTTGACCGCCTGCAGAACAGAGAAGACTATGTAAGAAACCCTCTGTGAACTCTGTGGCTAATCCCTTTCAACACGGCGTGGGCTGCGTATGGATTCGTGGGGATAACCAACCGTCCTACATCGAAAGATGCGCCGCAACGTGCCCTACGGTTGTACCGCTGCGGGGCGATTGGCGGCGGGGTGGATTTCGCATCGTAGCGTTTTGTCGTCGCGCTGATCCAGGTCGATCATGAACGTGATTTCGCGCGTGCCCGGCTCGACGTTGAGCGAATTCAGTTGCGCTGGATCAACCGCGTCGCCGTCTAGCCAAATCCGCAAGCCGTCGGTCGCATTAAGTTTGACGGCGACGTTGCCCGCTTCAGTCACGTTGAACTGGCAGCGCACGATTCGCAGGCTGGACTGGGGAACAGCCATTACCGACTCTAGCGCCAAGGCGCCGTTCGTGCGGCTATAGGCGGCTTCCCACGTGAGATCGCGCCGCTGGGGTAAGTCGGCGATGAATCGATTCGCATCCACGCGGGCAATGTTGCTCGGCAGTGGATCGAGGACCTGCCAACTGCGGATCACCGGGGCGGGCGTGACCTGGAATTCGCCCGGTTGCCCCAATTCTGTCAGAAAGCGGAGTAGATCGACCACATCCTGTCGCGGCAATGTTGAGACAGCGTTGGCCGGCATCAAGGAGACTCCAGCGTTGCGCTGCTCAATCGAGCTATGGGGAATACGAATCTCCGGCCGCGTCAAATCGCGGAGCACCAGTTCGCTGTCGTTTTCCTCCAACACAATGCCGGCATACGTCTCCCCGCTGTCAGTGACCACGTTCACTGTTTCAAAGCCCTTGGGGATCGCTTTGTTGGGCAGCAGCAGCGCTTCGATGAGATAGTTCAGCGACTGATCTCCCAACGGCTTCAATAAGTCGGGGCCAAAACCTTCCCCCGCGCCGCCGATGGTATGGCATTTGAAGCAATTGACGCGCTGACGGTGGAAGATCTCTTCCCCCCGCGCCGCATCCCCCTGCTCCGCGACTTCTTGCGCGAACTCCGCCAATTGTTCGTCGGTCAGCGTTTCAAATTCGCCGATGCCGTTGCTGACATCGAACCCCTCAGGAACTTGCATCTCTTCGATCCAGCGATGGATGAGCGCGACCGATTCGTCTTCGACCAGGGACCGCCCGAATTCCGGCATCGCCATACCGGGGTGAGTCGCCATCAAGCGAAACAACATGATCGATTCGTCCGGATGGCCCGGGACAATATCGTATTTGTGTCCGCCCGAGCCGCGACCGGCAGCGACGGGTGTTTTATAGACGCCCAACTTGTACGGATCGGTCACGCTGGCCAGTAGGTGCAGCCCGGAATTCCGCGCTGGTCCGGTCGAACTGTGGCAGTGCGCGCAGTTGATCTCCAGCCAGGCCCGCGCCCGTTCGGCGACCGTCCCGGACTGTTCATCCTTCCAGGCAGCCGACTTCGGCGCCTGTGACGGATCGTCGGGAGCACCGGTCAAAATGCCGGTCCGCGTCCAATGCACCAACTGGTTTTCCGGGCCATCGGGGTAGTCATAATCCTTGTTCAGATAGCGCGCTCGCGGCCCGATCGGTTCGAAGAATTCACCCGTTGTGTGGCAGCGTTTGCAGTCGTTCGCGTTCGGCACGATGTAGGGGTTCGATCGCTGCTCGCCATCGTAGTGTGTCCAAGAGACATTCACCGTCTCACCGGCCACTTCAGAGACCGCATCGGTCTGTTCGTCGTTCCACAGATAGGGCACGCCAATCCAGCCCGATTCCCGCAACAACAATACTCGCGTTTCGATCAATCGCCGGCCTTGCGCGGGATCGTTAAAATCGGTGGGAAAGTAAAACGTTTTGGCGATGACCGTGCCGACGGGAAATTCAAAAGCGGTTCCCTCGCGGTACTCGATCTTTTCCCCCTCGGGCACTTTGATAAAGCGAGACTTCCAAGCGTAGTCGGAGAAGAGCGCCGAGTTGAGGTCGTAGGGCATCACCCCCGCAGCCGGCCGCATCTCAGCCATGGGGCCTTCGAACAGGCCGTATTCGGACAAATAGGGCTTGGGGCGTTCTCTACGTTTGCGCTTTTTCTTCTTGGGGGTCTTTTTAACCTCAGCCACAACGGTCGCCGGTTTCGCAGCGACCTTCTCGACCTGCGCTGGCTCTTGGGCCTGATCACCCGAAGGCGGAGGCGCTTCGTTAGGCCCGCATCCGCCGATCAATGCAATCAGACATCCCCATACGAGCCATATCCGCCAACGCCCGGCGGCGCTGGCGGAATGTGGTCGAGACGACACCATTTACTTGACTCCTGGGATCGTAATCGCCGGCAGCTTGGGCAGCTCGGTCGAGTACGCCTCCAATTTGAAATCTAGTTCCGGCGGTTGACCGGACATCAGTTTGGGATAATCGATGTTGGCGAATGAAAAGTCGCCGTTATCACCAATGAAGATTTGTTTTCCTTCGGGCAATTTCCCATCGACGGTTTTCTTCTCGTCAACCATCCCGTCATAGACAATGTCCGGCAACTTGCCATCCGGGAAAAACGCGACCACGTCGGCCCACGCTTTTTGCGGATCGTAGCCACCCTTCTCGAATTTGTTGTCGTAAACCGAAATCGCTTCGGGATATGGGTCGTACGCTGCGTCTTCAAATTTTCGCTGCGTAGTGAAGAAACTGATGATGTAACAGTTGGTACTTTTGTGGTTCTTGATTTCATTCCCGAAAATTTCGACTTGATCATTGGCCATCACCGACACACCGGTTCCCGGCGGCACGGTGGCAACCATGTTTCCTGGAGCGGCGAAGTTATCGTGATTGTTGTCGTAGAGTTTGTTGTTGAACACGCGGCATTTACTACCGTTCTTTTGTTCTAGACCCGGCAGAGAAAAAACCAACAACCCGCCTGTATTGTTCGTGGCAACATTTTCATAAACGTCGGCACCAATGCAGTTTTCGATTTCGATGCCGGCAACATTTTTTTCCGCGCGGCAGCGCCGGACGATGATGTTCTTCGACTGTCCCACATAAATCCCCGCATCCGAGGCACATTCTGCGACACAGTCCTCGATCAAAATATTTTCGCTCAGCACCGGATACAGGCCATAGGCGCCATTTTCCGCGTGCGGGCCATTGGACCACCATGTTTTGACGCTACGCATGGTCAGACCGTGAGAACCATCGACTTTGATCGCGTCGCCCGGCGTGTCCTGCAGCGTGATATCTTCAATCGTAAAATCATCTGCGTTTTTGACTAAAATCCCTTCGCCGCCCGTTCCCTTTTGTTGGTCGGCAAAGTTCAAGATCGTTTTGTCCATCCCCTGCCCGCGGATCGTCACGTTTTTTATATCATCCAACGAAAGCGTCTTGGTCAGTTTGAATTCTCCTGCGGCGAACTCAATCACGTCTCCCTCTTCGGCATAGATCAATGCTTCTTGAGCGGCCTTTTGCGCGTCGGGACCCGGTTCGATCACAACCACTTCCTCTTCGGTCTCTGCTGCGTCATCGGTCGCTTCTGGTGTTTCGGTACCATCTGCCGCCGGCGCGGTCGAATCGTCAACGGCGGCCACAATGCTTTCGTCCGCTTGCGCATCGCTGCTTTCCGTGGTGGACGCACCCGTGCTTGATGCAGTCGGCTGTGGTTGTCCACACCCGATCAGAGCTAGGCAGCTGCAAAGCGATAGCGCAACACCCCAATGACTGAGTTTCATCTTTTGACTCTCCGAAGAAAATGGTGAGAAGTGTGTACCGTTGAAATGACTGCTGGACGCAACGCCTCTACCTACCGGTTGGTAGGTACTTTTCGCGAATTAAACAAACCCGCACAGGGAAGCTCACTTCGATTGGCGAGAATATCGCCGGCAAATGGGTCGAAAGTTTTATCTGCAGGCTCAATGCCTCAGCACCCGCACGCAAAGACTATTAAATTTCGATACACATCAGGATACAAGAAATCGCAGCTGCGCCAATGGTATCCACGCAACTTCGGCTATAAACGGACACGGACATCCATTTATTTTGGTGACTAAAACAAGGCATCGATCGAAACCACAGCTACCATCGCCGCCCCCACGATCAATTTGCCAACCGTTCCCAAAATCCGCCCAATCAGGGCCGCTTTACTGACGGCCAGCGTTTCGGAATGGTTCTTTTCGCCTTTCCACGATTCCCCAAGATAGGCTCCGCAGAACGCGCCCGCAGCGCCTCCACCCAGAGCGGCGACAATCGAACCCACGATTGGAATCGGCACACCGACAATGGCGCCGGCAATACTGCCGACCGCCGCACCCGCAATGGCGAGAATCATCCCCCGTCGACTGCCCCCCTCTTTCGCAGCGCCGGCAGCACCCGCCACGAATTCGACGAATTCGCCCAGCCCGGCCAAAGCCACCAGCCCAAGGACAACCCACCACGACAACCCGTGCACGGCCGGCGAGTGATAAAACCAGGCAAACGCAGCCGCCAAGGCCACGATCAACCAGTTGCCGGGCATCGTAAAGAGCGTCAATAACCACGCACCAATGCAGGCGAGTATCAATAATACTGCCCAGATGTAGTAAATGACTTCGGGACTCAGACTGAAGTAGCTCATAGGGACCTCACTTCATGTCCTTCGTCGAGCACGAGAAAATCTTGAATCGCTTCACCGCGCTTTGTCCGAGATATCGTGTCGGCACCAGGCGCCGTCCCAGCGGATGCGTTTGACTGCTTGGTAGGCCTTCAGCTTGGCGTCGGCCACAGTGTTTCCCAAAGCCGTCACGCCCAGCACACGGCCGCCATTGGTGACGACCTCTTCGCCCCGCAAGGATGTCCCAGCATGAAAGACCTTGGTGTCGGCCAATTCAGCGGCTGCGTCCAGACCGCGAATCACTCGTCCCTTTTCGTAATCGCCCGGGTAGCCTTCGGACGCCATCACCACACAGACGGCCGGGCGGTCGTCCCATTCCAGGGGGGGAAGTTTACTCAACTGCCCCTGAGCCCCGGCCAAGAGGATTTCCGCCAGATCAGTCTTTAACCGCATGAGCACCGGTTGGGCTTCGGGGTCGCCGAAACGGACGTTGTATTCCAACACCTTGGGGCCTTGATTGGTGATCATCAAACCGGCGTACAAAATGCCGCTGAACGCGCAACCTGACTTCTTCATCGTGTCGACGGTGGGCACGAGGATTTGTGTGATGATTTGATCCATCAACTCCGGCGAAACCAGCGGTGTGGGGCTATATGCACCCATCCCGCCCGTATTGGGACCTTTATCGTCGTCGTAGGCCGGTTTGTGGTCTTGCGAGGTTTCCAGCGGAATAATTGTGTTGCCGTCGACGATAGCCAGGATACTCACTTCCAGCCCGTCGAGACGTTCTTCGATGACCACACGGCGACCGGCATCGCCGAATTCGGTTTCCCGCATGATGCGGTTGAGTGCGTCGATGGCCTCTTCTTTTTTCGCACAGACCACCACCCCTTTGCCGGCAGCTAGTCCATCCGCCTTGACGACCAACGGAGTTTCTTCGCGATCATTGATGTAACTTTCCGCTTCGTCGGCTGAATTGAATACGGCGAACTGGGCGGTCGGCACGGTGGCGCGTTTCATCAATTCCTTCGAGAATGACTTGCTCCCCTCCAACTGAGCCGCCGCTTTCGACGGACCAAACACCGTCAAGCCCGCTACGCGAAACGCATCAACAATCCCCGCGGTCAGCGGCGCTTCGGGGCCGACAACGGTCAGACCAATCTGCTCGGCTTGCGCGAATTGCACCAAACGCGGAATGTCGTCGGAGGAAATATCGATGTTGACCGCATCGGCGGCCGTACCGGCATTGCCCGGCGCACAGTAAATTTTCGAGACCGAAGGGGACTGAGACAACTTCCATGCCAGGGCATGCTCCCGTCCTCCTTGGCCGACGACTAAGACTTTCATTGCAAATGATCTTCCGCTGTGGACGCGAACTCGAAACTCAAAAACGTTGTCGTATTCGGCAGTATAGCAATCGAAGCGGAGGGACTGAATTCACCGGCGCGGATAATTATCAATTGCGACCGACTGCGACCGCCACAACCGCCGATGATTGAATCTGCCGCCCAAATCGCGATATAGTATCGAATCCCGCCCGTTTGTGCCTACTTGCACGCAATTCCTCGGCGAAACCTGTGGTAATCGTGGAAGTCGTGCGCACATCGAGCGGGATTGTTAGACGTTTCTTTCGTTGAGTTTGAGGCTGCGGGCATTGATCCGCTGCCGCACAATTTTTAGGAGTACGGAATCGTGTTTGAAAAGGTGGCCTTAATCGGGGTGACCGGTGCTGTAGGCCGGATTATGCTGCGTCTGTTGGAAGAACGTGAATTTCCCGCGAAAAGCTATAAGTTCCTCGCCTCGGCGCGGAGTGCGGGAAAAACGTTGACGTTCAATGGCGGCCAGCACATGATCGAGGAACTCACGCACGATTGTTTCGACGGTTGCGATCTGGTGATCGCCAGCACGCCAGACGACATCGCAGCCGAATACCTTCCCTCGGCGGTCAAAGCGGGCGCGACCGTGATTGACGAGTCGGGTTATTGGCGGATGAATCCCGATGTGGCGTTGGTGATTCCCGAAGTCAATCCGCAAGCGGCGCTCGATGCGACGGGGATCATCGCCAGCCCGAATTGCTCCACAACACAAATGGTCGTGGCCCTCAAGGCCCTGCACGATGCCTCTCCCATTCGACGCGTGATTGTCAGCACCTATCAGGCGGTCAGCGGTGCCGGGACGCAGGGGAGCGTCGATCTGGTAGCTGGCTCCAAGGCGCACCTCGATGGAGACGACTACGCCTACCAGGCCTTCGCCCACCCAATCGCCTTCAATGCTATTCCGCAAATTGGCAGCGAAAAGTCGGATGGTTATACCAGCGAAGAGCTGAAAATGGTCTACGAAACCCGCAAAATCCTGGGGGACGAGTCGATCCAAATCAATCCCACGTGCGTGCGGATTCCGGTTGCCAATTGCCACAGCGAATCGATTACGGTCGAGACCGAGCAACCCATTTCCCCCACCCAAGCGCGAGAGCTGTTCGCAAATTTCCCAGGAATCGTTGTGAACGACGATCTCGCCTCAGGACATTACCCGCTCCCCTCGAACTGCACCGATCAGGACGAGGTCTTTGTGGGACGCATCCGCCGCGATATTTCACATGACAACGGGCTGAGCTTTTGGTGCGTGAGCGACAACCTCCGCAAAGGGGCCGCTACGAATGCGATTCAGATCGCCGAATTGCTCGCTGCCCACCGTTTTTCCAAAGCAGGCTCGAAATAAGGCCGCACAGCGGTCCCCCTTGTAAAAGCGGGGGCCGCGTGATTTTTAGCTGGTTTTCAGACCCGTGAACGAGTTTTTGCGTGCGGGACATCATTTTTTCTAGCGGGACATCATGGACCATTTTGAATATCGTGACGGCGAACTGTTTTGTGAGGAAGTGCGTATCGCTGATCTAGCGGCCGAGTTTGGGACGCCGCTGTGGGTCTATTCCCAGGATGCGTTGCTGTCGAATCTGCGGGAAATCCAAATCGCATTTGCCGAAGCGGAACCGGTGATTTGCTATTCGGTGAAGGCGAACTCCAATCTGAGCATTCTCAAGCTCATGAACGAAGCGGGAAGCAGTTTTGACGTCGTTTCCGGCGGGGAATTGTATCGCGTCCAACAAGCGGGCGGCGACACGACGCGCGTCGCCTTTGCCGGCGTTGGTAAAACCGATGCAGAGATTCGTTTCGGCCTGGAATCGAACATCTTGATGTTCAACGTCGAAAGCGAAGCGGAACTCGACGCCATTGCTGCCGTGGCAGGCGACATGGGCGTTGTGGCTCCCGTGGCGCTGCGTTTGAATCCAAATATCGACGCGAAAACACACGCTAAAACAACCACCGGCAAGAAGGGGAACAAGTTCGGCATCGACATCGAACGCGCTGGCGAGTTGGCAGCTAAGGTGTTGGCCGACGTGCGCTTGTCTTTGGTTGGGATCCACATGCACTTGGGTTCGCCGATTTTAACGACCGAGCCTTATGCCCTGGCCGTTAAAAAGGGAGTCGAAATCGTCAACGAATTTCGCGCTGCCGGCCATGACACGAATTGGATCAACCTCGGCGGCGGGTTTGGCATTAACTACAAGCAAAACGAGGCCCCACCCGCGAAAGCATTCGCCGATGTGATCGTTCCAGCGATTCGGGCTGCAGGATGCCGTTTGGCACTAGAACCGGGCCGGTTCATCTGCGGCAACGCCGGCGTGCTGATCAGCAGCGTAACGTTTACGAAACGCGAAGGGGGCAAGCTGTTTGTGATCCAAGATGCGGCGATGAACGATTTGGTCCGTCCGGCGATGTACGACGCATTTCACCGGATTTGGCCCGTCAAGCCGGCTGTGGCGGCTCCGGACGACTATGAGGGCGAGATTCCCGGCTGCGAGCCGGTCGACGTTGTGGGGCCTGTTTGCGAGTCGGGAGACGTCCTGGCCAAAGGACGCTGGCTGCCGGAAACTTCACGCGGCGACTTGATCAGCACGTTCAGCGCCGGGGCTTATGGCACCACGATGAGCAGCAATTACAACTCCCGGCCCCGTGGGGCTGAAGTGATGGTGAACGGCGGAACACACCGCGTCATTCGTCGTCGCGAGACGTATGAGGACCTGGTGGCGAACGAAATTATTGAATCGTAACGAACCCTGTCGAATTGAAATCAAATACCAGATTTCAGAGGACTTACGGCCAAATGGCTGTAAGTATCCGGTAAATTGAGACCATTCGTCGCCAGCGGTCATGCCGCCACTTTCGGCACAATCGGATGCAGTGTCCCAATCACTTCTGGGATGATGCGAAAACGCAACAAGTAGTCAAAGTGCGAATTCGAGGCTTGAGTAACAGGCCAAGTCGTTCGATTTTCGTGTAATAGGGAAAAAATGATTGTTATCTACTCGTAAAACACTTTACCATAGCAATGGTATCTCAAAATATGATGATTGATTCCCGATCGCCTACACCCCCCATGGGAGGGTAGGCAGTCGTATTTAGAGCACACACAGCATCCCCACTGATGTTACCGAAATGATTTCTTCGGTTGGATGAGGCAACGTTTCGCGGAGCGGCCGAATGGCGGTCCCCGTGTTTCGTGAATTGAGTTCACGCCTTGCAGTTTGACCGTCCACGCAGAAGATTGTCGGAGTTGAGTTGATGGCCAACGTGTCACGCCGGTTTGTCGGCACCCTCGTCTTGCTGATGCTTTCGTTCGGCCTTCTTCTGGGAAGCCTGATCGCTCAGGATGCATCTCCAGTGGATGCGGACGCAGCAGCAGCAGCCGAAGCGAAACGGCGAGAAGATCTGCTCAAAACCTCGCCACTTCCGCTGCAGCCCGAGACCGCTCCGGATTTGTTCGAGGCGGCCGTGCTGATGGTCGATCTGGCCCGCCCCAAACTGGCCCGGCTGTATGTGGACCAATTGATGGAGCTGAAGCCCGATGCTCAGACGCTGTTGGACCTGCGATTGAAGTACGGTCCGGCCGAATTCATGAAGATGGCAAACATCGAGGAATTACAACCGGTCTCCAGCGATTTGCTGGAAGAAGTGAATCGGTTGATGGCAGACCGTGCCAGAGATCCCGTGCGAATCCAAAAATTGGTCGCTGACCTAGGCGGCTCCAACGAGCAGCGGCTGCTGGCAGAGCACGAATTAAAAAACGGTGGACAAGCCATCGTCGTGCCGTTGCTCAACATGTTGCAACATAGTCCGACGCCCGAAGAAGAACGCAACATTCTGCATATCTTGGTGCTGTTGGGACACCGTGCCGAGGCTCCCTTGGTCGCCGCCTTGGACATGCCGGACGACGATGTCCGCGCCGGATTGATCTCGGTCTTGGGCCATGTCGGCAACCGCGAGACCCTGAGCCATTTGTGGTATTACGCCAATTCCCCCAAGGTCCCCGCTGGTGTGAAAGCCGCCGCACGCGACGCGATTGCCCGCATCGTCAAAATGGATGCCGGACGTTTGGCGGATTCCCCTGTGGAAAGCGTCGTCACCGAATTGAATCGTCTGGCCCGTTTGCATTATCAACACAAATATGACTGGCTTGTCGACGATGACGGAAACGTCTCGCTGTGGGTCTGGAAACGGGAAGCGGAATCGGTCGTCTTGGTGAAAGTTCCGCCCCGCGTGGCCTCGAACATCTTAGGAAGCAAATTCGCCCGTCAAGCCCTGGCTTTGTCACCGGAACGGCGGGATATTCAAGTCTTATTTTTGAGCATGACACTCGCCGCCGACGGAATGTTGGCTGGCTGGGACAAGCCGCTGCCGACCGGACCAGGCACGGCACACGACCTGTCATTGGTTGCCGGCGAAGATGTCGTCGCCGACGTCTTGCGGGAAGCTCTTCAAGGGGGCCAAATCGCCAACGCGGTCGCCGCTTTGCGGGTTCTCGGACAAATTGGAACCTTGCGGATGGTCCGTTCGGCCGACGCCGGTCGTTCGCCGGTATTGGCTGCCTTGAACTATCCCGACACCCGTGTGCAATTCGCTGCGGCGGGAACGGTGATGCAACTGGACCCACAAGCCAAATTTCCAGGTGTGGATCGCGTGATCGGCATTTTATCGCGGGCCTTGACCGGACAAGGTAAACCGGTTGCCTTGGTGATTGATCCCAATCCGGATCGAGCCTCACAAATGTCTGGATTTCTCAACGAATTGGGCTACGTTCCCCATTTGCGTACCACGGGCCGCGAAGGTTTTCGTTTCGCCTCCGAAAACGCGGATGTCGAACTCGTCTTCATTCACCCCTCGACCGTCAAATGGCCGCTGAGCTCAACACTGTCGAACTTCCGTGCGGATTCGCGGACCGCCTCCATTCCGATCGTTCTGTACGGTCCTGAAGATTTCTCGGGACGCATGCACCGCTATGTCGAGGACAACCCGCTGGTCACCTACTTCGGTATCACGGGAACAACCCAAGGGCTACAGGCGCAATTGACGCCGTTTTTGAAAAACTTGACTGCTCCGCCACTCAACGAAGAACAGCGTGCGATCCAAGCCGAAGTGGCTTCGTACTGGCTGGCCCACATTGCCGAAGGGCAGCGGACAAAGATTTACGACCTGCAAGCAGCGGTCCCCTCGCTTTTGGTAGCGGCTCACAATGTTCCGCTAACGGAGAACTGCTTGCTGGCCCTGGGTACGATTGCCTCGCGGGAAGCCCAAGAGAAGATGGCCGAGCTACTACTCGACGATGGCGTCGAGACACGTCTGCGAGCCACAGCAGCCATTCAATTGGCCTTCCATATTCAACGTCACGGGCTCGTTGTTAGTAACGAACAGATTGCTCAGATCCACGAAATGTGGGAAACCCCCGGCGATCCGGCGTTGCATACTGCCGTCGGTGCTGTAATCGGTTCGCTGCGGCCTAATTCCCGTCTCGTGGGTGAGCGGTTGCAGGAATTCCAAGAGCAACCCGCTTTGGAATTGATCCAACCCTAATCGCCCCGCCCCTTTGCAACAGGCATCGGCGATGGAATTCCCTTTCCTCCCGGTGCGCTTCCGTTGCACAGTGAGGCGCCCCATATTGGCAGCGCCGCGACGGCTTCTCCGCTGAGATTGAGGGAACTGTCCAACTCATTGCGCATGATGCACGATTTTCTAGCGAATGGTTGCGCGCAGGACAGTCAAGACTCCTCGTTCAAAACCGCTCAAAATGCGCGCATATCAAGCTACACAGCAGCATGAATGCACAAAAAACAGGCGACCGTTAAGTTTTAGTGAACTCAGAGTGCGACTTTCGATAAAAAACCGGGCAATGGCTGCATTCGCCTTCACTTCGGACCAGCAGCGTGCTAATAATTAGTGCACGGCCGCACCCATTCGATTCACCCTAATGAATTCGCTCGGCATCCCCTTGAAAGTCGCCAACTGAAACATGGTAGCTTCACCGACAGCACCGGCTCAAACGGACGGCCAACCTTCGATGTTCGAGGGTTGTGTCGGCGCCAGCGATGTCATGCAAGCGGTCTACCGTATGACCCGACAGGTCGCGCCGAGTTCAGCCACCGTATTGCTCACCGGCGAAACCGGCACGGGTAAGGAGCTGATTGCCCGGGCCTTGCATGAGTTGAGCGGTCGGGCGACAGGCCCGTTTGTGCGTGTGAATTGTGGGGCTCTGAGCGAAAGCCTGTTGGAAAGCGAACTGTTCGGTCACGTTAAAGGGGCCTTTACCAGCGCGCATGAAAATCGCACCGGCCGCTTCGAAGCAGCTCATGGCGGCACTGTTTTTCTCGACGAAGTCAATTCCGTCAGCTACAAGCTGCAAGTCAAACTGCTGCGTGTCTTGCAGGAACAAGAGTTTGAACGGGTGGGCGATTCGCGGACCATTCGCGTCGATTGCCGTGTTGTCGCCGCCACAAACCGGGATTTGCTCGATGAAATCGAAGCGGGCCGGTTTCGCGAGGACCTGTACTATCGCCTCAACGTGCTGCCGATCGATCTGCCGCCACTGCGGGAGCGAGTAGAAGATGTGCCGTTGTTGGCGGACTATTTCATCGGCCGCTATTCCGAAGCGGACGGTCGGACGCCACCGGTGATTTCGCCCGAAGCCTTGAAACTTCTGATGGAGTATGCCTGGCCCGGCAATGTGCGCGAGTTGCAAAACTACATGGAGCGGGCCATCGTGTTGTGCGAAGGGGACAAGCTGATGCCGGAATTGTTCCCGCGGCACGTGCGTGGCTTGGCACCAGCTCGATTACATCGTCAAGCGGTCAAGGACCCCGGCATGCTCTGCACCGAGTTAGTTGAACTGGGCATGCAGCGCGCGAGCGACGAAGCGACGGACATGCACGAACAGATCGTGTCACTCGTCGAACGGGAATTGATCAAACAGGTCCTGCACTCTTGTCGTGGCGTGCAAACCAAGGCCGCCACGCGTTTGGGCATCAATCGCAATACCCTGCACAAAAAGATCACCGACTACGGGTTGGAATAATCGGCTGTCGCATCATCGCAACGATTCAACCGTCCTGGGTCGGTGTCTCGCCAAAGATACGTCGAATTCCCCAGCCAAACAGAAAATGCCCGCCCAGTCCGCAGAGGGCACCGAGAATGTCGGCCAC
Organism: Symmachiella macrocystis; assembly: GCF_007860075.1. Classification (NCBI taxonomy): domain Bacteria; kingdom Pseudomonadati; phylum Planctomycetota; class Planctomycetia; order Planctomycetales; family Planctomycetaceae; genus Symmachiella; species Symmachiella macrocystis. The sequence goes on from NZ_SJPP01000001.1 coordinate 258,941, forward strand.
CCAATCGCGGATATCCGCCGTCCGCCCCACCGGGATTTGCAACAACTCATCCAGTGCGGCATAAACGGCCACGACGGCAAAAATCTGGCCTCGACGCCGCCACGTGAGTGGTCCGCGCGCGTTTTGGTCCATCGCCAACAAAAAGGCGAGTCCGCCGTAGGCGAGATAATGCAGCAGTTTATCCGAAACCTCCGCAACTCCTGAGGGAACCGTTGGTGCATGCGTTCCGATAAACAGTGCGGACCAATAGACGATCAATACGATCCGGATCCAAGTTCGGTAACGTTGAAAAATCATAAATCCGAGACGATTCGCGAAGATAGAAATTGACTGCTGGCTGTGGAATTGTGGACACTATACAAAAATACTGATCACCGCCAACGTTGGCGTTACCACAAACCGGAAGACGAACCGACTGCAGCGGGAATGATATTGTACGGCGGGCCGATTCTGTCGCAACGAGGCCACAAAGGCCCCTGTGTGTGACCGGTCAGCCGTTCTATTCCCGACAATCGGCCAGGATTACGGTGGGGGAGCCTCTTGCACAGACTTTGCAAAACGCGCGTCTTGACCTGTGCTTTTCCGGGGTGATATAGTGGAGTTTCTGTAGAGACTGAGTTTTTCACGAGAATCGGTTGCGTTTTCCTGGGACCTTGTGGTCTCGGCCGATGATTGGGTTGATAGACAAAATTGCTTTGGAGCTACGTGGATGTCACGCATCGCTATAGGTCGAGTTCTGCCAGCAGCCTGTGCAGCAATCTTGATGATCGCCCATGCGGAATCGGCCCCCGCTGCTCCGCCAGGTGTGGAAACCAGAGTGCGGCCTACGGTGACCGGTGAGGAACGATCGCGACAACCCGACATCTGGGCTCTGGAAGTCTACTACAAATCGGTGCGAATGATTTGGGTCGAGATTCCGGACCCGAAGACCGGTGAACTGCGGAAGGAACTGATTTGGTATCTGCCGTATCGCGTGGTCAATCGGCAAATCAAAGGTAGTCTGCCGCCGGTTGGACCTGACGGAAAACGTCCCAAGTTCGTACCGGAATTTGAATTGGTCACCAAAGATAACGGCGTGCAGCAGGTCTACTTCGACGAAATCATTCCTGCAGCACAAGCCGCCATCAATCGCCGCGAGGGGCGGACCGGCAGCAATAAGTATAAGAATTCCGTTGAGATCGTTGGCGCGATTCCGGAATTGACCGACGCGGATGCCAAGCTGGAACAATCGACCTATGGCGTTGCCATATGGCGGGGTGTGGACCCCAAGACTGACTTCTTCAGGATTTTCATGTCTGGGTTTTCCAACGGCTACATCAAAGTGGGCGACGACCGCATCGACCGCCGCACGATCATCCAAGAATATACTCGCCCCGGCGATGAACTGGACCAAGACGAGGGCGAGATCAAACCAGACGGCCATCCGGAATGGATCTACCGCCCGTCGGACGATGCCGCTCCCAAGAAGCCGTAAGCTTTCCGCAAGCGCTTTGTGATCTTGCAACAGCGACAGTTGTCTGTGGCCGAATGATCAGGCTGGGATAAACTGCTTCAATCCATTTTGCAAATGGACAACCAACTGCTGAGCGGCGAGTTCGCCATCACCATCGAAGATGGCGGTCGCAATCTTGTGGTGTTCCTCATACGTTTCCGTAATGCGGTTGGGAAACTGCTTGACGATGCGAAAGACCACCTGAAAGACACGGTCGCGAAGTCGGTGCATCACTTTGGCGAATTCTTGATTCCCATGGAATTCACACAGCAGCAAATGAAACTCCGTGTCGTTTTTGACGCAGCCCAGCACGTCACCCGATTGAGCCAGTTCATGCTGCGCAGTCAAATTGGCCTTCAAACGCTGGATTTGCTCGTCCGTGAGACCACCGGCTAGACGTTCTACAATGAACGATTCCAGCGCCGTGCGGATTTCAAAGTGGTTGGCGATGTCCTCAATCGACACATGACGGACAAGCACGCCTTGCTGCGGAGCGAACGTGACCAGATCCTCCGCTTCCATCCGTTCCAAAGCGGCTTGGACGGGTGTCTTGCTCATCTTCAACTGGTCAGCCAACTGCCGGACCGACAAGACCGCGCCGGGCTCAACTCCTCCCTCTAAGATCAACTGTTTCAGTTGGCCGTAGGCGACATTTTTAAGGGATGGGGCGCGACCGGATGGGTTGTCTGTTGTCATAGTCGTTGATTCAGATAGTCGGCGCGTGGCGGCAGTGCAAAGACCGAACCGGTGAGGCAGCAGAGCGGGACATTTACGCGTTTTGAAGTGCAGGTAGAACAATTGCCGTCTGAAATGCTACTGGAATGCCAGGAGGTGGTCAACTGAGCTGCGGGGCGATGCCGATACCACAAACGTCGACGAATCGGTCCCGCCCCCGTTGCAGCAAAGGTTGAATCTGCTGGGAAAAGCAAACGTCACCCTGCGTCGGATCAACAACCCGCCTTTAGGTGCGGAGCATCGGCCAGCACCAAGTGGCGAGACCGCCGGTGACGATGACGGGGCCCCAGGCAGCCAGATCCGGTCCAATGACCTCGATGCCGGCCAACCACAAACAGGCCTGGGCGGTTCCAAAAACGACGCCTTGCATCAACCCCGACAGGCACATGCTCACAACCAGTCCACGCGCTTCGCGGCGAACAATGAGTGGCAAGATCAGGAACAACAATAAGATGTTGAGGATCGGCTGCGTAAAACGTTGATGCAGATACAGGCTATTTTCGCGGACCGATAGCACATCGTAGGCCGGACTTTTGATTCTGCGAATTAGCTCCGGCGTGGAGATAAAGTCGACGGTTTTATTCGGGCGATAGAGGCGGTCAAAATCAATCTCCGTGGCGATGAAGATTTCATCGGCCGCGGATCCGCGTGTGATGGTCGCGCGGCCCGCCTTCTTTAGTGTCAATTTCAATTTGTCGAACGACGGTTCGGCCTCTTTGATCAACCAACCGGAGCGCGGGCGGTTTTCGTCGGCGGGCAGGAAGATCGCTTCAGAGCCGGACAGAGCGGTCGGGTTATCGACGAATTCCGGTGTCGGCAACACAAAGTCCGGCCGCGTCATCGCATTCCGTGCCGGGAAAAGCCGATCCCCCGAGATTTGTACCATCGTGGCAAAGTCCCACACCGGTTCCACTGGTTCGTCCTCATCACCCGATTTCCCGGCTTCGATCTGTAACTCATCGGCGATGCGTGGAATGATCAGTTCCTTATTGATAACCATGATCGCCGAAACCATCACCATGCCCCATAACAAGGGGAACAGCAGGCGATAGGTGGGAATCCCCGCCGACAGCACAGGATTCAATTCACCATGTCGCAAGATCAAAGACAGAACCACGGTGACGGCTGTCACCGAAACGATTCCCCCGATGGTGTCGAAAAACATACTGGAACGAAAGAGATAAAACCGAGCCATGGTCCCCATCACGCCCAGCGTTCCTGAGTCCCCTTCGTTGAAGAAATTATCGATGTTGTTGAAAGCATCGATCACGATGTACAACCCCATCATCGCGATGAAGCTGACGACAAACACATGCCAAAATCGGCGTAAAATGTAGCGATCAAATGTGGACATGGATGTTCAAGTCGTGGTGCGGAGAGAACCCGTCTCGGAAACTAGGCAGCCGGTAACGCCGATGTGGGGCATTGGTTACTATAAAAACCGGCGGAACGTCAATATCAAGGGGCCGAGGAGACTTGAGGCGACAGGCTTCAGGCCTGAGGAAGGGGCGCGCCTCACGCTTTGCCCGGATCGGACCACGGCGTAAGATGGCATAGCGTGAAACGGTACTCTCCCTCTTACAACAGGCCTTATCTTAAAACTATGTTGCTCATTGGATCTTGGTGGCGAAATCGACGTCGCCGCAAACTGTGTGCGGAACCGTTCCCGGACGTGTGGGAAGAACTCCTGCACCGCAATGCCGCGTTTTTCTCAAAACTCACGCCGCCGCAACAAGCGAAATTGCGCGACGACTTGCGGGTGTTTATTGCCGAGAAGGATTGGGAAGGCTGCAATGGCTTGAAGATGTCCGACGAGATCCAAGTCACCATCGCCGCCAATGCCTGCTTGTTGGCGCTGGAGCTGCCCGAGGGAATGTTCGACCGGGTGCGGACAATTTTGGTCTACCCCGGCGATTACGTGGTCCCCGATCGTTCCGTCGGCCCCGACGGCGTGGTCCGAGAAGGGCCCTCGGCGCGGCATGGGGAAGCTTGGTTGCGGGGTCCGGTAATTTTGTCCTGGACCAATGCTCTAGAAGGGGGACAAAACGCACGGGACGGACGCAACGTGGTGTTTCACGAATTCGCGCACCAGTTGGACATGCTAGACGGCGTCGTCGACGGCATGCCGCCACTGGCCGGCAAAGCCCAACAACAGCGGTGGCAGCAGATCACCCGACAAGCCCAAGCAGAGTTACACCACGACCTACGCCACGGCCGGCCGACGTTGTTGGATCCGTATGCGGCGACAAATGCCCAGGAGTTTTTTGCCGTAGCGACGGAGTGTTTCTTTGAACGCTCGAAGGCGATGCGGAAACGGCAACCGGAGTTGTATGGGTTGTTGAGTGATTATTACCGTCAGGATCCGGCGGGGAGGTCTGTACATGGATAGGCAGTGAAGGTCGGGTCCGCGAACACATCGCTGAATCATGACCGGGGTAATCAACGCACAACGCCAGAATGTGTGCTAGAGTTCACTTAGAGCACTTCACTGACTCAAGCGTGTTCCTGCCGCTCCGCCTCGCACAGCGTTAGCTGTGGCAGTCTAAGGCGCTTCGTTGACTTACAGCCTGGGCGGTTACGGTCAAGTCGGACAGCTCTCGATTACTCCTCGGGTCTGCATGGAGATCTTATGCAAAAATCCATCAATCCTCGCCTGGTCGCGGGCTTTGTTATTGCTGGATTCTTGGTGATTTCTCTGGCAACTCAGCAGGAGGGCATGATTGGGTACCAGGCGAAGCATGCAGCTAGGCGAGCTGTCTTGGGTAAGTACCGATCCGATCGTATGTATCAGGAAGAGATGCGCCAGAAATCGATCGAAGGATTTAAGAACAACCCCCACCGGAAAGAATTCCTGAAGAAGCACCCCGGATTCTTGAAAGCCCACCCACACCTCCGCTAGGCGCATTGCAATTCGGCTTTTTTTCGCCGAGAATCGGAACCTTGTTATCGCCTTAGGATATTCAACAAGGAGCTTCCGAGATGTGCTCGTCCAGGGGACACGCAGTCTGTTCGTTTCGTAAAAATGCCACGCGCTGCGCTCTGACCGTTGCAGCGGCGGTTGGCATCGCTTGGGGTTTGGCCACTCTTCCAGCTGTGGCACAACAACCGGCGGAGGAGACGGTTAAGTCGTTTACGGTGGCGGATGGGTTCGAGGCGACGTTGTTTGCCACGGAACCGATGATCTCCAACCCGATCACGATCGACGTCGATACGCAGGGACGCGTGTGGGTGACCGAAGGGGTGAACTATCGCCGCGCTCAAAAGAATCCCCCAATCGACACCATCAAGGTTCTGGAAGACACCGACGGCGATGGCCGCGCGGATAAGATGACCGTCTTCACAGCCGATCTGAATTGTGCCATGGGGGTTTGTGTTGCGGGGGACAAAATTTATGTGCCCGAATCGCCCAACATTTATGTCTACGAAGATGCCGATGGCGACCTTAAGCCGGATGGGCCGCGCAAGCTGTTTCTCACCGGTTTTGGGGGACAGAATCACGATCACGGCGTGCACAGCTTGGTGTTTGGACCGGACCAAAAGTTGTATATGACGCAAGGCGATACCGGGTTTGATGTGACGGGGCCGGATGGGAAACAGATCAAGTTTCAATGGGGAGCGATGATTCGTTGCGAAGGGGACGGCACGCAGTTGGAAGACTTTGCCGTCAATTTTCGCAATCCCTTTGAATTAGCGGTCGATTCGTACGGCAACGTGTGGTGCAGCGACAACGACAACGACGGGCTAAAGAGCACGCGGATTTGTTGGATTCTGGAAGGGGGCAATTACGGCTGGTTCGGCCGGCCGGAGAACATCCGCAATCCCGACGGCAGCTTTGATCCGATTCACCACTGGCGGGCGGACAAACCGGGCTTTGTGCCGTACGCGTTGATCACCGGATTCGGTTCGCCGTGCGGGATGACGTTTTACGAAGGCTCGGCATTCGGTCCGCAATATGACGGCGCGATTTTTCATTGCGACGCCGGACCGCGTGAGGTTCGCAGCTACAAACCGCAGAAAAAAACGGGCATTGGATACGGCGTCACTGCGGAAAACGTGATCACCAGCACGGACAATTATTTCCGGCCCGACGATGTTTGCGTTGCTCCCGACGGGGCGCTGTTTGTTTCCGATTGGTATGACGGCGGCGTGGGAGGACATGCCTATAACGACCCGACGCGCGGCCGGATTTATCGCATTACCCCCAAAGGCAAGAAATTGGTCCGCCGCGAAAAGCCGGGCCCGTACGACAACGATGCCGATGCCATCGTCGCCCTGGGAAGTCCGAATCATGCGACGACGTTTCTGGCGCGGCAGCGACTCTTGGAAAGCGGCGAAGCGGCGGTGCCGAAATTGGCAGAGTTGGTCGCTGGGAAAGATGCGCGGCTCAAGGCTCGTGCGCTGTGGGTTTTGGACCGCATCGGCGGCAGTGGTCGCGATTATGTCACCAAGCAACTCGCATCCGACAATCCTAAGTTCCGCGCGTTGGCGGTGCGGATTTTGCGCCGACATGGCGCTGACTATGAAAATGAAATCCTGAATGTCGCTGACGATGACAATCCAGAAGTGATCCGCGAAATCGCATTGTCGCTGCCGAATTTGAAGTCGCAGCAAGCGACCGAAACGCTAATTGATCTCTTCGAGCGCTACGACGGCGGCGACCGGTATTTGTTGGAGACGCTGCACATTGCTTCCCGAAGACGCGAGGAGGAGATGTTTCGCCGTGTCGTTGATCTGCCCGGTGCTGGGGTGGACCCGCGGTTGGTGAATCTGGTGCGGATCTTGCGACCCGAAGATGCGACGGAGTATTTGGCGACGAAATTGGAAACGACCGATGTGACTCCCGCGGCGCGTGCGGCATTGCTGTCGGCGTTGGAAACTGTGACCACCCCCGCAGCAGGCAAATCGGTGGCCGGCGTGCTCACCGCACAGGAGGCCTCGGCAGATGTCAAACGGTTGGCGCTGGAAGCCTTGATGCGAAAGCTCTCGGGGCCGTGGAGTGAAATTAAGAAGTCGCCCGAAGTCACTGACGGCTTGCGAGCGTCGCTGGGCGATCCCCAGTTACAAAACGACGCGCTGATGGTGATTGCCGCAGCGGGTTTGAAAGATTTCGGCGGCGACGTGGTGGGCCTGATCGATTCGTCCGACAAACAGGTTCAAATCAAAGCGATGTCCGTAGCGGCCAATCTAATGTTGGATGCTGCCGCTCCGGCAATCGTGAAGTATTTGAAATCGGAAGACGCACAAATTCAAAATGCCGCCTTGCGAGCTTTGGTGGCGCTGCAGGTGACCGATTCGCTCGCCGGAATCTTGGCCGATGCGACGTTGGCTGATGGATTGAAGACCAAGGCTGTCGACTTGCTGCTGCAATCTTCGAGCGGAGCGGTGATGTTGCTGCCGTTGGTAGAAAAGAAACGGCTGTCGCCAGAACTTGCGCAGCGGACAATCGACGGAGCAGTGCAGCATGCGGATGTGAATGTGCGGCTGCTTTATGAAAAGTTCGTCCCGGAGTCGCAGCGGCCCAAGACGTTGGGGCAATCCTTTACGCCTGACGATATTTTGAAGCTGACCGGCGATGCACAGCGGGGCAAGAGCGTGTTTTTGCGTAGTGGCGCCGCCTCATGCAACCGTTGTCATCGCGTCCGCAACCAGGGAGCCGACATTGGTCCCGACTTGAGTCTGATAGGCCGCAAATATGAACGCATGGCGTTATTAGAAACCATCATGAACCCCAGCGCGGGCATCGCACCGGAATATGTGCCGCACGTCGTGGAAACGAAACGGGGCAAGGTGTTCGCTGGGTTTGTGCAACAGCGTTCGGACGATGCGGTGGTGCTCAAAACCATCGAAGGCAACTTGTTGCGGATCAACAACGACGACATCGAAGAAGACGTGGAACAAAAAACGTCCCTGATGCCGGAGTTGGTGCTGAAGAATGTCACCGCACAAGATGCTGCCGATCTGTTGGCCTATTTGGTGAGCCTGCGGGATGCGGAGGTTTACGCAACGCAATTCCGCGCGGTGGGTCCATTTGCAAATGATAAACCGGAGCACCGCACCACGGTTTACGGTCCCGAGAAAGAGCCGGGACAATTTGATGGCGCCGCGAAATACAAGGGGCTGGGCGAGAATACGGTGCATTGGATCGACTCAAATACACGGGCCTACAACGGTGGCGCACCGGCGATTGACCTGACGCGGCTCTCCGAGCGGGCCAAAGTTCGGCACGACTATATTATCTACTATTTCGCCGTCGTACTGGATTCGGCGATCGCTCAACCGGCACGGTTGAATATTGGATCCAACGACGGAATTCAAGTTTGGTTAGAGGGAAAGAAGATTCACGAGTTCCCTGAACTGCGCGGCCTCAAGCCGGGGGAAGACCAGGTTGACGTGCAGTTGAAGCAGGGGAAGAACCTGATCCTGCTCAAGCTCGACCAAGCCGGGGGAACCGCCGGATTGACGTTGTCGGTCGAGGCGCGGGGCAATGTGACGTTTGAGTTGCCGTAAAAAAATCCCCCCGGCATCTTGGGATGCTGGGGGGATTGATCATTCTATTGTGATTCCGGTTCAGACGACTTTCGTTAAACCGGGATGCGCGATCTGGTATTCGCCGTGCTCGTTGGGCAGTGTCGGCGGGGCGGCGTCCCAGGCATAAGTCTCGGGCATCAAGCTGATCTCAGAATTGAGGGCTTGATTCCATTTGATCTCTTTCCCGGAATAAGTCGCCAAGCGGCCGATGATGGCCGTCAACGTGGAATAGGCGCCGCGTTCGGCTTCGCTGTAGGGCGTGCCGGAGCGGATGGCGGCGAACAATTGGTCGTGTTCGACTTGGTAAGGATCGCGATACTTGCCTTTGAATTTGGTGTTGTTCTCACCTTCGATGGAGTAGTCCCGGCCACCTAGATGCACAACCCCTTTGGTCCCGTGCGCGTGCTCGGTGACGTTGCCGGGACAACCCGGCATGTGCCGGCATTGGCTGTACATTCGCGTGCCGTTGTCGTACACGTATTCGACTGCGTGATGGTCGAAGATTTCGCCGTACTTTTTGTCGGTGCGAACTTGCCGTCCCCCCATGCCAGACGCGGAAACGGGATAACCCTCTCCTGTGGCGGGGTTGGCCTTCATCAGCCAGTTGCCGACGTCGAGGTTGTGGATGTGCTGCTCGACGATGTGGTCGCCGCACAACCACGTGTAGTAGTACCAGTTCCGCATTTGGTACTCCATTTCTCCGGAGCATTCTTCGCGCGTCCGACGCGGATCCCAGACGCCGCCGCCATTCCAGTAAACCCGCATGGCCACGATGTCGCCGATGGCGCCGTTATGTACGCGATCGACCAATTCCAGATACGGCTTTTGGTGATGCCGTTGCAATCCGACACCGACGGCTAAGTTCTTTTGCTTAGCGGCTTGGGCGGCTGCCAAGACTTTGCGAACGCCCGGTGCGTCGGTAGCGACCGGTTTTTCCATGAAGACATGCTTGTCGGCATTGACGGCCGCTTCGAAATGAATCGGACGAAATCCCGGCGGGGTGGCCAAAATCACCACATCGACGTCACTATCGAGCACCTTTTGATAGGCATCGAAACCGACGAACTTGTTCTCTTCGGCGATATCCACACGCTCGGGCGTCTTGTTCTTCTGCATTTGCCCGTTGATGTGCGTCAGACCATCTTCCAGTCGGTCGGAGAAAGCGTCAGCGATAGCCACCAATTTGATATTGCCTTCGGTGGAAAGCGCCTGCGAGGCAGCACCGCGTCCCCGTCCGCCGGCACCGATGAGTCCCACGCGAATCGTGTCGTCGCCGGCGGCAAATGCCTGCGAGGCGAAACTGAGGTTACCCAATACGCCTGCGCCGGCGGCAACGACCGACGAAGCCTTCAGAAAATCACGCCTTGTTGAGGATTCGTTAGACTTTTCGGACATAATCGGCCTTCCATTTGGCATCAAAGAAATAGGGATGGACAGTTATTCTCTACGTCGGCGAGCGGCGAACTGTGTGGTTTGTCATCCGCCAAAACAGCCTAAGCAATCACCGTATATTATCTGGTAATCACCGTCGGGCCGCAACATCAACGCTGGTTGACGACCTTTTTTGCATCGAGTTTTAATTCCGCTCGTTCTTTGTCATTGGGTACGCGGAGCGGTCGCACGACGCGAAATCCGACGAACAGCGCATCGGTATGATACCAGACGCTTTGCGGGATTTGCGGGTCCTGGTACTTCCAATCCTCCTCAGAACCGCGACGTGTCGCAGAGCGGGCATCTGCTGGATCATCTTCCCAGGAACCGCCGCGAACCACGCGGGGGTACAATTCCGTGGCGACAACCAAGGGCCCCAGCAGCGGTCCTTGAACGGATTTGTCGGGGGCCGGATAGGTTTCCTGGTATTGGTCGAGCACCCATTCGTTGACGTTGCCGTGCATATCGTGCAGGCCCCAGGGATTTGGTTTTTTCTTGCCGACCTTTTGATACTGATCGTCGCTGTTATCGCCATACCAAGCGTAGTCGCCGATTTTTTCCGGATCATCGCCGAAGGAAAACGCTGTCGTCGTGCCGGCGCGGCAGGCGTATTCCCACTCGGCTTCGGTCGGCAGTCGGTAATAATGGCCAGTTTTTTCGCTGAGCCATTTGCAGTAAGTCTTTGCCGCCAATTGCGTCATGCAGATCGCGGGAAAGCCATCGTGCCCCATGCTGAACGTCATATCGGTATACGGGGGCGTGGGACGTGTCACCGCATCCGCTTTTTTGTCGCGTTCCGTCGGATCAACACCACGGATTTTGCGAATTTTTTGATCCAGACTGAAGGACCAAATGTCGTATTCGTCCCAAGTGACTTCGCATTTGCCCATCCAAAACGGTTCGATCTTCACTTCTCGTTGTGGAGACTCGTCTTTATACCGATCGGCTTCATCCTCGGGGCTGCCCATGGTGTAGGTTCCGCCGGGAATCGGTAGCATTTCGAAAGTGACGTCGGTTCCGGTGATGGTTTGCTTGTAGGGTTTCATTTCCTTTTCGGTTTTGGCATCCGCAGCGGCTGTTTCTTTATCAGCGGCGTTCGCGGCGGTCAAAACGTTGAGGGTCACGACAGCAGCGATAAGAAAGGACCAAGCTGACGGTGATTGCACACGCATCAGGCGAGAAAGAATCGTGCTCACATTGCGAGAGCGGCAGTGGACTTGCCGTGAACCGGCAAGTCGGCATAGTGTGGTAGGTAGGTTCATTCGGTTTCCAACAGTGATGGCTAATTTCGTAAAACTGAGAGACTCGAGGTGAGATTTTGGTGACGTTGTTGTGTGTACTTCTGTTGTCAGCGAATCCCAACGCACCGGAAACTTGGCATCGATACGAATTTCAACGTATCCGCATGGGTATTCCGGTCAAGATTTCATTATATGCGACCGACGATGATACCGCAAAACATGCCGCCCAAGCCGCTTTTGCGCGGTTTAAACAACTGGACCGAATTCTAAGCGATTACGACCCCGACAGCGAGTTAATGCAACTCTGCGCACGAGCGGGAAGTGACCGCGACATTCCGGTCTCTCAAGACCTCAAGGTCGTACTGGAACATTCGTTACGCGTTTCTCGTAAAACCGACGGTGCTTTCGACGTCACCGTCGGACCGCTGGTCAAACTGTGGCGCAAGGCGCGCCGCAAAAGGCAACTCCCCACAGCGGAAGCACTTACCGAGGCCCGTGCGGCAGTGGGATACGAATCCGTCGTTCTCGACGCCCAGAGTTCAAAAGTACGACTGATTAAACCGAATATGCGGCTTGACCTGGGGGGGATCGCTAAAGGATATACCGCTGATCAAGCGCTAGGTGAAATGAAGAAGCATGGCGTGTCCCGCGCGCTCATTGACGCCGGCGGTGATATCGTTGTCGGGGACCCGCCGCCGGGCAAAGATGGGTGGCGCATCGGCATGGCTCCGCTACAAAAACGAGACGGTCCGCCCAGCCGATTTGTGACACTCAAAAACGCGGGCATCGCCACATCGGGGGATGCGTGGCAGTTTGTGGAAATCGACGGCCAACGTTATTCACACATCATCGACCGCCAAACCGGTTACGGCCTCACCGAGCGGAGCAGCGTAACGGTGATCGCCGCCGACGGGATTACCTCCGATGCCTTGGCCTCAGCGGTGAGCGTGTTGGGTGTCGAGCGAGGGTTGGCATTGATTGAGAAAACCTGCGGGACTTCGGCGCTCATTGTTACGCTCGAAGAGGACCAACCGGTCGTGCATGCCTCGAAGGCATTTCCAGCGGACGAATAACGCGGGTGACCCAGATAGATTCTATCTGGGCCGACGAAGTCGGTGGGAGAGTTTTCGGAATTGCGAGAGAGTACAAGGTAGTGGCTCCGGCGGCTGCGCCGCCCCGAAAGAATCTTTCGGGGCCACCCCCTATGACTTGTGCGTTTAGCGTTTCTCGATTCGTGATAGCGCGTGTTTGGCGGATTGGTTGACGGCTTTGTTGTTGGCGATGGTGAGTTTCTCGATCAACGCGACCGCTTCGGGCGTGCCGATTTGCACTAGCAAGGAGATCGCGCGTTGAACGGTGGGTAAGGTTTCCATCCTTGGTTTTTTGGCGACCATGAGCCGCTTCAAGCGTTTGCGGCGGTTTGCTTCCTCATCGGACAGGTCCAGGCCGACGCGACTCATGTCGACGACGTCCTCAACGGCCCGCAGTTTTTTGCCAAATAGTTTCACTGTAGCTTGCGGCTGTTTCGACAAGGCCCAGATGGCGCGATACGCCGCGGGGCTGTCTTCGCCGCTTAGATCTTTCCAAAGTTCATCGACGGATTTGTCGAGTGGAAGCTCGGCCGGTTCCAGGTCCCACAGATAGCAAACGCCGTCGCCACTGCTGATTAATGTTTCCCCATTGCCGCCGAATCCCCGGGCTTTGGTGCTGTCTTGATGTCGACCCCGCTCCCAGACGATTTGCCCGGTGAGCGGATCGTATAACCGCACCTGTCCCTTTCGATCCCCGGTGGCATACCACTGCCCATCGGGTGAGAACCCCGTGCCACCTTGGCTAAAGGATGCCTCATTGTCAATTTCCGAAATCAAACTCAGGTCATCCGCATCCCAGATGCGTACGAGGCTGTCCAAATGCAAAGTCGCCAGCAGATTACTTTGCGGTGAATAACGGACCGAATGCATCCGTATATCGCCTTCAAGTTTAGGGTCTTTTAACTGGCCGATGTTGAAGTCGCGGAGCTTCTCTCCAGTTTCAGTGCTCCAAAAACGGACCATTTTATCCCAGCCGGCTGTGACTAATGTGCGGTTGTCGGGGCTGAATGAGAGTCCGTGGATTTCTTGGTGCGGGAGCTTGGCTAACTGCTCGCCAGTCGTCAGATTCCAAATGTAACCTGTGTCCTGACGGAAGACCGCAGCCGCTAATAATTGCCCGTCGGGTGAATAGCAAAGGTCGGTGAAGTCTGAATGAGTATCGTGGCCTTTGGGCCAATCCCAGCGGTGAACGACTTCACTCGCCGCCAGGTCCCACACGGTGGTCTGCACCTGATCGCCCGCGACTCCCGCCCCCGCTAATTGCCGACTATCGGGAGAGAAGGTCAATAGCGAAAAGTATGTCCCCGGGATTTTCAGTTGCTGCCGCTCGCCACCACCGGGCAGATCGAGCACGTGCACCGTTCCCTCGCCGTCGCAAAAGGCCACCGCTGTTCCGTCGGGTGACGCAGCCGAGGCCCCTCCCGCGCGAAGGGCGCCGGGCAAGGTCAATTGTTTTTGTGTGGCGACATCCCAACGGTAAATCTCACCACCCCAGCCGGAGGAAAACAGCGTCTTGCTGTCGGCTGTGAAGGCGACCGCCCACGGTTTCCAACCATGTTCGATCAGCTTGCCGAAGCGTTTTCCGTCAGCTGCCCGGAGCAAGTGAATGTCGTGATCGGATCCAATCGGCGCGCAGACAGCGATCGTCTCGGCGTCCGGGCTGAAGGCGACAGCGCTAGTATAACTTTCCGCCTTATTTTTCAATTCGATTTTGTAGTCCCATAGTTTTTCGCCGGTGGCGACTTCATACAGGCGAACCGCGCTGTCCCGTTCGGTGGCGACGATTTGTTTGCTGTCGGGCGAAAACGCCAAACGGACGAGCAGCGAGGTGACGGGAATCCGCCGGAGTTCTTTGCCAGTCTTAGCCTCGTGTAGTCGGATTTCTTTGGGGGATTCGCTGTTCACCACGGCTAAGACCGTGCCATCGGGCGAAAACCGGCCGTAGCTAAAGTCACCGCCAGCGTGCAAGCGGTCCCGATTCATGTCTTGGGGTTTGATGAGATTTTCAGGATTATTGGCGATATCATACAGGACTTGTCCAGCATTGTTGCTCACTGCCAGTCTCGATTTATTGCCGTAGGCAAACATTTGACCGTCGCGTGTCATGTCAATGGAAAGGGAACTGTAATGTCCTAACGGACGTCGCGGCTCTGGCTGCTCGTCTTTCAGGATAATCACTTCATGGTCACCGGTAGCGACATTCCAGGCGACGATTTCGTTCCAACGGCCGGGCGTATAAAATGTTTGACTGTCCGCCGCAAAGACGATTGCGCGATTACCGTACGCGGCGTGTGGCAGACGGTATCCGAAATCTTGCGTATTTCCTCGCCAGCGTTCCTTGCCCGTGACCGCATCCCAGACGATAAATTCTTCGTCCATGCTGACAACGGTTTTTTCATCAGGGGAAAGCGCCATATCGACGACACTGGAAGGATGTCGGAAGCGGATCGTTCCCATTCTGAGCAGGGCCGCGTCGGGCAGTGGGTCCCCGAGCGCATCGGTCGTTGGGCGTTTCGTCTCGGCTGTGGGTTTGGCGTTGTCCGTTGAATCGGCGGCGGGTGGGGCGTTTTCTTCCGCTGTGACGATACGGGTGACTGGTTGAATGATCGCCGTTGCCATTAATAGTGCCATGGTTGCCAAAATCGTGCTCAATGCTCCGCGGCGGGTAAGCGGCGTGTGCGCGCGGGACGGGTCGAGCATCGAAGCGACGCGTTCTACTAATTGGCATTGTCCAGCCATGCAAACCGCCTCCGGCATACGCGGAATGCGATAGGCGGCGGCAATGTCGACCAGTTCAGTGGCATAGTCGATGACGCGCTGGCCGGCATTGACGACGGTGTCGTCGCAGGCGCGCTCGCATTCACTCCGCAGACGGTGCAAACCGTACCAAGCGAGTGGATTGAACCAATACACCGCGCAAGCGACACGGGCCACCAGTTGTGCCGGACAATCCCACCGCTGAATGTGGGCCAGCTCATGCAACAGCACGACCCGCCGCCGCTGCAGATTCCACTGCGCACAACTCGACGGCAGCAAGACCACGGGCCGAAAAATGCCCCAGGTCATAGGAATCGTGTCGTCATTGGCGATGAATAACCGAATCGGACGTTTTAAGCCCAATTGATTTGCACAGTCCTGCAATTCGCGCTGCCAATCAGAATCATTGGCGATGACAGCGGCCGACAAGATCCGTTCATGGCGGACCGCACCTAGTAGAAGGGGGAAAACCGCCAATACGCAGCCGATCGACCAGATCATCAGCCCCCACTTGGCGGCGGAATTCGATTTTGGAGCGACGCCGATTGCCGCGACATCTTGATTGCGCGACGCATGCTGTGCGAGGACCTGCGCAACATGGGGTTGATCGAGGTCCGACGGGTGTGGCGAGGGTAATATCTCGTCGGTGTCAGAATCTGTGGGTGCCATTGTCGAGAATTTTAGTTCGCTCAAATCCGTGGGACCCTGCGGACTATCGTTGGCCACGGTGACATCGATCGGCGCGATTGCGGGATCAGTTGCCGGGTGCAGGATCGGCAGCTGGAATCGTGGGATGATGAGCGACAGCAGGGGAAGGCACACCGCTGCAGCGAATGCCAAACACCAAATGCGATGCCGCAGGGCGGAAGTCTGCCGTCGCAATAACAACGCCGCCAATGCAGCAGCGAGAAACAGTAGGCTCGACTTGAGGGTGAACTCTAAAACCAATGCCAACGTCGTGGAATTGAGCAGCATGTTATTTCCCCTTGTTGCGCGCGTTATCGATCATTTCCCGCAGTTGGTCGAAATCCTCATCGGACATGTTCGCCGACGAAACATCAAGAATGGTGTTCACCGCATCGGTGGCCGTTCCAGAAAAGAAGGTCGTGAGCAAATGCTTGACCGCCGACCGGCTGGCGGTTTGTTTGGATGTGGTCGGCCGATAGATGTATTTGGTCCCGTCGCGGCGGTGAACCAACAGCCCCTTTTCCTCCAAGACGTTGATCATCTTACGGATCGCCGAATAGCTGGGCGGATCGGGAATTTCCGCCAAGACCTCTTGGACGGAGGCTTCTCGCAACCGAAATATGGCATCCATAATTTGCCGCTCACGGTGTCCGAGCGGTTGATTGGCCGGTTTCTTCTTCATGTGCAGCGATGCTCCTCAACCCTTCAATAAATGCTACCACAGTAGCACATGCGATTGTAGTAGCACTCCCTGCCGTCGTCAATCGACATCGACTGAAAACGTCGCACGTAGTCTCCCGCGATGCATCACTCGTCGCTGAAGCGTTCGAAGATCGTGGCTTGCTCGGCGGTCAAACGTTTTGGGCGGCTGGTAGCTGAATCGACGAATAGGCCGCGCTGACGGCCGGTGGCGCGGGTTTCGCCTTGCTCGTCGGCGAAGCTGAACTCTAGCCAGACGGAGACTTTGGCGAGTCCAGTGACCCACACGTGCCCGCGAACGGCTTCGCCCAAAAAAAATGGCTTTTTGTAGCTGACTTGCGTCTCGACCAAGATCGGATGAAAGCCTTGCTCGGCGATTCGGTCGAGCGGCATGCCCATCGCCTTGAGCAATTGCAGCCGTCCGATTTCCATCCACTCGATATAGACGATGTTGCTGACGTGCTGCGCGAAATCGATTTGGTAGGAATAGATTTCGAGGTCGAAGGCCAATTTGGACATGAGACTGCTCGTCTGGGGATGTGAATGGGTGACGGCAGCCATTGAAACGTTTCGCAACCGTCGACGTCAACCGGTGGAAGCAGCGGAAGCATTCTCCGGCCATTTTTGCAAGACCGCCGCCACGAACTCAGGAGATACGCGTTGCAGTTTGATGTGCTGGTCAGTGATAGATTCGGCGCTGACACGCGTACAAGCGATATAGAGGATGGCACTGATCCAGAGAATGACAGCAAGGGTGCCCACTGTGATCGTCCCCCCGACGACTACGTCTGGATCATTCCAATAGGCGTCGGCTAAGATCATAAATGTCACTACGGTTAATAGCGATACTCCGATTAGACCACTGATTGCCCATTTGAGTAACCGCCGCCAATGACGGCGATGTTTGGGACAGACCGAGCAAGGGATGCGCATGCGTGTCGTTCTCATAAATCCATAATCGCCGACTCGCTTACACATCCCATAATCAGTGAACGTATGGTTGACGCGTTCAAACGCCGGTACTCCGCAGACCATGCAGACGTCGGGTAGCAATTCCGTTTCGACCTGCTGCCGCGTCAACGACACCCAATCACGGCCGGTGTTGCGCGATATCGTGGATGGCGACGTTGATGCTGAGTATGGCACTGCACGTCCCGCGGCACTGATGGCTTGCTGTAATGAATTGTGTCGTTCAGTTGAGGGACGTCGTTGTAGCCAATACTTTAGATCCCAGGTTCCAACAATCATCAAGGCCATACTGATCCCCAGGGCCATCAGGAATCCGACGCTTGGGTTTGCGTCCGTGCGATCCAGGCACACATCAGCATACAGCAAAACAAAACAAAACGAGGTCACGCTAGCGAGAAAAATAATCCAGGGCCGCCACCAAGGTCGTTTTCTGGATGTGGTTCCAACGATCATGGCCAATGCGAGGACGAAAAACACAACCGTCACAATAACACTGATCGAATGGTCGTAGCCGAACCTATGCAAACCGTGACTGTTAGAATGCCGAGTGTTGTTTGCCCAAGGAATAAACGCCAGCAGGAATCCAATCACACTGAGAATCGCCGCCGCGACGCCGGGGACCGCTGGGGCGGCAAAGAAACGGCGAATCGCTCTGGGCCGCACGCCGCCGGCGACTTTTCCGACTGCGCCTTCAAAAATTGTCGAGACTCCCGGCCAGACGCCGCCCAACTCTTGAATGCTCTGGAGCGCCTCGCTGCTGTAGATACCGCGAATGAGATTCACCTGCTCGCTGATTTCACCGGCATGCTGGTACCGGCGATCCGGTTCACGGGCCAAGGCGCGCAGCACGACTTTATCCAAACGGGCGTCGACTTCGATTTGCTGCGAGGGAGGATCAAACTGTCCCAGCGGAAGATGGCCGGTGAGCATTTCATAGAACACCACGCCGAGTGAATAAATATCGGCGCGATGATCGACAGTATTCGAACCCTCCATCTGTTCGGGGGCCATGTACAGCGGCGTCCCCATCACCTGATGCGTGCCGGTCAGGGTAAAGTCTAATTCCGAACCGGAGGCGAGCTTTGCCAAACCAAAGTCGGCGATCTTCACCCGGCCACTGCGGTCCAGAAGAATGTTTTCCGGTTTGATGTCACGATGCACCACACCGGCTTCATGTGCGAATTGTAGTGCGTCACAGATCTGCGGAATGATGGCCAAGGATTGCACAGCAGAGAGATCCCCGCCGGCGATCAAATGCCGCAAGTTGGCACCGTCGACAAATTCCATCACGAAGTAATACAACGCGCTGGGCGTTTCTTCGCCGAGATCCGACTGCGACATCACGACTTCACCGAAGTCGTGCACAGCAACGATGCCGGGATGACTGAGGCGAGCCAACGTGCGGGCTTCGCGATTGAAGCGTTCGGCAAAGGCGGGGTCGTTGGCTGATTCGGGGCGAATGATTTTCAACGCAACGAGCCGGTCTAATTTTTTCTGCCGCGCCGTATAGACCGCTCCCATCCCCCCCTGCCCTAGCAGCGCGAGGATTTCCAGTTGTGGAAAATGCTTGGCCAATAACGTCGGGAGCGGCGGAACGAAGCCGCCCGCTGGTGGAGTTTTCACAACCAACAACCCTGCTTCGGCGGAACTGGCACCATCATTGCCACCGTCGTCATCATTCAGCCCGGCTGCAAACAGGCAATCAGGGCAAAGCCCCGACGGAAAGTCAAAAGCCATTTCACAGCCGCAAGTCGGGCATTGGGGAAGAGTCGCCATGATATTTTCGCCTCAAATATCAGAACTTCGCACGAGTGGACACCCCTTACTTGCGGATTCCCCAAATAATGTTACAGAAATATTTTGAAATTTTCTCGCCCTGAACGCGTTCACCCGAATGGAACGTCGATTCAAAATCACCCCGCAGGGGTTCATCAACATAGCCCAGGGGAAGCGGCAAAGCGGCGCCGCCCTGGGAAAAATCCGAATTGGGTTGGCCGAACCCTGAAGGGGTTCCTGACCTGTTGTGCACGTGAATTCAGAAGGGATGATCAATTGAACAACCCCTTCAGGGTTGCCTGTCCCGCTTGTTTCTACCCAGGGTGCGTTCACTTCGTTCGCGACCCTGAGCTATGATGTCAGACGCCTACGGTGTGAAATATTGTTACGCTCCACCACCACGCACGGCTAAGCGCAAGCGGGTAATTTCTTCGGTGATGGATTCTTCTGGGCCGATGGTTTGGGCGACCGCTTCTTGGAGCAGTTCCTTATAACGTTGTCGTAGGCGATGCACGGCGACGCGTATGGCGGCGGGGGTCATCGCTAGTTTTTCGGCGACCTCCGCGTGCGCGGGAGCGAGTGTGCCGGCGGTTAGATAGATTTTGCATTGCGCGAACAAGTCCGCTTTGCCCTTCTGTTGATATTCCGCTTCCAGACGCAGCATCACGTCGTCAAGCAGCGTCAATGCCCAACGACGGGCGTAGATCTTTTCGGGCGTCCAATCATCGGTGGGTTCGTATTGGTACCGCTGTTCCCCCACGGCGACGTCGATCGAAAACAGTGACCGTCCACCACCCCGCTTCTGCGTCTGCTGCCGCTCATGTTCGTGTGACAAGAACCGCTTGAATACCGTTAGCAAAAACGAACGAAACCGACCGCGCTGTTGGTCGGCGGTCCGCAGAAAACCTTTGTCAATCAAACTGACGAAGAAACTTTGCGTTAAATCTGCCGCATCTTCCGGAGCGTATCCGCGGCGCCGCGCAAATGCATACAAGGGATACCAATAGGTTTGGCACAACGTCGCAAGCGCATCGTCGGCGGCGGGTGAGGAACGTTGCCCGGCGGCCAACACGACACTCCACCGCGTCGTGGCGAACGCGGCGCGGTGTGGGACCGGTGATGGGCTGGGGTGTTCGGTGTGCATGCCGGGTATTGTAACACGCTATGAATCGGGTACGTGATTGGACTTGGGAAAACTTCTGAGCGGCGGGTTATTTGGGATTTCTGTCGTGGCTGTGATCCAGCACTGGCGGGCAAGCCGCCAGTGGGACCCGGCGCAAGACCGCCAGCGGTCGGCTGGAAAGACATTCGGACGAGGGTGACTTTTCTTGGGAAAGCTTCGGGTTGACATACCTCGAACTAAAAGGTATCACCCCCGCCATGACACGCAAACGAACCAATCCTGACTTCCTCAACGGTGTGCCGGAACTACTCATTTTGCGACTCCTGTCGCGGCGGAGTATGTACGGTTATGAGATCGTGCAGGAAATTAAACAGTCGACCGACCAAGTATTGGAATTCGGCGAAGGGTGTATCTATCCACTGCTGCATAAGCTGGAAGCGCAAAAGCTACTGACCTGCGAAAAGAGCGTCGTAGGAGGCCGCAAACGGGTGACGTATCGCACTTCAGCTGCGGGCAAAAAACGCATGGCGGCTTCTGAGGCGCATTGGCGGCGGATTGTGGCAGCCATCGGCGGTGTGTTGGAGGGCGCGACGCATGGTCGACCGGAATTGGCATAACCAACTACAACAGGAACTCGCCCGGCAAGGCTTGCCGCGGCTTTATACCGAGCGGCTTATGGATGAGCTGCTCGATCACGCGCTATGTCTCAAGGAGGAGACGAACGTCATGGACGCGACAAAAATACCCGATGCTCCGGTGGAGCGGGTCGGGAAACCGGAACAGTTGGCCCAAGCAGCGGGCGAGGAGTATCGCCGGCGGACGTGGCTGGGACGTCATCCGATTTTGACGTTTCTGATCGCACCGTTGCCAATGTTGGTATTGAGTTGGATACTTTGCATGTTGGTGTTTGTATGCACTGCCGAACTGGTCGAGGAATTCAACGACGGACAGCAGGGCATCACTAAGTCGACGGTCTCATCAACGACGCTGTTGTTGATGGAAACCGCATTCTATATCTGGGCGGCGGCGCCGTTTGTGCTGACGACCTGTTTACTTTGTTGGATGGCACAACGGACGGCGCGGGGTCCCAAGTGGATGTTGGCCGCCGGTTTGATCGTGACATTGGTCGCTGCCGTGTTTCATTCGCAAATGGCGCTGCCCACGCAGCCGGGTAACGGACAACTCTCTACCGGATTTGGGTTTCCTGCCTGGGGAGTAACTGCTGTCGCTGCGGAGACGGATACGATTTCGTTTGCGACGAACCGGCATCTGCTGGGACGGATTTTGTTTCCGCTGTTGCCGTTTGCGGTATGTGGATTGTTTTTGTGGCGCAATTCACGCGGAACGCCGCGACCGCCGATGCTGACGCAGGCAGCGCCCATGTCAGCTAGTCATTAAGCACACGCGGGTTTTATAGATCCAAGTGATTGGGGAGGGAGCGTGGGCTCCGTCCCCAATTTTTATGAGCTAAGGACCACGCAATCACCCGATCTCCCCGTTCCGGCGCGCCATTGACAACCGAATCGGCATTGGTAGGATGGACTTCGCACGTTGGGAGACATTGGTCTCTGGACGTGCCACAAGACCTGGGTGTCTCTCGTAACTTGGTGTTCGGGAGAAGAATAGGGAAAACGGTGCAAATCCGTTGCGGTCCCGCCGCTGTAATCGGGGACGAACGCTGCAACAAACCACTGTTGGCACGGGATGCCGCGGGAAGGTGCAGTCAGTAGTGCGATCCGAGAGCCAGAAGACCTGCCCAGTCGTCGATTTTTTTTGCGAACGGCTCTTTCGAGGACAAAGACGTTGCGCCACGACCACGCACGATATTCTGCTGCGCGTCTCCTTTAGAGGGATTTTTTCCGCGCCCCGGGTCTCGGCTGATTGCGCCGCTGTTTTGCCTCGTTTTTAATTCGTTCGCGATGAAGCTGCGCGCTGTGCGCGGCGATGTTTGACAACGAGGTATTGTCATGAGTTTGAAGAATAATTCTGAGCGCGATTGCCAGCTTGGTTCTGCGCGGGTTTCCCAGCTAGGTTGTGCGCGGGTCTCACGACCCCGCACTGTGAAAACCTGCGGTCGGGAAAGTGGCCAGGTCGGGAGACCTGGCCGCAACGGTCCGACGCACTCCACTGGCCGTCGGCGTGGTTTTACGCTGATTGAATTGCTGGTGGTGATTGCCATTATTGCAATTTTGGTAGCGTTGTTGCTGCCGGCTGTACAGCAAGCCCGTGAAGCGGCGCGGCGGACGCAGTGCCGCAGTCGGCTCAAACAACTTGTGTTGGCGGTGCATAATTATGCGGATGTTTATGGAGAAATGATGCCGCCGTATCGCATTGATGATGCGCAGGAAATCGCTTATCAGATCGGTGCGGGTAGCGTGCGGGGCACGACTAAGTTTTGGTTCGGCACGGTTGATTTCGCGAACCCGGACCCTAATACACAATTTGAATTCCAGTCCGCCATATTGGCTCCCTATTTGGAAACCAATCGCTCGGTGTTTCAATGTCCCAACTTCGATGAGTCCGATGTGGACGTGGTTCGTTTCGGGCAAATGGCCAGCGGGTATGCATACAACGGGCACTATCTGGGCAAAGGGACGGACTACGATTATGGGAGTTGGCCGACGATCACAGTCAGTTCCGAGCCAATGACCTACCGGTTCAATGCTGTCCGACAAATGACGCAAACGATCGCGTTCTCTGACAGCGCCATTTACAACACGTGGACCTATCCCACCGGTACGTTTCTAGAAAACTGGTTGCTCGAACCACCAAGCAGGACGCAACCTTCGGTGCACTTTCGGCATAGCGGCGCAGCCGTCGTGGCGTTCATGGACGGGCATGTGGAAATGAAGACGCCCGATTTCATTCAATTGCCGGTGTGGTTTTCACCCGCCGACGTTCAGGCCAATCGAGACCATGAACTTGGTTTTATTGGTCCCGACGATGAGCTGTACGACCGCGAATAGTGAAGCGAGTCACGCTGAATAAGGAAAACCGCGCGCCACCTCGGCGCCGCGGTTTGTCCTTCGCTATTCCCTGCACTTTTTTTCTGACAGGAGGTCGATTTGTCACTCTCGAAATCCGTGGCAGCCATGTTGCTACCGCTTGCGCTGACTGTGCTATTCGCAACGGGTTGTTCCAATGGCCCCCCTGCCGACAAGCCGGTCGATGTTGTCTATCGTTGCTCTGAAACCGGCAACTATGTTTCCGCACCGCCGCAACCGGTCCCGGCGGTCAACCCGCACACCGGTCGCGCGACGCTGCAACGGGCACTGTATTGTCCGCAGTGCCAGCACTGGTATGTCGTGCCGCCCCCGAATGTACACAACGGCCCGGTTGCGGGGTATCTCTGTCCACAGCACAAGCTGGCGATGCAGGAACAAGGTCCGCTACCAGAGTAACGGCCTTGAATGGTCGCAACGAGAACTCAACTCATGTCCGCATTGATTTACGTCTGTTTTAGCGGCGGCAAAGATAGCCTGTTGATGTTGCACGAACTGAAATCCGCCGGGGAGTGGGACGTTGTGAAACTGATCACGACCATCACCGCCGGATACGACCGCATCAGCATGCATGGTGTCCGCCGCGAGTTGCTGCACCGCCAGGCGGTTGCACTAGAAATCCCACTGTTGGAAGTGGCCATTTCTCCACAGGCCAATAACGACGAATACGAATCGGCCATGAGACGGGCCTGGAAAGAAGCCGTCCAAAGCGGGATCGACACAATTGCATTCGGCGATATTTTTCTGCAAGACCTCAAGGAGTATCGCGAGCGACAGCTAGCGGGACATGCTCTGCAATGTCATTTTCCCTTATGGCAACGTGAGACGGCGGACCTTGTTCGGTTGTTTATCGATCTGGGTTACCGCGCTATCACCACGTGTGTTGATCCACGAAAACTCGACGCCTCCTTTGCGGGCCGAATCATCGACGACGAGTTTCTGAATGATCTCCCCGAGGGCGTCGATCCTTGCGGAGAGAATGGGGAATTCCACTCATTCGTTTTTGACGGACCGTTGTTTCGAGAACCCGTTTGTTTTTCACGCGGCGAAGTCATCGACCGCGACAACTTTCTATTTTGTGAATTGAATCCACAATGAACACAAATCAAAATAGTCATCCGCACATAGAACCCTCCGACACGCGCCCCAAAATCAACTATTGGTTGCTGGCAGCGGTCATCGTTTTCCCCGCTCTGCTACGGTGGTTGGGCCAACCGTGGAACCTCACGCCGGTGGGGGGAATCGCCTTATTTACCGGAGTGTATTTCAGCCGCTCGCGCTGGGCGTTTGCCATTCCGCTGGCTGCCATGCTGCTCAGTGATATCACCTGGGGACTGATGCGGGGTGATGTGATGACGTACACGTTTCACAGCGTCATCCCATTTGTCTACGGGTCTTATGTGCTGTACGTTTTGTTGGGGCATAGAGTCCGTGCCAATTGGGAGCATACCGAATCCGAACCGCAAACAGCCTGGAAACGTACGGCGGGCCGTGGGTTTCCCTTGTGCGTGGCGACGCTGGGCGGATCGTTGTTATTTTATCTGATTACAAATTTCGGCATGTGGATGATGTACACGACGTATCCGCATACGTTGGCCGGATTGATTCAATGTTACGTCGCCGGTTTACCGTTTTTACGACCGACGATTGTCGGTGATGCGTTTTATACCACGCTGTTTTTCGGGGCGTTCGCGGTCGTTCAACTGATCCTGACGCAACCGACCGCTAACATTCTTTCCAAAGAAAACTAGGACCGCCATTCATTCAAGCGTCCTGCATGATTCCGGCACTTGCCACCGCGGCGGTTCGTCTTTACCTCAAGAATCGTCGCCGGTAGCATGCTTGTCACGACCCGTTATAGCCGATTACGCGCTTCATGACACAACCTTCCCCACACGATTCGCACGGCGGGCCAGCCCAGCCGAAACCGCGCCGCCCTCGTCGCATAATGCGCTTGGCGAAGTGGGGACTCGCGTTGACAGTGCTGTTTATTGCTCTGTTGATGTTCGCTGGGTTTGTGTACGAGCAATTTGCGTTGGCACGCATCGCAACGAACTATCCGCCATCGGGCGAATTGGTGGATGTCGAGGGCAGACAGATTCATATGCACGTGCAGGGGCATGGCTCGCCGACGGTGATTTTCGAAGCTGGTCTGGGCGAATTTAGCCTCGGTTGGCACCACGTTGCAGCGGAAGTCGCTCAATCGACGCAGGTGATCACCTACGACCGCGCGGGATTGGGTTGGAGCGATCCAGCCCCGGCACCACGCGACTCGGATGCTGTGGTGCAAGACCTGCATGCGGCATTGCAGGCGCAGGGGATTGCAGGACCGTATGTATTGGTCGGCCACTCAATTGGTGGAGTGCACGTTCGCATGTTCTCGTACCGCTACCCCGAAGAGGTGAAAGGCATTGTGCTGGTTGATTCCTCCCACGAAGAGCAATGGGAAACATTCCCACCCACTGTGCGCGAGCAGTTTGAGCAAGTTCAGGAGATGCTGTGGTTGTTCAGCCAGACCGCCCGATTCGGACTGGTCCGTCTGTTGGACAGCGATGAGGAAAACGATGAAAGCAACATTCCAAAATCAATTCGAAGCACACAGACGGCGCTCTCCGCTCGGCACTCTCAATTGACTGCAGTTGCCGAGGAAATGGCGGCACTACTCCCAAGTATGCGGCAAACTGCGGATGCGGCGATTCCTTGGGGCGACCTCCCGCTCGAAGTGCTCAGTGCGGGAAAGCCAATGGAAACGACTGGCGAGACTGACGCCATGGAAATCAGCCAAATCTGGGAGAAGCTTCAGCGCGATCTCGCAAGTCGGTCGACACATTCAAAACACCAAACCTTAGAGGACGCCGGGCATTACATTCAGAATGATCGGCCTGACGTTGTCATCGATGCTGTCCTGCGTGTTGTCGAACAAGCAAAAAATGGTTCCCCACCAAACGCCAAGTGATAAATTGATCATGCCTGAACATCGTATTGTTTCACTGATCGCTAGTGCGACAGAAATTGTGGCGGCGCTGGGTTGCGCCGATCGAATGGTCGGACGTTCGCACGAATGCGATTATCCCCCCACAGTCGAACAGCTCCCCGCTTGCAGCGAAGCCAAACTGGATGTTAATGGGACGAGTCGGCAGATCGACGACCGTGTGAAAGCGATTCTGCGGGATGCAGTTTCGGTGTATCGCGTGTTTCCCGAGATGCTGGAGGAACTACAACCCAGCGTCGTCATCACGCAGACACAATGCGAAGTCTGCGCGGTCAGCCTTAAGGATGTTGAGGCGGCCGTCTGCGAGATGGTCTCGTCGCAACCAAATATCGTCGCCTTGGAACCAAATTGGCTCCAAGATGTTTGGGGCGACATCCGCGCTGTCGCCTCTGCGATTGATGTGCCGCAGCAAGGTGAGGAATTGATTGCCACGGCGCAGCAGCGCTTGGCGGAACTAGAAAGCCGCACGACGTCGCTGCCGCACAAACCAACCATCGCTTGCATCGAATGGATTGACCCGTTGATGGCGGCGGGAAACTGGGTGCCGGAGTTGGTGAGGATTGCCGGCGGCACGAATCTATTCGGCACAGCCGGTGAGCACTCGCCCTGGATGACATGGGAGGAGCTCATCCACGCCGATCCGGAGGTAATCGCGATTCTGCCCTGTGGTTTCGACATCCCCCGCGCCCGCAAGGAAATGTCAATACTCATGGACAAGCCACAGTGGTCACAACTTCAAGCCGTGCAAAACGGCCGGGTTTGTGTGACCGACGGCAATCAATACTTCAATCGCCCTGGTCCCCGGTTGGTCGAATCGGCGGAGATTTTCGCCGAGATTTTGCATCCCGATACGTTCGATTTCGGCCACGCCGACAGCGGTTGGGTGTTGCTTTAACGATTGGGATTACGACGGGCGTTTGCGAAACAAGATCCATGAACCGACCGCCAAGGCGACGCCGACGCCGCACACAGCCGCCAGCGTGATTTTGAACACCTGATTGTTCGACTCGACCACCGGCGAGGGAGGAACAGGTGCGTCGGCCGGTTTTAGCACTTCGGCCGGGGGCGTGGCATCCGCTGCGAAGGCCGGTGAAGGCCCGTATTTGTTTGCCGCCACCATGATCACGGCGGCAACACAGAGAATCATGGCCCAGCGAATATTAAAAAATTGCATTTGCCGCTGTTTCCGGAAAAGTTTCATGGTTCGTCGCCAAGCCCCTTGTATCTACCCGTTGAAACTACCACAAGCGGGATTCAACGAGTCTATGATATGACTGTGAATTCGGCGAGACAAGCTTTGACAAAGCCAAGCAATCCATCAACAATGCGCATTGAGCAGCGCGGACTGATACTTACACACCAAAAAGGCACGTATACTGATGTCTATTGATATTAAGGTCCCCACGGTGGGGGAATCGATCAACGAGGTCTTCATTGGCGAGTGGCACGTCGCCGAAGGGGACTGGATCGAAATGGACCAACCGCTTGTCGGACTCGAAACGGACAAAGCCACGTTTGACGTTCCCGCTCCGCAAAGCGGCATTATTACTAAAATCACCAAAGAGGCGGGTGAGGAAGCGGCGATCGGGGAAATCATCGGGCAATTGGAGCCGGTGGAGAATCCCGGCGGCAGTGAACCGGCAGCGACCGCAGCAGCAGCGAGAAAAACCAAATCCGAGACCGCCTCAACCGGAGAGCAGATTGTCATGCCGGCTGCTGCACGGATGATGGCCGAAACGGGGATCGCCGCTAGCGACGTCACCGCGACCGGGCCGGGTGGACGCCTGCTCAAAGAGGACGTGCAGCGCGCCGCTGACACGCCCCAATCGTCACCACAAACACCAGCGACGGCCGCCTCAGAAAACGGACGGTTGGAAAAAACGGTGCCGATGAGTCCCATCCGCCGCCGCATTGCCGAACGACTTGTCGAAGCCCAACAAAACGCCGCTCTGCTGACGACGTTCAACGAGATCGACATGTCAGCCGTCAAAGATGCCCGCGCTCGGTACAAAGACGCATTCATCAAAAAGCACGACGTCAAATTGGGCTTCATGTCCTTCTTCGTCAAAGCAGCCGTCGCCGCCTTGAACGAATTCCCGCAGGTCAATGCGCAGGTCCGCGGCAAAGAGATGGTGTACTACAACTACTACGACATCGGGATTGCCGTGGGCGGCGGCAAGGGGCTCATCGTACCGGTGCTCCGCAATGCCGAACGGCTGAGCTTTGCCGAAGTCGAAAAAAACATCAACGATTTCGGTCGCCGAGCGCAAGAAAATAAAATCGGTATCGAGGAACTGCAAGGCGGCACGTTCACGATCACCAACGGCGGCGTCTACGGTTCACTGCTCTCGACGCCCATCGTCAACCCGCCTCAAAGCGGTGTGCTCGGCATGCACGGCATCATCGATCGCCCGATCGCCGTCAACGGCGAAGTCGTCATCCGCCCCATGATGTACGTCGCCCTGACCTACGACCACCGCATCGTCGATGGCCGCGAAGCAGTCAGCTTTTTGAAGCGGATTAAAGAGGTGATCGAGGACCCGGCACGTTTGGTGTTGGAGGTGTGACGCGGCCGTTGGCCGCAGGCTTTAGGCAGTAGGCCTTAGACTGTAGGGTTAGTAGTGTAATTCAGCCCTGAAGAGGTTTACTCTTATATGGGTCATTCTATTTCGGCAGTGGTGGTTGCCGGCGAAATTGATGCTAAGCGTGCGCGCGAATTTGACGTCAAAACCGTACCGTGCCTCAAGGGATTCACGGTAATCGCACTCGAACCGGCCTACGTCGATGCCTGGGCTGAGCGACTTGGTATTCATGACGATGTAGCCGACGTCCCGCTGTTGAATTCTTGCGTGGTACATCACATTGTCCAGTCAGTGGCAGGGTCAGCACCGTTCGCGGTGATCCAAACGGACTATTTTGGTGGAGTCGGCTTGCAAGCAGCCGCCGTCTATCAGGGGACGGCGGAAATCATGGCGCCGGCGACGACGGAAGTCATCGTGCCGAACAAGGGTCCAAATGAACCCATCAATCGGGCACTGAAGATTTTGGGGGTTCGCCGCCGTTTCCTTAGTCCCCTTGATCATTTCGCCACTCTGGGGATGTGCGGCTACCGCGATTTTGATGACCTTTTTGAAGACTATTACGGCAATCAATAATTGTTTGGTTTACGGTGAATTCAAATACTAGCGCCTCCCGTCTAGAAAGTATGGCCGAAGGCCTTACGACACCATAGCCTGGGGCATTCGCCCCAGGGGAGAAGCGCAAGAACGTGGTTTTGGCTGAAGGCCAAATACATAATGCGACGAAAGCATGACCCGGTGATATTGGCCGTTGGCCAATGTGGTGGGCGCAGCGGAATCGAGGCACGTCATGGAACGTCAACAATACCTTAAACAGATCGGCCGCACGGGCGAAACACTGGACTTCGAGTGCTTGAGTGTTCGGTATTCGCTCGATTTCAATTTCATGTCGCATCAATTTGGCGAGTGGACTTATTTTGAAATCGGGAGGAATGATGTCGACGTTCCCGTCGTGGTTGATCCTGAAACGGGAAGTGTCCACTTCCTAGAACCAAGTAGATTGATATTCATCAATTCGTCGTTTCCACAGATGATGCAATCTTTTGAAAGAGTCAACATGTGGAACATCCCCGACGAAGTTCTGGATGAGGATCGAGTTCGAATATTCAGCAATTTCATGTTGGCGATCGACAAAAACTGCTTCGATGACCCAAATGCGTGCTGGTCAACGATGCGAGAAGAAATCGGTTACGGCATTATTTGAGTCGCACAGGTTTGGCCGCAGGCCGTATTCAACACGTAACGAACGGCGCCACGGGTGACGTTGGGCGTTGGCTAATGGGGGGAATTACGCTCTTCGACACCTAGGGCGTTGCTGTTAGGCTAGAGTGAATATTGGCCTTTGGCCAATAATGTGAACGCTGCGGTCGGACCGATTTGGATTAACTGGGTTACGAAGTTGCCAGATGCTACGACAGCCTGCCGTTGGGCGGTCAGATTATTCTGGCAATATTAAAGGTCCGCAAAGTTAAGCTTCAAATACGATCGGATTCGCTTGATGAGAAATTCACGCACAGAAGTGGACTCGATAGCTGGGAGCCAATCGTCGTCGTCAGAATAGTAGTTGAAGCGATATACCGGGACATCATCACTACCATCGGCGGTAAAAAAATAGAATGAGTGGATGTCATACCAAGCAAAAACGACATGATGGGGTTCCAACCGATAAGTGTGTTCATCATTTTTTAGAAGATGTTCCGCATCGCGTTTCCACGCAGCGAGTTTGCCAACAGGAAGTATCCAGCCTATTGAAAGCATGCGGCGTTCATCGAGCAACATGAGTCGACGATAAATTGGGGGAAAGACGGCGCCGAATGCCTTTTCGGCATCATCAAGATCTGCAGGCGAACAGCCCAGATGATTTGGTAGATCCTCAAAAATTTGAAGGACTTCATCGTCGGTGAATGACGTCATAGGGAGCGTCCGTGGATTCAACAATTGCAAAGTGGGGCATTCTGTCGCACTGCCTTTTCCCTTATTAACACCGTGGCAAACCCCCGTAAACTGAGAGAAGGCGTCTTGTGAAGAACGGCGCCCAATCGCTGAGCAGTTGGCCACCCCTTTCTATCAATTCCATAGCGACAAACGCCGTCGGATCGTGTAGCATAAACAAACGTCGATTTGTTGCGTTCCCTATGCTCAACGTTCAAACCCCCTCGGGAGTCGAGGTATGCTCACAATTTCTGGTGATTCGCGCAGCCGTGGAGGATCGCGGCGCTCGTTTTTGCAAATCGGAACCTCTGCTGTCGGTGGGTTGTCGATGGCGTCGTTGTTGTCGCTCAAGGCTCAGGCGGCAGCGAAAGGTCATGCGGTGCGGGACAAATCGGTTGTGGTGCTGAACCTGCAAGGGGGACCGAGTCAGTTTGAGACGTTCGATCCCAAGATGACCGCTCCGCAGGAAATCCGCAGCATCACGGGCGAAGTCCAAACCTCGCTGCCCGGTGTGACGTTCGGCGGGTCGTTTCCGCAGTTGGCGGCGCTGGCGGACAAAATGGCGGTTGTGCGGTCGTATCGGCACGGCATCTCCAGTCACGGCCCGGCGGCCATGCATGTCATGGCGGGGGGAAATTCAACCGGGGCGATGATGGGGGCGCTGTATGCCCGCGTCGCCGGGTTGACCAATCCGAAGACCGGCATGCCGGAAAATGCGCTGGTCACGCCCAGCGCGGTGGGAGACCAATACAAAAAGCTGTACCACAACATCGGTCGCGTTTCGCAAACAGGCAGTTTGTCCTCGGTTTATAAACCGTTCGACCCCAGTGCCGGTGGCGAAATTATCGACAACATGCGGCTGAACCTCAAAGGGGACCGGCTCGATGATCGGCGGATGTTGCTCAACGAACTCGATCTACTGCGACGACGATTT
Source organism: Symmachiella macrocystis (assembly GCF_007860075.1). Taxonomy (NCBI): domain Bacteria; kingdom Pseudomonadati; phylum Planctomycetota; class Planctomycetia; order Planctomycetales; family Planctomycetaceae; genus Symmachiella; species Symmachiella macrocystis. The sequence continues at coordinate 290,909 of NZ_SJPP01000001.1, forward strand.
GATTCCGGCAGCGTGGTGGAATCGGCCAATCAATTTCAACAACAGGCGTTCGACGTGCTGACCCGCGGCGTGGCGGATGCGTTTGATTTGTCGAAGGAAAACCCGCAAAATGTCGCTCGCTACGACACCAGCAAATTTGAGCCCACCGATGCGGTTAAAAAGCGGAACAGTTATGCCACACAGTTTTCACCGGTCGCCTTGGGCAAACAAATGTTGTTAGCCCGGCGGTTGTGTGAAGCGGGGTGCGGTTTTGTCACCGTGACTTGCGGCGGATGGGACATGCATGGCGGAGGCAAGGAATTCACGATGGCCGACGGGTTGAGTTCGCTCACCCCGGCGGTCGACAAAGCAGCTTCGGCGTTTATTGAAGATGTCGCGCAGCGGGGTCTGAGTGAAAAGATTCTGCTGGTCATTACGGGCGAATTCGGCCGCACGCCACGGATCAACAAACATGGCGGCCGCGACCATTGGGGCAATCTCTGCACGCTGGCGTTTGCTGGTGGCGGCTTAAACATGGGCCAAGTCGTCGGCCGTTCGGACAGCACCGCTGGCTCACCCGCCTCGGATCCGATCAGCAGCAAAAACGTGTTAGCGACCGTCATGCACACGCTATTCGACATCGCCGAAGTCCGCCTGCTCACCAACGTCCCCAAAGACGTCGAACAAATCATCACCGCTCCGCAACCAATCCGCCAGTTGGTTTAGCGGAGGCGCGAGGGGACAGGCGTGAGGTAGTAGGCTTTAGGCTATAGACCATAGCCCGTAGGCTTGGCGCCCCGATGCCGTTCGACGATCATGCACCCACCACCGGCCACTGACCACCGGCCACTTTTTACTGCCCTCTGTCTACTGCCTACTAATAACAGCCTACTAAAGAACAAATGACCAAACACAACCTCATCATCATCGGCGGCGGGCCGGGTGGATATGTGGCGGCGATTCGTGCTGCCCAACTCGGCTTGGACGTCGCCTGCATTGAACTCGATAAATCTCTGGGCGGCACTTGCCTGCGAGTGGGCTGCATTCCCAGCAAGGCGCTGTTGGAATCGAGCGAACAATTCTCCGAGATCAAAGGGGACCTGTCGTCGCACGGGATCATGGTCGACGGCGTGCAATTGGACCTGGGGAAGATGCTCAAAAACAAGGATCGCGTTGTCCGCGCGCTGACCGGCGGGATCGATTCGCTATTTAAGAAAAATAAGATCACCCGATACCTAGGACGCGGTCGTATCACTGCTGCCGGCAAGGTGACTGTGTCGGGCAGTGAGGGGGAGACGGAACTTACGGCCGATAAAATCATTATTGCCACCGGCAGCGTGCCGGCGACATTGCCGGGCATTGAACTGGATGGAGACCGCATCGGCACCAGCACCGAAGCATTGACTTATGGCGAAGTCCCGGGGCATCTGGTGGTGATCGGCGCGGGTGCGATCGGTTTAGAAATGGCGACGGTTTGGCGGCGACTGGGAGCCAGCGTAACGATTCTGGAATATCTGGATCGCATTCTGCCCGGCATGGATTCCGCCATCGCCACCGAAGCATTGAAAATCTTCAAAAAGCAAGGACTGAATTTCCAACTCGGCTGCAAAGTGACCGGCGTGACGACCGACGGCAAAGGTTGCACGGTCGACATCGACGGGGCCGATGCGATCCACTGCGACCGCGTACTGGTTGCCGTGGGCCGTAAACCGAACACAGCAGAGTTGGGCCTGGAATCGGTCGGCATTGAGACCGACAAACGCGGGTTTGTGCCTGTCGATGAACATCTCGCCACCTCGGCTGAGGGAATCTATGCCGTCGGCGATGTGATCGGCGGCGCGATGTTGGCGCACAAAGCCGAAGAGGAAGGTGTCGCCTGCGTCGAAGGGATCGTCAACGGATACGGGCATGTGAATTACAACACGATTCCAGCCATCGTCTACACTGCGCCGGAAATCGCCTCGGTTGGCCAGACGGAGGATGAACTCAAGGAAGCCGACGTCGCCTATCGCAAGGGGGAATTCCCCTTCATCGCCAACGGACGCGCGCGAGCAATCGGACACACCGACGGCCGCGTGAAGATTCTGGCGGACGAAAAAACCGATCGCATTTTAGGCGCACACATCATCGGTCCGCACGCGGGAGATTTGATCGCCGAAGCAGCAGTGGCCATGGAATTCGGCGCCAGCAGCGAAGACCTTGCCCGCTGTTGCCACGCGCATCCAACGTTGGCAGAAGCGGTAAAGGAAGCGTCACTGGCGGTGGACGGGCGGGCATTGCATATGTAACCCGAGCAGACAGGAATTTTTGTGAAGCTCTTTCCGATTCGGCAAACCGATGACGAATACGTCGGTAAAATCCGGCGTTCGATCGACCGTTGGGATCGTTGGGCACCACGCTCACCTAACATCTCATTTCCAGCGGACTGGTCAATTCGTAAAGCGATTTAGGACATTTTTCGAGAAATTTCAGAGATCGTTGTAACTGGAAATGGGACAGCGGGTTTCGCGCACCGTGCTTTGGCAAGTCGTCCTCGGTGAAGTACCTGCGGCCTTCTATCCAGCGAATTCAAACGAAGGTGACGGGAACCGACTGGGTATCTAACCAGAACGAATTTCAGTTGTTGGCTGAGCACGGCCGGCGTTGCGGTGTCTGCCAATTCGCCACAGCGAAACAATTGCCATCTACCGGCTGCACGACGGACGGATGGCATTTTGAATTCGCAGATGGAAATATGGGAGCCCGTGACCGACGTGAAAGCCTGATTCGTGGGTGCGACCGTCGTGTTTCGGCAACGGAACGTATTTCGGGACATAGCCGTAGTCAGTTGACCAAGGAGAGCAGACTTTCGATACTGGGCACTGATTAACCAGTGCCAAGGAGGGGTGCCTGTCACCTCTCCGTTTTTTTTCGGCAGGCCAGCCGGTTCGTCCGTAATCAGGATGGAAGCGGGAGCGGTTCAAATTCCCAACGCAGCCTGGATGCCGATTACGCCCCCACAGGCGGTTCAACCGGAGAAACAAAATGAAGCGACCGACGACATCTCTAATCGCGCTGACAGTGACGTTTGCATTCGTCGCACAAGCCCGGGCTCAGGGGGAAATTCCAAAGCAAGTCACGACACCGGATCACGTCCAATCGAAACTTGGAGCTCTGGGCTTCAAAGACGGATACCCCACTAAAGAAACCGCGGAAAAGATTCGTGACGAACTCGACTATCTCCATGGCGTCGATGCGTTCATGAATTCGATTCAGGGTGTCTCTCTTTACGCCCTTAGAAAGGGGTTCGCGGACGTCGGAGTGCAAGATGGCGATTTCATCTACACATCGAGGATGCTAGATTCGAATTCTCTGTTCCTGACTGCCAATGCGGACACGGTCTATTTCTGGGGGAATCTTGATCTTGCTGCAGGGCCGCTTGTGGTTGAGACGCCACCAATGGTTCTGGGAATCTTCGACGATTTCTGGTTCCGATGGGTCGGAGACTTCGGACTTGCCGGACCGGACAAGGGGAAAGGTGGGACCTTTCTACTCGTGGGCCCCGGCTACAAAGGACCACTTCCGGAAGGTGGGTTTTTTGTTCTGCGATCGCGGACGAACCATGTCACGATGTTGTTTCGAGCTTTCCTTGAAGAGAACGATCCCGCACCCGCCATCGCCCGCACCAAAGAGACGCTAAAAATCTATCCCTACCAAGCGGGAAGCTACGGGAACAGCGTGGGCAGCTATCTGTCCGGCAAGGCTCCGCTGGTCACGTCGCCCTCCAAGCGCACAACCCCGCGATTCGTCGAGGGATCAGGTCTTGTCGTCAACACCATACCGCCCAATGACTTCGGTCACTTCGAAATGCTAAATCAGTTGGTACAGATGGAGCCGGCCGAAGCGCTCGATCCGGAACTTGCCGGTCAATTTGCGGCTATCGGCATCGTTAAGGGCAAAGAGTTTGCCCCCGATGCCCGCATGAGGAAGGTTTTGGAGAAAGCGGTCGTTGTGGGAAATGCGGCGTCCCGCACACTCGGTGTGGGAGCGCACCCGACCGACCGTTGGCGTTTCTACGAAGAATCTTCTGCGTGGTGGAACATGCTGTTCGAGGGTGGGTATCAGTTCCTCAATCCCCCTCCGCAGATCATGGAAAATGGCGAAGTCAAGCAGTCTCCGAATCTAGGAGCACGTCGAGTTCATTCCCGCACCGGATTCTTTTACACCGCAACTGGAATCACACCAGCAATGTGTATGTTCTTGACCAATGTTGGCTCCCAATATCTCATTGCCAATCTTGATGCGAATGGTCAGCCGTTCGACGGTTCTAAAACGTACAAGGTCAATCTTCCCAAGGACATTCCGGCGGCACGCTTCTGGTCATTTACTGTGTATGACAACCAGTCTCGATCGATGCTGCAGACCCCGCAGAAGTACCCCCGTGCCGGAAGCCAAAGCTATCCAAGTCCAGCAGCCACAATGAACGGGGACGGTTCGACGACGATTTACTTCGCTCCTGAGCGGCCCGATGGAGTCGACCGAGGCAATTGGATCCAGACCGATCCGGACAAGGGTTGGTTTGTGATCCTGCGGCTGTACAGCCCGCTAGAATCCTTTTTCGACAAGACTTGGCGGCCGGGGGAAATTGAACTGGCTGACTAGGTCTGGTCACACCCCGATTGACAACATCTGAAATCCTAGGCGGGCACACCATTTTGCAGAAGAAAGCCATGCTCAGGACCAAGTTTCGGCACTCCCAGGCGTTATGACGGTAGGAGAACGGACGATCCCTGCCCCGGCAGCACTCTCTCCAGAAAAGCTTAAGGTGGTCAAGGAGCGGAAAATCCCGCCGGTCATCCCGGCGCCCAAGACAAGGCAGGAATGGCTCGAGCTTCAAAAGCTGTTCGATGCACCAGGAGATGAGCCTGGCCGCAAGGGCGCCGAATACAACGGCGCTACGTACGAAGTCCGGAAGATCGCCGGCGTCCGGACCTATCTCATCACGCCCAGAAAGATCGACAAACGCTTTGCGGACCGTGTCTTGGTGCACACGCATGGTGGAGCCTGGGTATTCGGTGGGGGCGACGCTGCCCTCCGCGAAGCGGTGTGGCTTGCAAACGGCGTCGGGGTGTGCAAGAGCACCTGGTGATAAGTTGCGTCGGTGTGCCGAAGCAAATTGGCATGATCGTTGGATTCAAAGTCGGTGGGCCAGACAAACACGCTGACGTCGTCATGTTGACGGCCGCCTTAGGGGATGGTCGGTAGAAACTGCGGAGACTGCCGCGCGTGTGTGGCTTGCTCAAAGGCAAAGGCGTACCCGATGAGCTTGAAGTCTTGAAATGCTCCGCCAAAAAATGAGAGTCCGACTGGTAAGCCATGAACAAAACCGGATGGCACAGTAATATGCGGATAACCTGCAATCGCCGGAGGAGTCGAGCAGCCAAATGGAATGATGTGGTCGCCGACAATTGGGTCGATCACGAATGGCGGTGACCCTTCCGTGGGGGCAATGATTGCATCGAGTTGATGCTCCGACAGTGCTTTGTCGATGCCATCGGTACGCGACAAACGGCGCAGTTCATTCCGGACTTCCACGCATCGTGCTGCGTCCCAGCCTTCTTTGGTTTGCGCCATTTCGAAAAACTCTTGTTTAAAATACGGCATGACCTGATCCGCATGGTGTCGGTTAAATTCGATGAGTTCGTCGAAGTCACGAATCATGGCCGTCGGGTGTGCTGCCAGGTATGCGTTAATATTTGATTTGATACCGTATTGGAATAATTCACGTTCTAGTGGGCCGAAGAAAGGTAATGACGTGGCTCGAATGGGATCGATGATCTCGGCTCCGACCTTCCGGAGCGTTGCGATGGCACGCTCAATGACGCCATTCGTCCCTTCGTGGCCCGAAAAGCATTCTCGAGCCACGCCTAGTCTAGCGCCCCGTAAGGCATCCGGCTGAAGTGCGTCGCAAAAATCCGAAGGACGCTTTTCATCTGCCGCGGCCGTTGCCGGGTCCTCCGGATCGGTGCCTGAAATGACATTCATTAAGGCCGCGATATCGGCCACACATCGGGCCATGGGGCCCACTGTATCTTGGGGCTCAGCGACACCGATCACTCCACAGCGACTGACGAGTCCGACGGTCGGCTTCAGGCCGACGATACCGTTGGCTGAAGCCGGCCTTACAATCGAGCCATCAACCTCCGCACCGATCGCACCCAGGCACAAATTGGCCGCCACCGCCACTCCAGATCCACTACTCGAACCAAGGGGACTCCGATCGAGCACGTAGGGGTTGCGTGTTTGGCCGCCGCGGCTACTCCATCCACTACAGGCGCGGGTTGAGCGCATGTAACCCCATTCGCTCATGTTGCTCTTGCCCAACAAAACGACGCCAGCTTCGCGCAGTTTCTGAACAACGAAAGCATCCTGAGTGGCGATATTTCCTTCGAGGGCTAGAGAACCTGCCGTCGTCATCATCCGGTCGGCCGTGTCGATGCTGTCCTTGACTAGCATCGGCACGCCTTGAAGTGGACCACGCGCCCCCTTCGATTGTCGTTCTGAGTCCAGTGCCGTGGCTGTGGCGAGTGCATCGGGGTTGATTTCAATCACTGACCGCAATTCAGGTCCGGCACGATCGATGCTCGCAATGCGTTTCAAGAAGGCTTCGCACACGGTCGCTGCAGTCTGTTCGCCGCGATCGAAACAGGCTTGGAGTTCGGCAATGCTCAAATCCGCGTTTTCCATGGCGAAGCCCTCGGTCACTTTGAACACCGCTTTAGGTAGTTGGGTATGACAGTTGACGCAATCTTCGCGAATTCGCTAACGTCGGTCTACTCAACGACACAGGTTACGCGGTCCGCGACTTCAGAGAGTTCGGCGGATCGTTCCAAAAAATCGAGGTGCCGGACACACGCCGAACAACCACAAACTGTTTGACTGGGCGGGGACAAAGTGCTGGAAAGCCATGTTTCTTCGGTACCCTCCGAGCGATTCAGGAATACTCACTTTTTCTGGGAACCTTACTGTCGTAACGCCTGTCGTCAGAATCAGCTGCGAGCGCGCCCGATCACTCGAACGTATTTCGGCAAACCCTATGCATCGCGGTCGTGATGCAGCAGTGACAATTTCAATTTGGGCTATGTCGTCCACAGAAAATCCGGTACTCTCCGCTGGTTCAATAATCTACCACGAAAAGGAGTTTTCCAATGCGCCCGCCAGCACTCTTTTTTGCAGCCGTCATCGCCCTCTGCTTCTCCCCATTCACATCAGTTTTTCCGGCTAAGCAGACACCGAATCCTCCGGTTACCGTCGGTGCGAATGTAATCCTGGAAATTACCGGTGATGTCGCCAAGCACTACCACAGATTGCAGACACGACAATCAAGCACGCCTTCCGGAATTCAAATAAGCACTAGCGCTCAAGTGGTGCAGAAGCTCAAGACGGGCCAGTATCGCCTTGAGCACTCATTGACGATCAATACCAAATCGGATGCGCCTCGCATGGTCACCTTGACTGCTTTGGTAAATGCCGATGCGATCAAGCATCGCATCGTACCAGCTAACACAGAGATACGCGCTTCGCCCTCTGACCCTAAACCCGTAAAGACCAGGAAACAGACCACCTGGTCCGTTGTAAAGCTCGACGACCTTAAAGGCGTCAAGATCCGCGGTTGGAAGCTGGATCATAAGGTTGGCGAGTAACGGGAATGGGATGGAGTGAAGTGATTTGCTCCTGAGCGATCCTAAACAAAGCGAGATGATTTCATTTTCTCGTATGCTCGAGAGCAACCCCGAAAAACGACCGAATTTCGGAATCAGCCGGCCCGCACTGTCCCACGCACCCACGCGAACGGCACCCGTTCCACACGGCTACCCATCCTGTCTCCCAGGGGGAGAGGGGGAATGTTGGTGAACGCCTTTTAGCGGTTGGTTGGGGGATTACTTGGTTGCGGCGCGGGTTAGACGGTCGTTGAGGGCGCGGCCTAGGCCCGTGTCGCGGAAGGGTTGGGCGATGATGACATCCAATCCGGCGGCGTCTAAGCGGCGCAGCGCGGCGAAGAAGTTGGCGGCGGCTTCGGTGAGGTTGCCGGTGTTTGAGAGCTCTTCGACAACGACGTAGGCGATCGTGTTGGACGGGGCGGTGAGGCACAGGAGGCCGGTCCGTTTGCCGGATGCTGGAGCTTGATCATCGCCCGTTGCCAAGATCAGCGGCGTGCCGGGAGCATAATGTTGTGGTAATGTGCCGGGCGAGGGTTGGGCGGCGGAGGAAGGATGCGCGTTAGCAGACGGGATGACGACGCTGCCGACGACTGCCTCTAACTCCTCCAACGTCACCCCGCCGGGACGAAGCAGCTGCACTTGATCGCCGGTGATCTGCACGACGGTGGATTCGACACCAACGCGACAGGGGCCGCCATCGAGAATGAAATCGACCGCGTCTCCGAGCTGCTCGCGAACATGCGCAGCTGTGGTGGGGCTGAGCCGTCCGAATGGATTGGCGCTGGGAGCGGCTAAGGGGATGCCGGCTTCTTTGAGCAGTGCTTGGGCGACGGGGTGGTCGGGGATGCGGATGGCGACGGAGGATAGCCCAGCGGTGACGATGTCGGGGACGATATCGCGTTTGGGCAATACCATCGTCAGCGGGCCGGGCCAAAATTGTTCGGCCAGTTTCACAGCCGTTGCGGGAAACTCGCTGACCAAATCGGCTAAGGCCTCGCGCTCGGGGACGTGCACGATCAAGGGATCGAAATTAGGGCGCCCCTTGGCGGCGAAGACCCGCGCTACGGCCAACGGATCGAGCGCATGAGCGGCGAGGCCGTAAACCGTTTCAGTGGGGATCGCCACCAACCCTCCATCGCGGAGAAGTTGAGCGGCATGCGAGATGTCGGCCGATGTGGACATTGTCTGGGTGAAGCATGAGTAACGAGATTCGACAGTCCGCAGGAATAGCGATCCTGAGGGGCGATTGCAACCACTGCTGGATTATTTGGCTAGCAATCCAGCCAGCCGGTCTGCCTGCAGGGAGGCGGGGATCAGCACGTCGGCGAGGAGCTGTTCGACGCTTTGCGATTTCATTCCGCACGTGTCTTTGACAATTTGCCAAGCGGCGGATTGTTCGAGATTTAACTCCTCGCGGAGATGTTCGGCATCGACATGTTCGGCGATTAGATCCGCCACGCGAACGAGCGCGACCAGGGAACGGACTTCCGCATCTGCGTCCGCCGGATGATGGTGATATTGGGCTGCGCTGATGATCGCCGACGGCGTATTCCACAGACTCAGCAGGCCGGCACCGATGAGGCAATGGTTGCGTTGCGGCAGCGGTCCCGGATTTTGATCCAGCAGTCGATCATGCTCGACATGCCAGTCGATGCCCTGCTCGGTGGCCGGACCGTTCAGGAAGAGATGTCCAATGTCGTGCGCCATTCCCGCCACCCAAGCGGACCCGCCGGGAGGCTTCACCAGATGTTGCTGGATGTGACGCACCATGGCAGCGGTCAACAGGGAATGCTTCCACAATCGGAGGCCGCTGCGCGTTGCCGTGTGTTGCATGGCATCGCTCAGCGCCAAGACCCACAAGACGTCGGCCGTGAGTGCGGGCTCGATTGTCGCACAGGCTGTTTGTGCATTGCGCGCGGCGGCCGAGGTGGGCAACAAGCTGTTGGCTAAGATGAGAAAACGTCGACTCAGCGACGGCATCTCAGAGAGAGAGTCGGCCAGGAAGCGGGGCGAGGTGGTCTCGTCGGCGGCCAACTCTAGACACAACTGCAGCCCCGGTTCGGGAATCGGCGGCGGTTGCGTGCCGCACACCTGCCTTAACAGTTCTGTCGTATTGATGGGAGTCATACCGCAGGCCGCGTTAGACGCGTCGTAGTCGATTGTCTTTTGTGCGAATCCAGCAGGCGGAGCCGAGCCCATCTATCGGGATAGGTTGCCGGCCTGGATCGGTTGCACGCCTTGAATGTTGGCGGTCGGACGTGGTTGAGAGTATTCGGTGTGACTTGCCGGTGAGACCCCAGAGGCCGCAGGCTGTTGCATGTGTTGCTGAGCCGAAACTTGCTGAATGCGTCTCCCATTGGTATTGATGGCGGCAATCGCTTGTTGTCGTGACTTATCGCGTCGTACCACATCCAGCCATTCCTGTGCTTGAGCCATGCTGGGGTCGTGAATGGTGGCTTTGAGTAGATGTTGTTCGGCTTCGACAAAGCGGCCCTGTTCGTGCAAGATGACGCCGACGTTGTATTCCGCGGCAGCGGTGCTGTTTGCGACGTTTTCGTGTAGCGACTCTTCGAACTGGGCCAAGCCTTCATCAACGCGACCGGCCTGTGTCAGCACGCGTGCCAAACCATACCGGAGTTGGGTATTGGTGGGTTCGGCCTGAAACGCTTGGCGATGCAGGGCGATTGCTTCATCCCAACGGTTCTGATCGGAATAAAACTGTCCCAGCGCGGTCATCACATCGGGCGATCCGGGAGCAATCGCTTGGGCTTTGAGAAAGCCTTGTTCAGCGGTTTCGGGCCGACCGGCCAATTGTTCCAACCGAGCCAAACCGAGGATCGCCTCATAGGACTTGGGATCTTTGGCCAGCGCAGTAGAGTAGGCATCGTGAGCCTTGTTCACATTTTTGCGGCTCTCCTCAAGTTTCCCGTAGGCGACAAACAACTGCGAACTTGGTTCGCCGGTATGTGTCGGCTGAATGATCTTTGCGTATTCCGTTTTGGGCGTAAACTTCTTTTTCAGCGAGGACATCCAGCCGGCGTCGTTCAGCGACACATCCGTATTGGAAGTACTAGCGCAGCCTGGAACGAGAAGCGTCAATCCGGCAGCAAGCGTCAACCAAATTTGGAATTGAGAAGGACGAGACATCGGGGCACCTCCATGTGCTGCATTGGCGTTACGCAGAGCGCGCAACGATGCTGCATCATAAAAAGATAAGTCCGCGGAAATGATATTGAAGGGAGAGGATTGTTCTCTGCCGCGGGGGCCGGCTTTTGAATTGCCGACGGAATTCCCCAACGTTTAGATCTGACAGAAGAACCGCTGCGCAGCCTCGGAGATTAGATCCTCGGAAAGCACAACTTCCTGCTCTTCGAATCGGCAGATCGACTGGCAAATCTCCAACAAATCCCGTGGATCGCTCGACCGGGGCGGCTTTCCGGCATCGTAAAACGTGCGATAAAGGTAATCCACGGCGGGCTGGGCAAATGGGATATTCCGCTGCTTGCAAGATAGCTCAAAAATCTCCGTGTACAGTTCCCGCGAAGGCGGGCCGATTTGGATCTTGTGACGAATCCGCCGCAAGAACGCTTCGTCGACCAATTCCCGTGGATCTAAGTTGGTGGAGAAGATGATCAACTGCTCAAACGGCACTGAGAATTTCTTGCCTGTCGTCAGCGTGAGATAATCTTCCCGTTCTTCCAATGGCAAAATCCAGCGATTGAGCAAGTCGCGGGGGCTGACGATTTGGCGGCCAAAGTCGTCGATCAAAAACACGCCGCCATTGGCTTTGATGTGCAGCGGGGCTTGATAAAAGTTGGCGGTCGCATTGTATCTCAGATCAAGCATTTCGAGCGTCAATTCACCACCGGTGATGACTACAGGTCGCCGCACGCGGCGCCAGCGACGGTCGACAGTGTTTTCATTGAGCAGGCGCATCGATTCGTCCGAATCATCGACGCTCAAATCATCGTCATTGTCGGTCACGTCGTGGAGCGTCGGATCAAACACCGTGATGACGCTGTTTTCCGTTTGAATCGCATAAGGCACATAAATTTCGCCGCCGCCGGAATTGAGAAAATTCCCCAGCCCCTTGGCGATCATCGTTTTGCCGTTACCCGGAGGGCCGTAGATGAAAATCGAGCGGCCGCTGCAGACCGCCGGCCCCAATTCCTGCATGAGATTGGGACGGATGATCATATTCTCAAAAGCAGCCATCAACGCGGTGGCGTTGCAGGTCATGCCCACAACGGATTGCCGATGGCATTGACGAACATAATCTTCCAACGAGACCGGAGCGGGCCCCATATACCGGCACTGTTCAAATGCGTCGCGGGCGCGGTTACGGCCCAAGTCGGTCAAATGAAATTTGTAGGAAACGCGACCGATCAATTCCCCAGTGGCGACTTCGATACATTTTTCATCTTTGAGAAACCGCAAGGCTTCATCGACGACGTTGAATGGCAAGCGGGCCTCTTTGGCCAAATCCAGCCCCAACAGCCCCCCTTGCAAGTAGAGTTGCTTGAGAATCAAATCGCAGACCTGCATTAACGCCAATCCGGTTTCTTCCAAGGATTGGGGCGCAGAGGGGGCCTCGCAATGTTGAATTGACGGGATACCTTCTCCCGGTGGCAAGGAAGCTGTGGGGGGCGCCTCAGAGCGAGGAATCGCGGTCACCTCTTTGGGCATCGACCATTTTTTCTCGAATAGCTCCCCGTACAATTCAGTGATCGCGCCGCCGGCAGTCCGCCCCTGCGGCTTGACATCCGATTCGGTGCTGGGTGATTCCGGTTGATTCCTGCGGTGATCGATCATGGCTCCCCCCTGGAGCAGCAATGTTTGTGAAACGTCAACTCACCTGGTGATCACATGTCCTGTCCGATGTTCGACCGGCTCGGACAATGGGGACTCTCATTGAAGTTGACTGATTGGCCCGCGACACTCTTCTGTCGTGGATGGACTGCAGAGACAACGGCGAAGGAGTCGAACTGTGCCGATTTTGCGGCTTACACCCGACTAACCGCCGGAATGCGTACGGTAACTGCGCAGTTTGAGTCTTCAATGAACTGTAACACGCAAAATCGCGTGACTGCCGCCAGGATGAGCCTGGAATATCAAAAAAACCGGGGCCGCGCGCGGCCCCGGTCTATTATGACTTCTTGCTGCCGTCTGCCGTTGGCGTTATTCCCCCTCGGGGGCATCGGCTCCGTAGGCTTGATAAGGCAATCTCGGTGCCGGCGTGCTCAACAGGTAAGCACCACGAATCAAGTAGACTTCCTCGGCAGGCGTACCGATGGATTGTGCACGACGCAGCATGACCGGCGGTGCCGCATCTTCCGAGCCGCAGATCGTCGCAATCAAGGAAGTCGTATTCGCCAAGCGGATTTCGCTGTCCCGCGGATCGAGTGAGGCAGCGACATAAGCCGTGCGATATCGTTCCGGGGAGTACAGTGCGATCCACTGCAATTTCAGACGTCCCGCTTGATTCAACTCCTGCGTGGATGCATCAAAGTGGTAGTCATACAGCGTGGTGTAATTCATCCAGCCGTTATCGGATTGCTGTTGCACGACTTGACGGATCACCGAACGATCGTCGCACATATACGGGTACGGCCAATAGTGGGCGCGATGGTATTTGTGCATGTATGGCTCCTTACATCCCACCGGACGGGCGTAGGGAGGCCAGTTTTTTCCAAATTTGTATTTTTGGCGTGAACCACCTGGGTGGTTGTATTCGCTGCTAAAACAGCCACAATAATCGTCACCGGCAGAGGCCATGCTCGTTAGGCCAGCCAGAAACACCAAAGTCAAAACAGAACGTATTTTTTGAATTCTCATATCCATAATTCCCGGAAACCCCGATTTTCATTGGTTTGAAGGGCATGGCGAAGCACGCCGTGACCGGAAAGGCCCGACAGGTCGATCTCAATCCAGCCTGGTACAGTGACCTGCTTGGGTGATATCGGCTAGCGGTCCGCACGGTGATAACGAGAAAACCGGTTTTAGCGGATTGTTGGAAATTAGCGAAAAACAGGGGAAAGCTGCGCAAACTTTGCGGGCGCGCGGTCATCCCAATTCGACGAAGACCTCGCCTCCGTCAACAGTCACCGGAAAACAAGGATGCTTGAGGTGATCGTTGAGGCAATGCTGACCGGAGGTGACGTCGAATTGCCAACCATGCCAGGGACAGGTGACGATGTTCCCCTGCAGTGTACCTTCTCCCAACGGACCGCCAGCATGAGGGCAGATGCCGTCCAGTGCATAAAATTCGCCCTCAACATGATACACTGCCAAAATCCGCTCGCCGGCGAGAACCTCCTTAGCAGTTCCCGGGGGAATCTCAGCTACGGCAGCGACACGTATGCGATTGGACATCGTCTCAGGTCTCAAGGAATAGGAAGGGGCGTCTCCATTCATAGCAAGCGGGCCAAGAGCATTCAATTCCGGTGGAGTTTTGGCGCTCGACAGCGTAATATTTCTCAAAGGAACAAGGCTGTGTTTTTCATCAAGTGACGAATCAAACGGAGAAAGTCATGATTACAGAAATTGAATCCAGCGACAGTAATATTTTAGCGTTCCAACTCAGCGGAAAATTGCACGACGAGGACTACAAGGTCTTTGTCCCGATCGTAGAACGCGCAGTGGAAGCCCACGGCAAGATTCGCTTGCTGTCTCAATTCCACGACTTCCATGGCTGGGATACGCACGCACTCTGGGATGACATCAAATTTGCCACGAAACACTGCACCGCCATGGAACGGATCGCATTGGTGGGCGACAAGTCCTGGGAAAAATGGATGGCCATGGTCTGCAAGCCGTTCACGATGGCCAAAATCGAATACTTTGATGCCGCCGACATCGACAAAGCGTGGGCTTGGTTACGGGAAGAGTAATCGACGATCACGCGAGCTGAGACCGGCAAGCAGAGCGCCGCATGCCGAGGTCATGCCAGGATGGAATAGCCCCACGGACGGACCGGCCGCCTGAGGGCGCATAGTCGTGCGCGTCCGATAGGTCTAATAAGACCGCTGGTGATTCATGAGGTTTGCACTGCCAGTTTCACCAGATCAAAAAACGGATCCCTTCTTACGGAGCCTCTGATGAATCGACTCTTGATTTTTATGTGCGCAATGTCTTCGATCCTATTGGGAACGTCTGCTGCTTTTGCAGACTTTGAAGTAGGCACCGGGATGCAGGTCATTACCCCCGATCCGCTCCTCCCAATTTCCGGTGGCATGGGCATTCCGAAACCGGCAACGGGAAAACAGGGCGAATTGACGGCGCGGGCCATCGTATTTCGCAAAGGGGAGACGACCGTTGCGGTGGTTGGCCTGGACCTGCTGGGATTCCCTTCGGTGCTGGCCGATCGTGTCCGCAAACAAGTTCCGCGCATTGATGCACGGAATATCATGATCGGCTCGTCACATACGCACAGCGGCCCGGATTGCTATGCCTTCCCACTGCCGACCGGCGGACATACCGGCAATTTGAAGTTCATGGACGACGTATGCAATAAGGCCGCTCAGGCGATCAACACTGCGATCGACAATCTGCAGCCGGGGTATTTGAAAATCAATACCGGCGCAGCCAAAGGGAAAATTGCCTACAACTATTACGCTCCCAATCTATACGACCGGCGGATGAGCGTGATCCAGGCGGTCACCCCTGAAGGCAAGACAATCGCCACATTGGTCAATTACGCCATACACCCCGAGGTGCTGGGCAACAGTGAAGGCGTTCTGAGTCCCGACTTAGTAGGTCCGCTGTGCGACAAGTTGGAGAAGGATACCGGAGGGATGGCGCTGTTTATGAATGGAGCGCAAGGGGGAATGATCACCGCCGACAATCGTGATCTGAATAAGCCCAAGGATCCACTGACCGGCTATTGGTATGATTCACGGACCTGGGAAGAATGTCTCCGCATCGGACACCTGATGGCGGACGAAGCGCAGCGGATCGTTCAGGATGCTCCGATTCAAAAGAATCCACAACTGTTTTGCGACGCCATCGACGTGCGGTTTCCTGTCGACTCTGATTTGATGTGGGCAGTCATTACCGGCTCACCGCTGAAATACCCGCACAACAAGGATCAGAGCATCACGTCCCGCATCAATCTGGTGAACATCGGTGACGCTCAGATTCTTACGATCCCCGGCGAAGCGCTGCCCAACATCGGCTTTTTCCTGAAACGCAAGATGCGCGGCAAACACAACCTGCTGTTCGGTCTAACTAACGACGCCTTTGGTTATATTCTGACCGAAGTCGATTTCGGCAGTTTTGATCGCTACAAATATGTTTCAGGGACATCGTTGGGCGAACAGACCGGCGAAATCCTGATCGACAAATCATTGGAGTTTGTCAAGAAGTCACCGGCTCCCGATTCATCGAAGTAACTAACGGTCTCCATGACAAAAGAAAACCGCGGACCGAAATGAATCGGTCCGCGGTTTTTTCGTTTGCAGCTTTGTGGGTTACCGCGAGAGGAACGCAACAACCACGTTGAGATCGATGGGCAAGCTCACGTCATCCGGTGTGGGCAGGGCCGCGACTTGGGCTTCCAGTCCGCTCACATCGAAACTCAGCCAACCGGTTCCCTCTTGGCGGGGCGCCTCAGCCAATTCGGCGTACAGCTTTTTGAGGTTCGGCCGATTGCGAATCGTGATCGTGTCACCGGGGCGAACCAGATAGGAAGGACGATCGAGCTTTTTGCCGTTCACGCAAAAGTGGCCGTGTACGATTCCCTGGCGGGCTTGGGGCCGTGTCGCACAGAAACCGGCACGACGGACGACGTTGTCCAAGCGGCGTTCGCACAGAACCATCAGGTTTTCACCCGTGTTTCCTTTGATGTGCTTCGCCTTATCGAAGTAGCTCCGCAGTTTTTTGTCCCGCAGGCCATAATAGTATTTAATTTTTTGCTTTTCGGTCAGCGCGAGTCCGTAGTCGGTCACTTTCCGGCGGCGTTGGTGCATACCGGGCGGGAAATCCCGATTTTCATAAGCCTTACGCGCTCCGGCGTCCTCAAAGATGATTCCACCCAGACGGCGGTTAATGCGTCCCTTCGGTCCAGTGTAGTGACCCATACTCAACGTACCTTTTTCATGTCAGTTTTACTTCATGTCAGTTGTGGCGCGAGGCTGGTCGGGGCGCAGCCACCGAAATTGCCGTATTTCAGTATTTCGGTCCGCGTGCAAGACACGCGTCTGGGACGTCACGCGCAGAAGCCGTGCGCGGACAGTCAACCCGATGCTAAAGAAGTGTTATACAAACGCCTCCACCGCGAATCAACCGGACCGGCAAAGATTCGCCTGAATGTTTGCTTTGCGCAACGATTTGAGGAGGGATCCGCCTCTCAGATATCCTCTAACGCAGAGAGGCGCATAAGGACCGTCGGTGCACAGAATACCCCATAACACTCTCTCTGAAAAGGACATACGACCATTCCATAACACAGACCATTCGCTGAAACAGCGGAAATTGTGCATTGCTGCGCTTCATACGCGCGCTGGGTTGTGCTAACGTCCTCGGGGCAGTTTCGTAGCGAAACCAAGGGGAATTTGCGGATTCATGGTATCTGAAACAACGGTGTTGGTCGTGGGAGGCGGGTTGGCCGGGTTAGCGGCAGCCTCTGCCCTGGGGCAAGCGGGGTATTCCGTCACGCTGCTGGAATCCCGGCCACGGCTGGGCGGGCGGGCAAGTTCGTTTGTCGACGCGACCACCGAAAGCCGGATCGACAATTGCCAACATGTCTCGATGGGGTGTTGTACGAATTTCGATCACTTCTGCGAGTCACTGGGCATTGCGCACCTGATTCACACACAACGGGAATTGTGGTTCATCAGTCCCCAAGGAGAACGCAGCCGCTTTGCCGCCGCGCCGTTACCGGCTCCGCTACATCTACTTCCCGCTCTACTACGACTACGGCATTTTTCGTTCCGGCAGAAACTGAGGCTGTTGCGCGGCCTTTCGGCGCTCATCAAGTCACCCGCTGCGGCACATGATGAGCAATCGATGGCCGAATGGTTACCGGCACACGGACAGACGGCCGAACTCATCGATCATTTTTGGCAAGTGGTGCTTGTTAGTGCTTTGAGTGAATCGCTGGATCGCATCGGCATTGCCTCGGCCCGCAAAGTATTTGCCGATGGATTTGTGGCCAATCGCAGCGGTTGGGAAGTCCGAATTCCCTCAGTCCCGCTCGATCGGTTATACGGCGACGAACTGACCGAACGGTTTACGCGACTAGGCGTGTCGGTCCGCCTGAAGACCGGTGTGGCGGCCATTGAGTTGCAAGGAGAGCGGGCGGTGGGCGTGCGGTTGCGGGACGAGACATTGGTCGAGGCGGATCGAATTGTGTTGGCCGTTCCGCAGGATCGTGTCACGGCGTTGTTTCCGGCGGCGATTGGGGGGCGGGCTGAGTTTCAGGCGGCCACAGCTTTGGAGACCGCTCCCATCTCGAGTGTGCACCTGTGGTTCGACCGCGCGGTATTGGATTTGCCACATGCGGTGCTCGTGGGACGGCTCAGCCAATGGGTGTTTTATCGCGGAGAAGTTCCGATTCCCGGTGAAGAAGGGGACGACGCGAGTTGGCATTATTATCAAGTGGTGATCAGTGCTTCGCACGAACTCTCAGGACGTCCGCAGGCGGAGGTGATTGAACAAATCGTTCAAGAATTAACGAGCCTGACTCCTCAGGCAGAAGGCGCCACATTGCAACATGGACGGTTGGTGACGGAACACAAAGCAGTGCTCTCCATGGTGCCGGGTGTCGATGCGCTGCGCCCCAGACCGGCGACATCGATCGACGGTTTGTACTTCGCCGGAGACTGGACGGCGACCGGTTGGCCCAGCACGATGGAAGGTGCGGTGCGCAGCGGGTATTGGGCGGCGGAACAGATCCTGACCGACAGCGGAAAGCCGATGCGTCTGGTTCACGAGGAACTGCCGGTGAGTTTGCTTTCCAAATTTCTCTTCGGTTTGTAGTGGCACGACCGGTGGAACATGTTATCTTGCCATCTGCGAAAACGCACTCGAATTGGTAGGGACCTTAGTGCATGGCATCGTGACCTTCCCTAGTGGTTGCGTCACTGACACGGATTGGCTTGGCATCAATATCGTATGCGACGGATCCTGATCATCATACTGTTGTTGCTCGTGCTGACGACCGTGGGGATCATCGGTTTCCGGTTGATCGAAGGCTGGGACTGGATCGATTGCGTCTACTATACGGTCGTGACCGTGACGACGGTCGGCTACGAAATCCACCCGCTTAGCGACGAAGGCAAGTTGTTCGTCACGTTCTATTTGGTCACGTGTCTGGGTATTTTCACGTACAGTGCCTTTCAGTTGGGGCAATGGGTGGTCAGCGCGGAAATGCGCTCATTTTGGGAATTGCGTCGCATGCAGAAAAAAATTGATCAACTGGATGGGCACTACATCGTCTGCGGCATGGGTCGCATGGGACGCACGATCTGCGACAACCTGGAGGAACAAGGGCAGCCCTTTGTGGTGATCGACACGGACGAGGAACGGGTCATTTCGCTCTGCCAATCGAAAGATTGGCCCCATATCGTGGGTGACGCCACCGACGACGGAATTTTGCAATTGGCGGCGATCGAGCGGGCCAAATCGTTAGCGGCCGTACTTCCCACCGACGCGGACAATGTCTACGTTTGCCTGACCGCTCGGTTGATGGTCCCGGAATTGCAGATTGTTGTTCGCGCGAGCGACGACAAGGCGGCCGCTAAAATGCGACAAGCGGGAGCCAATCGTGTCGTCAGTCCCTATCGCCAAGGCGCGTTGAAGATGGCAAGATTTATGGTCAGCCCCAACGTCGAGGACTTTCTGGAAATCGCCGGCAAGCGGGGGCAGGAGTTGGAACTGGTCGATATCCAAGTCGCCGACGATAGCCCCTACGTGGGAAAACAACTGACCGAAACCAATCTGCGCGCGATGGGTGTGATGATCATCGGCATTCGCCGCAACAACGGAGAACGCCTGATGCCGCCGCCGGGAACCGCTCAAATCGAGTCGGGCGATTGCTTGTTCGCGTTCGGTAGTTCATCAGCGATCAATGAAATGATCGGCAACATGCCCGAATGATGCCGCCGCGGACATCATCCACCGGTGTCATCCACCGGCCGAGGTTCTAGAGTTTCGCCAACCACGATTGGCAATTTGTGCCCACAGTGCCCGGAGCGGTGCCCAAAAGGCGAATGCGCAAAAGATCAATGGCACAGCCATCTCGCGCACGACGTAGACGGCAGCGATCGTAAAAATCAGTTGCAGCATGTGGTGGTAGTTTTGCCGGCCGCGAAAGAGTTGGTTGAACACGTGCGGATAGCGGATGCGGGAAACCATCAAGCAACCGACTGCCAACGTCACAAACGGGAGTCCCATGCGAGCGAAAGTATCCAGGTCGGGTCGCACTGATTCCAAAGCGCTGGATTGCCATTCCGTGATCCGTTCTAAAAACTCGGGGTAGGCGACAGCGAAGGCCGCCACCGTTCCGGCCGCTGCCGGCGAAGGCAACCCGCTGAACGATTCGTGCGTATCCTCTTCACCTGTTTCCACATTAAATCGTGCCAGTCGCAACACCGCGCACATCACATACAACACGGCAATCGCCCACAACATCCGCCCGTGAAACGGTGTGGAGAACTTGACGAGGATAAACGCCGGCGCAACGCCAAAACTGACCGCATCGCACAGGCTGTCCAACTCCGCACCAAAATCGCTGGTGTTTTTGGCCAATCGCGCGGCGCTGCCGTCCAGCATGTCGAACACCATGGCGATAAAGATCAACAAACCGGCCACAAACAGGTTGTGAGGATCTGTCTCGGTGCCGTTGAGTTTCGCGGCAAAGGTGATGCTGCCGAAACCACAGGCGACGTTGCCCAACGTCAGTAACGTCGGCACCACAGCAAACATTTTTTGCCGGCGCGTGCGTTTCGTCTTGGCCGGGACGGCCAGCGATTCGTCAAACTGTTCATTCATGACGCTGACTCCTCAGCCGACGCAGCGGGATACCGTGCGAAGATGGTCGCCCCCGCCTTCACGGTTTGCCCCAATTTCACGACAATCTCCAGCCCCTCTTCGCGGGGCAGTACCAGTTCGGTTCGCGAGCCGAGTTTGATCATTCCGAACAATTCGCCGGCAGCCAATTCATCCCCCGGCTTGACCCAACATACAATCCGCCGAGCGATGGCACCGGTGATTTGTCGCACGGTCATACGACGGTACGGTGCGCGGTTTTCTTCAATGCGGACCGCGAGTTGTTCGTTTTCCCGTGCCGATTCGGCGCGCATGGCATTCAGGAACTTGCCTTTGCGATAGACGATGCCGATCACCCGCGCCGGCACCGGAACACGATTGACGTGGACGTTGAAGATCGAGAGAAAAATCCCAATCAATACCGCCGGACCGCCGATGAATTCGTCATGCTCGATTTCCTCGATCGTGGTGACTTTTCCGTCCGCCGGCGAGACCACAACCCCCGCTCCAGCCGGAACCGTGCGGTTGGGATTGCGAAAAAACGAAACGAAGAACAGACCAAACACAGCCGGCACAATCGCCGCCGGCCAATAATAATACGCCAGTACAGCAGTCGCCCCGAAACAAACCACCGACAATATGATCAGTTCCGCTAAGCCCGCACGGGCAAACGGCAGTCGGTCGCGCCATGTGAAGGGATCGTCTTCAGGCCGCCAATAGTACCCGCCTTGATTCTGATAAAACTTCACGTCGCGCGGATCGAGCACTTCGTGCGGACAAACATTCTCCGTCCCCTGCCGTAACTCAGCCATCTTACGCACGTAGCCGCGGCGAAAAGTCTTCAAATACGCCCGCCGCAGTGCCCCCCAGGCAAGTTCGATCTGCATGCAGATCCCTCCCCCCGGTTGAATGGTGGTCACCTGCGGATCCAAGGTTTGCAATTCCGTACGTTGCGTTTCTTCAGCCACGAAATCGGGCATCGTCTGAGGACTTTCTTTGCAGTACGCTCGTTAGTCTGTAGTTGGCGGTTGGCGGTAAGTTGGAATTCACCACGGAGGACACAGAGTAAAAAGGCTTTAGGAGGTAGGCTTTAGACGACAGACTGTTGGGTTCGGTAATCCAACTCCCTCCTACAGCCTATGGTTTACAGTCTATATTCCTTGGCTCCTTGGCGCATTTCTGAACGGCCGTGAACGGTTCATCTTAGCTACACGACGCAATAATCGCGACAATGTAACCGTTGCTCTCCCTATTTTCGGAAACTGAGGCAATCACAACCGTCATATCCGGGTGGAAACGAGTGGCGGGAACGCTCGCACCCTCAAGCTAGGATTGAACTTGCGTCGATAATTGGACTATCGGAACGGTCTGCGGTGGTCGGGAATCCCTGCGTGCGATTTCGTTAAGAAACCACGAAAATTGCCACCGTGGACCTGGACCGCTGACTCATCTTCGCTACTGTGGGAATATTGTTTGCAGCGTCCGGTCGGGATCGGGTTTGATTGGCCCGCAGCCGCCGATTCCACTGTGGACCGCTGGACAGTACACCACGAAACTTCAGACCATTTGGTTTTTTATTTCAGGGAAAGCGTAAAGATGAGCATGCCGATTGTCGCCGTCCACGGACGGCAAATTTTGGATAGCCGGGGCAACCCGACTGTGGAAGTCGATATCGAATTGGAAGACGGGAATATCGGACGCGCCGCCGTTCCCAGTGGAGCCAGCACCGGTGTGCACGAAGCCCACGAACTGCGCGACGGTGACAAAGGGATCTACCTGGGCAAAGGAGTCACCAAGGCGGTCGAAGCCGTCAATGAAGTCATCGGCCCGGAATTGTTGGGGCTGGACGTTGCCGACCAACTGACGATCGACCGGCTGATGATCGCCTTGGACGGAACGGAAAACAAATCCCGCCTGGGCGCCAACTCCATCCTGGGTTGCTCACTGGCCTGTGCCCATGCAGCCGCCAAGACAAGTTTCTTGCCGTTGTTCCGCTACCTGGGCGGAGCCGGCGCCAAGTACTTGCCGGCCCCGATGATGAACATTATCAATGGCGGCGAGCATGCCGACAACAACGTCGACGTACAAGAATTCATGGTGATGCCGCTGGGGTTTGATAATTTC
Organism: Symmachiella macrocystis; assembly: GCF_007860075.1. Taxonomy (NCBI): domain Bacteria; kingdom Pseudomonadati; phylum Planctomycetota; class Planctomycetia; order Planctomycetales; family Planctomycetaceae; genus Symmachiella; species Symmachiella macrocystis. The sequence continues at coordinate 313,699 of NZ_SJPP01000001.1, forward strand.
AGCGACGCCCTACGTGCCGGAACCGAGACGTTCCATCAACTCAAAAAAGTATTGCACGACAAAGGCCTGAATACGGCAGTCGGCGACGAAGGGGGCTTTGCTCCGGAACTTGATAGCAACCAAATGGCGCTCGACGTGATCATGACCGCCATCGAAAAAGCAGGGTACAAACCGGGCGAACAAATTCAAATCGCTTTGGATGTCGCCTCGACGGAGTTCTACGACGAGAAGACCGGCAAGTACACGCTGGAAGGCAAGCCGCATAGCTCCGACGACATCATCGCCCTGCTCTCTTCGTGGGTTGAAAAGTACCCCATCTGCTCGATCGAAGATGGCTGTGCCGAAGACGATTGGGACGGTTGGAAAGCCATGACGACCGCCCTGGGAGACAAAGTGCAACTGGTGGGCGACGACCTGTTCGTCACGAACGTCAAACGCCTGCAACGTGGGATCGACGAAGGGATCGCCAACAGCATCCTGGTGAAGGTCAATCAGATCGGCACCTTGAGCGAAACGATCGACGCCTGCGAATTGGCCGCCCGTAACGGCTTCACAGCTGTGATGAGCCATCGTAGCGGCGAAACCGAAGACACAACGATTGCCGATTTGGCGGTCGGATTGGCGACAGGTCAAATCAAGACCGGTTCTGCCAGCCGTACCGACCGGATCTGCAAATACAACCAATTGTTACGCATCGAAGAACTCCTCGGAGACGACGCCCGTTACGGCGGCCGCATCTGGGGACGGTAAATTTTTAGTAGGCAGTCGGCGGAAGACAGTAGGCAGAAGTGAGTGGCCGGTGGTTAGTGGCCAGTGGCCAGAAAGGTGTAGGTCAGGCTCCCGCCTGACGCGCACCACATTTGGTTCTCCACTCCTAACCCTACCGTCTAAAGCCGACAGCCTAAGGCCTAACCCGAATGAAAGTCGCATTCGAACAACGGACGAACTTGGAGCAGAGCTGGGTGCCCTCGATGGCATTCTGGCTCTGCTTGTTCGTAGCTGCTGCGCTGTTTGCGATTCCATTTCTGGCCCCCAAACTGCTCGCGCACGCGCGACTCAGTAGCCGGCATGACGACAATCAGGCCCAATTGATCACGCTTAGCGAGCATTGCGAACATTTAAAAATCGTGCAGGATGCGCTGCAAAGCGATCCCGGTTTTCAAGCAGAGTTGGCCCGCATCGAATTCGACGCGGTCAATCCAGCCGAACAACGCATCCCGGTCGGCAACGGCCTCACGCTCAACGCCATCGCCGCCGCCCCGATTCCCACGCCGCCGGGCAACACCCTGGCTTGGTACACACCGCTGCTGGAATTTCTGACCAACAACCAATCCTACACAGACTGCATGCTGGCCTTCGCAGCCGTGTTAGTGATGTACGGTTTCATCGGCCTGCACCGCCCGGTCGCATCGCGCATGTAGCATACGTCGCGACGCACCAGTCTCACGTAGGACCAACGAATTCCCTTCGCAAACCTGCGTTGCACACGTTTTCTAGCGACGTACAATATCGAAGGGCGAAGAACCGTCGCTCGCTTCCGAACCGCGTGCAAAACACAAATGCCGCCCCCATGTCGCGCCTACACCAAACCCTGCTGATCTTCGCCACGCTAGGGACATCCTGGCTCGGCATGATGATCGTGCATGAAGCTGGGCACGTTCTGCTGGCTTGGCTCACTGGAGGAACGGTCACCCAGGTTGTCTTGGGCCCGTTGGTTATCTCGCGAACCGACGTAGATCCCAATCCGCATCCACTGTGGGAAATCTGGGGCGGACCGGTCGGCGGGTGTTTGATTCCACTCATCTTCTGGAGCCTTGCCCGCTGGCGGCGCTCTTCGTGGACGTACCTCGCTGCTTTTTTCGCCGGATTCTGCTGGATCGCCAACGGCTGCTACCTAGCTATCGGCTCGTTCGACCGCGTGGGCGACGCCGGCGACCTGCTCAAACATGGTGCGCCCGCCTGGCAATTATTTCTGTTTGGCATCGTTACAATCGGACCCGGGTTTTGGCTGTGGCATGGGCTGGGACCACATTTTGGCCTGGGATCTGCCCATGGCAGAGTCAAGGAATCCCACGCCGTGGCCTTGTCCGTACTGTTTGTGCTGCTGGTTTTAGTCGAGTCGTTATTTTTTGGAGAAACCGGGGCGATTTTTTGAACCGAACCCGGGCTAGCCCCGTTCTGTCTAGCAGACAGCGGCCAACTTGAGAGAAACAGCAAGAAACAACCAGGAGTTTTAAAGCCGCTCCTCCCCCGGCGCCCGCGGGGAGGAGCTAAGGAGGGAATCTTATGAAAATCTTGATCGCACTATTCGTCATCGCTGTCGTGATGCTGATGGAAGGGTTCGGGATTTGGATGCTGTTGGGAATCAACGAGCACGAACCAACCAGCCGCGGCCGCATGTTCTGGCTCGTCACGATCATCGCCACGCAATGGCTGGGCGGACTGGCCTACTGCACCTACCGCACACTGCGGCCAATCCAAGGCCGCAGTCTCTTCTCGCGACGACGCGGCTCACCACTGAAACGTGGCTGGCAGCCGCACGTGGGCGGGGTTTGACGGACCGGTTCGCCCCCCCGATATGGGAGGCCGATGGCCTGCACTCGGCAATTGGTCATACTCCAAAGGACCGTGATCTCCGCCATGATAAAGCCAACCTGCTGTCAAATCTGCGAATCTGAAAAAATTATTACTAACGCGCGGATTGTCGACCAAGGTCACTATTCCACGGGAATCTATAAAGCTGTTGCCTATGGGAAACCCAATGCGGTGATTTTTAAGGACCGAATCATGGCAGATGTGACGGCTTACGTTTGCGGCGAATGCGGTCACATTGAATTTCGAGTGGACCAGCCACAACAATTCTACTCTCAATACATTCAAGCGCGGGGCCGGTGAACTGGAAATCGTAATTGCACGGATGGGCTCCTAGCTGTGCGTAACTTCTGATCAGTCATCCCCATGCGCGTCAGTTTGCAATTGGAATCGATAACGCGTTCCAAGCGGGTTATCATGGGTTCTAATCCTATATGGACTGCTCAACGCACCGCGGGGTTTGAATCATGTTTCAACAATTCGATCGACTGTTTTGCGGCATGCTATTCGTCGCGTTCGGCGGAGTGATCGAGGGTCTAGGCGGCTTGTTGGTCGCGTTTGGATACATTGCCGTCGCTCTCGCATGCCGGGATCTCGCACAGTATTCGGCGAAGTTTACCCAGGTTCAGCGATTGTGTCTATTTTTCGCGGTACTGAGCGTCGCAGGCACTGTGATGTTCACGAGATCGTCGTTTCTGCTGGCGATTCCGGTCGCCTTAATGCAGCTGCTGATGACTTGGCAATTGCTTCGCGGGGTCGCCGAGTTTTCTCGCAACCACGACGCGCCGCAACTCGCCGAAACGGCTGATTGGCGTCGCCGCATTTACTTGATCGCAAATATCACTTCCGCAGTGGCGTTGCTGATCATCCTGCTCATCGCAAAGGCCTTTGGCGACGTCCACCCCAGCATCTTTTTCGCTGCAATAATTCCCACATGGGTCACCGGTTTGATGGTCCTACATCTGCTCTATTTGACGAGATTGCGTTTCGCGGAAAAGAAGCCGACCTTCGCCAGTGCAGAGTTGTCCCCGAAATAAGTGCGATGCGGGAACACAGCCCGCTACAGCTTTGAGCTACAGTCTCAGTGCCTTGCGTATCTCTTGAGACCGTCTATCCGATGCATCCTTGCACGCGAAACACGTTAACGGTTAATGGCACTCAAACAATACCTCGAAGGTGAAGCCATTTCATAGCAAAATCTCAGGGGGCGCCAAACATGCATTGAGCCGTTCGAACAAGGAGCCCCCTCGGCTAGCGATGGCATTTTGATTGATATGTGTTTTTAAGATCGCCTCTTCAAGCGATTCTAGCATCCGCATTGCACGTTGCTGTTCTTTGGAGGTTTCAGCGAGGTTGATTACTTCGTCCGGGTCGTTTTTGAGATCATAGAGTTCGAACTTTGGTCCGAATACGGGGTTTCGTAACTGGTAACCATCATCCCAATAACATGCTCCCGTACCATAGACCAGCTTCCACTGTTCCTCCACAAGGCAGGCTTCCTCGTTGTACGCGTAATGTGAAATCAGTTCGCGTCGCCAATCCGACGTTTCGCCGATAACCAACGGCCACAGCGACCGTCCGGGCAACTCGCGGGGAATTTGGATATCACAGAAATCCAGCAGCGTGGGGACGATATCGACGAGCGACACCAGTTTATCGCACGCTGCTCCGCCAGCGGTGTCGCCGGGCACTCGGAGAAGGAACGGGACGCGGACTGCCGGCTCATAGCAACAATGTTTTTCAAACCGGCCGCGCTGCCCTAGCAAGTATCCATGATCACTAGTGAAAATCACCAGTGTGTTTTCGACAAGCTTGTATTTTCTCAAAGCGTCGAGAATCAAACCGATGTTCTTATCCATGTATGACGCACAGGTGTGGTAGGACGCAATGATGCCCTGCTTTTCTTTCCAGGTCAGGCTCTCGAATATCTCCGGGATTTTTGAATGTTCAACGCGTGGTTCGGGTGGTTCAACACATTCAGGCTTGCAGCGGTATTCAAAATTGACCGGAAAATGAAATGGCGAGTGCGTCTCATGGAAAGCGACGTACGCAAAAAATGGCTCAACAGGGGGCTTCGAAAGGAATTCTACGGCTGATTGGGCAACGTACGTGCCGTACATTTGCTCGTCGCTTGCCGCGTAAGGCCAAACCATGCTATTCAGCCAGACGGCTGCTGGGTCAAAGAACGGACGCCAATCCGGCAAGACCTTGCCGTTGGGCGTACTCGGCGGCAAGGACGATTCCCCGTGCGTCTCAAGCCATTCTGCATGGTCTCTATGATCGATTGCCTTGTCGAAGCGATGTTTCAAATCAGCATAGTAATGCGTTTTACCAAATGCGGCAGTGTGATATCCATGGCGTCTCAGACGATCGGCAATTGTCAGTTCGTAATCTGGAAGTGGAGTCGGTGACAGCGTGACACCGATGGACCAGGGGAATTTACCAGTCAAAAACGATTGGCGAGAGGGTGTTGAAAGTGGAGCTGTACAGTAGGCACGATCAAATCTAACACTTTCCGTAGCCAACCGGTTGATATGGGGTGTCTGCGCAATGCGATTTCCGTATGGCTGGCACGCTTCGCAGGAGAAATCGTCGGCACAGATCCACAAGATGTTCCGGGTGGGAGTGTTTTGCACGAGGGCCCCATCCCATTTATTAAGTGTAGTGTGGCACTCCAGGCTCGCTAATGCTGCCTGACGAAGCATTTCAAGCTGATAGGAAACAAGACTTGACTCAAGTGGCAGAGACAGCCCTCTGGTGTTCATTGCGATTATGACAGCTTTCTCACCGATTATGAATAAGAAATACAAGCTTTTGCGGACTTCAAAAAAACGAATGCAAGAGCCTAATTTTCTACTACCCACTTCCGAGTAAGGTTCAACTCCGGGGTAATGTTGTCACATAGACCACCAGCGACGTACAATATACAACGCGCCATTGGCGACGACATGAAATCACCGAATTTAAATATGAATAGGGAAATTCTCGCATGACTACCGACCCCCTGGAACCTGAAATTCTCGCAACGGTCCGTTCCCAAGTTGAAGCGACGATGATTGTGGCTGATTTGTCTGAACGGGGTATTGAAGCTTCTTGCGGTGGCGGCGATCCGGCTGGTATTCCGGTCGAAGGCGTGACGCATGTCGACATTGTCGTCCGCCAGGATCATCTCGAAGCTGCCAAAAAGGCGTACGCTGAAATCCAAGAAGAAAAATCACACATCGACTGGTCGCAAGTCGACGTTGGTAAACCGGAGGAGTAACCGGGAAGCTCGTCGGCTAGTCATTTCGCCCAATGATTTAATAAGGCTTCAACCGTATGACCACCGATCCCCGCGAACCGCAAGTCCTCGCTAGCTTGTACGCTGAAACCGAAGCGGCGATGATCGTTGCCGCTTTGGCCGGTCATGGTGTCGAAGCCTCGACGACCGGCGGCATCACCGCCGGTTTTCGCGCCGAAGCTCCAGGTCGCGTTGATATCATTGTGCGGCAAGAACAACTCGAAAAGGCACAGCAGGTGTACGCCCAAATTCAAGCGGACTTGTCCGACTCGGACTCCGAAGTCGACTGGTCGAAAGTCGACGTTGGCAAACCGGAGGAGTAACCTACTCCTCCGCCCGTCCCCAGCGGCTGGGGTTGATTCCCGTCGCTGTGTCCTGCATGCCTGCTGGTTTGTTTCCCCCTTCGGGGAACCAGACGCGGCGATTTCGGCCGGTCATCAGTGTCCGGACCTCTGGCGGCACGTTTGCCAATTCGCTGGCGTCCCACTCCCGCACCTCCCCCGCCGGTCCGGCCCACGCGGGGCGATAGGCGATCGCCAACATTTCGCGGGCGAAATCGCCGGTGTTCGGATAATTGCCGTGAAAGACGTTCTGCTGTAACAACACCGCCGACCCCGCGTCACAGGTCACCATCACCTGTTCGGGATGTCCTTCGTATCGCAAATAGGGATTCGCATCGGCATGTAGCGACAAATGCGAGCGCGGCACCACGCGAAACGGCGAGACTTCCGGCGTCAGGTCATCGAGATAATACAGCACGCGAATCAGTCGCGGGCAACTGTGCTCAAAGCCAAAAATCTCCGAACCCCAAGGCTGCCCGTCACAATGCAGACTGATCCCTGGATGCCCGGGAGCAGAGCGGGCGTAGCCGTAATCCATCATCACGATCTCATCACCGAACAAGGCCGTGAGAAATTCAAGCGTCGGCCGATGCGCGATCAACTCGGTGATTGCCGGGCCGGCGAATTGCACATTCGGATAGACTTGTTGATGCACGCTGTAATCAACCGCAAAGGTGTCCAGCTCGCGCGTTTCACGATTGAGCCGCGCAATGTGCTCCGCATCCAACAAATCGGGCAGCACCAAAAAGCCTTCCACTTCCAGGTGCTGAATCTGGGCCCCGAGGTCGAGTGCCCGCCAATCCCTCTCCAGCGGTCGGTCGTGCATCGCGTCAATCCCCCAAAGAACCATAGGGCAGACTCCCGTCTGTCATAGCTGCTGCGAGCAGCGCCGTTCAAAACTCCGCAGCTGTAATCAACGCATCAGCCCCTTGCGTGCGCAAGTCGCCGGCAACAGCGATCCCCAGAGCCACGGCATCTTCACCCATGGCGGTCGCCATCAGTCGTTGTTGGCCGTCGGAACTGAGTACAACGGCTGTTAATTCCAGCTGATCATTTTGCAGACTCGTTGCAGCAGCAATCGGGGCATGGCAGCCCCCGCGTAGTTCGTGCAACAAAGATCGCTCCGCAGTCGTCGCCTGCTGGGTTGCCGAGTCGTTGATCTTTTCCAGTATTTCCTGCGCAACGACGTCGTCGCTGCGGCATTCGATGCCCAATGCCCCTTGACCGATGGCCGGCAACATTACCGGTGGCTGCAACTCACAATCGATCCGTTCGGCCAGTTCCAGCCGCATCAATCCGGCTGCCGCTAGAATCAAGGCGTCGAATTCGCCCTCATCGAGTTTGCGCAAACGGGTTTCGACGTTGCCCCGTGCTTCGGCAAATTTCAAATCAGTTCGCTGGTGCAACAATTGCGCGCGGCGGCGCATACTGCCGGTCCCCACGATAGCGCCTTCGGGCAGGTCATCTAGAGCGCCACCACGGCGTGAAGCGGGTAGCAACAACGCGTCATGCACCGCGCCGCGCGGGGGAATCGCTCCCAGCGTCAGCCCGGCGACCATTTCGGTGGGCAGATCTTTGAGGCTATGCACGGCGATATCCGCATCGCCATCCAGCACCACTTTTTGCACTTCACGGGTGAAGACCCCGAATTCGCCCAGGCTGGAGAGCGGCTCCGATTTGTCGCGGTCGCCAATGGTCGACACGTGCACAATTTCGATGCTCGTACTGGGCGCAGCGGCGCTGAGCAGTTGCTGCACATGATGGGCTTGCCACAACGCCAAACGACTGGAACGTGTGGCAATCCGAATAGGCGGTGTCTCACTCACGAGGTCGGGTCTCGATCTACTTTGCTCTGCAAAAAAGAAGACGGGCTCTGCAAAAAAAGAACTCGGGCTTCGTAATAAAACGAAGACGGGCGTTGCAATATTAACAATGACAGTTTCCCGCCAGTGTCGTCGATGCAGCGCTGTGGAGCAACCGACCGCGTAATCGATTCACGACAAACTGATTCGCGTTACTCGGTTTTGGGCGGACCGGTCAAAATTGTACCGCTGTCGCTGATCGCCGGCAGCGCCGAGGGGAGTTGTTTGCCGAATGCTTTTTTGAGCACTTCAGGGGTGACTTGTTGACGTCCGGGAACCAGTACGCCGCACGAGATACAGAATTGGAAGGCCTCGTCAACGGAGATGTCCAGGTCGATCACTTCACTGCGGGGCACGTTCATCGTATAGCCCGTCACCGGCATTGGTGAACTGGGGATGAGCACGCTGATCATTGGTTCCCCCGCAGCTGTGGCAATATCCAGCATACTTTCGCCCGTCACCAGACCCAACGACCAGATTCCCCGGCGGGGATATTCGATGGCCACAACCCGGCTGTATTCGACTTCGGTTTCGGTCAGCAGAAAATCGGTGACCTGCTTCACCGACGAATAGACATTGCGGATCAACGGTAGCCTGGCCAGGATTTTCGTTTCAATTTTGTGCACGACCCAAGAGCCCAACTGGGCCGTCATCAATCGACCGACGAAATAAACACCCACTACGGTGAGCAAAATCGCCAGCGCGCTCAGGTGCCAAAAACTGTAGAAGTATTGCGTCGTGACGTAATCCATATACGCCCCGATCGCCGTCGGCGGCATGGCTAGTGGACCGACCTGTCGCTCCACGGTCGCATAGACGTGCAGCGGAATATACCCGCCCCCCATGGGGATGTAGATGTTCTTGGAGAGTGCATCGCTGTTGTAGGCAAAGTCCTTTTCTGCCGTATCTTCGCGGATAATGGTTTCCCACAGATGCCGCTGATCCACCCGCTTGCCTGCCGGGGAAGCAGCGCGCTTCTCGGCAATCAACTTGTCGATTTCGGGAATCTTTTTTTGCAGGCCCGGTGTAATGCGGTAGCGGTTTCCGATTGTAGGAAGCGGCGGCAATTCTTCGCTGGGGAGCAGCTCCCGCTCTTGCCGAATCTCGTTGACCGTACTGGCGATGGTCCATCGCACACCATCGCCAATCGGTTGGATGATGTACGTATTGAGTCCTTGGCCGACCCACAGCAAGATCACCAACGTCAAAATCGGCGGCAGACTGATCGACAGCCCGCGGAGGAAGACGCGCGTCGCGGCCCCTTTGGGCAATTTCTTTTTAATCCGTGCTCCATCTTCGGTCATGCGCAACCGCCTCGCTGGTTGATTTTTCACTGTTCCAAAGCGCCACACGGTCGCCGATCAATTCCGCATGGCGCGGGCAACGACCGCTGTAATCACGCGCTCGGCACCCGCTTGTTTGAGAACCCGCGCCGCTTCGTGCGCCGTGGCGCCGGTCGTCATAATATCATCGACCAACAGCACCGTCGCCCCTTGAATTTCTTCCGGACGGCAGACTTTAAAGGCTTTTCGCACATTTTCGCGACGCCGGTCGGCCGGTAACGATCGTTGCGGCTTGGTCCATTTGGCCTTCACAAGTATATGGTCACTCTTACGGACCTTCAAGTTGTGTGCCCAGACACCAGCGAGCGTTTCCGCTGGATTGTGCAGACGGGACAAGCGTTGCAACCAGAAGTGAGGCACCGGGACGACGACGTCAATCGGCGTATCTCGAAACGCTTCTACTCGGCGCTCCCATTGCAATTCCGCCAACCCCGCCGCCAATGCCTGTTGTCGCCCCCCTTTGGCTCCCAGACAGGCTTGCCGTAATTGATCCTCATAAATCCCCAACCGTATCACCCGTTCGAAGGCGAACTTTTGGCGAACACAAAAATTACAGCCACGCGCCGGATCCACATACGGTCCAATCGGCGCCCCGCAACGATCACAAGACACCCCCGCATTGCTCAACAAGTCACGTCGACAACCGTCACAAATCTCAGCACGACACGTCAGCGATTCCGGAAGGGCCGTCTGGCAAACGGCGCAGTGGCGAGGATAAACAAAATCTACTGCGCACCGCCCAAAGCCCTGTATCGCCCCCGAGACTGCCGCAGGCAGACGAGATCTCAGCGTTTGCATTTCTGATCGTGATGCCATCGATTCCCCCAACCCACGCCGGTAACCAGTAAGGAAATCCTCTTTTTTTATTTCTTATCCGTGTCCATCCGTGTTAATCCGTGGCTAAAAAGAATTCAAGATTCACTCAGCCGCCAAATTGACCCGCACGATTTCCTTATCATTCCGCGCAAAAACGCTCTGCATCGCAAAGGCCGGGTGCGACCAGATTGTCAGGCGACGGCGGACTTTGCGTGTTGGCTCGAGCAATTCTGCGCGGCTCAGTTCTTCGTAACCCTCCGGCGTCAAACGAGCGATGATCAATTCGCCTTGTTCGTTGCAGATGAACACGCGGTCCTTGTGGGGGATCAAAAACGCGTTCCACCAACGGTCTTCCCCCGTCGCCTCAAATGTCTCCCAAACACGATCTCCCTGTTCGGCGTCCAGGCAGCGCAATTGTCCAAAACTACAGACTCCGTAAATGTGCGATTCTGTAAAAATCGGCGTCGGCATAATCGAATGCAGGCCGTCGGTCTTTTTTTCGCTGTCGCTATTTCCTTGCCAAAGCAGTTTCGCCGCTGGGGGATCGGAGGAAACTTCCAGCATCCGCGGTCCGTTGTAAAACGCAGTGACGAATAGCCGATTGCCTTGACGTTTCGGCGTCGGCACCGTCAGCCCTACGCGCACATCGAAGGGGAACTCCCAGTATTTTTCGCCGGTTTCTGGATTGAGAGACGTGATGGCTGTGGGGTGCCAAGCAATCAGTTGCCGCACTCCATCGAACTCATAAATCACCGGCGGAGCATACCCCACGGCCGGATCATCTATTGCCCGCCACAGTTCTTGGCCGGTCATTTTGTCAAAGCTGACCAGACACGCGCCGTCGCTGCCCCCGACGAGGGTGATCAATTGTTTGCCATCGACCAGCGGCGAGGCCGCCATACCCCAGTTCGGCAGTGCGGTCCCATACTCCTCGACGAAGTTCTTTTTCCAAAGGATTTCTCCCTGTTCGACGTCAAAGCAAAACATGTCTCCCTGCGTGCCGATTGTATAGACACGATTGCCATCGACCACCGGCGTCGCCCGCGGGCCATGGGCATAGCTGACTGTGTAGCGGACGTCGTAAGCGTGCTGCCACAGAACCTTGCCCGTTTCGGCGTTCAAGCAGAGGACGCGTTCTTGGCGGTCCGCCGGTTGGTAATCGGTAACGAATACCCGTCCGTCCGCCACGGCCGGGCCGCTGTAGCCTTCTCCCAAGGGAGTCGACCAAACGCGCGGCAATGGTCCCGGCGGGAGGGACTCGACGATCCCGTCTTCGCGCCAAACACAATCCCGGTGCGGCCCACCCCATTGGGGCCAATCTTCGGCGAAACTGGAGCGGATGGGGATCACGAACAGCAGGACCGCAAAGCAGAAGGATAGGCAAGTCGTCGGCGCGACGGCAAATCGGCAGGGCATCGAGGAACTCCCGGAGGTGTGATGAGCGGGCTGGACAAACTGATTCTAGCGATGCATGTCCAATTCCCGGCCATGCGCGCGACCCCCGCATCATACGCAGCATGGCGTGCCAAGCCAACCACCGTTTGCGTGCAGCGGGCAGCAGGCCTCGAAATCAAGCAGCCCCGCCGCCGTCCCCCGCTTTTTTCGCGGGTGGGGCTGGGACTTTTTTTGCCGCCGGCGATTGCTGCCGCACGAGTAAAATCATGCGTACACGTCGCGGCGCGTCAGCGTTTTGCTTTTTGATTTCAGCGTTGTCCACGCCGATGGCTTCCTGTTCGGCCAGTTTAATGGCAGGTTTGTCCGCTAATTCTTCACTCGAAGAGGGGACTGCAGGTTTGCTGGGCGTTTTCTCAATGTCGACCGTGCCTGCCGGAATCTGTGATTGCAAAGCCTCGGGAACGGCTGTGACTTGAGCTCGTGTTGTTTGCCGGGCGATTGCGCGGCCAACAATTTGGCTCCCTTCCAATCTCGAAGCCTTCGGTTTTTGCTTCCCATCGCTTTGCCCCTCGCCACGGCTTTCCTTTGCGGTCTCATTCTTGCGCGTGATCGATCGTTTCTTCGAACCTAGTGCGGGGGGAGGGACATCCTTGGGGATGTGCGACTGCGGAGAGGTTCGGCTGCCAAACTGTGGGGGAACCGATAGCGCATCGTCAGCACGATCATCGGTTTGCTCACCGCCAGAGGCGCCAAAGTGGGCCTGCTCTTTGGTGGAGAGTTGAGCAACGAGAATCGGTTGGCCAGCCTCCAGGTCCAGCAATTGGCCGCCATCGTCGTTGATATTGGCGACAAGATCCGCCAATTCCTCCGGCGAGCCTTCTAGATGGATGGCAATCGTATCGGGCGCGCCTTCCAAGCCAATGACATCCACTTGCGTGCCACCGATCCATTGATCGATATTGACCACAACCGCCTTGAAAACCGCCACTTGCTCTTGTGACTCGTCCAGTTCCGTCATGTGGATGACTTCGCCGATTCGGCTACGGTTCCATTTTTGACCGGCGGGCAATCTCACCAATTTGTCTTTTTTTATCGCGGGCTGCTTGCTTTGCCGCAGCATCGTGTCGGCCTCATCCGTCGCAATGAATTTCTCAGCGTCAGCGGTTTGTCCGCTATTGATCGCTGGTAATGCAACGGTTGCCGCATTCCGGGAAACTGTTTTTAGATCCGATTGGGCATCCGTCGTCAAAGCTTCGGCCGGAGCGGTTTCGGCCTCCATCTGATGATTGTCCATATCCTCCACGACTATCGCTTCTGTCATGGGCTGCTGCACCGGTTGGGGGGCGGGCACTGCGCGGACCAGAAACACCACAGCTGCTGCGGCGGCGGCGATTCCCAATGTTGGTTTCAGCCAGGATCGCCGGGTCGTGGTCACGGGGGCCGGAGGGGTCGGTTCGCGCAGCAATGAACGTCGTTCCGCCTGGAGGAGGACTTCTTGCGCGAATCCTTGCGGAGGCTGCGCGGGGGGCAGCTCCTGCATCCACTGCGAGAGCTTTTGGAAGTCCGCCAGTTGTTGCTGCGCAGCGGGAGAGGATTCCAACAGCTGCGCCACATCCGCGCGCTCACTCTGCGACAGTTCCCCGTCCAGATACGCGGATAGCAATTCTTCGGATATTTTGTCGTTCATACCGCACCGATCACATGTGCCTCAGGCACGTCGATTTTCTGTGAGACATTCGCGGCCACAGCTGCCGGGGAATCATTGCCCTCGACCCGACTGTTAAAAACCGCTGCTCACCCCTTCAAATAAAATAGGCCGTTCTGCGTAGGACGTTTCCTGTCAAACTTCTTCGTCCTTGAGTATGCGCTGAAGTTTTGCTCGTAATTCGATCCGCCCGCGGTGGATGCGGCTGCGAACCGTTCCCACGGGACAATCGAGCGTTTCAGCAATCTGTTCGTATTTCATGCCCTCAATTTCCTTGAGGACCAAAACTGTGCGAAAATCTTCTGGGAGTTCGGCGAGAGCGGTCCGGACGGCAAGTTGTCGTTCTGTCTGTTCGAGTGCAAATCCGGGGAATGCTTGTGGGTGTGTGTCGGCCGGTTCCTGTCCCGTGTTGTCCCGTGCGGCGTCTATCGAGACGGTCGCACGTCGTTTCTTGCGATGGCGGGAAACAGCCGCGTTGAGAGCGATGCGAAACAACCAAGAATAAAAAGCCGAATCGCCTCGGAATGAATCTAATTTTTCAAAGGCCTGTACAAAGGCATCCTGCGCGACATCGAGCGCTTCATCCGTGGATCCAACCACAGAAACAAGACTGTTGTAAAGCCGGTCCTGATAGCGCTCCACCAGCGCACCAAACGCCTGCGTTTGGCCACTGAGACAATCGGCAATCAGTTCTCGGTCGTCCTGTTTCACGGTCTTCCGTTCAATGTGACGCCCTGAGGCGGCGGAAAGTTCCCTAAATCCACAGTTTTGTGAAGTAATTGTGACACCTGCGTCTGACGTTTATACGCGTAAACCGACGATTTTACACAACCGCAGGCCCAATCAGTAGATATGTTGGCCGGTTTTTCGCTGCAGATCGAGTCGTCAGTACTCCACGGCGATTACCAACTCCGCCTTCAGTCACAGGTTTTGCCGGGAAGACCGCTCCCCGCCCCCACTATGTTCGTGCTGGGTTCATGCCGGGCTGGCGGTTGACTTTACTTGTGGTTTTGAATTGAGCGGGGTCGGTTGCGGCGGTTGAAACGATCGTTCCGGTTGGCGGGTGACGTACCATAAAAAGGCCAATGCCGTTGCCAGTAACCCGAAGCTAAAGAGCTGCGCCGGCGTGAACGGCGTCCCCCATTTGCCCCCCTCGTCGTTTCGTAAAAACTCGATCGTAAACCGCGATATCGGATAGGCCAACCAGCCAACGGCCAAGACCGCACCATCCTTATGGCGATAGGGATAATAGCAAAACGTCAGCACCGCCAAGACGAGGGCGTTGATCGCGCTGTAGATTTGCGTCGGATGCAGCGGTCGACTGCCGGCCGCGTCGGGGAAGATGATCCCGCGCTGCACTTCGGCCATGAAAGGCACGCTCTCCGGCGGAAAGGTCACTGCCCAAGGGAGTGCACAGGCATCCCCCCAACAGCAGCCATTGAGAAAACATCCCATGCGTCCAAACATCATTCCCACAAACACCGACGTGATGGCGATGTCTCCCAGTTTCAGCAGCGGAATACTCTTAACGCGACAATAGATCACCGTCGCCAAAACTCCGCCCAGCAGTCCGCCGTAAAAGACCAATCCGCCGTCCGGGAGATTGATCAGATTGGCCAGATTCTTGCCCGGTCCAAAATACCGCTCGCTGTATTGAATCACGTACCACAATCGCGCGCCGCCGATCCCGCACAAGAAGACCCAAAAGGTCAAATCCCAGACGGCACTTTCAGGGAATCCCTGCCGATTCGCGCGGTACGAGGCGATGGTCGTCGCAAACACGAAACCAAGAAACAACATGAACCCATAGCCAAAAATCGGGATCCCGACTAAGCGCTGTTGGTGTGGGGCGTAAAAAATGGCTAACGCAACCGCTGTCCACAACCCAACCCCGTACAGCGAAGGCACGAGCGACTCGGTTTCGCGATAACGGACATAGAGTAAGCTCGCGCCGATCACAGCCCAGACCGCGAGCAGTAACCCTAGACCGAAGACCGGCAGGTCGCCCAGCGACCCCAGCGGAATCTCACCATCAAATCGAATGACGAACAGTGTTTGCCGCATCCTGCGTGTATCCTTGTCCGAGAGTCTGAAAAATCTGGTTTTGCTTACGGAGTATTCGTTGGCTCAATGACCATATTATCAATCAACCGCGTCGTCCCCACCCGAGCCGCAATAAGCGCCACAAGACGCGCCGTTGGTTGTGCGTCCTCCTTCAACGTCTCCGCATCAACGATGGTTGCATAGTCCAACTCAATGCCGGGAGTTTGTTGCATCCGCTGTACCATCTCCTGACGGAGGGCTGTTAAATCGGTTTCCCCCGCTGCGACCCGATCGCAAGCGAATTGTAGGCACTGGCTGAGGGAGAGCGCCGTTTCCCGTTCCGATTCACTGAGATAGCGGTTACGGCTGCTCAGCGCCAATCCGTCCGGCTCACGAATGGTGGGGCAGGTGGTAATTTCCACCGGCAGTGCCAAATCGCGACACATCTGGCGAATGATCAATTGCTGTTGGTAGTCCTTGCGACCGAAATAGCCGACGTCGGGCGCAACGATGTTCAGCAGCTTTAAGACCACCGTCGTGACGCCGCGAAAATGTCCCGGCCGATGCGCCCCTTCCACAATGGTCGAAAGCTCGACTGCTTCGACAATCGTCTGGTCGCCGGCCGGGTAAATCGTCGGCACATCGGGATGAAATACGAGGTCGACACCTTCCTCACCACAGCCCCGCAGGTCCGCTTCAATCGGCCGCGGATAGCGTTCCAGATCCTCGCGCGGACTAAACTGGGTGGGATTGACGAAGATCGAAACAACCACAAAATCGCACTCCTCCCGCGCGGCACGCATCAAACTGAGATGGCCCTCGTGCAGTGCGCCCATCGTCGGCACCAGACCGATTTTCTTCCCCGCGCGCCGAGCAACAGCAACCGCCGCTCGCACGTCGGCGATCGATTTTGCGATGTTCATTGTTTGCAGATCCGTAGCAGCCAACCTTCTGTCTCCGCCTTCACCGATAATGCTTGCGATTTAAGTATTCCCAGTCACTCCATCGCTTGTCTCAATTTTTAGGGGGATGCCACCGGCCCCCTCATGATGCGCTGGGACCAAGTCCTGAGGATTTCCGCCGAAATTTTAACGGTTTGCGACGTTTAAGGCGAGACCTGACGGTGAAACCTCAGGGGTGAGCAGCAGACAGGCGTGGATTATGCATCGTCGCTGTCGGGCGACTCTCCGATTTCCGGCCGGTGGCGGACGATTTCTCCTTCTACCAGATAGATCACATCCTCGGCGATATTCGTCGCATGATCGGCAACACGTTCGACGTGGCGCGAGACCGAAAACAGATGCATCATTGGTTCGATCAGATCCGGAGTCCGCTTCATCGTTTCGGTCAGTTCCTGGATGATGTTGCGATTGTACTCGTCGACGGTCTCGTCCCGTGTGCAAACGCGGCGCGCTAAGTGGCTGTCGAGTTGGACCAGCGCATCGATACTATCGTGCAGCATCGACAACGCTTCGCCAGCCATTCGCTCCAGTGTTTCGGGAATCGTGACCACCGGACCCGAGGCGAGACTGGCGGCCCGCTCGGCGATATTCACGCCCAAATCGGCCACACGTTCCAACTCACCGGTGATTTTTAACACTGTGGTAATCCGCCGCAGATCGTCGGCAACCGGCTGATACAGCGCCAGAATTTTCAGGCAGTCCTCTTCCAAGCGGACGTCCAAATCGTCAATGGCATCGTCTTGCGTGACCAGATCATGGCAAACAGCCGAATCGGGTTCCTGCAGCGCCGCCAGCGACTTATGCACCAACTCTTCCGCCATACCACACATCAGCAGCATGTTGCGGTGCAGGGTTTCCAAATCCCGTGTGAGATGTCTGGACAATGAAACGTCCGTCCTTGCGAAGGAATGTATCGTCCTTGCGAATAGTAAACTTCGATTCCCGCAAACAGGGCAATCACCGCCCCATGGGGTTGGCGTCCGGGCCGAGTAGATCTTGTAGTTTGTTCAACGAGCGGCTGAGCAGCACGCGGACAGAACCGTCGGTCTTGCCAATTTTTTGCGCGATTTCTTTGGTCGGCAGACCTTCGACATACCGCAAACGCAGTGCCTCTTGGCTTTCCGCCGGGAGCGTGGCGAGGACTTCTTGCAATTTGAATTCGCGCTGATCGCGGGAGAACGCCTGACTGGGCGTTGTCATGGTCACGACCAGCATGTCGATCAGTCCCCCTTGTCCCGTCGTGGAACTCGTACCGCCCACCGGCGAATTACCCGAGACCTCTTTGTTCGCCGATCGTTTTTGTGCGCCGATGTATTTTCGATGCGCGTCGATAATTCGACGTTCGGCAATTTGGCACAACCAATTGAACGGATCGCGGTCTTTGAATTCCATGTCCGGCAAACCGCGTAGGGCATGAATCGTCACTTCCTGCAGCAGGTCGTTCGGTTCGACTTTGCTGGCCAATGCGGAACTGACATTGCGGTTGATGAATGCCAGCAACTGCATGCGACGCAATTCAATGAATTCCCCCAGCGCATCGGTATCCCCCTGTTTTACGCGTTCGACAAGTTGTGCGTCGGAGTCGGACATGCAATTCGCTCCTGGATCTGTTTACAAGCAGTTTCAAAACCCACTGACGCATCCCACTGACACTGATCTGACCGTTTCGGGAACAAGCGCAACCGGGTTTTGAAACGGGTTCTCATCATGACGTGGGCCGCCGCGCGTCCGCGGATTACCGAGTTGGATGTTATCCCGAACGACGGCAAATTGACAACAGGTTTTGAGCATTCCCGTCAAGTTGTTTCAAAACCCTCGGGTGCGTTCCGCTGATACGGGGCTGTCAGTTACCGGAACAAACGCAACCAGGTTTTGAACCGGGTTCTATTCACAACGGACCATCCGGCCGGTTGTGACCGAGCGCAAGACTGCCGCAGTGAAGTCAAAGACCGGCAGCGCGCAATCCGCCGGCGCCGGATTCGCCGCCCCCGCTACCAAACAATCTACGAATCCGCGATCTGGATCCGAACAGGTCTCGTTGATGGGGATTTCCTGCAGATCATTGTTCTCCGCACGCCACAACCGATCTTGCTTGACGATCAAATCAGCGTCCCGGCAATAAATCACAATATCTTCGTGATAATGTTCAGCATTGCCGGTCAGCGTCATGCTCAATGTCACATCGTTTGTGAGTTTCCCGGCGATGGCCGTGACGATTTCAATATGGCTGCCATGACGATGGCTGACGGCGTACACCTCCTCCGGTTTAAGGCCGGTGAGAAAAAACAACAGGTCCACTTTGTGGCTGCCCGCATCGCCCAGAAACCCTCCGGGATTGTGTTCATGGCTGTCGCGCCACGTGCCGCCGATGGTTTGTTGCCAACGTTCGGCCAAGTCGAATGTCACCGTATGGATCGGTCCCCAGCGGCCCGATTGCAACTCGCGGCGCAGCATTTGATAAATCGCCCAGTGACGGCGTTGATAGGCAACCGACAGCAACGGCCCCCCCGCCCCGGCTGCGTCGATCATCTCGACAATCCGCTCCCGCGATTCGGCCAACGGTTTTTCACACAGTACATGCCACCCCCGCGCACGACAGGCGGTCGTCTGCTCGAAATGCAACTGCGTCGGCGTACAGATGACGGCTGCGTCCAATGGGATTGACGACTCCAACAAGGCTGCGAAGTCGTCAAAGACTTGGCTGTCGGCTGCGTACTCCTCCGCCAGTTGCACAGCGTTGTCGCGGAGCGGGTCACAGAATGCGGCCAATGTCACGCGGGGATCGCGGGCCAACCGTTGTGCATGCAGGCGGCCAATTTGACCGCAGCCGATCAAGGCGACTTTGACCGGAGGTGTTAACGGCAGCTGTTGTCTGTCCATCGGCGATTCCAATGAGGATGACTCGGGGTACGGCAGGATGCGTCCGGCGTTGTCATTTGTATCGGACCGGCCTAAGATCGCAACCGTTGGGGGATCGCCCCGTGTTGAAATTTATTCCGCAGAAAAATCCTACGAGAGTCGTCTGTTATGTCACAACCGGAATTGCATCCGCTAGAAATCAGTTGCACCGTCGTGAAGGCCAAACTCGATGGCGGTGATGAGTTTTTCTTTCTCGACTGCCGCGAAGCAGACGAACATCAACTCGTGAATATCACCGAAGCAGCGTTGGTGCCGATGAGTGAAATTCAAGATCGCGTTACTGAGTTGCAACCGCATCAGGATGGCGAGATCATCATCCACTGTCATCACGGCGGCCGCAGTTTGCAGGTGGCCACATGGCTACACGGACAAGGCTTTGCCAACGTTAAAAGCATGGCCGGCGGCATTGACCAATGGGCGATGGAGATTGACACCGCGCTGACCCGCTATTAACGCAATCGGTCGACACGCGAAGCGGTACCCCTGCGTTGATCGACCATTCTTAGAAATTGCAAAGGGCAGGACAAATGGCCGTTGCGATCGTTGTCCCCCAACTCGGTCTCGAAGGTCAACCGCTGCAGGTGAGCCTCTGGTTTGTCGATGTTGGCCAGGAGGTGCTCGCCGGGGACCGCTTGGTGGAAGTCATGCTGCCCGGCATGACGTTTGACATCTCAGCCAGTTGCAATGGGACCTTGGCTGCTATTGATGTTCGCGAAGGGGCGTCGATTGCCGAAGGAGAGACGTTGGGGAAAATCCACCCCGCCTAAGCACTTCCCGTGGTCCAGGCCGTTTTCGTCAAATCCCCTCTGCATCGCCGGCCAATGTCTCAAGATGCACGCGCACACAATCGGGGAGGATCTCCAGGTTGTAGCCCCCTTCGAGGAAACTGATCAGCCGTCGATCGGCGTATTCGTTGGCGATGTCGGCGACCAGTTGTGTCAGCATGATGTAGTCGTGAGTCTCTAATCCCAGCGAGCCAACAGGATCGAGCCGATGCGCGTCGAACCCGGCGCTGAGCAACACCAGTTCCGGCCGGCACTGGGCGGCAATATCTTTGATCATGATTTGAAAGCGGGAAAAATAATCATCCCGCGACGTACCGAATTCGATCGGCAGATTCATCGTTGTTCCCAGGCCGGGACCCTCACCCGTCTCGTCTTCGGTCCCCGTGCCTGGATAGAACGGGTGCCGGTGGATGGAGAGAAAGTACACATTTTCCGAACGATAAAACGTCGCTTGTGTGCCGTTGCCATGATGCACATCCCAATCCACAATCAACACACGCGATAGCTTATGGTGTTCCACTGCATGCTTGGCGGCGACAGCAATGTTGTTGAATAGACAAAAACCCATAGCTTGATGCCGTAAGGCGTGATGTCCCGGAGGACGGACCAAACAGGCTGCGCGGATCTCATCGCCGGTCAGCACCGCATCGACGGCGGCAATTCCCGCGCCGCATGCCAAGCGCGTGGCGTCGTAGGACTGGGGACTGACCACGGTGTCCGCCTCGATACGGCCGCCCCCTTTTTCAGCGAATTTTGAAACCAATTGGACGTAGTTTGAATTATGAACGCGGGCAATTTGCTCACCAGTCGCCGCTTTGAACTGGGGCCGCGTATAACGTTTGTTGAGTTCTGATCCGTCAATGTTCTCCAGAATGCGCGACAATCGCTCTGGGCACTCCGGATGGTGGCCGGTTTCGTGTTCGAGAAACAGCGGATCAGTGTAGAGTAAAGGCATGGCGAGGGAGTTCGATTCTAGAATCGGTTCGGCTCAGAGCCGACGCCTACTGTTGTATGACGTATGCTCAATTATTGCTAAGACGTTTAAGAGTATCCGGAATTTTGCTTGGCAGGACAATCGATCCAGCCACGATAACTGGAAAAAACGATTGGTCTCCAGCACTGGAAATGAGTCATTTTAGAGGCCGGGATGGAAGTGGGGGTTTGCCAAGGGATATGGTCAACACACAGCCTGCTGCGTCCTGAGAATCAGAACTTCAGCAAACTTGTCCCAAAGTTTTAGTGGCTCTCTTAGGGAATCAACTTGACACTTCCGACTCTGCGGTGATAACGTAGATTTTCATTACTGTTGTTATTCTTTATCGTTTTCAGTCATTTCATTGCGGGTCGCCGTCAAGGCGAGGGCCACGTCATTCCTTATTTCGCATTTTTTGCGCCATCCGACTTAAGAGGGCTATGTCCTCGGAACCGAGTTATTTTTCGGTCACTTTTCATTGGGTAAGGTGGAATTGGTCGATTGATCGCGGCCTAATGGTCTTCATGAAATCCTTGCGAATCGATCATTCCTGCGAAAAAAGACTCTGAGACTGCAAATTTGCTACTCTTGGCCATTGATCTCCGGCATAATATCAGAATGTCAGCTTTGACCGGTTATCGGCCGAACTGCAGCATCCTTCGTAACAGTCGGATGTTGTGCGTGTTTGCGGTAATATGTCAGCGATACCGACGTGTTGCATGAATTGTGCCTGAGAAAGAATTCGAAGACTCAGCCACTACTTAGGTTCTCTAAACGTGCCCCGACTGAATCGACACATGAATCGAGTACTCAACGAAGAGACCGGAATTAGCAACCGCATGGTCAACAGGGACGATCAACCGACCATGTGTTTACAACTCCGTCGCCGATCCCGCCTTCTGGCCCCGATTTTATCGGTTGCTGCCATGGCGGTGGTGATGCCCATCGCAGCAGCGTTCGGACCGACGCAGCTGATGGCAGCAGACGGAACGCCAGCGGATTCGGCTCCGGCTGAAAGCCCCGCGACTGCAGAGCAGGAAAAACCTGACTCGCAGTTACCCTATGGGTATAAGCCACCCGCGGTCCTCCCGCCGGGCGCCTCGAGCGATGAAGAATGGATCGTGCAGTTTGGAGACGGAGGCAAACGCGCGACGGACAATGCACGACGAGACTTCCTCTCCGTGTTCAACCGGGGAAATTTCGAATCCGCCGAGGACCGCGAAAACTTCGATAAATACGTGCAGTGGCGGTTATCGCAATTCACGCTGCGAAAGTATTTGACCGCCAATGCCCAACAACAACAAATTGGAGCCATGCGCTCAAAATGGCTTCGTGACGTCGATCGCGCCCGCAAAGCTAGCCCAACCATCTTCCAGGCGTATGTCGACACTCTTGTGCGGGAAACCCCCAAATTATTTAAGTACCATATGGTTGCTCGGCTGAATGCGGCTGTGCTACTGGCCGAATTGAACGAAACCCCGGAAGAAAATAACAAACCTGCAGTACCGTTATTGGCAGTGACAGAACCGCTGTTAGATTTTCTGGGACAGGAAAACCAACTCGGTGTCGTGCGTGTTCCCGCAGTGCGGGGCTTAGCACGAGTGATTCGGGATGGTCAGCCACCCGAAAAATTACGCGACGATATTATTACCGCTTTTGTCAATGAGCTGCAAAACGGCGACCCGAAAAACGACGAGCTTGCCACCACCATTGCCGAAGAACTTGGCAGATTGGGAATCATCAATGGCAGTGATCGCACACCGGTCGTTGTCAATGCTCTCACAAAAGCACTGGCGGACAAAAAACGAGGTTATCGGTCTCGCAGTGAAGCCGCAGCAGCCCTGGGGCGGCTCTCATTGGACAACACGATCAACGTACGGCTGATTGCCTTTGAAATCGCCGCCCTCGCTCAGGAAATGGCCGACGCCTTCCAAAAAGAGGCGGCCAATGCAGTGAAAAATGAACAGAAACCAGATTACGTCGCCTGGAAGAAAAGTTTTTACAACCTGTATCTGGCGTTTAAAGGGGATACACGGGCAAATATTGAGCGTGGACATGGCCTGAGCAACAAGGATGGCCTGAACGGGGCGATCAAACAAACGGTCAATAGCGCGTATGGTCAGGTACTGCCGTTGATCCTTTCGATCCTCGTGGAAAAACCAATTGACTCCAAGGATCAGGATGCCATTTTGCAATGGATACAGGCGAACACGCCGCAAAGTCGCAAGGTGCACGATTCCTTCCAGGAAATCATCAGCGACGACCAATCCCGCGCTCCCGGCACCATCTCGAGTGCGACCGCAAGCAATACGGATGCGAATAATTAATCGCCGCCCTGCTGCTGTCACACCGCTGCCACCGCACCACTTCCGCTTTCGCTGCGCCACTTTTGCGATACTTTGCGATCAACGCTTCGTTGGAGATTTTCTCGCCAGGACGTAGGTTTAGGGAAACGGCGGCATATTTCCGGCGGGGAATTGCAGGTAATTTCTAAAATCCCGCTCTGACGGTGCTGCCTGTCGCCGTTTTTTGCCGCGTGCGCATCCACACGATGAGTTTGGCTCGGTCACCGTTTGCGTAAACAGCGGTTTCTGTGGAATTGGGCTGGCAGGACCCGGCGTGAATCGACTATCTTCCGCCTCGCTTCTGAGATTAACCGCCCAGTGTGACATACCTGACGTTCGGTTGGCACGACTATTGTCAACCTTTAGAATTAGGGTCACTTTGCAGCGCGGTTATGCTCCAGTTGAACAGTTGGCCAAAATTTGCCGAAAACGAGTAAGGCTTTTTTGCCGCGAAGCAAAAAGCTCGGATGAGTTGAGGGACGCGTTTATCTCAAAATCAAAACTCCGTTTTTTGCGTGGCATTTGAAATTCCTGTCAATTCGGCGACAGGGGAAATTGAAGTTGCGGTTTGGATACTTTCTTGTGGTGGGCGGATGGGAAATTTGAATTTCTCGGCAGCTCAAACCACTCCATCGGCTTGAATGATCATTTTGATCGAGGTGTGTTCATGGGACAGTTTAGGCAGTTGCGGGTTTCTGGTTTCTTAGTACAACTCTTAGCGTCTCGGGCCACGATTGCCGTAGCAATCACCGCTGGCATCATGGGGATGGCCACATGTGAAGCACATGGTCAGGAGGCCCCGAAAGAGCACCCGCTGGTCAAGCCGCTAAAAATCGTCCGTCAAAGCCGCAAAGCACTCGATGGCGTTAAGGACTACACCGCGACCTTTTCGAAAAAGGAACGCCTGGGCCGCGGCGGCCGCCAACTGTTGTCGCAAACCATGCGAATGAAATTTCGCGAGGAACCTTTCAGCGTCTACTTTTTCTTCCAAAACAAGGACGCTGCAGGTCGCGAAGTGATTTACGTCAACGGCCGCAATAACAACCAATTAGTCGTTCATGAAGGCAGCGGCATCGCGTCGCTCGTTGGTACGCTCACTTTTGCTCCGACCGCCAGCGAAGTGATGAAGGAAAACCGCTATCCAATCACCAAGGTTGGTCTGAAAAACATGGTGGACAAAGTCATCGCGCAGTGGGAAGGCGAATCCAAAGTTGGCGAATCGACCGTCAAATACTACAACAGCGCCAAATTGGGCAATGTCGACTGCATGGCGATTGAATGCAGCCACCCCACGCCGCGCCGGCAGTTCACGTATCATATGACCCGCGTCTATGTTGATAAAAAATCCAAACTGCTCGTCCGTGTGGAACAGTACGGTTGGCCCAGCCGCGCTGGACAACAACCGCCGATCGTCGAGGAATTCACCTACTCCAACATCAAGACCAACGTCGGACTTCGCGACGCCGATTTCGATCGTCGCAATCCTCAGTACAACTTCTAAGGCGGTGCACCCGCATATTGTGTTGTGGATCTGGTCGCACTTCGGTAAGTGTTTGTAGGTGGAAATCGGTAGCAACCCCTAGCCAATCACGGTTGCCTGAAAGCTGCGCCCGTGCCATTACGGCCGGGTGCAAACAAGGTGAAACGCGACGGCAGTATGCGTCGCGACGAACGATGTCTTAATGTTCGTCGCACGCCCCACGATCCATTTCCAGCAGCACGCCGATAATCTGGGCGACGCCGGTGAGAATCGGTTCGATCATCACAAAATCTGGCCGGCGCAAATGCGTTTGGCCGTCAGTGATCCCCAAAGTCACCGCCGGGATCCCCGCGGCAATAAACTCCGACAACTCGGAGGGGCGATCGTCCTGGGCGGGTTGAATGTCGAGTTGCGACATCACATCGACCACGGATTTAACAAGAGAATGCGAAAAAGGGACTCCGCCCGGTTCGCGTCGGAAAAAGCAATCCAGACGGGTCTGGATACCGCTGCTGGCTGAGGATTCCGCAACAATCTCCTCGATCTCGCCCACAATCCGGTCCAACTCTTCGCTGGAATCGCTGAGGACTTCCAGTCCCAACTCACCGTAGACCGGTTCCACGTGATACAACTCGCCCGCCTTGATTTGCCCCAATCGAATCTTGGTGTACGGTCGCGTCGGCATTGCGATCTTCAGCAGACGGTCAATGATCCGGTTTAAGACTATCAACGCGTTCCCGCTATCCCCAGAGATATTGCAGATGATGTCCGCGCGAACCGTGCCAGTGGCGAACGTACTGAGCCGTCCCAACCTGATGCCTTCCAACACCAGTCCGAAATCGCTGGGCCGTTCTGCATGATCAAGAACGTATCGAAGTCCCTCGTCGTGGCCCCGTTTTAGCGATCGGACCGAGCCGATAAGTTGCAGGTTCGAGTCCAGCGTGATGCCCAATTCTTTAAGGCAGCAAGGGACCATGGACATCACCGCGGCGCCAAGAGAGTTGTCAGCCACACCGTGACCCACAATGCGATCCGCCTCGATAACGACGTCTGGCTCCGTCGCATGGCAAATCGGGGTGCCCAGGTGCGCTACCAGCATTACGGTGCGGAGACCAGTTTTTCCCGGTAAAAATCCGATCGCGTTGCCTGCAGCATCCGAACTCGCCTCGGGGAGCCCAGCGGCGACGAGGCGATCGAGCAGATAACGCCTCCGCTGTGATTCCACGCCGTCCGAAACGGGGATCTGGGCCAACATCGCCAGGTTGGCCAGCACCTCTTCGCGGAGGGGTGTGAGAGCGTTTGCTAACTCGGTCAATGTCGGTCGCTTAGCAGGGGGACGCACATCCGTCAAAGTTGCCGGTTTTCGCGTCATCGGTTGATCTCCACCTGAAAGGAAGGCCGACGCCTGAAACGCCATGACCCACGAACGTTGAGGGGATTTGATACCGGTCAGCCTGAGGGGAACAGGGCGTACCCTCCACAAAAGGCCGTGTGTCATTGTAACAACCGCTGACCACCCAAGCCATTCCAGCCAAAACTAAGAGTGTCCAACCCGCTAGACGAATCGCCCCAAGGTAGGTGATCCAATCAGTTTGTGGCACAGTTCCCCAGACCGCCCAACTGTTTCGTCTGAACTGACAGCGCCCCAAAGACGCGGATAGAGACCGCCTCCGGCGTACACACCGGGTGAAATTGGTGTATAATACTACCTATGTAAGTCCCACTACTTAAGTGGGGCGCTGCACGGTCGGTCAACGAGCAGGTCTCCCGCGGCGTTTCGTGTGGTTTTGCCATTTGTGGGCCGACAAAAAAACGACGACCGTGCAGGTAGTGGTAAACCCCAAGTTTGTATTCGTTGCTGATCGTCGGAAACTGGACGGTTCTTCAGGGATGTGCCGAAATCTAATGATCTTCCCTGAGATCGTTATTCTAGTGCGAATTTGTACTCGCAATCGGTATCCTGATAGCGGTACTATGTGCTCAGCCCAGCTGTTATTTGCGAGGGAAGAATGGCGTCGCAGCTTCTGACAAACTCGTTTTTGGAGTTGCTCGAAAAGAGCGAATTGCTGCCACCTGCGCAATTCAATGCGGTGGTGCGCAAGTTAAAGCTCCAGGAAATGCCATCGGGGTTCGAAGCCGCTAAGACTCTGGTGCTCAATGGGGTGCTCTCGCGGTTTCAAGCAGACCGCTTGATGCAGGGCCGCTATCGTGGTTTTTTCATCGGCAACTTCAAGGTCCTGGAAATTCTCGGTGTCGGCGGTATGGGCTGGGTCTATACAGCTGAGGACCTGCAATCGGGCCGCGTCGTCGCGCTCAAAGTTCTTTCAGAGCATCATCAGCATATTGTCGATATGCAGGCTCGCATGAAGCTGGAAGTCCGCGCCGGCCAAAAACTCGACCACCCCAACATCGTCCACGCCTACAAGGCCGAACACACTGGCGATGTCGACTTCCTCGTCACTGAATATGTCGAGGGGATCAATCTGCAGGAATGGTCAGAGCTGGCTGGTCCCACCTCGTTTCCGCAAGCGTGCGATTTTATTTGCCAGGCCGCGGCCGGTCTGCAACATGCCCACAGCAACGGACTCGTGCACCGCGACATCAAGCCGTCGAACTTAATCGTTGACAAATTGGGCACGGTGAAGATTTTAGACTTTGGTTTGGCGCTGACCCGCAACGACGAAGACGAATTTTCGTTGGCGATGATTTTCGGCCATGATTGCTTGGGGACCGATGACTTCATCCCGCCGGAACAAGCCCGCGAAAGTTATGCGGTCGATTCACGCGCCGACCTTTATAGCCTGGGGTGCACGCTGTATTTCCTGCTCAGCGGCCGGGTGCCGTTTCCACTCAAGACCACGCCGGAAAAACTACGTGCGCATCTGAGTAAAACACCGCAATCGATTGGTGAGCTCGTACCGTCGCTCCCCGAACCGGTCATCGCCGCCGTCGAAAAGATGATGGCCAAAGATCCCGGCGAACGGTTTCAAACCGCCGCTGAGGTCAAAGCCGCGCTTGAGCCATTTGCCGAACGCAAACTGATCCCGTTCGATTTTCCGGCCATGCTGGTCGAGCGTTGTAAGGACGCCCAGCGCCGGGTCTCTGCGATCAAGCAACGACGACGAAAAATAGCCGAGGCAAGTTCCTCCAGTTCGATGGCGCGACGGATGATGTTGGATTCCTCGAGCCAGCATCTGCAAGCGGGGGTCGATACTGGTGTTCCCGGCGAAACGCGACCGCGGCGCTCCGCCGTTTCACTCGTCAACCCGCTGGACTCGTATACCGCCTCAAAAATTCCGACCATTAACATGAAAGCCAAGTCCAGGCCACAACAGGGCACGCAACCGTTTCCCTCGTCCAGGCCACAGTCGATCGCATCAGCCACATTTGCACCGGCTTATTTGACATCCCAAGCTGGCGGCCGACCCATCAAGCTCTATCAACCGTATCTGGTGGTTGGCCGTGACGAAGGTTGCGACATCACAATCGACGGGGCGGGTGTTTCCAGCCGGCATTGCGAATTTCGCTGTGATGGACAGCATTGGACGGTCACCGACCTGGGGAGTAAAAACGGCATCCAAATCAACGGTCAATCGGTCGAGTCCCATGCGATCCAATCAGGGGATGAACTCACGTTCGGCAAGTTGCAGCGGTTCCGCTTTATGACCACCGCCCAACAACCTCAGTCGGCCCGCATCACCTGGCCGGCCATCGTAGCCAGCCTCGCAGTCGGAGCCGCCGCCGCAACCGCCTGGTGGTGGTTTCTCGCACGGTAGTCGATTACCGGAACTCAAGCACGAACCGCATCTCGGGTGCTGCATCCGGAGACTCAGGTCGATCTCTCCACAGGCGAATCGTCATCCGCGCCGGTAAGTCCGTAAGCCGCAGCCCGGTGAATTCTTTTTGCGGCGGACTGACTTCGTTGCAGCCGCCCGGTGCACCACAGTGCGGATCATGCCGCAGGTATTGTTCAATCAGCACCGCCTCAGACAGTTTTTGTGGCAGCCACACGCCGTTCGCTTCGTTGGGCAAGATGGCTGCATAATTCAGATTCATGTCCCGCGCGTTCATGCCCACTAGCTGTAGCGAAATTTCATCCAGCGAGACCGGTTCCACGTCCAAGCGTTCGGAATGTCGCAAGTCTCTACTCACGTCATAAACTGCTGTTGCGCGACATTGATTGGATTCCCAAGACAACGAGATGGGAAACAGCTGCCCAGCCGAAGCATCGACGTTTGGCTCGACCGGCGGCGGAGCAAGTTTCGCCGCTACCAGCAAATAGGGATTCAACACATACTCCGACCCGGCCGACAGTTCAGGCTCAGCGTCACTCACGGACTGGGATTCGCCGGGCAATTCGCGCCAAGCAGACCGGCTGCGCAGGCGGCAAAACACTGCTTCGGACGGCCGATAATTGATGCCAATCAGCAGCGGTTGTTGCCAGACCGCTTTGACGCGCAATCGCAGGATTTCCTCAACAGTCATCCCGCCAAACGAACTCACCGGCGCAATG
The DNA here is from genome assembly GCF_007860075.1 of Symmachiella macrocystis. Lineage (NCBI taxonomy): Bacteria > Pseudomonadati > Planctomycetota > Planctomycetia > Planctomycetales > Planctomycetaceae > Symmachiella > Symmachiella macrocystis. The sequence goes on from NZ_SJPP01000001.1 coordinate 343,053, forward strand.
GGAATCATATAGGAATCCTGCGACAGTGCCTGCTTGCCAATCAGCAACGTATTTTGATTCGCAGCGGCGAAAACCGGCTGAATGGGGTACTCAATGATCCAACAGATCAAGCCACAGCAAACGGCAAAGGAGAACAACTGCCGGTAATTTGTGCGGCGTTCCGGAGGTTTTTTGGCCGAAGCATCGGTCATGGGGATTGGGGCCTACGACGAGGGAGCGGAATTCCGGCCTGTGGGGCATTTTTATAGCATAGCTTACGGCCACTGCGGCAAGTTACCTTTCCGAGACTACAGCTGATTTGGTGCAGCGTTATAACCGGCATAGCCCTCACAGGTCGGCTCCCGCATTGGACGTGATGCAAACTGAACCTAGTTGTGTTCATTGCGTCTTACGTAGAAGGAAATCCCAGAACGTTGGTTATTTGCCCCCACAATCACGGCCTGACCGGCGATGTGGTTGATTCCTGTTTCCTTCGCCTCTAAAGTGCGTCAGGCGGTTTTTCGAATCCGCGATTGTTCATCAGTAACGTCAACAGGAGTCAGTTCCGTGGCTGCAAAAGCCTGGGGTGGTCGGTTTGCTCAAGCGACCGACCCGCGCGTGGAAAAATTCACCGAGTCGATCAGTTTCGATGCAAGATTGGCCCCCTACGATATTCAGGGGTCGCAAGCGCATGCGACTATGCTGGCCCACGTCGGTCTGATCAGCGAAGACGAGCGGGACCAAATCGTCACTACGCTCGACGAGATCGGCCGCCAAATCGCCGCCGGCCAACTTCCATTCCGGACGGAATTGGAAGACATTCACATGCACGTCGAGTCGGCGCTCACCGAAAAACTGGGCGATATCGGACGCCGACTCCACACCGGCCGCAGCCGCAACGATCAGGTCTCCACCGATTTGAGGCTGTACGTCCGCGACGCCATCGGGCAAATCGACGGGCTACTCCGCGATTTACAGTCCGCCTTCGTCGCCCGCTGCGAGCGGGATGCCGATGTGGTGCTGCCCGCCTACACACATCTGCAACGCGCGCAGCCGGTCTTAGCTGCGCATTATTGGCTGGCTTATTGCGATAAATTCAGCCGCGATCGCGCGCGATTGCAGGATTGTCTGCAGCGCGTGAACGTCTGCTCGCTCGGTGCCGCGGCCTTGGCGGGGACGTCGCTTCCCATCGATCGCCAAATGACGGCCGACCTGCTGGGCTTTACCGCTGTGGCCGGCAATAGTCTGGATGTCTCCAGCGACCGCGATTTTCTGGTGGAGTTCACGTTCTGCCTGTCGTTGATCGCCGCTCACCTGAGTACCTGGGCCGAGGAGTGGATCATTTGGTTCACGACCGAGTTTGGTTTCCTCAAACTGCCCGATGCGTACACAACTGGTTCGTCGATCATGCCGCAAAAACGCAATCCCGATGTGTTGGAACTGATCCGCGGTAAATCGGCCCGCCCCATCGCCGCTGTTGGGCAATTGCTGGTACTGATCAAAGGCCTGCCCATGGCCTACAACCGCGACTTGCAGGAAGACAAACTGGCCGCCTTCGACGCGCACGACACCGTCTCGGCCTGTTTGGAACTGGCAGCCGCCGTTGTTGAGGGAGCCGAACTGCAGCGCGACACGATCAACGCCCGCATCGAAGAGGGCTTCTTGGATGCGACAACCTTGATGGAGTACCTGATCAAACAAGGCGTCCCCATGCGGACGGGCCACGAAACGGTCGGCAAACTGGTCGCACTGTGCGAATCCAAATCCTGCAAACTCGCCGACCTTTCGCTGACGGAACTCCAAGACGCCTGCGACAAAATCAGCGACGACGTCTACAGTGTCCTCGGCACAGCCAACGCCATCGCCGCCTTCCAAAGTTATGGTTCCGGAGGCAAAGAACCGGTGGCGGAGCGCGTCAAGTATTGGCGAGACGAGCTAAAAATGTAAAATGCAGGGTGGCCGCGATTGCCACAGCAATCGGGGCGGGCGTAGCCCGCAAGAAGCCGCAGTTACCTCAATCGTTGGCAAGAGAAGCCTCATCGGCACGGACTGCTGGAAATGCTGCGTCTTGTGCCTTTGGCACACGGATTGCCGTCAGCAATCCGTGCCACCCGCGGTGTTGGTGCCGGTTTCAAAAGGAGTGTGTACAACGATGGGTCTGCATTTTCCTAGTTTCCGATCATGTATCGCGATTGCTCATATAGTTTTCGGGATCATAACAGTCTTTGGTGCAGTTTATCGAATGGAATCACCACCTCAACCGGGGATAATGGGCCACCCTTTTGAAGAAATCTTTGAGATGGTGTTCGGGCTACTGATTTCAGTCACATCAACTCTGTGGCTTATTAACGGTGCCGGCTGGGGCCGCTATGTGGCTTACGTATGGTTATTTTGTCTTGCCATAGGTGTTTATTTTGGTTTGTCAATTGCGTTGGCAAGCACGTAGTTTCACCCTACATCACGATGCGACCGGACCGCGCAAGCCGATGAAACCATACATTACCAACTTGGTTGAAAAGGCCAGCATGCAGTGGGTGTAGGAATCGATGTCGGTCAGGAATTCCAGTAGCCGTTGTACCAAGTGAGTGTGTTGCCCGGTGGAGTGGGGATTGGAGCGGGGCCCCTGCCCTTCGAGCGGAAGCTCGCACCAAGCGGTTGTGCCGCCTTGCTTATTCGCCGGGGAAGGCGGAGAGGACGCGGTTCATTTCTTCGTAGCTGGTTTGTCCGGCGATGACTTTGCGGGACGCAGCCATTTCCAGGGTTTCCATCCCCTTTTCTTTGGCGATTTGCAGAATGTCGAGTCGTGGTTTGTGATGCAGGACGGCGCGGCGGAGGTCGGCATCCATGCCCAGGACTTCGAAGACGGCGGTCCGTCCGAGGTAACCGGTGCCAAAACAGGTATCGCAGCCGGTGCCTTTGAAGATTTCCACCGTACCGGCGGCTGCTGGGTCAAGTCCCAGGATTTCGCATTGCGGTTCGTCAGGCTGGTAGGCGACCTTGCAGTTTTGGCAGATTTTTCGCAGCAGACGTTGCGTGACGACGCAATACACAGAATCGGCGATCACCATCGGTGGGACATTGAAACCACGAAGCACGTCGAACGTGGAGGTGGTGTCATTGGCGTGGAGCGTGCTGAGGACCAATGTTCCCGCCAGTCCGGCGCGCGAACCGATTTGCGCGGTTTCGGGGTCGCGAATTTCGCCGATCATGAGCACGTCGGGATCTTGCCGCAATAACATTCGTAGAGCGCGAGCGAAGGTGAAATCGATTTGTGTATTGATCTGCGTCTGATTGATACCGTCCATCCGGCGTTCCACCGGGTCTTCGATTGTGCAGATCGACTTGCTGGGATCGTTTAATTCGTCGAGGCAACCGTACATGGTGGTACTCTTGCCCGCTCCGACGGGGCCGACCGTGAGAATCATACCGTAAGGAATGTTCAGGAACCGTTTGAGCATGGGGAGTTGCGCATCATCGAAGCCGAGATCGTCTAAGCGGTGGAATGCCTGTTCGCCGGGCATCAAACGCATCACGACTCGTTCGCCGTAATTCGTGGGTCCACAGGCGACGCGGATATCGCGCTGGGTGCCCATGACCAGATTGGAAATGTGGCCGTCCTGCGGCAGACGTTTCTCGGTGATATCCATGCCGCCCATCAACTTGATGCGTGAGATCATGTGCGCGGCCTGGGCCGCAGGGACGTGCAAAATGGCGTGCAACAGGCCATCGACGCGGAGCCGGATGCGGATTCCGTTTTCGTCGGGATCGAAGTGGACATCGGTGGCGTTGAGTTGAAAGGCACGTTCGAGCAGCAAATCGACCAATGGACCGGGGCCGACAACATCCACCAACTCGCCTAATTCTTGCTGCAAGGCCTTTTGGCGAATGTCGCGTTCTTTACTTTTGGAATCCATTGTTGCAACTCCCTAGTACCGTGAATGATTGGTTTTGCTGGATCTATCGATTGATGCTGAAATCAAACGGCGGGACGCTGTTGGAAGTTCCGCCGCAAACAAACGTACGCTGCTGATAAATATCATTTCGGCAGTGCCCCAGTCGTCGCGTGTAGCTGATGGCATCCGTGCCAAGAATGGGCAATTCCTCGTCTTTGTTCCAGACAACGCATCGTATTGGCTGCGTGATTCATGCCGGACAGCACCCCTTGGTTGACCGGTGGATGTGACTGCGGGGGGCATACCGATTCGACGATCACTTGTCTTTTTTGTCGCTGTCGAGTCGGTCTATTCTTAATTGTGGCTTGGGGGTCTGCTCGGTAGCATCCGCCGCGGCGGCAGCATCGGAATCTACGACGGGCGGAGCAGCATTTGCGGCAGACAGTTGTTGGAACCCACCTACGCTGACTGCGAGGCCAACGAGGAGAATTAGCCCGCCGACAATCCGCGCAGCGCCGGCATTGCGGACTAACGTCAAGCCGCTGATAACAACAGCAACGGCCGCCAGCGCGAATAGCACGTACACCGATTGTTTGGCGTCGTTGAAGAGAGGGTCGCCGGAGTGTGTGGTCCACCAAACCCAACCGGCGGCTACTGCTGCAATCAGAGCGATGATTGGTCCGGTCCAAGAGGCTTCTGCAGGTCCATTCTGTGAAGTCGGAGGCGCGTGCTTCATGGCGCCGATGGCCTCATCGCGCGTGGGGACGACGTCCCATAGAGAATTGAGTCCGGCGATGCTCAAGACCTCCGTGACCATTTTCTGTTCGCTTTGGACGACCATTCTACCGTTTTTCTTTTGAACGGCTTTCCAGAGCCTGACGAGCAGCGCGACCATTGAACTACCCATGTAGTCCAATGCCGAGAGGTCGACCAGGAGTGCGGGGGACCGCAGGGCATCCAAATCGGGAATAATTTCGTTACCGACCTGTTGAACGTCGCCCCACTGGACTTCGTTCAGCTTAGGCAAGAGGCACAGGACAACGTACCCTCGTGTTTTTTCGAGAGTATAAGGGGCATCGCTGGTCGACACGTGGATCTCTCCGAGGTTGTTCAAGAAGTGGTCAAAAAGACAGCCCTGGACCGGCCGGGTAGCCCGTGGCAGTGCCTTTCAAATCAAACCCGTAGCGAACGCAGACTTTATCGATGTGTGAAGACTCGTCGATAATGACAATCATGCCATTTCCGCGAGCCACGCGTTCCTGTGGCCGTTCAGGATAACAACTTCCCCGTCATTCGTCAGCTAAGTGCAGCCTGCGATTGAACGGTGCCGATAGTGATTACGTGTCATGTGAGTGAAAACGAGGCTAGCACACGAGTCCCCCCCACGCGCCAGCGAAGTGTTGAGACTCGCAGACAAAGTGTTTCCCGCTATTTTGCACGAGTTGGCACAAAATATCCAAGCATTATTATGGTTTTCCCGCGACTTCGCTACAAATTCAGCCACAAAACAGGGGCGTGGGGCCTGTTGGAATTGTGAAGGAAAGGCGAAGTTGGTCCGGTCGTGTTGGTTATGGCGGCCACACGGGATGGCGGAGACAGGTACAGGGACGTTTGGGGGAATCCGGTAAGATATGCTTTTCTGATTGACATCCGTTTTTTTCGATCCGTATACTAAAGACTGAATCGCATGGCCGTAAATAAAAGTCTCTCGCATTACGGCGGAGCGTGCGAATGAAAGTCTCAACAGTGAAATCTGCCGTTCAATCAGCGTAGCTATTGTTTTGAACTAAAAAACTGGCGCCCCCTTTTCGCGGGTGTGTGTCGGCGACAAAAGGTTATAGGCTCGGAAAGGTTCGTTTTGATGACAAAATTGGGGAAAAGCCTGGTCGTCTTTCTGGCGTTTGCCAGTGTGGCATTCATGGGCTTTGCCGCCGTGACGTCATTGGGCAGCACGAATTGGAAGACGTTTCTTACTGAAAAACGGGTCGACCGCGGCACGATGACCTATGCGGAGAAGGTCAAAGCCCAGGAAGACGAATTGCGTCAGTTGCGGGAAGAGTTCCAAGCCGCCGAAGCCGCCTTAAAAGATGCCAAAGCAACACGTGAGGCAGATACCGCCGCGATCATCGCACGCGAAGCCGCACTGGTCGCAGCGGTTGAAGAGTTGAATGGGCAAGTCATTGCGGCGACCAAAGAAGCCACGGTCACCGGCAACAAGGTGATCGACATTAAAAATCAAACGACCGACCGGCACGAAGAAGTGGTCCGCATGCAAAATCAGTTGAAAGAACTTCGTTCACAAATTGAAATCGCCCGTGAGGAAGACCGACGACTTGCAGACCGAGTCATCCAAGCCAAAGAATTATTGAAATCCACCCAACGGCGAAACGAGAGACTGAAAAACAATTAGCCGTACGGTGGCGTCCTGCGGGACGACAGTTCAGAAGAAACAGACTTTAAAAAACAGACTTTGCCGGACAGTGTCGGCAATCCCCAGGTGAAGAAAACGTTTAGTATAAGGGGGGCCTCGTCACGAGCTGACGATCCAAGGGGCCATCCCAATCTCTTCACCCGTTATCTCATGCAATTTTAGTCAGCGCAACTTTCGAGGGAGCCACCTCCATGTCGTTCGTTGGAAAACTGTTAGTCGTGTTGCAGGTCGTGTTGAGCGTCTGTTTCATGGCGTTCGCCGGTGCGGTCTTTGCGACGCATACGAACTGGAAACAGGAAAACGCAGCTACCCAAGCCAAATTGGAGTCTAAGACGAATCAAATGACTGCGCTTCAGAACCGTTTTGAGCAGTTAGATGCTGAAACGGAAAAGCTGACGGCGGAATTAGAAAAAGAGCGAGACACGCTTGTCGCTGAAGTCCAAAATTTGACGAATGAAAATAATCAATACAAATCCCGTCAAAACGACCATGAAAACCACGCCAATGTGGCCCAGGAGCAAACACGGATCGCACTGAAGCACGCCGAAAACCGGACCAACGAAGCGGTCACGCTGCGAAAAGAAAACAAGCAGATTACCGATTCACGCCATGAAGAACTGAAGGAACGGTTACGTCTGGAAGTCGAGCTCACGGCCGAGAAGGAGAAAACGACTCTGCTGAATGAAACGCTGAAAGGTCAATTGCGTGACATCGCTCAACTCAAATCGGCGTTACGCCGGGCCGGCCTGTCGGACACACCGGGACCGATTGCACAAGCTCCCCCGCAAGATGTTGATGGTCGTGTGCGACGCGTAAAGAAAAATCGTCGCGGCACTGTTGACCTAGTGGAAGTGAACATCGGCTCGGACGATGGCTTGATCAAGGGACACACTTTAACCGTCTATCGAGGCGGCAAATACCTCGGTGAACTAAGAATTGTAGAAACATCGACTGATATGGCTGTCGCGGAAGTGCTGTCGACTGCCAAAATCGGACTGATTCAGGAGGGGGACAATGTCACCACGAAGCTCTAGCAGTCGCCGCACGAAGAAAAAGCCCCAAGGCCCCCCGCCCGAGGCGGACATTTACGTCGCCTTGTTGTTCGTATCTGTCGCCGCATTAATCACCGGGATTGGATTCTTGTGGGTCGAATTGGATGCCTACGGATTCACATCGCCGTAACCGACTGACGTCGAGACACTTGAAGAACGCCGTTCCCCGCGAACGGCGTTCTTTTTTGCGCAATGAGTGCTGCGCGATGACAGTTGCGCGACCACATTTGAGTCGCAACAGATTCCGTCAGTCACTTCCCACACCGTCGAGCAATGTGCATACTTGTTTGCGGAAGCTTTCAATTCGGGAAAGAGGGAAACGGAACGTGAATCAACAACCACCGGTTATCGTCACCAACAACGAAGGCGTCGTGCGACTCGGCTTGAATCGCGCAGAAAAGAAAAACGCGATCACTGTCGAGATGTATGGATTACTCGCTGCAGGCATCGGACAAGCCGAAGCGGATCCGACAGTGCGGGCGATACTCATCCACGGAGCCGCGGAATGTTTTACCGCCGGCAACGACCTTAAGGACTTTTTAGGCTCGCCCCCCGCGGAGGCGGACAGTCCGGTTGCGCAATTCCTGCAGGCGATCAGTACCGCCACCAAACCGTTGGTCGCAGCTGTAACGGGACCGGCGATTGGTATTGGCACCACGATGTTGTTGCATTGCGATCTGGTGTTTGCCGGGTCGGGCGCGACGTTGCAATTGCCGTTCGTGAATCTGGGACTCTGTCCCGAAGCGGCTTCCAGTTATCTACTGCCGCAATTGATCGGTCATCAGCGGGCGGCGGAGTTGTTGTTGCTTGGCAAGCCGTTCTCGGCGGAAACGGCGTGTGCGTATGGCCTAGTGAACCGCGTGTTGCCCGACGGCGAAGTGCTCGACGCTGCCGTCGAATGCTGCCAAGAGTTGGCAGCGCTGCCGCCTTCGGCGCTGCGGGAGACGAAGCGACTGATGAAACAGTTCGCAACTCCGACGGTCGCAACAACAATGCAGGCGGAAATGGGAGCGTTTGCTCAGCGGCTAAAATCACCCGAAGCCCGGGAAGCGATGACCGCATTTTTCGAACGTCGTCCGCCCGACTTTTCAAGTTTTGAATAACCCGCGCGTTTCGCTCGCCCCTCTTTGTCCATTCTCGTGTTTGATGTGAGCTGACCATGGTCGTTTTTTTTCGCATGGCTGGATGTCTGATCTTAGCGACCACATTCACGGCAAGCCTTGCCGCTGCCGAGCGACGACCGAATGTGTTGATTGCTGTTTCGGACGATCAGTCCTATCCGCACGCGTCGGCATATGGATATCAGGCGATCCAGACCCCCAATTTCGACCGTGTCGCGCGGGAGGGGGTTTTGTTTCACAATGCGTTTTCCCCAGCGCCAGGCTGCAGTCCAATGCGGGCGGCCTTTCTGACTGGCCGAAATATCTGGCAATTGGAGCATGCCGGGACGCACGCCAGTTCGTTTCCAGCGAAATACGTCGGCTTCCAGGACCAGTTGGAGGAGTCGGGCTATTTTGTCGGGTTCACCGGCAAGGGCTGGGGACCGGGCAATTGGGAGGCTGATGGGCGGACGAGAAATCCCGCGGGGCCGCAGTATTCTAAGCGGACTGCGAAGACCCCGCCCGGCATTCGTGCCACCGACTACGCAGCCAACTTTGCTGATTTTCTGGCTGAGCGTCCAAAAGATCAGCCGTTTAGTTTTTGGTATGGGGGCTCGGAGCCGCACCGGGTTTTTGAGAAGGGAATTGGCCGTCGCAATGGGCTGGATCCAGACAAGGTGGTCGTTCCGCCTTTTCTGCCCGACACGCCGGAAATCCGCGACGACTTGTTGGACTATTGCTACGAAATCCAATGGTTCGATCAGCACCTGGGACGCATGTTGGACCTGCTCGAAGAGGCGGGCGAATTGGAGAATACGTTGGTGATCGTCACCAGCGACAATGGGATGGCCTTCCCGGCTGCCAAAGCAAACGCCTATGAATACGGGATTCACATGCCATTGGCGATCGCTTGGCCGGCAAAAATCCCCGGCGACCGAGTTGTGAATGATCTGGTCAATTTGATCGACGTCACTGCCACGATCTACGCAGCAACGGATGTCAAACCGCCGGAGAAATATCCGCTCTCGGGAAAGAGTTTGTTAGGGTTATTGGAATCCGATGCAAGCGGCGTCGTTGAGCCGCAGCGGAATGCGATCTTCTCGGGTCGCGAACGGCATTCGTCGTCGCGATACAATTCGCTGGGCTATCCGCAACGTTGCATCCGCACGGCTGATTATTTGTACATTCGCAATTTTCGCCCCGAACGTTGGCCGGCCGGTGCGCCGCGAAAATTTGGACATGGACAGTACGCCAAAGGGGCCGCGGTGACGAACGACGATCTGGGTCCGGAACACGGCGGATACCACGACATCGACGCCTGCCCCGCTCTCGATTTTCTGATCGAGCACCGTGACGATCCCAAAATCTCGCGCTTCTTCCATCTAGCAGTCGACAAACGGCCGGCAGAGGAACTATTCGACATTCGCACCGATCCCGGCTGTCTGAACAATCTGGCTGGGGATCCACGTTTTGCTGAAGTCCAACAACAGCTTTCGGCGCGGCTGATGGATTACCTCAAACAGACCGGCGACGCGCGGGTCACGGCAAGTGACGGCGGCGACATCTGGGAAACATATCGCCGCTACAGCAAGTTGCGTTGGTTCCCCAAACCGGATTGGGCGAAAGAGCATCCGGAACGCGTTCCACAACAAGATTGGGTGGAAGAACGCCGCCCGAAATAGATTATCACGCCGGGGCCGCTATCATCTGGGCAAGTTTTTTAGCCACGGATTAACACGGATTAACACGGATTTAAAAAAACTTGACCGTGTGGGGCCGCACAAAATGGGAATTGAACCGAATCTCATGGGGACGCAACCGGCTTATTGGGGGGCGTCGATGTTGCGGAGGTATTTTAGGGCTCGTTCGGCGTCGCCTGCGCGGTCTTCACCTTGGGTGCGGGTGACGATCAGCCAGCCGCGATAGGCGATTTCATCGAGCGTGGCGACGAATTCCAGCCAATCGATCTCGCCGCGGCCTAACGCCACTTCCAATCCGCTGCCTGAGGCGTCTTGCAGTCCATCGCGGGCTTGGACATGGAAGATCCATTGATGTAATTCGCGAAGCATGGGCAACGGGTCGTGGCCGGACATCAGAAACCCGGCGGGATCGAAATCGAGACCCAAGGGGCCTTTGGTGATATCTCCCAACAGCCGCGCCAAATCGGCCGGATTATCGCCGCTGGGCGTGATTGCGGCGGCGACACCGACATGATTTCCATAACGGGCGATGCCGTTGAGCACCTCCCGCAGAATCAAATAGTCGGGCGATTCGGCATCGGTCGGGATGCGTCCGATACGGAGTGTGAGGATCTTGGCGCCAAGTTGATAGGCGAAGTCCATCGCCGCTTTGGTGGCCGCGATGCGGCGTTCCAGGTCGTTGGCATTGTAAAACGCGCGGCGACTAGAAAAGCGGAGCGAGGGCAGTTCCAGATTCATTTCGGAGAGGAATTTCGAAAACTGCCGGCGGCCGGTGTGCGACAGATCGGACGGACGCAATTCGGTCCGTACATCGAACTGCACTCCCTCAGCCCCCATTTCGGAGGCGGCGATCAAGGTTTCCCGGACGGGGAGATTCAAACAGGCGGCGGTCACCGCTTTCTTTAAAGTTGGCATGTGGTGTTTTTAATCTTCAAGCCGTGAAGAATCAACTGGACGGCTCGTTGGCGGGTGGGAGGGCTGGCAAGTTCTTCGCCCAGGTTTGGTATTCCTCAAGGCAATCAGCGGGACTGACAAACCTTTTCCAGACCAGCCGCCCACGAAAGCCGTATTCGCGATTTTCTTCCACGCGGTGCACGACGTACTGAAAATCCCAAGCGGGGCGGGGATGTTGGGAGAGTTTGAATTTGAACAGGCTTAACCGCATCTCGTCGACCGGCGTGTGCGCCTTGTCGAACATGAGGATCAACGTCATGTCGCGTGCTGCCCGGCCGTAATAAAACGGTTTGGTGAACCGCGGTGCGTTGTAGCTCCAGCTATTGAGCCGAAATTTCACGTCGTCGTCATACTTCAGCGGGGCAGCGTCGACGTGCCGATAGGTGCCTCCCGTGTTCCAATCGGCCGGACCGGCTGGTGCGTCGCCGGCGATCCAGGTTTCCTCGTCGCCGGGCTGCTTAATGCCGCGAAAATGCAGCGGAACGGCAGCAACGTCGTTCATGTAATTCGCAAAGAAAAACAACGCCCACTCCCGCTCACCAAAAAGCTCCGCGTCTTGGAACCGGCAGCAAAATTCGAAGTCGATGTAATGTGGCGCGGTGACCTTATAGGTCAGGGTGCTACTCACCTTCCAAGGGCTGTCTTCGGCGCGGCGCACTAGTTGCACGGAATTCTGATCCAGCAGCCGGTGCAGTGTGAAGCGCCCATGCCGCGGCGTGAATTTGTTGTGGGGCGTTTGGTGTCCGGAAATGATGTGCTCAAAATTGAGCCCCGCCGAGGCGCCACGTCCATCGGGATCATAGGCATCGTACCCCAGTGCATCGCGCTGATTGAACAGCGACTGCACGCCGCTGAGGATCTTGGGCGAGGCGGAATTGTCGCGGAATTGGACGGTGAGGTTGCCGGATTGGATGTCGATGGTTTCTTCAGCCGGGCCGAGACGGTCGTCGGCAGAGGCCGCTGTGATTAGAAACGACACAATCAGCGAGCCGCAAAGTTTTTCCATCATCAGCCCTGCCTCATAATACGTTGTCGATGAATTATGTACGTCATCACGTCAAATCATTCTGTCTGTTCAGCCAGGACCGTGTGGCAGCGTCTTCGAGAAGTATTGCCGCTTTTTCATCATTCACCTTGAGCCACGCCTCATCAAATGGCCAAGGATGCCTCCGCTGAGGTTCTCCCAGCCAAGGCCATGCTTCAAGCTTAGGAGCGACATACCGTTGGTCAATTTCTCCATTAGCTTGATATTTCGTGGTGAGATAATCGGCCCACAACTGAAAGTAGGATGCGAACGAGCCCGCTAACAAATGCGAGGGAGCTTCATTGACTTCATGATCATAGAAAACGACAGCCCCCTCAGCGATGCCTCCCCCAATCACTAAGCAGTCGTAATCACCGCATCCGTCGCCCCGAACCGGCAGTAGCTGATACGCACCATCCCTATGTGAAATCAGAGAGAGTAATTTCTGGGATTCTTCAAATTCGAAAATCAGCCCGACTACACTATCATGGAGTCCAACGGCGAGTCCGTTCGTTTGGGTGTAAAAATACTTTAATTCCTCCGCTGCCGTACTGCGTTGGAATTGTAAACCAATAATCTCGTCCTCCGTGATCGGCGTACGTAAACGCACATTGTCAAAATGTTTTGTCAACAGTTCGATTGTGCGATGAAACCACTGCATGACAAAGAGTCCCCAAATTCAAATGGCTCACATCCTTGCTTCATCGGCATTGATAGCGACCATTTCCTCTGCCAAACGGAGTGGTTCATCAGCCGCTGTTGCAATCACTAGCAGCGGGAGTTGTGTGAAATACATAGATGCCCTGCGTTACAGTGCCGCTAATCCGCAGCCGGTAGCTTGGCACCGACATACACCGCGCGGTGACGGTTGTCGTCAAATGCGAAATGCAAATACTCTTTGTCGGGGCTGACGAATCCATCGGGATAATTTAAGCGGCCGGGAGAGTCGACCAGGACACGGCGATACGGCCAAGTTTTCATACCGTCGTCGCTGATCCACAATGACAGGGGATTGCGCTGCTTGGGATTGGGATTGTGCAAGATCGCCACACGGTTGCCGCCGAGAGGATACAAGGTGGCTTTGGAACCGGGATTGGGGATGTCGGTCTTTGTGGCGAAATCGGGCCAGGTCTTGCCCCCGTCGTGCGAGTCGGTGCGATACAAGACGCCCCCCAATTTGTCGGCGCGAATCAGCATCGAAATCGTACCGTCGGCCAACTCGACGATGTTGTTTTCGGCCCAGCCTCGGTATTTGTCATTGTCGGTCAGCCTAATCCATCCGTGGACGGACCAAGTTTTGCCATCGTCCTCGCTGATCATCACGCCGTTGCGCGGATTGTGCGGGAATCGTTCTCCGACATAAAACTGAAACGGCAGCATGATGCGTCCGTCGCGGGTCACAATGTGATTCCGTATGAAACTAGCTTTATGCAACGGATCGGGCACGGGGGTCATTGCCGACCAAGTGCGACAAGAGTCGTTGCTGTGTGCCTGCCATGTCCGCGCCTCACCGAAACGGCCGTCATGCGTTGTAAAAAACAGGGTGCAGCGTTCGCCGTGCACCATCAATTCAGTGGGGACCAAAGCGCGGTTGGGATCATTTTTCTTGACACCAAAATCAATCGGCTGCATCTCCGACCAAGTTCGCCCCTGGTCCAGACTCCGGGTGAGAAAGATCCGGTTTCGCGGCGACGGTTCCTTGTCTCCTCCACCGAGCATCACCATGACCCACGACCCGTCCGGCATCGCGCGGAGCGTGGTGTCGCAGACAAGTTTGTCGGGAGACTGGCCCTCGAAGATGGTGTGGATGACGTCACCCGCATCCTTCCCCTGCGCGTCTTCCGCAGGACCGAGCGGTTCATCGGCACCAACGAACGTGGAAAGCGAGAGTAGCGTCAACACGGTGTATAGAAACCGCTTCATGAGTTTGCTCCATTGCATTGCCAAGCGGTAGTCGATTGCGACGGCAGAGCCGTCGGTTTGGGACTTGGACGCTTCAGACAAACTGCCGTACGAATTGAATGTCCTTGGCCGTCTGGGCGATGCAGCCGTCGGTATCTAGATTTTGGAAACTGTGCCGGCCTTTGTATTCGCTGTGCATCGAAATCACGCCGTGGTATCCCAGCGTATGCAGAGCTTCGATGAATTTGGGAACCGGGCAGACGCCGTCGGCGACGGGGACGTTGATTGTTTGCCAATGTTGTTGGCCGTATTTGTCTCGGTCGGTTTTTTCCCAGGCAAAGTTCTTCATCGAGGAGAGGGCAATCCAGGGGCCGAGTAAATCCAAGCCTTGCCGCCAACCGTCGATACCCCCTTCTTTGGTCATGTGCTGCGGGTCGACATAGGCGCCGATGTCTTCGGGGGAAAAGTCTTTGATCAATTCGTACAGATGCGTGCCGTGCGAGGGGATTGATTTTCCTGAGTGGATGTGCACGCAGGGGAGCACGCCATACGGTTTGGCCAATTTGATGACAGCGGCCAATTGTTTTTTGACTGCATCCATCTCCTGAGCCATTGCACCAAATTTTTTGTATTTGTAGTAGCCCAATTTGATGCGGTCGATCCCCAAATCACTAGCGGTCGCCAAGAGCTTTTCCGCGGTCGCGTTTGGCTCGGTGATGGCGGTTGTTAGAAAATAAACCTTCAAACCGGCATCCTGGGCCGCTTGGACAGCTGCTGGCAATTCTTCGGCGACGTTTTCGGGAGCGATATGCCCACCGGGCCGGACGGTCAGGTCCAAACCATCGGCGCCGATCTCTTTGAATATGCGGCAAACTTCAGGAATCGGGCGGTCCTGGAAACTTTTGCTGAATACGGCGAGCGGATTTCCGGTCTTCGCCTCCGCTGCTACAGCTGAACGAGACTGTCCCAAGACGGTCGCCCCGGCCGCCAGAGCCAACCCAGTACGTGCGGTTTGGTGGAGAAAGGTTCGTCGGTTGGGTTGCGACATGATTTTTGTAGCCTTGTGGTTGGCATTGAAGAACGCGGACCGTAGACGACAGCCGCCGCCGGATAACAGTTTGATTATGACGTAAAAGCCGCGGCTGTCCAAGACAGGGCGGGGGTTCGTCCTGAGGCGTGAGGGGACAGGCTTGAGGGAGGTGCTTGGTATCCTGGCTTGGTTTGGATTACATTTGGTACATGAATCAGCGACAGACATATCGCGCGCGGTGGGTGTTTCCCGGGGACGGGCCGCCGCTGGAGCGTGGAGTGATTGAAATCGAGGCGGGGCGAATTGCCGCTGTGCATGACCGCACCGACAGCGCAGCGCAAGACCTGGGTGATGTGGCGATCGTGCCGGGGTTGGTCAATGCGCATACGCATTTGGAGTTCAGCGACCTGACGCAGCCGATTGGGCCGGCATTGCCCTTTACGGATTGGATTCGCGTTTTGGTCGCCAATCGGCGCAGCCGCGATGCGTCGACAAGTGCCGTTGCCACAGGCAAGCGTGAAGCGGAACGAACCGGCACGACCCTGCTGGGTGAAATTGCCTCGCCCGGTTGGAAGGCTGCGGAGTTTTTCCCGCCCGCTGCCCGCGTCGTGGTGTTTCAAGAAATCCTAGGACTGGCGGCTGCGCAACACGATCCGCAATTGACGCTCGCTCGTGAACATTTGCAGCAGCCACAACAGGACCGGCTGATTTACGGTCTCAGTCCCCATGCGCCCTACAGCGTGCGTCCGGCGTTGTACGCTGCGCTCGTTCAACTGGCCGTGGAACATCAATGCCCCTTGGCGGTGCACCTTGCGGAAACGCGGGCGGAGTTGGAATTGCTCAGTTCCGGCAGCGGCGAGTTTGTGGAGATGCTCCGCGAATTCGGCGTCTGGGATCCGACGGCAATCCCGACTGGATCGCGCCCAATGGATTACCTCCGCCCACTGGCGGATGCCGAGTATGCGTTGGCGATTCACGGTAATTATCTGGATGAGGAAGAAATCGCATTCCTGGCGGAGCATCCCAACATCACGGTCGTCTACTGCCCCCGCACGCACGCTTATTTCGCTCACGAACCCCATCCCTGGCGACGTCTACTGCAGGCGGGTGTCTCTGTGGCGATCGGCACCGACAGCCGCGGATCGAATCCCGATTTGAACCTGTGGCGGGAACTACAATTTTTGCGACGGACGTTTCCCGATGTCGATCCGGCGGAGTTGTTAACGCTGGGGACCAACAACGGGGCGCGGGCCTTAGGACTAGATGGCGAAATCGGCACGTTGCGGCCAGGGAAATCTGCCGACATGGCTGTTGTGGCTTTGAATGGGGCGGCGGGTGAATTGTTTGCTCCGGAAACCGAAATCACCGCCACGATGTGCGCCGGGGATTGGATCGCGCGTTAATTCTCCTCACATCCAAAGTGGAACCCCTTCAGGGTTCGCTCCACGGTGACACGCGTTCCCAGGGTGGCGCGGCTTTGCCGCTTACCCTGGGCTAGGATGTCTCACCCCTTCGGGGTTTCGGTGTTTTTGCAGGGAATTCTGTTTGACTGTATTCTGTTTGACGGTTTTGGGGGATGACTGAAATTTCTGTTACCGGTCGAAAAACTGGCCTGCGCATGGTAATAGTACGGCTCCTGTGATTCCGCGTGATACCTGCTTAATTATGAAAACTGCGAAAACAGAACTGCTATGCCACGATTGACCCCCGATGAACTCCGTGCTGCTGTTGCGAAATTGCCGCATTTTCCGTTGGCCCATACTCCCACGCCGCTGGAGCATCTGCCGAAACTATCCAAGCTGTTGGGCGGGCCGCAGATTTATATCAAGCGGGACGACTGCACCGGCTTGACGTTTGGCGGAAATAAGACGCGGCACAATGAATTGATTCTGGGCGATGCAATTCAAAAACAGGCGGACATCTTCGTCTGGGGGGCGGGCATCCACAGCAATAACTGCCGTCAAACCGCTGCCGCCTGCGCGAAGGCGGGCATTGATATTCATCTGGTACTGGGTCGTGGTCGTCCGGCGAACGGGCCTGATCCGATTCAAGGTAATTTGTTGCTCGATTATCTGGTCGGCGCGAAGGTCGAAATTATTGAGGGCGCGATCGGTCCCGATGTCGACGAACATATCATGCACCGCAGCCGCGAATACGCAGCAGCGGGACGGACGGTGTATTCCTGGGACCGCAAAGTCGTCAAGCCATTGGCGGCGATTGGTTATGTGACCGCGATGATCGAGATCGCCGAACAGTCCGCCGCGCAATCGTTCACGCCCGATGCGGTCTACCTGTGTTCCGCCGGATCAACGGGCGCCGGCTTGGTGGCGGGGAGCAAAGCTTTGGGTTTGAATTTACCCATCACGCATTGTGCCCCAATCGTGTGGCCCTGGGACACGCGGGCCGATATGGCGCGGATTGCTCGTGAAGCGGGCGAATTGATCGGCGTTTCGATCGATGTGGAATCAAATGACATCGATCTGTCCGAAGAGTACATCGGCCCGACGGGTTACGGGACCTCTTCACCAGCCGGATTGGAAGCGATTTCACTCATGGCCCGCGAAGAAGCCATTTTGCTCGACCCGATTTACAGCAGCAAAGCGATGTCCGGCCTGATCGACCACATCCGCCAAGGCCGATTCACAGCGGATCAAAACGTGGTGTTCGTCCACACCGGCGGCACCCCGGCGCTGTTTTCGCTGAATGACGAAATCATGCAAGGCATTGGACCGCGCGAGCTGGAATAATGACCCCACCGGGAAGGCAAGATCCACGGAGCCTCGACATCATTGCTGACAGACAGGAAACGACCATCGAACAACACTGGTCGAAATTTGAAAATACGAAACACGAACGGTAGTATTTGAACGGCAACTACAATTATTGTTTCTGTTAGAATGTTAAACACCCCAAAGTGCTTGAGGCGAAATCCACCGTGAAAACTTGGTCTTTATGCACAATTTTGTTTGCAGCATTGATGGTCGGCTGCGCACCCGATGACAGCTTGAATTCACAAGTCGGTGGAGAGACGACTTCAATTTACATCTACTCGAAGTCGCCTGCGCCTGTTGATCGGTATGAGTTAGAGGAGGATTTACAGGATTTTCTGGGCGACGACGGTATGGTCTCAGGCGGAGGGGCGGGCGACACCGGCTGGAATATTGATTTAGAAGTGGACTCCGCATCAGCGGAGGACGTCATCCAACGGCTCATTCCATTTCTAAAAGAAAAGCAAGTCGGCAGCGATACCCACCTAGACGTGTTTCCGCCTGATTGGAAAGAGGGAGACGAGAAACGCCGTGTTAACGTTTTCGATGTTGGCGGTGAATGATTGCCAACGCATCGTAAAAGGCCTCACGAAAAGTCGCCAAGATGTGTCTGCGAATGCCTCTCTTTTTCTTTGCGACTTTGCGCCTCTGCGAGAGTCTTTTTTTCTAATCAGGGTAATTATATGCGCAGCTGAAGCCCCGGAAGATCGTCAGCAATAACGTCATTCGCCATGCCAGCGACTTGCACCTAATATTCTCATCAGCGGCCTTTCCGGTCTTGGGGATGGACGATTGGGTATGCGGGGGTTTCGACGAAGGAATCCTGCATCGCCCGGTCGATTTTTTTGACAATCGACGTGTGCTCCGTGGCGACGTTTTGCTTTTCACCGGGATCCACAGCTAAGTCATACAGCTCGATGTCCGCATCGATGCCGTTGCGGATGCCCTTCCAATCCCCCATGCGGACCGCCTGCATAAAATTGCCGCGTGAATGTCCGTAATCCCAATAAAGAAAATCGTGTTGTTGAGTTTGCGGCTTTCCTAATATTGCCGGTGCCATGGAGATGCCATCCGTGGATTCCGGAGCGGGGACTCCCGCCAATTCCGCCAAGGTCGGCATCACATCCCAGAAGGCCCAGACTTGATCGCTTTCGCGTCCGGCGGGGACGTGTCCCGGCCAACGGACGATCATCGGCACACGGATGCCCGCTTCGTAGAGGTCGCGTTTTTGTCCTTGAAAGGGACCGCGGCTGTTGAAGTACTTCGGGCGATGCGATTGGCTGGCTGTCGCGCAGGGGCCATTGTCACTGGTGAAAAACACAATCGTGTTGTCATCGAGGCCCTGCTTTTTGAGCAATGCTAAAATGGCGCCTACGTCACGATCCATGCGTGTGATCATGGCGGCGTAGTTCTTTTCAACCTGCGGCCAGGAGCGATTGGTATAAGGCGCGTCGCTGGGGACGATGAGCGATTCGGGCGTGTTGCCGGGAAAGTCGGACCAGTGCGGCAAGGTGTAGGCCAAATATAGAAAAAAGGGTTTGTCACCGGATTGTTCAATGAACTGCAATGCGCGCTTGGTGAACAGGTCGTGCGTATACTTACCCCGCTTTTCGGCACGATTGCCGCGCAGCAATTTGATGCGATCGTTATTCCACAGGTAGTGCGGATAGTAAAAATGCGCCTGGTCCTGATCGAGGTGTCCGAACCAATCGTCGAAACCTTGATCGTTGGGTTTTCCTTCGGAACCGTGCACGCCAAGGCTCCACTTGCCGATGGCCGCGGTGCGATACCCGGCCGGTTTGAGGACTTCGGCCAATGTGACATCGTCGTCGTGTAAGAACGTGCCGTGCGGAATATTGTCACGAATCCGCGCATGCCCGTTGTGTACACCAGTCATCAAACAACACCGCGACGGCGCGCAGACCGTCGACCCGGCATAGGCCTGCAAAAACCGCGTCCCTTCGCGCGCCATGCCATCTAAGTGCGGCGTCTGGATTCGCTTTTGCCCGTAACACCCCAAGTCGCCGTAGCCGAGATCGTCGGCCATGATGAAAACGATATTCGGTTTCGCTGGCGGATCAGCGGCGGGAAGGTTAGTTGCCGCGCAGAAGAGGATGGCCAATACGAAAACGGTGGTGATGCGTGGGGGCATGGGAGATCACCTACTGGGAGTGTTTGTAAAACTAAAAAAGATCTCGCGCAGAGACGCGGAGGCGCAAAGAAGAAGAAAGGCAATGAACTGCGGTTTTTCTTGGCGGCTATGCGTTTTGGCGCACGGCTTTTTTGGATGAGGACGAAAACCTACAGCATAATAGATTTGGCGACAAAATGCGCGCTGGCTGTAACGTTTTCCTTTATACGTCCAGTTCATCCACCAAGCTGGCATCTTGCATGATCGCTTCGTAGCGGGGTGCAGGGTCTTTGCCGAGGAGTTGTTGGAAGGTTTTGTCGGCTTCCAAAGGGGCTTCGATGTCGACCCGCAATAGCGTGCGGGTTTTGGGATCGAGCGTGGTTTCTTGCAATTGCTTGGCGGTCATCTCGCCCAGACCTTTGAAGCGGCTGATGACCGGGTTGCGGTTTTCCGGCAGCGCGGCGAGGATCTCTTCCTTGTGCGGATCGTCAGCGGCGTAGAACGTCTGTTTGCCTGATTCGATTCTGTACAACGGAGGTTGTGCGATGAAGAGGTGTTCGCTGCGGATCAAATCTCGCATGTGGCGGAAGAAGAACGCCAATAGCAGCGTGCTGATGTGGTGACCGTCGCTGTCGGCGTCCATTAACAAAATCACGCGGTTGTAGCGGAGTTTGTGCAGGTCGAATTTGTCGCCGATCCCAGTGCCAAGCGTTTCGACGAGATCGTTGATGGCTTGGCTGTTCATGGCCTTGGCTGAGGAAATCGATTCGGTATTGAGTACCTTGCCCCTCAGCGGCAGGACGGCTTGCGTTTTGCTGTTTCGGCCCATAGCTGCGCTGCCGCCGGCCGAATCGCCTTCGACGATGAACAATTCGGATTCGCTCGGTTTGTTGGTGCGACAATCAAAAAGTTTGCCGGGCAGATTGGCGCGTTTGTTCGCGGGCGATTTACGACGGACATCGGAAGCGGCGTCGCGACTGGCCATCCGCGCGCGAGCGGACAGGACCATGCGGGCGACGACTTCTTCGGCGACGGTGGGATTGCTGTTGAGCCAGCTTTCCAGTGCCGGGCGAACGAGTCCCTCGGCCTGGGCGGTCATTTCAGGGTTATTGAGTTTTTCCTTCGTTTGCCCCTGAAACATGGGATCGGGATGGAAGACCGACAGGATGCCGACGCAGCCTTCGCGGATGTCGTCGGCGGTCAGTGAAATCCCCTTGGGTTTGATTTTGTGCACGTCCATATAATTGCGAACGGCTTTGACGATGCCGCTACGGAAGCCGCTTTCATGCGTCCCGCCGCCATGGGTGCGGATGCCGTTGACGTAGCTGCGGATCTGCTCATCAGTGCTCTGCGTCCATTTGAGGGCGACCTCAATGCGGCATTTTTTGTCGTCTTTTTCTGCTTGAAACTTCGCCTCGTGAATCGATTTCTTTTCGCCATCGACAATCAATTTGTCGACATAGGCCCCGATGCCGTCGGGATGAGAGAATTCGTGTTTTTCGCCCTTGGTCTCGTCATGAAAAACGATCTTCAATCCGGCGTGTAGATAGGAGATGTCCTCCAGATGTTGAAAGATCTCTGTGGAATTGAAGTGCACACGCTTAAAGATGTCGACATCTGGGCGGAAATAAATCGTCGTTCCGTGACCGCGAAATCGCTTGGTTTTTTTGACCGGAGTTGTCGGTTTGCCTCGCTTATAGCGTTGCACCCATTCGTGTCCGTCGCGATGAATCGTGGCGACCATTTCGCTGGCCAGAGCATTAACGACCGAGGAACCAACGCCATGCAGACCGCCGCTCCGCGCGTAGTTTTTGTCGGAAAACTTTCCGCCAGAGTGTAGCGTGGTGAGGATCAATTCCAGCGCGGGTTTTTTGGTTTTGGGATGTTTATCTACCGGAATCCCGCGGCCATTGTCCTGAATGGTGAGCGACTCACCATCTTTGTGCAGCGTGACGGTACAACGATCTGCTTCGCCGGCGAGGTATTCGTCGACCGCATTGTCAACGATTTCCCACAGCAGGTGATGCAAGCCGCGATTGTCGACGCCGCCAATGTACATCGAGGGACGGCGGCGGACCGCTTCGAGTCCTTCTAGGACCTCAATGTTCTTGGCTGTGTATTTCGATTTCGGTGTCGCGGTCGCCATAGTTTATTATGAAGAGAGTCTAAAGTAGGTCATGCTTTGCATGAATTGCGAGTTATTGGATGCAAACCTTGAGTAGTGAACTTCGTCAGACGGCTGCCTGAGCTACCAATGTGATTATTCAGTTTCTTCCATGGCTGTCCAATCGACGAGTTCGATATGAGGACGGATGATTTCGACGAAATCGGTGCGGTGGCTGGTTTTGACCCCTTTGCCCCCGCGGGAGGTGACGTTGTATTTCATTTGGCCAAACGTTAACAGCTTGTCATGTTCATTTTTTACCCGCAAGCAATCTCGGGCTGCGATCAGCTGCACGCCGCCGAGTACTTCGTCGTCGTCTTGGAGTTTGATGCCGCGAACCCCTTTGCCCGGGCCGCCGAGGATCGGAACTTCATCGATCGGGAAATGCAGAATGCGGGCGGACTTCGTTGCCAGAAACATTGTTTCCGCCTCAGTAGCCAACTCGACGAAGACGACTTTGTCCCCTTTGCTGAGTCGGCAAAACTTGCGACCGGCTTTCGTTGAAATTGCGCGAAATGTGCTGAGCGAAATCCGCATCACTTGGCCCCGCGCCGTGGCAACAAGCAGATACGGCGTGGGTGTGGCTTGGCCGCGTTTCTTTTTGTCTTCGGGAACAAATCGCACATCGGTGGACATGGCGGCAACGATTTTGGCGCCGTCCCCTAAGCGAAAGTGCTTGCCCAGCGGATCGCCGTAACCGGCCGAAGCGGGGATGCCATCAATCCGCATCGTATAGGCGACCCCTTCGGTCGAAAAGAAAATCATCTGATCCAACGTACTGCCGGGAACCACGTTTAGCACCGCGTCCCCTTCACGCACGCGCGTGCTTTCGACTTTCGCCATGCGACCGACCCGTTTGATCCAGCCATCTTGCGTAACGACGACGTTGGCGTTTTCGCGGACGATGTAGGCTTCGGGATCAAACTCGGCGATTTCGTCGGTCGATCCGATACTGGTCCGCCGCTTATCGGGGTACTTGTCAGCCAGTTCCTTCAATTCGTTTTTGACGACGCCCCATAGTCGTTTGTCGGATTTAAGAATCCGCTCGATACGACTCGCCTCGGCGCGTTTTTCGGCGAGTTCTTCGAGGATATTGTCAATCTCCAGCGTGGAGATTTTGTACAACTGCATGACGAGAATTGCGTCGGTTTGGATTTCATCCAACGGAAATACCCGCATCAATTTCTGGGCGGCATCCTGTTTACCTTGACTTTTGCGGATGATCTTCAGGGCTTTGTCGAGGCCTTTGAAGACGATTTCAAAACCTTCGAGGATGTGAATTCGTTTGCGGAGTTGCTCAAGCACATATTCGAAACGGCGACGGACGGTGGTGAAACGAAAGTCGAGAAAGTGCTGCAACATTTCAACAAGATTCAACCGCGCCGGCACCGTGAGGCCATGCCCGTCGGGGATGAGCGAGGTAGAATTGAAATTGAAATTTTGTTCCAGCGACGTGTGTTTGTAGAGATAGGCCATCACCGCTTCGGGATCGGCGCCCGGTTTAAGTTCCAGGACAATCCGCAATCCGTTGTCGTCGCTAGTTTCATCATTCACATCCAGCAACTGCGGCAGTTTGCGATTTTGCACCACCGAGCCGATCTCATTGACGAGGTTGCCCGACTCCACGCTGTACGGCATGGAATAAATCACCAACTGGTTGGAAAGGGTTTTGCGTCCTTGGCGGTCCGGCTTCCATTCCCCACGGACCTTGAGTGATCCTCGGCCTTCTTCATACACTTTGCGCATCGAACGACGATCGGTGATCAACCGGCCTCCCAGCGGAAAATCGGGGCCTTTGATGTATCTCAGTAGTTGGGCAACGGTGACGTTTGAGTGGTCGATCATGTAAATACAGGCGGACACGACCTCACCCAGGTTGTGCGGTGGGATATTGGTCATCATGCCCACGGCAATCCCGTGCGCGCCATTGACGAGCAGATTGGGATATCGCGCGGGGAGCACGACCGGTTCCTCAGTGACCGCGTCATAGGTCGGCCGCATGTCGACCGTTTGGTACCGCAATTCGCTCATCAACTCAGCAGCAATCGTGGTCAATCGCGCCTCGGTGTACCGCGAGGCGGCGGCGGGAAGTCCCATCATCGAGCCAAAGTTGCCCTGACCGTCAATGAGCGGCTTGCGTAAGGAAAAGTCCTGGGCCATACGGCAGAGCGCTTCGTAGACGGCCACATCGCCGTGGGGATGGAAGTTTCCCGTGGTATCGCCGCAGATTTTGGAACACTTACGGTGCTTGGCATCGAAGGTCAGCCGCAATCCGTCGAACATGACATATAAGATGCGTCGCTGGACCGGTTTGAGGCCGTCACGGATGTCAGGCAGAGCGCGGGCGGTGATGACCGACATGGCGTAGTTGAGGTAGCGCCGACGGGTTTCCTGGCTGATGGAAACGTACTCAATTCGATCTGCACCGTTACTGCCGTTGGTGCCGTTGGAATTGCCGCCTTTGCTTTTCGCGGCGACGGCCTTTTTGCTCTGCTTGCGTTTCGGGTTACGTTTCGGGGCCAATGTCTTCTCCGTATGCCACAGTGTTGCCACTGCCAGTTGTCGTGTTGTCTGTCAAAGTTAGCGAAGGCAACCGCATCTGTGCTGCCGGACACTGCGGCGATATGACGGAGGCCTCCCTGCGCTGTGTTTGCACCACTGCCGGAATGCAGGGCCGATGCCGCGGCGCCAATTGTGGCAACTCCAGCGATTGATGCAACCGTAATAATCGTTACTTTTCCACGAACGTGACTGTATCGATTTTAGCGACTTTTTCACTCCACGCGATTGCTCGGATTGTAGTCCTCATGACGGTATTTCCACAAGCGACGGCAGTCGTAAGGCCTTACCAGCATGAGAATTCGGAAAAATGCTCGGAATACGAACTGAGCGGAAGGAATGACTAATTGCGGTAGTCATTATGAGCCGAATTTCTGTACTGATTGGCTCCATTCCGCCGCAAGGCGATGCGCCGATTGATGAGATTTTTTTTCAGCCGGATCACGAATGGATTCGTGCGGTTGAGCACCGACCCAAGATACAAAACGGCAGATTTGAAACGGCCTCGCCGGAGGTGAGGTTGCCGAGAACTCATTCCGGAACCGCGCACCCGGCGCGAATCCAAAAATGGCAGACTGATCCCAAGGAGGGAAACCGATGACCCGACGGATAATGTGCGCGGCCCTGGCAGGGGTCGCCTTGACACTGATCGTTTCGCAAGCCGCGCAGGCTGGTGATATTTTCTACTCGGACAAGGGCTACTACGGCGGGCCGGGCACGACCGCGCCTGTGATGAATGCCGGTCTGTATCCGATGCCGGTCCAAACCGTCCCAGCGCGGATGGGTGGCACCTACATCACCAACCCTGCGTTCTATCCCCACGAATACTTGTATGCTCACGAGCATCACTACCTGGCGCCCCCGTTTTACTACAAGCACAAGACCGGTCCTTTCGGCCTGCCGGGCAAGCATCTCCGAAATCGCTGCAACGACGAATGTGGTGAAGATGTCTGTCCGCGGTGCGGTATGGGTGGTTGCAAAGGCAACTGCAAATTGAAGGGCACAGAAATCATTGTGAAATATAAGCGGAAACGTTCGATCTTCAAAACGTTGTTCCTGCCACCACGCTGATTCCCACGATTCTCGGCCCAAAAGGCCGTTGGGCGGAATCGCGTGTGATGCGGACCGCCTCATTCCCAATAATCCCCCGTCTCGTGACCTAGGATTTGACCTATGCAAATCAGATTTTTTCAAGTGCTTGCCACAGGCGGGATGGCCTGCCTGATGGTTTCAGCACTTAGCCTGAATAATGGGCAAGCGCAGGAGCCGGTCCCCGAACCGACCGGCGGCCCTGTGACCACCACCAGCCCCGAAACGACCTCATCGACAGTTGTCGATGAGGGGTATGTCGGCGCCGAATGCAATGGCTACGGCTACGGTGGCGGTTATGGCCACCGCAGGCGATACCTCCCCGACTACCGTCGGCGCTACTGCCGACCCGAGCCATTCAGCCGAAATGATTGTCGCGATCAATACATCAATTCCCAACAAGGGTACGGTGTACCGGTCACGGTGCCGCTGGCGCCGGTTGTCTGCAAGCAATACAATTACGGCTGGGGCTTGCCCTCGTCACGATTGACGCATGTTCCGTTCGGTTGGCAAATGACTCGCCCTCCGATGGTGCAGGGACAAAACTCTCCCGCCATGGTCTACTGGCCGACCGACACCATGCAACAAGGTGCCTACTACATGCGGACACCGTGGTAACCCACGAGTCTGTCTCTTAGAGGTTCCATTGGACTTTCAGACGGGACGCAATCGCTGCTTAGGGCGATTGTGTCCCGTTTTTTGCGCGCTGGGCGTCACATTGCTTCGACAAATCTTCGTAGCGAGCCTTCAGTTCCGCCCCCCCCAATTCGGGGTAGAGCTGCGCAGCGATTCCCGTCAATTTGTGGCAGAGGTCGTAATCCTCGAGCGTGAAAGCGGTCAACGCGCGATAGTAGCGCGCATTTAACCATCGGGGTGTCCCCGACTTATTTGCCACTTCGAGACGCGCCCACAACTGTGTTGCTTGATTCAAACAACGTTGCGTTCCGCAATGAATCAGAGCCTCCCCCAGATTTCTTTGTAACTCGCGATCTTTGGGAAACGTTTCCCGCAACGCTTCGTAGAGCTCAATCGCTTCATCAATCCGCCCCAGGGCTTCGTAGGCTTGTGCTCGGCATTGGTCTAAGCGTTTTGCCTGAGCGGGGGTGAGTTGCGCGCGTCGCGCGTCGAGTTTTTCGACAGCTTGTAGCTGCAGCGCGCCGACATCGCGGCCCGTTTCGTTACCGGCGCCTTCCACCAGTTTGGACAAGCCGCCCAGGATGCCCAACATTTCCACCGGACTGGTTTCCGATAGTTGATTGAGCAATTTACCTGCATCGGCCAGCCGGTTTTGTCCGGCGAGAGAAACCACGCGGAGCTGCATTGCCGCGGCCAATGTCTTGCGTAATTGCGGTGAATAGTTTGTCGATTCACCAGTGGCGCGGCCGTCAAACACCCGCGCCAACACGGCATCCGCAGCGGCAAAATTGGGGGGCGTCGCATGCAAATAAATCTTGGCCAAGTAGGTCGCAATCTCACACTGCGATTCTGTGAGCGGGGAACCGGGATTGGGAGGCTGCGGAAGGAATTCCTGCAATTCGGTGGTGGCAATCTCTAGCCAACTGTCCATCGGACGCCCCAGCGATTGCAGTCGGCTGAGGATTTTTTCATAGCAACGGGCAATGGCAACGAGCGCGGCGGGGCCGCGAGCATGGTCGGCCGGAATTAATTGATACAGTCTAAGCGCAACGGTTGTTTGTAACCGCTGCTCCTCCAATTCTGCCAGCATCCACGTGGCGGCGGCGGATGTTTTATGGTCGGCGAATTGTTCGCGATGTTGCTCCAACGCCTGCGTATATTCTTTCCGCTTGCTTTGAGTACGTCTTGTATTATAGACCTGTCCCAAGGCGAATGCGCGCAACAATGACGCATCGGCGGCGCGGGCGTTTTGTGGAAATTTTTCAAACAGCTCGCCAAACGCGCGTGCGGCGACATCGTATTGTTTGGTGCGGAGCTGCAACGAGGCGCGGGTGAATGCCAAATCGAACGCTAAGTCGCGCTGTCCCGTTCTAAATGCCGTCGAGGCGGCTTGGCCGTACCGTTCGATCGCGTCGAGTACCTTCCCGTGTGTATACAGGGCGCGGGCTTCGCGAATCGCTAGCGCGACTTCCTCACCGTATTGGCTGGATTCTTGATTGAACTCCCACAAGGCCCAGGCGCGCGCTCCCCAATACCCGCCAGTTTGCTTTTGCGCCTTTTCCGCTTGTTGATGAATCAATTCCAACAAGCCGGTCGCTGCAGCCGAATTGCCCTCAGCGACTTGTTGTTGCCATTGCGTGGACAAGATGAGCACGTTGAGAAACTCCAACTCTGCGGGAAGTTCCCGGCCGGCGATTGTGAAATCGTCAATCAGTTTGGCCGCTTCATCCGTCCGTTTCATGCCCAATAACGCGCGAATCCGCTCGCCGGTGGCACGATCGCCGATCACCGAATTCGCGCCGGCTTTGGAAAACTGGTTGAGCAAATCCAATGACTGTTGATAGTGACGCTGCAATCGCAAGCAGCGCGCGTACAGCAACTGAACCTCAGCTGCGCGGATTTTTCCTGGACCACTGCTGCTTTTGGGCAACTCTTTTAACCGTTTCGCCGCATCGATCAGGGCAACCGCGCGGTCGGGTGAATCACTGGGCAATACCATGGCCAAATCAAACAGCGCTGTCGCCTCCGACTGTTTGACCTGCGCCACCAAACCGGCAAGTTCCGACTCGGTGTAGGGCGATGCGGAACTGGTCGCTTGGCCCAATCCTTTCAATATCTCGACCGCGGAGCGTTGCACGGCGCGAAATTGTTCAATCGCCTGGACAAGGATTTTCGCCGCTTGGTCGCGGAGAACGTGGTCGTACGGCGCGATTTGGGACTGGTAACGTAAGGATTGGCCGCGGAGGGCGTCCAACTGGGCCAATTGAAACTCCAGCGACAATTGCTGCTGCGGAGTTTGCTGAATCAACGTGTTGAGAATTTCACGTGCCTCGGTCCATAATTTTGCCTGTTGCTGTGCGTCGCCGGCGTGCATCGCATGGTCGGCCAGAGTCCGCGACAATTCGATGGTGAATTCCAGGCGTTCTTCGGGTAGCAAATCGTCTCGAAGCAGTTGGTCCCGGCCGTACAATTCGGCAACTTCGTAAAGCTGACGGCTGCGCAGTCCATCAAAATAGCGAGCTGTGAGCGACGCCTCGTCTCCACAAGCGCCCAGCGGAGCCAACAGAACCAGGGCCGACAACAATAAAGCTAGGGTGAGCGGAGAGGGCGGAAAATTGAGTTGTCGTGTCGGTCGATTCATCGTACTCACAGTTGATTGCCGGGAAGGCGGCCTTATCTCGAAACGAATTGGCCGCAGTTTCTAATAACAATTAGACCTGCGCCGCCGTTTTAGGGCAATGTCCGTTTGCCTGTGACCGCTTGCGAGTTTTGAGATACCGGTGCTGTTCAAAGTGCATCTTGCGAGAATTCGAGACAAGCGGTACAAATTGCGGACTTGCAAGTCACGTGACGGCTTTGATTTACAGATTAGACAGTACAAAGTGCACAGGTTGCGGACATCGTCGGTTCGTAACCTTCCAATTTTAATGTGGCGACTCGCGGGAATCCCCCTTCTCTGCCCGCAAGTCACGCCGCTCCTGACCCCGCCTAAGAGTACGGATGCTCGATAGATTTCGCAGATGGGCCTGCCCAGACCTGGCCATTGATCTCGGCACGGTCAATACATTGGTGGCAGTGCCCGGTGAAGGGATCGTCGTCAACGAACCGTCCGTTGTTGCCCTGCAAAAGGGAACACGCCGCGTTCTGGGGCAAGGTACGGCTGTTGGGAAACTCGCGCGACAGATGTTGGGGCGGACCCCCGATTCGATCGTGGCCGCCCGCCCGTTGCAAGATGGTGTGATCACCGATTTTGAACTGTGCGAAGCGATGATGCGGTATTTCATGCGCAAGGCGAGTCGACAACGCCGTGGGTTGCGTCCCCGCGTGGTGATTGCGGTTCCCGCGGGAATTACCCCGGTCGAACGCCGCGCGGTTTTTAACAGCGCCGAACGCGCCGGTGCGGGGCGCGTGTATGTGATTCCAGAACCGACGGCCGCTTGTATCGGCGCGGGACTGCCCATTGCCGAACCGATGGCCAGCATGATTTGTGACATCGGCGGCGGAACGACCGAAGTTGCCGTGATGAGCCTGTCCGACATCGTAGCAGGAACGTCGCTCAAAGTGGCCGGCGATGAAATGGATGCGGCGATTGTCGACTATATGAAACGAAATTTTTCCCTCAAAATTGGGATGCAGACCGCTGAGAAACTCAAAATTGGTCTGGGAAATGCTTATCCGCTCGAACAAGAATTGACGCACGACGTGCGTGGGTTGGACACGATTAGCGGCGTCCCCCGTAAGGCGATGGTGACCAGTGAAGAGATCCGGCAGGCCTTGCTCGATCCGTTGGAGAAAATCATTGCCGGCGTGAAAAACGTGATTGAACAATGCGATCCGGAATTGGTTTCGGATCTGGTGGATAATGGATTGGTTCTCACCGGCGGCGGCGCGTTGCTGCGGGGTATTGATTCGTTGATGAACGAACAATTGGGAATCCCCGTACGGGTGATAGACGACCCGCTGACGACCGTTGCCCGCGGGACGGCAATTTGCGTCGAGCACCTGGCAAAATGGCGTGAAAGCCTGGACGCCGGTGACGAGTAATCCGGAAGCAAAGGGAGCGGTCTCTAGGCGTGCGACAAAAACGTTCACAAATCGCGATTTGGCCAGCCGGTCTGCTCTGCCTGGTCGGGTTGGTGCTGGCAGCATCACCGGCGTCGACCGCAGCAGCGCTGCGCGTTCCGTTTCGTGATCTGCTCAGACCGGGACAACGCATTCTAGTGGACGTGCAACAGCGTGTGCGCGATTGGCGATCCGCTCCACAATTCCAAGCCGAGGAATACGCCGAGTTGGAACAGGTGCGGCACGATCTCGCCAGCGCTGAATTGCGCGAAAGAAAATTGCTGGCTGAGAATGCAACGCTCCAACAGGAACGCGACACATTGCAGGCGGAAATGCGAATTCCCATCGCCAAGCAAGGCAGTCTGCCGTTGGTCGTCCCCAATTTGTTAAGTGCGAATGTGTTGAGCAAAAAAACGGCCGACCACCTGCGTCAAGCGGTAGCCATCGATGTCGGAAATCGCGATGCCGTGGATCCGTTGGCGTACGTTTTAGATGGCGAACAACCGTTGTTGGACCAGGGTGCGACGACGGGGATCGAGCCTGGACAGGATGTCTACAGTGCGCGGAATGTGATTGGCCGAGTGGACACGGTGGGGCGTTGGACCAGTTCCATTCGTTTGATCACCGATCCAGAATATCAAGCATTAGCGCGGCTGGCGCGCAAATCAGATCGCGGCATGCTTTGGGGAGCTGCGGGGCGTTTGGAAGGTGACGGAGCGGCGCATTGTCGGCTGCGGTCCATCGAGGCAACGCAGTTGGTCAGCGTGGGCGATTTGGTTTTTTCCGTGCAGGGAGACGGTGCCCTGCCCCATCCCATGTTTTACGGACGAGTGATTGAAGCGGAACTGCGACCCGGTGCGGTGGAATGGGACATCCGCATCGAACCGGCGGGTAATCTTGACGCGCTGCGCAGCGTGCATGTTTTGCGTCAAAGTCTCAACCCGCTGCGAATGATGGCACAATAAATTAAGGAAAAAAGGGATTCGCGTGCAGGTACTGTTTTGGGTGATCGGGACATATGTCCTACTGGTTTTGCAAACGACGCTCAGCCCGTCGATCGCTCTTGGACCGTTCACACCAAACCTACTCATCGCGCTGTGCGTGCCCTGTTTTTATCGACGTCGATCGCAATGGGCGGTCTGCGGCGCGGCGGTTTGGGGACTGGCGGTCGATGCGATGGGGACGGGACCTATGGGAATCAACATGATTGGTTTTACGCTGGTGGCCGTGCTGCTCCAACAGACCGAGCCACGGAAAACGATTTCACCCATGCGAATTCTTCTCACGGCCGCAGCGGCGGTAGTAATGCTCTGCGGGATCGAGATCGCCGCCAATTGGCCGTTGCGGAGGTTGGTCGAGCATGCTCAACAGTTGGGTGTTTTGTGGGCCGGCAATGCACTCTATACCTTCGCCATTGCGACAGCCTCGATTTTGGCGCACAACATCCTGCTCCGCGGCACGCGACACCTCACTGGGCATGAGGCTCAGGACCGGCAGTGGAGTCGGCCGGCGATTCCCTGGTAATCATGTGGAAATCCAAAACACCAACTATGCGGAATCGTGTCACAAGTTTCGATACGACGAGGTCCACAGCGACCTCCGCCTGGACGCCTGACGAAAATCCCCGGGGGAGATTGTGGGGTCTGTTCGCCGGGGTCTTGGTGTTGTTGTCAATTGTGATCGTCCGCGTGGCCTATTTGCAGGTTCACTTGGCCGATGGATATCAACAAGATTTCGCCACGATCAGCGAAACCGTCGAATCGATGCCCAGTCGGGATGCGCGGATTGTCAGCGCGGATGGACTGGTTTTGGCCCAAGATGTGGGCTATTTCCAAGTGGCGGCATATTATCGCTGGCTGGAATCTCCTCCCGACCCAAAATGGTTGCGGATGAAGGCCCGCGAACGGCTCACGCGTGGACAGCGTCGCGACGCGCAACTTGTGGAAGCCGCCGAGTTGGAAGTCCTTGCACAGCAAAAACGCATGTGGAAGGAATTGGCTGCGCTGAGTGGAATGGATGAAAAGGAGCTCACCCAGCGCAGAGGCGACATCCAGCGACGTGTGGAACGGATCGTTGAGTTGGTTGAAAAACGGCGCGAGGAACGATTTGAGGAGGAACAGTCGTCGGAGACTGCTTCGTCGTCGGATCAATCTGGTCAATCCGCTTGGCAACGTGGCTGGAACGCCTTTGTGAAGGCATTGACTACTGCTCCGGATCGTGGACGGCTCGATCCGATTGTTGTGCGGGAACAACAGGACTACCACACGATCCTGTTTGAAATCGATCTCAAACGTGGAATGCATATCGAAGCGCATCCGGAACGGTTTCCCGGACTGAAGCTGGTCGAATCGACGCGGCGACGTTATCCGCACGGGGAATTGGCGGCACACGTCATCGGCTATCGCCAACCAATCAGCGGCGAGGCATTGGCGGAGCGGCAAGCGCGCTTCGGCTCGGCGGATCCGTTGGACTATCGGGCGGGAGACCGAATCGGCAAGACGGGAATCGAGCGGGCTTATGAACGGCAATTGCACGGTTTGCGGGGACAGCGGCGGAGGTTTCTAAGCCACCGCGGGGAAATCATTCGCACCGAAATTGAACGCAAACCGATGGTACGCCCCGACGTCAACTTGACGTTGGACACGCGGTTGC
This sequence comes from Symmachiella macrocystis, assembly GCF_007860075.1. NCBI lineage: Bacteria > Pseudomonadati > Planctomycetota > Planctomycetia > Planctomycetales > Planctomycetaceae > Symmachiella > Symmachiella macrocystis. Next base: position 376,179 of record NZ_SJPP01000001.1, read on the forward strand.
AACGTCATGCGGAACAACTGTTGGACGCGGCACTGAATCGTCGCCCTGCAGTAACTGAGGAAGCGGAAAAGGATGAGTTGCCGATTCCAGCCGGCGGCGCGATCGTGGCGTTGGACGTGCATTCTGGAGCCATCCTGGCAGCGGCCTCGGCGCCAAGGTTTGATTTGGACCTGTTGGCCCAAGGCGATCAAGAGGTGTTTGAAGCCGCACGAAAGGATCAGCGCAGTCCCTTTTTACCACGGGTGACCCGCATGACGCTGCCCCCCGGATCGGTTTTTAAAACATTGACTGCCGCGGCGGTGCTAGAAAGTGGTGCGATCGGTGTGCATCAGGATTTCTTTTGCCAAGGGTATCTGGATGATCCGGAGCATCATCGTTGCTATATCTTCCGGCATTACGGTGTGGGGCATGGTCACATCGATTTACAGGCGGCGCTGGAGCAATCGTGCAACGTTTATTTCTATTCCGCTGCGCGGCGGAGCGGACCGCAGCCGATTGTGGACTGGGCCGCCCGGTTGGGCTTCGGGCAACCAACGGGGATTGATTTGCCGGGCGAACGGGGCGGCAATGTCCCCACGTTGAAGTCAGGCAGCGGACGTAATGGACGTTGGCAAATCGCCGACACCTTGGGACTGGCCATCGGTCAATCGTCGTTGACGGTCACACCGCTACAGATTGCCCGCTTGATGGCGGTCGTGGCCAACGGTGGATATCTGGTCACACCACATCTGGTCAGCCATGTTGGGGCGATACATGCGGCGGGCAATGAGTCTGAAACCGAGTACGATTGGGCAGTCAGAAATCCGCACCGCGTGGCGGGGCTGTCGGGTGAAACGTTGGAGCAAATTCACGCCGGTCTGGTGCGTGTCGTCGAGGAATCGCATGGAACGGGATATAAAACCGTCCGCCTGCCGGGTGTAGCGATTGCCGGAAAAACGGGGACGGCTGAAGTCGGAGCCAATCGCGCGGACCACGCGTGGTTTGCCGGATACGCACCAGCTGAGCAACCACAAGTTGCGTTTGTGGTTGTATTGCAACACGCTGGATCAGGCGGCCATGCTGCGGGACCATTGGCGCGCGAATTCGTGCGCAAACTGGTGGAATTAGATTTCGTCGAAGGCAAACTCGAATTGGCCTCAGGCGAATAACACTCCCTCCCCTTAGGCGCAGTTCACGCAATGCCCTTTGAGTAGTACTTCGCTAATGTCGGCAATGCCGGCCCATTCTTTTTTCTTGGTGGGCGTGATTTTCACATCGCCCAAACAGGTGACTGACCCGCAAGAGACGCAGACGAAGTGCGGATGTTCGCCATCGTGCCCGGCTCCCTCGCCGCGGACCTCAAATCGCCAAACGTGATCGCCCAATTCGGACCGCGACACAATGCCCGCATCGGTGAGGTCGATCAGGTTGCGATAGACGGTCGCTTTATCAAAGCCTTGCGGAACAAGTTCTGTGGCAATTTCCGCGTGCGTCAACGGTGCAGAGGCGGCTTGCATATGTTGCAATACGGCAATCCGCGCGGAAGTGCTCCGCAACCCGGTTCCACGAATCCGGGCACGTATAGCAGCGACTTCATCGGCATGCGAATCAGCCATGGTAGGCGGGGTTCCTGAACGAATAATTAATAATTGGAAAACGGGCAGCAGAGGACATTGGCCCTTACGGTATCAGATTGCGGCGCTGATTCCGAGCGAGAATTCTTTGCGGCGAGAGGTAAACCGTCCCTTACATTGCTCCCTTCGTTACCAGGCTTCGCTTTACCTGAGAAGATCCTTGACTTGGCGTGCTGGGTTCGAATACGCAAGGGCGTTGGCAGCGATAATCATGCAGCTACCATAGCACGTGTACCTGTGCACCACTAACGTAATCTCGTCATGCACGGCACGACCTACGGAACTTCGAGGGGAAGTTTTGGACTTCCTATGGCAAATAGAACCCGAAACTCGATTGGATGCGATTCGCCTCACCCCGGCTTCCATCAGCGTCTTCTCGGGTTCCAAATAGATATTCGACGCCCACAAAAAATCGCTCCGTCGGATTCCAAATTACATTTGCAGCCAGATACGTCGTCTCTCGTAAGGAATCGGCCGACTGGAAGTCGGAGGGGTACAAGCGACTTTGGCTGTAAATGAAGTTCGACATTAGATCCTCAGTCCAGTTGTGCTTGTAGCCCACCAGCCAACCGAACGTGGGCAACAAAAAGGCGGACGTGGGACCGGTCGGGGCAACATCGGGCAGGCCGCGATAACTTCCGATGCCGTCGCCGAACAAGATTTGATAATAGGCGGCGTCGCTTTCGGTCGGTTGGATGTAACCGGTGAAGTTGAATCCCCAGGCGGTTTCCGAACTCACGCGTTCGCCGACCGGTTGAAAGCCAATTTGGCGAACAACACCGGCTGCCTGCAGTTGCACATCATCGGTCGTGTACCGCAAATGAGTAACCAGATCCGGAGACTCGGTCCGCTGTTCCCCTTGTACCATTTCCGGCAGTTCAAAGATAACTTGCGGATTTTCCAGAGCTGTGGCCCATGTGAGCTCTTCGATAAAAATCGATTCCGTCCAGCGAATCTGCGCCTGTCTGCGCGAGACTCCCGAGACCGGACCTTCGAAATCGAGTGTCTGTGGCAATGACCGCATGTCGGTAAACGTCGTCCAGGTTTGGCCGACAATGATCCTGCCCATCTCGCCGTAGGCATGGCGGAGGCGGAAGCGATTTCCTTCGCTGAAGAAGTCCCCTTCGATGTACGCCCGTGCCGTCCCATATTCGGTCGGCCACCGCGTATCAAAACTCAGCCGCGACGTGTTGGCCTGAAAATGCGTGTTCTGTCGTGGGGGGGCTCCGATGGGAATCGTGGACGGATTAAAGGTGTCTTGCGAGTCGATCGGATCAAAGTCGTGAATCAAGTCGACTTTGACAAAACCGCCAATCTTCATCGCGGCCCCCTCGCCTTCGATGATGATTCCTTCGTCAAAATCCGGTGAGCGATAAAACCGCGCTCCGCGACTATCAAAGGGGACTTCCCCCTCGAATTCCTGGTTGGTGAAGCGCGGATCAAGATTCTGACCGTCGACAACTTGAAGCGAATCCATGAACGAAGACCCCTGTTGCCAGGAACGCCGAACAAAACTCGTTTGCAGCGTGGATTCTTCCTCCGGGAGAGTCGCTTCCCCAATTTGAACAACGCCCGCCTCTCCGGCAGCCTCAACCGATTGGGACGTTCCCAATTCCTCGAGTCGTCGCCTGAGACCGCGCAGTTCCGATTCTGCCGTATCGATTCGTTCTGAGAGAGCCGAGACCGAATCACGCTCGGAATTTTGAGATCGGTCATCACCAAGCGCAAATGCGCATTGCCCCAACAACACTCCGGCAAGCAGCATTGTTCGCAGAATGAAAGTCGTTGCGCGGCTGATGTACGGCATTGCGCAGTAATTTATTGAAAGTATTGAGATGCAGCGAGGCAAATCGCGCTGAAGTGGAGAGGACGTCACTTCCAATCTCGACACTTAACGATGTTTGACTTTAACGGTTATAGCGGTTAGGCGGACGATGATCTCATGTGCCGCCGGGTGCTGACATTTGCAGTCATGACAACCCGTGGGGAGTTTCGTCATGAAACAGAATGGCCGAAGCGGTATCACCGAGTGCGATACCGGCGGTAATACTCCCACCCCGGTAAAAAGAAGCAGGCCGCTGAGACCACGCCGAAAATTGAGATGCTGTAGGTCGGGAACTGTGCCATCACTGCTGCCGTGGCGAACAGTGCGGCGGACTGCACATAGAAGCGGCCGGAGAGGATCCCCGCTTTGACGGCGAAGACCATGCCGGTGATCAGGCCCAACACCGGTGAGAGTTCCAGCACCGTGAGCCCCATCAAATATTCGACCAGATACAACAGCGTGCTAGCGACCATGCTCGAACCCCAGACGTGGGCAACTTGGCGTTCGACAAAGGTGATCGGTCCGGAGCGGCGGCGGAGATTCCAGAAGACGGCAGCCCATGTTCCCAGTCCGAAGACCCAGGCCGCCAAATAGGGCAGCCGCGATTCGATGCCGCTCAGTTGCATCCAATTGGTGAGCAAACAGAGCACCAGCAGCACCAGGCTATGCCACATCCACAGCACGCCCCAGTTTTCCAGCACCGAAGCATGGTGCGTCTCGCGAAACAATCGGCCCACGATTTGTGTGATGTGCGAGGAGCGGGCGGAGATCGGTTCGTGACGTAGGTACGCCTGTAGGTCGTCGGCCAATTCGTCAGCCATTGAATAACGCAGGTCAATCGGCTTTTGCAGACATTTGAGCGCAATCAATTCCAAGTCGGGATCGACTGCCGGATTCAAGACGCGGGGCGGCAATGGGTCTTGTTCGAGGACCAGCAATAACGTATCGACGGGCGTTGCTGCCTGAAACGGTGGGCGACCGGTGAGCATGTGATACAGCACCGCTCCCAGGCTATAGACGTCGCCAGCCGGGCCGATGTCCCCGCGATTCCCGGCAGCCTGTTCGGGGGCCATGTAACTCGGACTGCCGACGATCGCGCCGCTGTGGGTGAGGCTTTGAGCCATCGTCCGCGGGTCATCAGTAGCGCGCATCTGTTTGGCCAAGCCGAAGTCGGTGACGTGTGGCCGGCCATCGGTATCGATGAGGATGTTCGCCGGTTTTAAATCGCGATGTAGCACTCCGCCGGCGTGAGCGGCAGCGATGGCGCGACAGACGGGGAGTAACAATTCCGCTGCCGCTTTTGAGGAAAGCGGCCCGGCAACAAGTCGTTGCGACAGGGTTTCGCCCGGGATGTACTTCATGCTGAAGTAGGGCCGACCCTCGTGTTCGCCGACTTCTAAGAGCGGAACGATGTGCGGATGATCGAGCCGCGCCGCCGCTTCGGCTTCGCCGCGAAACCGCGCCAGGTCGATGGCGGAAGCCATGTCGCCGCGGAGAATCATCTTCAAAGCGACTGTTCGGCCTAAACTGTTTTGCCGGGCCTTATAAACGACCCCCATTCCGCCGCGCCCCAATTCGGACAACAATTCGTAATCACCGATCGTCTTGCCGATTTGTGACGGGAGAGGCGATGGATTGTCGCCGTTCTCGGGACTGTCGACCGTCAGCGACAGGTCCGCTTCGAGCAAGGCCGCTGCGACGGAGCCCAGGTCGTCGGCGATCATGGCGGTCGTCCAGAGCTCGCGCAACTCATCGGCTAGATCGGGATATTCAGCGGCAACCTGTTCGATGTCGACCTGCCCGCCATCGCGGGTGCGCAGCAATAGCTCATCGATCAGTTGCGCCAAACGGGCTTCGCGGTCGTCGGACATGTTTTAGGGAGTGGCCAGTGGTGAGTGGCCGGTGGCCAGAGAATGGGGGGGGCCGGACGATCATTACGTCTCAACCCTACTCCCTCACGCCTCACCGCTCAAGCCTCATACCTCCGAAGGAGGTGGAGGCGCGCTCTGTTTGCGGGTCAATTGCCATTTGAGTGCGGGTGGGGTGATCATGGTGGTGACCATCACCATCACCACCACGGCGGAGTATGTACCGTCGTCAATGATCGCTTCGCCGGTGCCGGGGGCTTTGAGTCCGCGGCCGATAGAGGCGAAGATCAGACCGACTTCGCCGCGGGGGATCATTCCCAAACCAACAGCGGGACGATTCAGCCCTTTTTCAAGTACGCCGAATGAACAGACCTGTTTGCCGATGATCGCCACAATCGTGATGCCGGCCGCCAAGGTTAGAACATCGGTATTGGCAAAGCTCCGCAAATCGACCTGGATGCCCATTTGCACGAAGAAAATGGGGACGAGCAAAGCGGTCAGCGGTTCCAAGGCTTCTTCGAGTTCGAAGTGTTCCTTCTGACCGAGTTCCTTGTAATGCGCCCGTTCGAGGATCAACCCAGCCGCAAAGGCGCCGACAATCGGAGCCAGACCGACCACGTTCGCCAGCCACGAGAATCCGAAACAGATCACCAGTGCTGTCGCTACAAGTAGCCCGTGCCCGCGGAGAACACTGGCCAGTTTGAAGAGCGGGCGGGTGATCAGTACGGTCCCCAACAGCACAGCTCCCCCCAAAAACGCCATCGTCAGGCCGATGGTTTTGGTGAGCGCCATTGGATCGACGCTGCCATGTTCGATGATTCCGGTCACAACTGCCAAAATCACCAAACCTAGCACGTCGTCAATCACGGCAGCGCCGAGAATGATCTGGCCTTCTTTATCTTGATGCTTTCCTAAGTCCTTGAGCACGCGGGCGGTAATGCCCACGCTGGTGGCGCACAATGTGGCGCCGATGAATAAGTGTGCGTTGCTACCGGCGGCGGGGATGATCATTCTGGAGACGATGTAACCCAAGGCGAAGGGGACGATCACCCCCAGCACGGCGACAAACAAAGACGATTTGCCGACCGAAAGCATCTGCTTCACGCTGGTTTCGAGGCCGACTTCGAACAGCAACAGAATCACGCCGACGCGGGCCAGCATGTCGAGCGTCGCGCCCGGTTCCATCCGCTCTGCGACAAACTCGCCGATTTTTTCCTGCGGCCCGAACACCAAATTCCCCATCAGGAGTTCGGCGTTGGGTGGTTTGAGGAATTCTAGTACGTCGGAGCCGGTGAGTAGCAAGAAATTTCCCATCAGCACGCCGACCAGCAGTTCGCCCAAGACGGCCGGCATTTTGGCCCGCTCGGCGAGATCGCCGCCCACTTTGGCCAAAAACAGGATGATGCAAATTCCGGCCAATAGCGGCGCAACTGGATCGGAGTGTCCCCCGCTATGCCCTTCTTCGTGACCTTCTTCATGGCCTTCCACAGCGCCTTCTGCATGGGCTGCGTCGCCTTCGGCCTGTTCCCCGGCAGCTGGGGGATGGTCCGTAGTGGTCGCCTGCGCCCAGACGGAATTAAGTCGACCGCCGGAAATCATCAAAGCGGCGAACAGCAACAGGGCCATCCATCGCCAAGTCCAGGCGCCACGACGGTTGCGCGGATGTTTGGCCAGTTTCAGTGGTTCGATTGTCTGCGATAGCTTCCCGGACACGAAGCGTTCACTCCTAGTAATGTCTGCGGACGTCAAAGCAGCCAACCGCGTCCCCCGCGGTCTTTCGCCGATTCCTGTTGGTCCATGCTTAGCAAATCCAGCGGCCGAAGAAAAGCAACTTGGCAGCGGAAATGGCTGTGTGCGGCGAGTTTGGCAGTGTATACGCTGCGGGGGTGGCAATCGTGGCCGGGACGGAGAATTGCAGCCGAGGGTGGCATGGGTGATGGAAATTTCGTGACTTGGTGGTGCGGAGGGGGTAGGATGTCGCCTTCTGCGCGCCCTGCGGACTTTTTCATGCGACGATAACAATTGAAAAAACACTGGATTGATTATTGCGATCGCTGGAAACCTGGACCGATGACATTTTGGGTCCTCGTTGAGACGAATGCGGCTTCAGGTCGAAGGGTTTCGACCTTTGAACCACCCCTCCCAGCACCGGTGCCTGGCGAAGGATATCCTCGATTTTTCATAGAGTTTGACGGATGTACCTTTGAGTTCGCATCGCTCGACGAACTTCGAACCTGCATTCGAACGCTATCACTAAAACTACTTCCCACGACGATAAGATTGTCCCAAGAACGCGGGACCAGCCAGGGCCCCAATTCCCATTGGCTGAGCCGGTTGCCGCCTAAAACGAAACCTTGGCGATACCGGAAACGAGCGGTTGCGTACATGGAACGATGTTTAATTCAGTTCCAAGATGAAATGCGCGACAAACATTAGCAATCGATGGCGTATCATCGGGCAGGCCCCTCAGATGTGAGAATCGGTGGACACGAATATACACTAGCAGCCAGCGTGAACCAGCATTGTCGCGTAATCCTGAAAACAAACTGATTGACATTCGTCAAGCAACAAGTATAATTCAAAATACACATGAGCCGACCGCGACATCCCAGTCAGCACATCGAAGAAGCCGTCCAGTACGCGGAACGAAACGGTTGGATGATTGTGATGTCGCACGGGCATGCATGGGGGAGAATGTTTTGCCCGCACAATGAACGAGGCGGCTGCATCGAAAATATTTACTCAACACCGCGCAATGCACAGAACCATGCGCGACGACTGATGTGAGCCATAGATCGTTGCCCGCACTAAAGGGGGATTTTTGAAAACCTACGAATTCACCTTGTTCATTGATGGCATGACCGAGTCCACGGACGAATTTGCCAACGCGATGTTTGAGGCGGGCTGCGATGATGGGACGTGCGGCTCAAGTTGCGGTCGTGTCTTCATCGCCTTCGATCGAGAAGCGGATTCGTTTCTTGAAGCTGTGCTGTCGGCCATCTCTGACGTGCATCGGGGGGGATACCAAGTGTGGCGGATTGATGAGGCTGACCAAGTCACACAATCGGACATCGCCCGCCGTCTATCCGTTTCCCGCCAAATGGTGCACCAATATGTCTCGGGCCAACGCGGCCCGGGGGATTTCCCGCCTCCTATGAGCGATACAAAATCGGGCCAGAAGCTATGGAGTTGGGGAGAAGTCGCGGAATGGCTCCACGTTAACAACTTCCTGGACGAGGAAATTGTGGAGCAATCGTCAATCATCAACGTCATCAATTCCTTTCTGTCAATTCGACGAGAAGAAGGCTTAAAACCACAATTGGTGAAAACAATCCGCAAAGCAGTGCTCTCCTAACGTGATATTGCTGGTTAGGACTCACCAGTAAATCCAGCGGAATAGGATCTCAATCCAAGTCAACCACCCCAAGTTGTCCCGCCCACTGCCCACTGCCCACTGCCCACTGCCCACTGCCCACTGCCCACTGCCCACTGCCCACTGCCCACTGCCCACTGCCCACTGCCCACTGCCCACTGCCTACTGCCTACTGCCTACTGCCTACCAGGCCCCCCGAAAAAAGGCCGCATTGCTTGAAAATGGGGTCTGCGAGTAAGATGCGGGGCATTGAATGGTGCGGCCGTTGCCGGTCTCTTCATTCTGTTGTGCCCTCCACCGCCGAAACGGGTGCGGTGCTCTTCCTTATTCATGCTTCGTAGATCGCCGATCCATGCCGAGACTTGCCTCGCGATGCCATTTGCTTTTTCTCGCCGTTACTGCTTTCCTGCCCGCTGCATTGCCGGCCGACGAACCGGTTTCGTTGACTGTTCCTGAAGGATTTACCGCCACGCTGTTTGCCGATGATGATTTGGCGCACGACGTGTTCTCGATGACGTTCGATTCGCAGGGACGGTTGGTCGTTTCGGGGCGCGGGTATGTCAAACGGTTGATCGATCGTGACGGAGATGGCCGAGCGGATGAGGCTCAGCAATTTGTCGACGGTCCCGAGAGCGGCGCGCAGGGGATGTATTTTCATGGCGATGATTTGTTGTGCGTCGATGCCAAAGGCTTGTTGCGTTATCGCGACCAAGATGCTGACGGAGTCGCCGACGGACCGCCGGATCGGTTTTTGAAGACGGAAGTCGGTGGCGAGCACGGTCCGCATGCGATCCGCAAAGGCCCCGATGGTTGGTGGTATCTGATTGCCGGCAATATGAGCGGGGTGAACGACGAATATGTGACGTTGCCCCGTTCGCCGGTGAAACATCCGCGGGCGGGAGTGGTGATGCGGCTCAAACCGGATCTGACCGGGGGCGAGGTCTTCGCCGATGGTTTTCGCAACGCGTATGACTTTGACTTCAACGAAGCGGGAGATCTCTTCACCTTCGACAGCGACGGTGAACGCGAGGTTTCGCTTCCTTGGTATCGGCCGACGCGGGTGTTTCACGTTGTACCGGGAGGCGATGCGGGTTGGGTCAGCCGGAATTGGAAATTTCCCGATTATTTTCTGGACATGCCACCCGTGGTGGGAGCATTCGGCCGGGGTTCGCCCTCGGGAGTCGTCTGTTATCGCCACACGCAGTTTCCGGAACAGTATCGCGGCGCGATGTTCGTCGAGGATTGGACCTTCGGCCGGGTGATCGCGCTGCCGTTGGCGGCAGAAGGCTCGACGTATTCCAGTGCGCCGCAGGAGTTCATTTCGGGCAAAGGAGAATTTGGTTTCGCGCCGACCGATATCGAGGTGGGCCCGGACGGCAGTTTGTACGTCAGCGTGGGCGGACGGGGAACGCGCGGCGGGCTTTATCGGATTCAATATGACGGCGACGAACCGAAACCAGAGACAGCGGCGGCGGAAACCGATGCTCAGCCTGAAGCGGAGACTGTTGCGGAGAAGCCTGAAAAGCCAAACGCCGAAGCCCCTACGGATCAAAAGGAACTGTTGGCCTGCCTGGATGCGCCGCAGCCCTTGAGCAGTTGGTCGCGCAAGGCGTGGATGCCGGTGGCGGAGAAACTGGGGGTCGGACCGTTTGAGAAAGCGGTGCTCGACACGCAGTTGTCTGACTCGCAGCGGATTCGCGCGGTGCAGATTTTGACGGAAGTTTATACGGGAATTTCGGGGGAATTGGCGAGCGAGGTCTCGTCGACTGCGTCGCCAGCGGTCCGCGCTGCCGTGGCTTGGTCGTTGGGACGCAAGCCGGATGCGGAATTGGATGCGGAGGTGCTGCAGGTTTACTTGATCGATCCCGACGCCACCGTGCGGCGGTTTGCGGTCGAGTCGTTTGCCAGCGGAGCCGGTGCTGCGAATGCCGGGGACCTGTTGCCGGCGATGTCGTTATCGCTGGTGGACCGGGATCGGTTTGTACGGCATGCGGCAATGCGGGCTGTGGGTGAGTTGGACGATGCCACGTTTCGCGCGCTGGGGAAAGCGGTCCCGCAATTGGGATGGTCGGGCATTATTTCCAACACGGCTGGCTTTTTGTTTCGCCGTGATCCGGCGCAAACTCGGATTAGTCTGTATGCGGTCCGGGCGGCGCAACTGGCGCTCAAAGGCGACCACCCGGCAGAATTAAAAATCCGCGCGACACGGCTTATGCAACTTGGTTTGGGTGGATTGGCGCAACGCCGTGGTGTGCCGGCAGCGATGTCGGGTTATACCGCCGCTGAGGACATCGAGCCGCTAGAACGGCAACTCGACGACGCCCGCACGGTGTTGGCCGAACTTTTTCCTACGGGGGATAAAGTATTGGACCACGAGTTGGGCCGGTTGATTGCCGTATTGACCTCCTACAATCCCGACGTGCTCAACAAGGTGCTCGCGCAGATTACGGATGAGTCGAGCCCGACGGATGATATTCATCATTTGCTCATCGCCGGCCGTATTCCGGTCGCGCGAAATTCTACACAGCGGGCCGCCATTGCCAAGGCGCTGGTGGAGATTGAGCCGAAGATGACCGCGCGCGATTGGAAAGAAGACACGAACTGGACCGATCGTATACGCGAGATGTATCTGCAATTGGTGGAACTCGATACGGAATTGCCGGCCGAGTTGATCGAGCAAGACAAATTTGGGCATCCGGGGCATATGGTGTTCATGAACGGTTTGAGTAAAAAAGAAATACCGCGGGCGGTCGAGCGGTTGCTACAGGCTGTCAACGCGGATGAGGATTATGCCTGGAACAACGACGTGGTCTTCGCCATCGCGAATGTGATGAACGATGAAACGCGGAGTTATCTGCGGGAGTTGTACGAACAGATGCCGCTCAGTGAAGCGGTGACGATGGCCTTGTCCCAAGATCCACAGGCCGAAGATCGTTCGAAGTTTCTGATCGGATTGGAGTCGCCGCAATTTGAGGTGATCAGTTCTTCGCTGGCAGCACTGGAGCAATTGCCGGCGGAATTATCGGCCGATGAAGTGGTGCCTTTAGTGCGTGTGCTGCGACGCTTGCAGGGCACGAAGCAAGATTATCGCCTGCGAGAACGAGCGATCCGTTTGTTGCGGCGTGATACGAAGCAGGACTTTGGTTTTGCATTTGGTGATAGCGGTGCGATCCCTCAGCAGGGGGTGATCGATCAATGGACGCAATGGGCGGCCAATACATTTCCTGATCGCGCCACCGAATTGACCGGCGGCAACGAAGAAGATGCGGCGCAGCTTCGTGAGCGCCTCGCTGCGGTGGATTGGGAGGCGGGGGATGCCGCTCGAGGTGCTGAGATCTTTAAGGCACGTTCGTGCAGCCAATGCCACAGCGGAGCTAAATCGGTTGGTCCCGACTTGGCAGGCGTGGCGCGGCGTTTTTCCCGCGACGATTTGTTTGTGGCGATCACACAACCCAATCGTGACGTATCGTCCCGCTATCAGACGACTGTGGTGGAGACCAAATCCGGCAAACTCTTCACCGGATTGGTTGTCTACCATTCCGTGGATGGCGTCACACTGCGTAACGGTCTGAATCAGACGTATCGGATCGAAGCGACGGATATCGAGTCGCAACGTCTGGTGAATACATCGCTGATGCCGGCGGGGTTGCTCAAGGATTTGCAGCCAGGGGAATTGGCGGATTTGTACCGGTATTTACAGAGCCTGGGACAACCGCGGGTTGAAGCGACAGCGGCCGGTGGGGAGCAGAAATAGAGCGGGAAGACTGTGGCCAGAGTCGGGGGGAGCCCCAGGCGCACGTCAATGGTTGAGACGGTCGGCGGTGAAACACAAAGGTCTACGGTGTGTTCCCGTTAAGGCCCTAGCTTCCAACCGTCGGCAAGGACGGTATTTTTGGCGCAAACGACGATGCCGTCACAGATTGTCACGTTATCTCGCTCTTTTTGTTCGGTGACAGAGTCGTTGATGATGCGGACGTCCCGACCGATGCGGCAATTTTTATCGATGATGGCCCCTTGAATGACACTCCGTTCGCCGATACCGACGGCGGGTGTAGTCGGCGATTTTCGCTGAAACTCTTGGTCGGATTCATAGTAGTCCGCGCCGATGACTACGGAATCGCGGATGGTCACATCCCGTCCGATACGGCAACGGACGCCGATGACGGAGTTTTCGATAACGGTTCCTGAACCGATCGTGCAGCCGTCGGCGATCAGGCTGTCTGTGATCATTGCACCCGCCATTCGCGTGGGGGGCAGGTAGCGCGGCCGCGTAAAAATGCGGAACTCTTCAGTGTCGAGCGCCATGGGCGGGTTTTCAGTGGTGAGATCCAGGTTGGCTTTCATGAAGGAGCGAATGGTTCCAACATCTTCCCAATAACCGTCAAAGAGGTGCGATTGCACGTGGTGACTGGCGATAGAACTGGGGAAGACCTCTTTGCCGAAATCGGTATGTTCGTATCGAGTCAGCAAGTCGACGAGGACGTCGCGGCGGAAAAGATAGATGCCCATGCTGGCGAGATGTTCGCGTCCGCGCGGTTCTAATCCACGGCTGCGCAACCATTCCGGCGAAGTCCGATAATGATTGATATCTTCTTCGGTTTGAGGTTTCTCGGCGAATTCGACGACTCGGCCGTTTTCATCCAACTTCACCACTCCAAAGCCACTCACGTCCTCCCGCGGTACCGGCAACGTGCCGATGGTCACATCGGCATCGTTATCCATATGGGTTTTGATCATGTCACGGTAATCCATGCGGTACAACTGATCGCCGGAGAGGATGAGCACATATTCGATCCCCCGCTGTTGGATATATCGCAGATTTTGCCGTACTGCGTCGGCGGTTCCTTGATACCAATCGGTGCTATCCAGGGTTTGTTGCGCGGCCAGGGCTTCGACAAAACCAGCGGCGAATGTGTCGAATTTGTAGGTCGAGGTGATATGGCGATGCAGACTCACGCTAAGGAATTGCGTGAGGATATAAACCTGATTCAAACCGCTATTGAGGCAATTGGAGATCGGAATATCGATCAGGCGATATTTCGCAGCGAAGGGGACCGCCGGTTTGGAGCGATATTTGGTCAGGGGAAACAGTCGCGTTCCACGGCCACCGCCGAGGATTAAGGAGATGATGTTTTTCATCAAAGGGTCTCAAATCTGAAGGGCTTTGTTGTTGCCGGCTGATTCATTTGTCGCTGCACCGGCTGACACGCCTCGCAACCTCGCGTTCTAACAAACCAAGGCATTCTGGCGCTGAATCCCCCTCGTCACGACGTCTAAGTTGCTGGCCTACTCCTTGACCGACCGCGTGTCTCCGTGTGCTCAATTACCATTTTTCTACCAGATTTTAATGTCGGTCGATATGCCGTTGAGAAATTCAATTCGCGGCGCAGGGACGATCCGTCCTGAAGAATCGTCAATTGCCGCCTATTTTCACTCGTAATCACACCGGAATTTCTCTGCCGTTTTACCAAGGCTGCAGCTGCGATCAGGGCCGAATGGGGGCTGGGTTACTGTAGGTTTTGACCGTAGCGGCCACGCTGTGCAGGGCGGCGCTCGTGGTTTATGATGGTGGCTAATGGTTAATCGACCAAGCCAGTGCCGAGGATTCGCCCGACCACGATTTTGCCAACGATCAGGCGGAATATTGCGTAGTCAGTTTGAATACCCGACCCAAGTTCTCACGGTGATCTAGTTTTAGGAATCAAGTGATGTTTTCACGATTGTTGTTTTCGCTGTTTGTCGCGATGGTTACGCTTGGCAACTTTGCGGATCTATTGCATGGCAGTGAACCCCCATTGGCCGATTTGTTGCCACGCGCTAAGCGAGTTCTCATCGCCACCGCCCAGGAGACGGCAGATCTGCGGGAGGCAGGCAGCGTGACGGTATCAATCGATCGCGCGTTGCGGGGCCGAGGACGAAAAGAGGAAACGGTCGTCGTGGACCACGATGGAGCGTTGAGCACTGTGCTGTTTGACGAGGGACAACAATATCTGATTTTGTTGCAACCGAGCCTCGATGACGCAGCTGGATGGACTTACGTCGGAAGTTCCGTTCTGCCCTACAAATCAGGCGAGGTGGTCCTGCCGGTTGAGGAGGACCAACCAGCCGACACGGTTCTACTGACCGACTTAATCGGATTGGTCGACCGCTATCCCTCCTCCCCAGATGCCATGATTGCCAACCGGACCTCGCTGAACGGTCGTTGGGTCGCAATGGTTTCGATCCAAGGGCGCGATATTCCCTTTTGGGTTTTGGACATCAGAGATCAAGATGGCAAAGTGTCAGCCGAAGTGGTGGATTTCAACAACCAAAACCAGTCGGTGCACGTTGAATCAATCGCAGTCACCGACGGAATCTTAACTCTAAGAGTCGTAGTGTTGCCTGTGAACTCCTCCTTTGAACACACCTATGTATTTACAGGTAGATTGCGTGACGGAAAAGTGATCGGAAATTTCATCGCCGATAAGAATGCGGCACGTCCCGGCAAGTTGCGAGCTACAGCAGCAAAAGCGATGGCCCAAACCGGCGGAGTGAAACCCTCCTTAGGATTGAATGAATTTAGCCAGTCAACCATCGCCGAAGACGAATTTGCAGCGAACAAACAATTCACCAAGGATTTTCCGGAGAGTCCATTGGCGATGGACACTTTTATGAGGATGTTGAAGTCCGAAACCGGTCGAGGTTTGAAGGAAGAAGAAATCGATGCGCTGGCAAAATCTTACATCGACAACGCCGAATATTGGGGTGAACTGATGCGGCGACAAGCGGTTGTCGATGCCGGCGTCTCAATCGCCGAACAGAAGAAACATCCACAGTTGGCGTTGAAGTACCTCCTTGAGGCCGAAGCGTTTTTGTCCGACACGTCTCCGCAGACTTGGACGATATTGGTTCCGTTTCATGCAGCATTGATGTACCAAGAAATGGGCGAATTGGATGAGGCTTCGCAGCGAATGAACGCATTTCATAAATTGCATCCGTTCGAACCGCTCGGCGCCTACTACGCAGCCGAGATGCTGGAGTCTCGCGGAGAGTTTGCCGGCGCACTACAGATCTATTCGGAACTGGCCTGCTTGCCCAATATGAAGCAATCGCTGGATCAAACTTTTGAAGGGCAGCCCGGATACACTCCTGTGACTAAAAAATTGCAGGAATTATGGGATAAGCATAGCTCAGACGCCGGCGATCAAGCTGCGTTTGTCGGACACATTCTCAAAGCCTATCACAATGGCATTCGTAGTTTTGTGAGCGATCAAATGGAACCGCGGCCGCCGAAACCAGGGACTCAAAACCGCGTGGTGTTATTGGAATTTTTCACCACGGCCGATGCTCCTCTCGGTGTGGGAATTGATGTTGCTGTGACGGGTTTGACACACGCTTTTGGCCCGTCAGAACTCGTGGCACTACGTTACCATTTGCCCACGGAAGAGCCAGACCCCATGGCTGGTCCGCAATGTAAGGAGCGACTCAACTATTACAATTCAAGAGTCGTGCCTTTGATGTATATCGATGGCAAGCAGGTGAATGTGGAGCCTGGGCGTTTGACACATGCTGCAACAATCTATAAATACCTGCGTGAATTGGTGGAACCGATCTTGGTAGAGACCGTCGACATCGAATTAAAACTCAACACAACGGTCGAAGAAGACAGGATGAAGATTGACGTCCAGGCATTGTCGGCTTCAGAATTTGAAGACGACATTCGATTGCGGTTGGTGTTGGTGGAGGAAGAGGTCGCAGTCGAGACACCCAGCGGTGTGCTGTTGCATGAAAATCTCGTGCGTATTATGCCGGGCGGAGCCGAGGGCATTGCTCCCCAAGATGGGAAATTGGCATTTCAAACGGAGCTCTTGCTGGAAGACTACCGTCAACAATTGCTTGACGAACTGCAATCGTACGAAGAGATGCGTAGCAACCTGCTTGGAGAAGAATTCAAGTATGGTATTTATCCCATCGGACCGGTGAGACTGAAACTCGCTGCTTTTGTGCAGAACAACAAGACCAAAGAGGTGCTGCAATCAGCCATCGTCGACCTAAAATTTCTGGATGAGATCGAGGAACCGGCGAAAGAAGAAAAACCGGACGACGAAGCGAAACCTGCTGAGGAGCCCAAACCGGCTGCGGCCGATGCCACTCAAGAGCAGGAGTAAGGTTTCCTACTCCCGGCCGGATTTGCTGGAATTTCCGGGGAAGTTCGCACAAGTCACCTTGGCCGGTCGCTCGAAATTTGTCATGATGTCTAACACGGCAACGATTGCTCGTGTTCCTGGAGAAGCCTGATCATGACAGACCCCTCGACTTTGACGGTGGCGCGATCGGATGCTGGCTACGTCGTGTTTTTAGAGGGTCGGGCGACGATGAACGAAGGCCCCGCCTTTCACACGTTCGTAACACAACTGCTCGATCATGCGGAAGAACCGGCGTTGGTCGTCTGCACCGATGGCTGCGAATACATGGACAGTACGTTTTTGGGCGGCCTGATTTCGCTGCACAAAAAGTATTCTGTGACGGAGCGGCCACGATTCATCGTAGCAGCATCACGAGAATCGCGCGCTCGGCTACTGGTTTCGGCACGATTGGATTTGATTCTCAAACTGACCGACCGCGCGCCGGAGTGTTCAGGAAACCGCTCACCGATCCCCACGCCTCCGGCCAGTTCGCGCGACTTCACCTTGCACGCCATCGAATGCCACCGCCTGTTGGCCGAAATCGGTGGCCCACAGGCGGCGGTGTTTCAATTGGTCGCTGACCAATTGTCCAAAGAATTGGCCGACGAGGATGTGACGGAATAAACGTCGTCCACAGTTGGGACTACGCGACGGAGACCTTCTCCATTTTGTCCCCTTGTTCAATCGAGTTCACAACATCCTGCCCCTCCGTCACGCGGCCAAAGACAGAGTGCTTGCCGTCCAACCATGAGGTCTCGACGTGGGTGATGAAGAATTGAGAACCGTTCGTGTTCGGACCGGCATTGGCCATCGACAGGACGCCGGGACCGTCGTGTTTGAGATCGGCGTGAAATTCATCGTCGAATTTGTATCCGGCGTCGCCGGTGCCCGTGCCTTGCGGACACCCGGTTTGGATCATGAAATCCTCGATCACACGATGGAATTTCAAGCCGTCGTAGAACCCTTCGCCGGCTAGTTTTTCAAAGTTAGCGACGGTGTTGGGAACCTTGTCGTCGTACAGTTCCAACGTGATGGTGCCTTTGTTTGTGACGATGGTCGCGGTTTTCATGAGTCTTCCCTTGTGAGGATAAGTTTTAGTGTTGTGGTCCGTCGCCCATTATTGGGCCGCCCACCAATCATTGATGTTCGCAGTCAGTTCGCGAACTTTGTCGGCGTGATCCGCCGCGAGATTTTTTGTTTCATGCGGATCAGCATCCAGATCGTAGAGTTCAACCCCGGCGGACTCGTCCGCGGGAACGATCAATTTCCAGTGCCCTTGAATGACCCAACGGTATAGCAAACTCGCGCGGGGGCTGTCGATGTCGGCGATGTCATGTGCGAAGATTTCGCCGTGAATCGCAGTTCTTTTCGTCGGATGGCCCGCCGCGACCGAGACCAAATCGATTCCCGGCATTGACGTTGGCGGATCGATGCCGCACGCTTTGAGGATTGTGGGCGCCAAGTCAATGCTGCTGGCCAAGGTGGTATTCTCACCAGGAGCGATTTTCCCCGGCCAACACAACATGATCGGCGTGCGAACTCCTCCGTCGTACTGCGAGCGTTTGCTTTTGGGTGCGTAGCGCCGCGAATCGGTGCTCTGGATCCAACCGTTATCGGTGACGAAGACGACCAGCGTGTCGTCGGCAAGATTGTTCTTATCGAGGAAATCCAACAGCTCTCCGCAAGTTTCGTCGAACCATTCACACATTGCGTAATAGCGAGCAACGTGTATTGAGCGGCCTGGTTTTTCGTATTTCTTGAGCAGCCTCTCGGGAGGATTGTGGGGGCTGTGCGGCAAGAATGGGGCGTACCATAAAAAAAACGGTTCGTCATTCGATTCGCGAATGAAATCAAATATCGGCTCCATCCCCTGCCGACCGATTTTCAGTCCATCATCGCCGTGCCGCCCACCATGTTTGGGGTCGCCATGCGTCATGCCGGCGGTGAATCCGCCCAACCGGTAATTGCCTTCCCACCATTTGCCGCTCTGGTGGCTGCGGTACCCTTGTTTTCCCAACAGCCGCGGCAATGTGGGGGCGTTTTGAATATGCTTGAGCATCAACTGGCGATCGGTCCCTTTGGGGGGATCGTTGCCGGAGATTTTGTGTTGATGCGGATACAGCCCGGTGATCATTGTCGCTAGTGAAGGCCGGCACAAACTGGCCGGGACGTAACCGCGAGTGAAGACCGCACTTTCGCGCGCCAGTTGGTCCAAATTGGGCGTTTTGATGTCCCGGTGCCCCATGAATCCAAAATCGGTCCAGGCCTGGTCGTCGGAGATGATCATCACGACATTGGGCGGCTTGGCCTGGGCATTAACCGGCAATGCAAATAGGGCGAGCAAGCACAGGGCGAGTGGTTTCATCGAGAATCTCCGCAATAAATGGGTCTTCGTGCATGCTAACGAGTCGCTGAAGTGATTGCGACCGATGTGGTGGTGAGGTACAACAGCGGCAGGCAGTGGCGAGTGGCCGGTAGATCAGTTGCCAGAGAACATGGCCCGTACGTTGGACAAGCCACACTGAACACGAGCCAAATATGACAGTCCTTCGCCCTCAGCTTATAAACGTATCGGAGCCAACCCATGTCGACCGAACAATTCGCCTGTTATCTTGTGGAAAAAGACGAAGACGGTACCGTCCGTGCTGGGATGACGCGGCGGCCGTTGGCGGCTTTGCCGGAGGGAGAGGTGTTGATCCGCGTGCAATGGTCCTCTTTGAATTTCAAAGATGGGCTGGCGGCGACGGGGCAGCCGGGGGTGGCGAAGAAATATCCGCACGTGCCGGGGATCGATGCGGCCGGGACAGTCGCCGAAAGCAGCCATGCCGATTTTCAGGCCGGACAACCGGTGATTGTCACCGGCTATGACCTGGGCGCCGGCCAATGGGGCGGCTGGGCGGAGTACATTCGCGTGCCGGCCGAGTGGGTGATTCCGTTACCGGACGGACTCACGTTGGAATCAGCAATGCACTACGGCACGGCGGGGTTCACTGCGGCGATGTCGGTGCAAGCGATCGTTGATCACGGTATCGAACCGGCGAGCGGAAAGATTGTAGTTACCGGAGCGACGGGCGGCGTGGGCTGCATTGCTGTGATGCTGTTGGCCCAACTGGGCTATCAAGTCGTGGCTGTTACCGGCAAAGAAAGCATGCACGCGCAGCTCAAGGAATTTGGTGCCACGGAGGTCGTCGGTCGGGAGGAGATTTTGGATGACAGTTCGCGGCCGCTGTTGTCCGCACGTTGGGCAGGGGCTGTTGATTGTGTTGGAGGCGACATGCTGACGTCGATCCTGCGAGCGACCGACCTACGCGGCTGCGTGACCTGTTGCGGTTTGGTGGCGGGGCCGAAATTGAATATGACCGTGTTTCCGTTCATTCTCCGCGGTGCGGTGTTGGTGGGGATCGACTCGGGATGGTATCCGCGAGATTTGCGTTTGAAGTTGTGGGAGAAACTCGGCGGCGAATGGCGGTTGGACAAGCTAGCGGATTTCACCGAAACGGTACCATTGGCCGACATCGAACCTTCGTTGCAAAAAATCTTGCGCGGCGAAGTCGCTGGCCGGACGTTGGTGGCGGTGGAGTGATGCTTGAGTGTTGGGCGCATGGTTTCGATGGATGCAGACGGAAGAACCACGAAAAACGCGAATGACACGAAAAAAAAGAAAATGATGGAACGTTGTAAATCTCATACATAGAACCGGGTGGCGAAGGACTTAGGGCGAGGATTGCCTTGATCGGCGGGGGGCGTTAGGGTGGTGGTTTGTGTTTGAGATTTGATTTTGGTGGCGAATCGCCACTGAAATATGCTTGTGATTGAATGGAAAACGACAGGGACACATGACCACATCCGGCGACATCTCCACCCAAGAATTTACCATCAATGACCGCACCTATCGCCCGCCTGCGCGGCCGATCGTGGTGATTTGTATCGACGGCTGTGCGGACGAATATCTCAGTATCTCGATCGCCAAAGGCCGCATGCCAAACGTGGCGCGGATTGCCGGTGAGGGATATCGCGGGCTGGCCCGCGGGGCGTTGCCGTCGTTCACAAACGTGAATAACTCATCCATCTGCACTGGCGTGACGCCGGCGGTGCATGGGATTTGCGGCAACTTCTTCCTCGATCCCGATACCGGTGAAGAGGTGATGATGAATTCGGCCAAATATCTACGGGCCGAAACGATTCTGGCCGCTGCGGCCAACGCCGGACGCAAGGTCGCGATGGTCACGGCCAAAGAGAAACTGCGGGACATACTGTCGCACAACTTAACGGGCATCGCTTTTTCGGCGGAGAAGGCAAACGAAGCCCAAATGGCCACGCACGGCATCGACGACGTCGAAGAACTGGTTGGTGCCCCCACGCCGGAGATTTATAGCGGCGACGCCAGTTTATATGTGCTCCAAGCAGGAGCGGCATTGGTCGAACAGGGGCGGGCGGATTTTTTGTATCTGTCGCTGACTGACTTTATGCAACACAAGTTTGATCCCTGGCAAGAAGAATCATTGGAGTTCCATGCGGGGATCGACCGGGAGATCGGACGGCTACTCGACGCCGGGGCGATCGTAGCGGCGACCGCCGATCATGGTATGAACGCCAAACAAAAAACCGACGGCAGCCCGAATGTGATTTACCTCGAACCGCTGTTGACCGAAGAATTCGATGCAAACATCAAGGTCATTCTACCGATCACCGATCCCTACGTCGCGCATCACGGGGCGTTGGGGTCATTGGCCATGGTACATCTGCCCGATTCGGTGCGGACTGATCCGGTAATTTCTCGCCTGATGGAAATCGATGGAATTACGGAAGTCCATTGCCGGGCTTCGGCGGTCCGAAAATTGGAACTGGCCCCCGACCGGATCGGCGATTTAGTTGTGTTGTCGGGACGGGACGTTGTGTTGGGCCGCTCACCGGGGCACCATGACCTCAAAGCGGTGGCCAGCGGACTCCGCTCGCATGGCGGCCGGTACGAGGAGATGGTCCCGCTGCTGGTCTCGGAGCCATTGAACGATACGTACCGCCGCAAGGCGAGTGGCGATCCGCGAAATTTCGACGTGTTCGATTTTGCCGTCAATGGGACGGGGGCTGAGGCTTGAGACGACAGGCTTGAGATGTGGCGGATTGAAGAGACCAATGATCTGACGGTGAAATACCGGTGAAACCCGCCCGAGCCTAGATACGTAGGTTGCGTGGGCTGTTACAATTGTGGGTTGCCGGTTTGATGTCCGGTGTGTGACTTTTTTACGCTGTGAAGAGTTTGCAAGCGAGGAACTTGGGATCGATGAGCACGCGACTTATTCGAATGAGCAGCTTAATCTTGCCGGTGATCATGCTGACCTTGGGCGGGGCGATCACGAGCGTTGCTGCGCCGCCGTCGGAAATCAAAATCGACGGCAAATTTCTGGACTGGGCCAAATTGCCCAAATACACGGATCCAGCGTATGACTGCCACGATACCGATGGAGAAACCAAAGACTACAAACCCAAGACGGTGCGGAATCCTGGCGCGGATTTGATCGAATTCAAATTCACGCACGATGCGGAGAATCTGTATGCCTATTTCAAAACAACCGGAAAATTCGGCCGGACGCAGCGCGGTGCGACCGGACCGGTCAACACGCGTCGCCGACGCGGTCGCGGGAGGGGCAAAGGCCAGAAGGTACGCGTTGCCGGGCGGTTTTATGCCATCTTGACGATCGACGTCGACAACAACGACGAAACTGGATATTGGCTGCACGAGGGGGGCTACTATCCCACGTCGCGGGGCTACGATGTGAATTGCGAAGTCGAATGGTACAACGGCGAATTCAATGCGGCTCCCTATTTAAATCACTGTTGCCTCGACGATGCCGAGTTGCAGGAAGCATTTTTGGAGCAATCGTCGGGGAAATACGTGAAGGGCAAGGATGGGCCGTATCCCGCGGGATTCATGCGGCTGAAACCGGGGACCTACAAAAAATACACGCAGTGGGTCTACCACAAGGACGACACGATTACCTTTGTGCTCGATAAAGGACCGATCGTGCACGGGATTGTGACCGGAGCGATTTCTAGAGACGAGCATGAAGCCGAGATCTGTTTTCCGATGAAGGGATTCCTGGTCGACGAAAATGGCAAGCCAATCGTCGAGTTGGGCAAGACGCTCGACATTTCCTTCTCCTTGGAAACCAGCGGTGAGTTAGGACCGGACGGCGAATGGTCCTCCGACACGGCTGATCCGATTGAAGGTTACGTACTGGAACCGGCCGCGGAAGCAGCAGTTGAATCAACCGCCGAATCAAAGGCGGAATAGTTTTACCGAGTGGTAAGATTTTATTTTTATATACGGTGCGCGTGAATCCTGTACCGTCATCGAATCCATAGCCGACTGGCTTCATCCAAGCTGAATTCTGATAGGTGCGCAGTATTTTGGACGATATATTCCCCTGCTTCGTCGCCGGCAAGGCCGTTGCATCAAGCACGACTTTTGACGTTACGAATCCCTACAACAACGAAGTCATCGCCCAGGTTGCACAGGTCACACCTGCTGAGACAGAGCAGGCGATCCAAGCGGCACTGGAGGGGGGCGAGCCGTTGTCACGGTATCGGCGGTACGAGATTCTCAACGCGGCCCGCGATCTGCTGCTGGAACGCAGCGATGCCTTTGCGCGGTTGATCTGTGCCGAATCGGGAATCTGCCTGCAGGAAACACGCTACGAAGTGGGCCGGGCGAGCGATGTGTTTCAATTCGCCGCCATGGAAGCGCTGAAGGATGACGGGCAAATTTTCTCCTGCGACGTCTCGCCGACCGGCAAGGCAAGGAAGATATTTACGCTGCGCGAACCGGTGAAATTGATCTCAGCGATCACGCCTTTTAATCATCCACTGAATCAGGTCGTCCACAAATTGGCACCGGCAATTGCCGCCGGCGCACCGGTCTTGCTCAAGCCATCGGAAAAAACCCCACTGACCGCCATTCGCTGCGCGGAGCTGCTCTACGAGGCGGGGTTACCCGGCTGGATGTTGAGCGTGCTGCTGGGTCCGTTGGACGAAGTGGCGAAAACCATGGTGACTGATCCCCGCGTGGAGTTGGTCACCTTCACCGGTAGCGTCAACATTGGTAAACAGATCGCCCACGAAGCCGGATACAAAAAGGTCGTTTTAGAATTGGGCGGAAACTCGCCGCTGATCATTCTTGATGATGCCGACATGGACTTGGCCGTTCATTTGGCGGCCGAGGGCTGTTTCCGCAATTCCGGCCAACGGTGCACAGCCGTCAAACGGTTGTTGGTGCACGAGAATATCCTTGCCGAATTCACACAGCGATTCGTGGAACGGGCGGCGGAGTATGTTGTCGGCGATCCCGCCGAGGAACAGACGCGTGTGGGGACGGTGATTGACGAAGCGGCGGCAATGCGATTGGAGTCGGTCGTCAACGATGCGGTCGCTGCCGGGGCCAAGGTGCTGCTGGGTGGCGAGCGGCGCGGTGCTCAGTTATCGCCAACGGTCATTGCTGACGTGCCTCGCGATGCGGAGATGGTGGTCTGTGAATCGTTCGGCCCCTTGGCGCCAATCATGTCGGTCCGTGACATCGATGATGCGATCGAATTGGCCAACGCGACCGATTTCGGTTTGTCCTCGGGCGTCGTCACCGACAGCCTGGACCATGCGCTGCGAGCCGTTAAAGGCATTCGTACCGGCACGGTCAACATCAACGAAGTCCCCGGCTATCGTATCGAGTGCTCTCCCTTCGGCGGCGTCAAAGATTCCGGCCTGGGCATTAAAGAGGGGGTTATCGAGGCGATGAAGTGTATGTCGAACGTGAAGACGTTTTCGCTGCCCTTTTAGGCTAAGTGGCCAGTGGCCAGAGAGACGTTCGCACCGTTCCTGGCTCTCCCACCACAACCTCACGCCTGTCCCCTCAAGCCTCAAGCCTCTTTTGAACGGCTGAAGTTTTCCCAAACTGACCGCTTGCGGTCGTAATTGGCAAGCGATTTAGACAAAATGTCCGGTGGTCAGGATCACTCTTCTTGGAAAACTAGATTCATGAATTCAACACCAACCTCCCCTCCCGATAAAGTCCTCTTTACGCCCGGGCCGTTGTCAACGAGTCCGACGGTTAAGCAGGCGATGTTGCGCGATGTGGGGTCGTGGGACCAGGAATTTATTGACATTGTGCAGCGGATTCGAAACCAACTGCTGACGCTCGCCGGTGTCTCGAAAGTAGCGGGTTACGAAGCGATTCCTCTCCAGGGAAGCGGCTCGTTTGGCGTCGAAGCGGCGATCGGGAGCAGCGTTCCGCCCGGCGGAAAAATGTTATCGCTGGTCAACGGGGCCTATGGCGAGCGGATTGCCAAAATGGCGCAGCATTTGAAAATCGATCAAGTGGTGCTGCATTCTGAGGAAAATGAAATTCCCGATATCGAGCAATTGCGGCAAACCTTGGCCGATGATGCGGATATTACGAACGTGATCGTCGTGCATTGCGAAACGACGACGGGGATCGTGAATCCGATCGAAGAAATCGGCAAGATCGTCGCTGCGGCGGGGCGGATTTATACCGTCGATGCCATGAGTTCCTTTGGCGCGTTACCAATCGATTTACCGGCCTGCCAGATCGACTATTTGATTTCATCGGCCAACAAATGCCTGCAAGGCGTGCCGGGGTTCTCGTTTGTACTAGCGCGGCGCGCGGTCTTGGAAGCGAGCGAAGGCCATGCCCGCAGTTTGTGTCTGGACTTACTCGACCAATGGCAAGCGTTTGAAACGCATGGTCGGTTTCGCTACTCCCCACCGACACATAGTTTTTTGGCGTTAGAACAGGCGTTGGTCGAACTTGAGGCTGAGGGCGGCATGGCGGGTCGTGCGACTCGGTATGAGGAGAATCGCTGCACGCTGATCGCCGGTATGCGGCGGCTCGGTTTTCGTGAATACCTGCAGCCGGAACAACAAAGCTGCATCATCTCGACATTTCATTACCCCGCGGATCCAAAGTTCGATTTCGACACGTTTTATAATGTGCTCAAAGAACGGGGCAGCATTATCTATCCCGGCAAATTGGGCGACGTCAATTGTTTTCGCATCGGCACCATTGGACACATGTTCCCCGCTGATGTGGAGAATCTGTTGGCAGCCATTGAAGATGCCATTGCAGTAATGGAATTGGACATGACAATGGTGGCTGCGTGTTGATAGGTGGCTAGTAGCCAGTGGCCGGAAAGTTAGGGAGAGGCGCTCGATGATGATTTCCACGCTTTGGTGCGAGGCCATTTTTGCAAGAAACCGGGCGTGGTTGTGTGTGCCGGTGATTGGGTTGCTGGTTTGTTTGTTGGGCTATTCTGTGACTTGTCACGGCGAGGAATTCCCCGAGTCCATTCAATCGCCGACCATTGACCGGTTGCATCGGCTGTCTCCCAAGTTCCTGAGCGGGGCACAACCTGAGGGAGAGGCGGCGTTTCGTGAATTGAAAAAGCTTGGCGTCAAAACCATCATCAGTGTGGATGGGACAAAGCCGGATGTATCAGCTGCTCGCAAACACGGGCTGCGGTATGTGCATTTGCCGATTGGTTACGATGGCGTCGAATCGCAACGGATGTTGCAAATTGTCAAAGCGGCGCAAACGCTTGATGGTCCGGTCTTCGTGCATTGTCATCACGGCCGCCACCGTGGTCCCGCTGCCGCAGCAATCTGTTGTCGGGCAACGGAAAAATGGGATGACGAGACGGCCCTCGCCTGGTTACAGGAGGCGGAGACCTCGCCCAAATATGCGGGACTGTTTCGCGTCGTCCGCGAGTTTCAAATGCCCTCCAAAGACGACCTGGCCAAGGTGCCGACTGACTTTCCTGAAACTGCCCAGCTATCCACCACCGTCGAAGCGATGGTGACGATTAATGCCTGTTGGGAACGGCTTAAGGAAATCCAAAAGCATGGTTTCCGTGCATTACCCAACCATCCCGATGTCGTGCCGGATCAAGAGGCGTTGCAATTGGCCGAACATTTTCGCGAACTAGCCCGCAACGAAAATAGTAAACAACTATGTGGTGACTATCTGCGTCAATTGTCCGCCGCGAACGAGACAGCCACGACGCTGAGCAGACGTCTCAGCGCGTTGGCGAAAGACCGTTCCCAGACGTTGATTGAAGATTCAGCCAAACTGATGCAGCGGTTGCAAAACCACTGCTCACAATGCCATGCCGCGTTTCGGGATGGAATGTAGACGGCGGCGATTGGTCTTGGCACATTAGGCAGTGGCCGATAGAATCCGCGCTCTCTCAACTCTACATTTCATCTCTCAATTCTTGTCGCCGGACTTCCTCGGCAAGGAGAAAAATCTCATGCGAATTCGGCAATGTCTGCCTCTCTGCGCGCTTGCAGCGTTGATGTTTGGTTCTGTGGTCGGATGTGAATCCGGTCATCTACTCAACCGCGGCGAAGGCCCCAGTAGCGATCACTATCTCTTCTCGGTCGAAGATCCGATCCCTGGCGACGCCTGGAATACGCGCGGAGACGACGAAAAGCACTCCTACGGCCATTAGCAGCAGTGACGTGCATTTCAAAATCGTGAGGCACGGATTAACACCGATGAAACACGGATAAAGTTGGCTATTTTAGGTCTCTTAACAGCTGCCAAATCAGCGTCGGTCGACAGACGAATTTTGGAGATAACCAAGAAGCGCCACGGAACCCATCTTTTTTTATCCGTGTTCGATTCGTGTTAATCTGTGGCTAAGATCCCTGAACCCAAGCCGCTGAAACTGCGCAGCTACAGCGAGCCTTTGGTCGAGGGGACCGAGGTTTCGCGGGGATCGATGCTGACCGCTTCGCGCAAGGCGCGGGCGGTGGTTTTGAAGATGCCTTCTGAGATGTGGTGGCTGTTGCGGCCGTGGTGCAGGACCAAGTGCAGGTTCATCTTGGCGTTGGCCGAGACCGCTTGCCAAAAGTCCTCGACCAATTGCGAATCGAACTCGCCGATTTTCTCCGTGGGAAATTCGACCTTGTAGACAAACCACGCCCGTCCGCTCAAATCGACGGCTGAGGTAATCAACGTCTCTTCCATGGGCAATGTCTTGCCGCCATAGCGGGTGATGCCCTGTTTGTCTCCCAACGCTTCAGCGATCGCTAGCCCCAAGCAGATGCCCACATCCTCGACCGTGTGGTGTTGGTCGACTTCTAGGTCGCCGTTGCAGTCGATCTCCAAGTCCAACAAACCGTGCCGTGCGAGCAGCGTCAGCATGTGGTCAAAAAAACCGACGCCGGTTTGAATTTTGGATTGTCCCATGCCGTCGAGATTCAGCGTGAGCGTGATCTGCGTTTCGGCCGTTTTGCGATCGATGGTGGCGGTGCGACTCATGGTGGACTCATCGTCAAAAGAAAAAATGTCCGGTCGAGAGAGAAACGACTTCTAATTAGTATCACAGCGAATTGCGCCGCGGTAGGGGCCTGGGAAATTCGCCCCCGGTTCGCCGGCGATTTGAGCGATATAACCGGAACAAACGTTGTGGCCGCGTGAATCCAGCGGCCTGCCCCCCGACGAAGCCGAGGGATGGGGTCGTCAGACGATTTCGCGTAAGGCGGCCGAGAGTATTTCGTTTTGCTCATTAGTGCCAATGGTCATCCGCAATCCGGTGAGCGGTTTGTCCTGGTAGGTGACATCGGGGTAGGTCATAAACCGCACCAGAATTTTTCGCTCTTTGAGGGCTTCAAAGATTTCGCAGTGTTCACGCTGCGGGTGCGTAGCCCAAACGAAATTTGCTTGGCTGTTAACGACATTGAAACCGAGGTCGACCAACGTCGCAGACAAGGTCGCCCGCGTTTGTTGAATTTTGGCGGTGTTGTCTAGCATCCATTGTTGATCGCGTAGTGCGGCGGTTGCAGCGGCCAAAGCGATGCCATCGCAGTTGTAGCTGTCCTTGACCTTCCGCATGCCGGTGATGACATCAGGATGAGCGACGGCGAAGCCCATGCGGATGCCGGCCAGTGAATAAGATTTGCTAAACGACCGCGTGACGATCACCCGCTCGCCAGCATGACGGGAAAAGATTTCTCCGCAATGCGGCTGGTCGGGAAAATCGCCGTATGCCTCATCGAGGACGAACATCCCCTGGGGCGGAATGAGTTCCGCGATCTCGTCTAAGCTCCATCGATTGCCCGAAGGGGAATTAGGATTGGGGACCAGCGCCAGCTTGGCTTGTTCAATCAACAGCCGGCAAGTCTGCATGTCCCACGACCAATCGGCATTGAGGGGCAACCGCTCATGGCGGCCTCCCTGAATATCAACCAACGTTTCATAGAGGATGTAACTCGGATAGGGGGAGACCACTAACTCGCCCGGGTCGACGAAGGAACGGATGATGATCGTCAGATTCTCGTCACTGCCGTTGGCGGGCAAAACCCAATCGGCATCGACACCGAAAAGCTCCGCCGCCACCGTACGAAACTCCGTGGCGATCGGGTCGGGATAGAGTCGCAAGCGGTCAGTCGCCGCGGCTTGGATGGCTTCGAAAACCCGCGGCGAGGGGGGATAGGGGTTTTCGTTGGTGTTCAACTTCACCCAATCGGTAGTCTGCGGTTGTTCGCCGGGGACATAGCCGTCAATGCGATCGATATTCGGACGGAAAAGGCTCATAGGTGGGGAACTCGTGATGTCGTTTAACAAAAAATGTGATGCTCTTTTGGGAGGGCGAGGCTCCTGCCGGATACGTTGTTATAGATCCGTAGGCAACCCGTAGGGGGCGCGGTAGGTTTTCGTCAGCAGTTTGGCTGCGGCGGGATTGTCTTGGATCGTTTCGGTCGCCGGGTCGAAGTTGATTACGTCTTGCGCGCGAAAGGCGATTTCGCCCAGGTGCACTAGCGAACAGGAGAGGTGCGAGATTTCCGGCGTACAGATCGCTGTCTCCCGCGTGCGGACGCACTTCAGGAAATCGACCATGTGTTCATCGTATCCCCGTCCGGCACCGCCGCGGATTTCCTTGGGGACGGTCGGCCCCTCTTTTTCCTTCGCTCCCAGATAGACCTGATAGTAACCGCGGCGTGAAAAAATCATATAGCCTTCGGTGCCGTAAAACGTGTTTCCGCTGTCGAAGCCGCGATAGCCATACGGCGTGAACAACCGGTCCTCATATAACAGCACTTTGTCGTCGTCGTAGTGAAAGGCGACCATCATGTTGTCAGGATAATCGCGGTCTCCCCGTTTGGCGATCGTGCTGCCGTGTGCTGTGATGCGATTGGGATGCGTGGTCACGCCCAGTCCCCAGCGGGCCATGTCGATATCGTGAATCCCATCGTCGCCGATGTCGCCGTTGCCGTAATCGCGAAAGACCCGCCAATATTGATGGAAGCGGTTTTCATTGAATGGCCGCTCCGGGGCCGGTCCCAGCCAACGGTCGTAATCGACCCCGGCCGGCGGTTTTGAGTCAGCGACTGGTTTGCGAACCTCTCGGTTCTGGCAATTCCAAGCCTTGGTCATTTTGACTTCGCCGAGGATTCCCGATGCCAACAGTTCCCCCGCGCTTTCGGTCACCGGACTGGATCGCATTTGAGAGCCGTGTTGGAACACGACGTTGTATTTCTTGGCGGCGGCAATATACAGCGGGCCTTCGGCAAAGACGTGCGATCCCGGTTTTTCGAGGTAGATATCTTTACCGGCCTGCATGGCCGGCAGGGCAATTGGCGCATGCTGGTGGTGCGGCGTGGCAACGATGACCGCTTGCACGGTTTTGTCGTCCAGCACCTCTTCAAAATTTCGGGTTCGTTGGGGCTCCTGTTTTTGAAACCCGCTGATTGCCTTAGCAATCCCCCGCCGTTCCGGTTGGTGGTCGTCGACGTCGCACAAGTGGGTAAATTCCACCGGCAGGCCGCGGGCCACGATCCTGCGGACATGGCTGCTCATAATTCCCCCGCAACCGATTAGTCCGACGCGTATTCGTTCCGGTTGTGGTGCAAATGCCGCTGCTTCCGACGCAGCGGCGATGGCTGCGGCCGTGGTGGCGGTGGTGGCCAAAAACTTCCGGCGGGTGATTTCGTCGGCCATAGCATGATTCTCCGGGAAACGGGTTGATTTCGGCAGTGACAACTAGTCTATAGCGTCGCAATCAGGCCCGTGGTTTGCAAGGAATCCGGGATGTTGTGGATGCATCTGGGGTGATTTTGGCCGTGGAACCGATGCTAGGACACACTGCCGCTGCTGTTTGTTCGGTGGGGGTTGACCCGTTGGCTCAGGGATTTCTATGATCGCCGACCATTACAAATCGTTTCAAAACCCACTGACGCGTCCCGCTGAGACTGATCTGCAAGTTTCCGGAACGAGCGCAACCCGGTTTTGAAACTGGCTCTAATTATCCCGTTGAGAACCCCATGTCCGCTGTCCGTACGCGTTTTGCTCCCAGTCCCACCGGTTATATGCATATTGGCGGCATGCGGACTGCCTTATTCAATTGGCTGTGGGCACGGCACAATGGGGGGCAATTCATTCTACGAATCGATGATACCGATCAGCAACGCAATATGGATGCGGCGATCGGGCCGATTCTCCGCGCGTTCCGCTGGTTGGGACTCGATTGGGACGAAGGGGTCGAAGTCGGCGGCCCACACGGTCCTTATTTCCAGTCCCAACGGGGCGACCTCTACCAAGCAGCTGCGGCACGACTGCTGGAACAGGGTTTGGCCTATCGTTGCTATTCCACCCCGGAAGAAATCGCCGCCGATCGCGCCGCTGCAGAGGCGGAGAAGCGGCAGTATGTGCATGTACGGCGGTCGTTGGAATTGACTGATGCACAGCTACAGCAATACCACGAAGAAAACCGGCCCTACGTCGTACGTTTTTTGATGCCCCGCGACGAGGCGATCGTCATCGACGACCTAATCCGTGGCCGCGTGGAGTTCGACCCGAAGCTAATTTCCGATCCGGTGATTATGCGGACCGATCAGACGCCGCTTTATAATTTTGCGACAGTGATTGACGATTCCCACGCAGAAATCTCGCACGTGATCCGCGCCGAAGAGCATCTTTCCAACACCCCGATTCAACTGCGAATTCACGAAGCGCTCGGCCACACCCCGCCGCAATTCGCCCACGTGCCCTATGTCGCTGCTCCAGGGACCAAAGAAAAACTCAGCAAACGCAAACTCGATAAATACCGCAACAATCCTCAGTTCAAACGCCTGTTCGAGCGGGGAGACGTGATCCTGCCGAAAATCGGTCTGGGCGACTCGGCTGGTCTCGACCCGGTGATGGTCGAGTATTACGAACGGATGGGCTATCTGCCCGACGCCATGGTCAACGGCCTCGCGCGGCTGGGGTGGTCGCTGGACGACAAAACGGAAATCATGTCGCGGAAAACAATCGTCGACAACTTCACGTTGGACCGCGTGATCAAATCCCCGGCGGGGTTGGATCCCGACAAATTGCTCAGTTATCAGGCGCACTGGATGGGCGAACTGTCGGACGAGAAAAAGATCGAGGCCTGTTTGCCGTATTTGACCGCTGCCAAGGCTATCGAGGACCCTGCCGACGACGAAACACGAGAATTTGTCGGCCGGTTGATCGCCGCGGTGGCGGACCGATTGAAGGTGTTCAGCGACATTCTGGATTATGAAGAGTTTTTCGTCGCTGACGACGCACTTCAGTACGATGAAAAAGCTTTTGCCAAGCGAATCACCAAGCCCGAGGACGCCGTAAACCTCTTGACAAAATTCCAGCCGATTTTGGAAACTGTGGAGCCGTTTGACGCAGCAAACTTAGAGACGGCGCTGAAGACGTTTGTCGAAGAACAGGACACAAAGATCGGCCGGATCATCCATGCACTGCGGATCGCTGTCACCGGCAAGCCGGCCGGTCCGGGGATGTTTGATTGTTTGGAACTGCTGGGCCGCGAGCGGTGCGTGTCACGGATTACATTGGCGCTGTCTCGCGTTTAATGAAGGGTCCGAAACCGACGGTTTTGGTTATAGAATTCAATGGATAATCCACACGCGAACGGAGACGCCGTTAATGGCTGCCGATAATACTGAAACAGTTTCTGACTTTGTCCGCGAGAAAGTCGCCGAGGATTGTCGCACCGGCAAATTCGACGGCCGCGTCGTCACCCGGTTTCCTCCCGAGCCGAACGGCTATTTGCATATCGGCCACGCCAAATCGATTTGCCTGAACTTTGGTATCGCCCAGGAGTTCCCCGACGGCGTCTGTCACTTGCGTTTGGACGACACCGACCCGGAGAAGGAAAGTGTCGAATTCGTCGAAGCGATCAAATCCGACGTCCGCTGGCTCGGTTTTGATTGGGGCGAGCACGAATACTATGCCTCGAATTACTTTGAGCAACTCTACGAGTTCGCGGTGCAATTGATCAAAGCTGATAAGGCCTACGTCTGCGATTTGAGCGCCGATCAGATGCGGGAATACCGAGGCACGCTGACTGAACCGGGCAAGCCATCGCCGGGCCGCTCGCGGTCGGTGGAAGAAAACCTGGATCTGTTTGAGCGGATGCGAGCGGGCGAATTTCCTGATGGGGCTTATGTGTTGCGGGCGAAAATCGATCTGGCCTCTCCCAACATGAACTTGCGTGACCCGACGATTTATCGCATTCGCCACGTAAATCACTACCGCGCCGGCGACAAGTGGTGTGTCTATCCGCTGTACGACTTTACGCACGGACAATCCGATTCAATCGAACGGATCACACATTCCATCTGCACGTTGGAATTCGAAGACCACCGCCCGCTCTACAATTGGTTTCTCGATGCGCTCGAGATCTACCATCCTGAGCAAACGGAATTCGCCCGTCTGAACCTGACCTTCACCGTGATGAGCAAACGGAAATTGCTCGAATTGGTCGAGGGGGGATTCGTGAATGGCTGGGACGATCCGCGGATGCCGACGGTTGTTGGCTTGCGTCGCCGCGGTTATACACCGGCGGCGCTGCGAGCGTTTTGCAAAAAAATCGGCGTCACCAAATTCGACGGCACGACCGATTTTGCCTTGCTCGAGCACTGTCTGCGCGACGATTTGAATAAGACGTCGCAACGGGTGATGGCGGTGCTCGATCCGCTCAAGGTTGTGATCACCAACTATCCCGAGGGGCAAGTCGAGGAGATGGACGCCGTCAATAACCCCGAAGATGAATCGGCCGGAAGCCGCAAGGTACCGTTTTCGCGCGAGCTGTACATCGAACGGGATGACTTTATGGAAGACCCGCCGAAAAAATTCTTCCGCCTCGCCCCCGGCCGAGAAGTCCGCATGCGGTATGCGTTCTACATCACCTGTGAGGAAGTCATCAAGGACGAAGCGACCGGCGAAATCGTTGAACTTCGCTGCACCTACGATCCCGAAACCCGCGGCGGATCTGCGCCTGACGGACGGAAGGTCAAAGCGACGCTGCATTGGGTCTCGGCCGAAAAAGGCGTGCCGGCGGAAGTTCGGTTGTACGACCATCTGTTTAGCCTCCCCGACCCCAGCGACGTGGAGGAGGGAGTGGATTACAAAACCAACCTCAACCCGAACTCCTTGGAAGTTGCGAGCAAAGCCATCGTCGAGCCCTCGGTCGCCACCTTAGAACCGGGCACCCGCGTGCAGTTCGAACGGCTGGGATATTTTTGCATCGATGCCAAGGACTCAAAACCGGACGCCCTGGTGATTAACCGCACGGTCACGCTGCGGGATGCCTGGGCCAAGATCGCCAAGCAGGGTGGCGGACAGGGAAAGGGCAAAGGTAAAGGCCAGGGTAAGAATAAAGGCAAGAAGTAAGCTTCTGCCTGCACGGCAACTGAGATCCGCAAATTTAAGAATTCGACTTGCTTCGGGGATTGTTGCTGCGCGGGGGGTGCACGGTCTGATGAATTCGATCAAGCAGCATGCGAATCGTTGCCCGCGATTTGAGATCACGGCCGTGTAGAGTCGTGGTCCCGGCTGCGAAATAGGCGGGGCGTCGGGCGGTGGTTGCTTGAGGTCGCACGGTGGTTGCTTGGGTACGGGCTGCTTCGATTTTTCGAGGCGGCTGTTTACCGTAGCGGGAGACAAAGTACTTCAAGATCTTGGCACGAATCTCGAACAGCCATTTCGACCGTGACGGCGCTGCGATCCGTTCGTTCAACTCATCGATCCGTTGTTGCCATTCAGTCAGCAAAGGATGTGGCGAAGTCATGGTTTGAGCTCAGTTCGAATACGATCGGAGTTTTGAGGCCCTCTGAGGGTATTCTATGCCTCAGCACCGCGAAGTGTTAGGGGAATCTTGCTAGGACTAGAGTCAAGACCCGGTTACGCTTGTTCCCAGACTTTGCAGATCAGTGTCAGCCGGACGCATCAGAGGGTTTTGAAACGACTTGTAGTGGCGGCCCATCCAGTTTTTGCGGATTCGACCCTGACTTGTGCGGCAAACGCGTTGTGATCGAATACGAAGGTTTTGCCACACAGTCTAATGCCAGCTGTTTGATTTGTGACTCCTGGTCGGTAGAATCATGGTTGTCTAGCCGATGTTTGGCTATCACTACTGGCAATGAGAGCTTTTCCGTGCACACATAGTGCCGGGAGGGCTTTTTTTATGACCGGGAGGCACTGCGATGGCAAGGCCTCTCCACAAGATAATAGTTCGCAGATTCGTCGGAAATGGTTCAATGAAACGATACGTGCAGCCGACCCCCGAGTTTCCAATCCAAGTGTCTACAAACGAGGCGATACGGCGGCGTATCCGGCGCTACTTCTGGTTAATCGCTGTGGCTGCAACTGTACTCTGCGCAGGAAGCAGCGACTTACCTGCGCAACCTGCGCGGCAGCTGCAGTGTTTTCCGCTGGACTTTTTCTATGATTCCGGCGTGGACGAGGCTGCTGAACTCCGGGCCGCTCTTGAGGAGTTTGCTGCAAAGCGTATGGGTCTCCGCATCTATTTCCGCGACCTGCATGAAAACGAAAAAACGCAAGAAAAAGCTGCGAAGATCGCGAAGTATTTCGGCGTAGCGGAGATGAAGTTGCCGGCCATCTATGGGTTAAATAACCTTCTCGCAGAATTGTCGTCCAAAGAGCAACAACAAAACCGTTTGGAACGAGTCCTGACTCTCACGGCTTATGTGCGGAGCGGTTGTCCCCACTGCATGGCGGCAAAAGAGTTTTTGGGCAAGTATGGTTCCCGCTACCCGGCACTCAAGATTGTCTATCGGGAAGTCGTCTCCGATCAGACGGCACGAGATGAGATGGACTCGGTGATTCGCCGCTACAAGCAACAGGCGGCGAGTCTGCCGGTCGTGCATTATTGCAACAAGCTGACAATCGGGTTTGATCGCGATGAGACCACAGGACGGCAAATCCTAAAGACGTTGGATTACTGGTCCAAGGCTTGTCCAGGACCCCAAAATAGGTCCACAGTCGATCGAGCTGGCCGGAAAGTCTCGGCATCCCGATTTTCATCAACGAGATCGTCGATGGCGGCTTCAGTTGTTTTGTTCGGCTTACTGTTTGCCGATCCTGATCCGCCCGCAACCACATCCTCAGAGACGGATGAAGATCCGGTGGAATTGCCATTACCGGGTGAAGCACCGGTCCCTGCGTCGCAGTCGGATGCTCCTCCGATTCCCTCTTCTGATCTCCCGTCTGTGCCTTCAGGTGATGTGCCGCCTGTGGCAGGTAACGATCTCCCCCTGCCAGGTGACGACGCACCACCGCCGTTTCCTTCCGCAAGTGACGATGCGCCTTTGGATCTACCCATCGAACCGCTCGATGACGATTCAGTGGACCTACCTTTTTTCGGTCGAGTGCGTGCCTCTGAAGTTGGCATGCCTGCCTTTACAATATTCGTCGGTTTGGTCGATGGCTTTAACCCGTGTGCGATGTGGGTCCTACTGTTTTTGCTGTCGGTGTTGGTGCATCTGAAAAGCCGCAGCCGCATGTTCGCTATTGCGGGCGTGTTCGTATTGATCAGCGGGATTGCCTATTTTGCATTCATGGCGGCCTGGCTCAACATATTTATGTTCCTGGGCTATTTGAGGGGGGTGCAGATCGCGCTGGGCGTGCTGGCTATTGTTGTCGGCAGCATTCATGTCAAGGATTTTTTCGCGTTCAAGAAGGGAATCTCGCTCTCGATTCCTGAATCTGCCAAGCCCGGAATCTACGAACGGACGCGTCGGATTGTGACAGCTGAGACTATGTGGGCTGCAATGGCCGGTGCTGTTGTATTGGCGGTGCTCGTCAACATCGTGGAGCTGTTGTGCACCGCCGGACTGCCGGCGCTCTACACCAACGTCCTCATGATGCAGGAATATCCCGCCGCAAAAAACTACGCCTATCTTGCTCTGTACAACGTGGCCTATATGTTCGATGACAGCCTGATGGTCTTGATCGCGGTAATCACCCTGGGACACCGCAAGCTACAAGAGAAAGAAGGGCGATGGTTGAAACTCGTCAGCGGGGCACTGATTCTCGCTCTGGGCGTTGTGATGATCTTCAAGCCGGAATGGCTGGTTTAGCCGGGGCCTGCGCTACGTTACTATTTGGCACGATTTGCAAATTTGGCCGTCAATGGAAGGGTGGCGCCGACGCCGATCTGCCATGACATAAATAGCGGGACGTTCGATATCGGTTCGACCAATCCTGTGTGGAAAAGAATATACATTGCAGCCAATTCACACAGTCCGCCAAGTGCTGCTCCGGCAACACTCATTGCGAATAACAATTGCCATGACCGGAGTTGGGGAATAGTGGCGACAGTCGAAAGTGCAAGGCCGAAGGCACCAGCTCCCCCGGCCAGCGCCCCTTGGACTGCCACTGACCACATCCCAATATTCAATTCCCTCAATGGGAAATTGACAGAGATTATCAAAGCAATGATGTACGACACTGTCGCAGAGGCGACCAAAGTAGCCACTTGACGGAATTGGAGGGGGTGAATTGTGGTATCAATTGCCCAAGCGAGCCAAAAACCGAACAGTGCGCCCGGTGCAAGGGTGCCCAAAAGAGGGATGCTCGCTGCAAAACCGGAAAGAATTCCAGAATATAGGGAAGCGCCAAAAAAGACGATCAACTGGTCTTTCGTAGAGACAGTCATTACCTACTGACCGTATCAGCGGCCGCGCATTAACTGTCGTCTGAAATGAAACGGTGTTTGACGCCCATCTGCGGCTATCCGGCACTATTTTTCGTCCCGAGACTTTTTCTCGGCTTTGGCTAACTCCGCCATGAGCGCTTTCACGTCGGCATTCATTAGCGGCCAAGGCCCGGTTGTCTCGTGCAGGTGGTCGGCGATGCCGCCGTCGGTCTTGACCCAGGCACGTTGCGCCGCGCGGTCGATGTGTAAGGTGTAACGGCACCCGTCTTGCGCCAGGTCCTCGGGGGTCGGAATCGCCAGAATCTCCAGACTATCGGGTGGTGTTTGAGGAATCCCCGCATCGGCGGCAACCGGGGTGTCTAACAGGCGGTGCAGGCAGGCCAACATTGGCAACGATTTGGAAACTGTCTCTTCGAATTGAGCTGTGAGAGAGGTCTGTTCTTGATCCCCCGAGGCACAACCGGCGAGACAGAGCAGCAGCCCTCCAAGCGTGATTCGCAGCATGCGTTCCCCTCCGTAGACGAGCATTGAGCGTAGGGCAGGCTCCTGCCTGCCGTGTTCAGTCTAACGTACATCGATGGCAGGCGGGAGCCTGCCCTACGTGACTGCGTTACTTAGTCGCTCGCGGTAGAGCGAGATATCCGGTTCTTCAAAACAGCAGAATACGATAAATTCAGGAGACTCATGACATTCTAGCCATTTAGTGACCGTGTCGACCGCAATTTCGCAGGCGGCGGCGTTGGGAAATCCATACGTACCAGTGGCGATACAAGGGAAGGCGATGGATCGAATCGCATTCTCTTCCGCCAAACGCAGTGATGATTCGTAAGCAGAGCGAAGCACGTTTGCTTCGCCGAATGAACCGTCCTCGTAAACTGGGCCGACGGTATGAATGATATGTTTCGCGGGCAAGAGATAGCCGCCAGTGAGGCGCGCTTCGCCTTCAGGACAAAGCCCGATGGACCGGCATTCTTCAAATAATCCAGGGCCAGCTGCAGCGTGTACTGCTCCATCGACCCCACCCCCACCAATAAGAGATTCATTCGCAGCGGTGACAACGGCATCAACCTCTAATGCGGTAATATCCCCGACGATGAATTGAACGCGATCGCTAGTCGTCATCGGCTCTTCTCGCTTTGTAGGAATTTTGGTGTACCCTGACGAAGATTGTCTCACATCTTGCATCGGGTTGCAAAGTCGTGAATCCGTAGTGCA
The DNA here is from genome assembly GCF_007860075.1 of Symmachiella macrocystis. Taxonomy (NCBI): domain Bacteria; kingdom Pseudomonadati; phylum Planctomycetota; class Planctomycetia; order Planctomycetales; family Planctomycetaceae; genus Symmachiella; species Symmachiella macrocystis. Next base: position 415,240 of record NZ_SJPP01000001.1, read on the forward strand.
GTCGCATAGGGCAGGCTCCTGCCTGCCGTGGTTAGTCTAACGGAAATCGATGGCCGGTGGGAGCTTGCCCTGCGTCACGTAGCTGATGCGCATTCGCCAAATTGCTGGAGCATACGGCAAGCACGATCCAATACACACAACAACGAAACGCACTGGCCCGCAAGAGCCATATCAAAAGATCTCGAAAAAAACTCCGCAAAAAGGGCATTTAGCGAACTCAACTCCCTCGCTGTGTGTGGAATTCAACCTAGCACTGTCGTAATAGTATGTACTCCGTTATAGAATTGAGTATTGTACGCCTCTCAATTGAATTTGGCATTGGGGCGACGCTGGTACTCTGTGCAGAAGTCGCTGCACAGATGGTTTTGAGAAATCCAAACTAACCTGTCGCCAATGGGACTCCGCCAACCTTTTGACGATCATTGCACAACAACGGGAGCGTCATAATGTCCACACCTCAGCGATGTGCGCAAATGTTTTTGGCTGTCCAGCTGGCATGTCTCCTCCTGATTTGTGGTTGCGAAGAAAAAAAATCGAATGAGCTGGATTGGGGTTGGCGCTTGCCCTTGTCGGCTAAACCTCCAGCCAAACCGGCAAAAGGTACGCTTGGCGCAACCGACATTCCCGAATTGTTGAGGCGGTACAAGGAAGCACATCAAGCCAAAGATATTGAGGCGATGCGGGCAATCCACGACTTCTATGTCGCTCCTTGGGAAGACACCGATTCCATTTTTGGAAGCATGGGGCCAGACGAAGGGCTAATACCGAAGCTGTTTGAGTTTGATCTGGAGGAGGTAGAACTCGTAACTCTCGATTTCGGCTCAAAAAACCCGCGACTGGACTATATTCGCAGATTCGTTCCGACCCCAGAGAACAACTTTTCCTTGCTTGGAAACAATTCCGTGATGTTGAACCATCCTTACAAGATCCTGTTGCACGGCCGGCGACCGCAAGAGGCAAATGGTCCGTTAGTGGAACTGGACACAGCCTTTGGCATCAGCGAACGGGAAGGCCGTTATTACTTCTTTTCTATGAGCGTGGTCTTACAATGTGCAACGAACTGGGTCCAAACGGGGCAATCGCCTGATTGTTATCGACCGGTCGATCACAGAGACGTTGGAAAGGAAGAATCTCGTGCAATGCGTAGGAGAATCGAGCATTTGAAGAAATGGGAAACTCCACCAGGTTGGGAATCGATCGTTCAGCCACCTGTGCCTGATCTGCTGGAAAAACGATAGTCACCTATTCTCGTAGAGCGCAGAGGATTTTGCACGCAGTGAATGATACGAATTGCAATTGAGTGATGTTTGCGAATCCCATCAATTCAACCGTTTCTCCTAGGTTGCAAAATACGACCGAATGATGGTAATGCTCATCGAGTCCCTAAAGTCCTCCTCCACGAATAAGTTCGTATTGATGAACCAGTGACGGATTCACGCCACCGTTTCGTGGACGCATTCAACGAACGATTTTTTCCCGTTCAGTCGCTCTACAGAACTGCCAGCCGCGCTCTGCCTACTCTTTCACCCCGCCCCAAAGTTCAAACGGCGTCTTAGCATCGGTTTCAAAGGGCAGGTCGATGCGGCGGCCTTGGCCGGCGCTGGCGTAGGCGGCGTAGAGGACTTCCATGACGGCGCGGCCGTCGTGGCCAGTGATGCATGGCTGCTGGTCGTCGCGGACACAGTGGACGAAGTGCTCCATCTCTTGCGGGAAACCGTAGTTCCAAGCCTCCTCGTAGATTGTATAACTCCAGCCTTTGGTGTCCCCCGCTTTTTCGACAGCGTAGCCGTAACCCTCCTTGGAGTAGGTTTGGATTGATGTGCCTTGCAGAATATCCGCATAGGCGACGCCGCCGGTGCCGTGGACTTCGGCGCGGTCATCCATGCCGCCCAGCTTGGCCCAGGATTCTTCGATGTAAGCGGTCGCGCCTCCTTCGAAGTCGACAATGAGAATGCTCGTGTCGTCGCCGCGGGTTTTGTCGGCGTGCATGTTTAGCTTCAGGTCACAATAGACGCTGGTGATCGGCGGGCGGCCTAAAATCCAGCGGGCAAATTCGATGCCGTGGCAACCCATGTCGAGCATGACCCCACCGCCACTTTTTTCCACGTCCCAAAACCAAGGGGCGTGCGGACCGTCGTGTTTTTCGGATTGCTTGATCAAAAACAGATCGCCCAGCGCTCCTTCGTCGGCCAGTTTTTTGAGTCGCACGTATTTGGGAGTAAAGCAAAGTTCCTCCGCATACATCAACTTCACGCCGGCGATGTGGCAAGCGGCGATCATTTCGTCGCACTCGGCGACATTCATTGCCATCGGTTTTTCGACGACAACATGCTTACCCGCTTGGGCGGCGGCGACGGTAATCTCGCAATGCAGATAATTCGGCACGCCAAGCACGACCATGTCGATGTCGTCGCGTTTGAGCAGTTCACGGTAGTCGGTGGTCCAATGGGGGATGCCGCGTTCCTCGGCGAATTGCCGCACATGCTCTTCGGTCCGCGAAGCAACCGCGCGGACCTCGGCAGCGGCGACGCGCTGCAGCGACTCATAGTGAATACTGGAGATGAACTGCGAACCGATTAGAGCGACGCCGACTTGCGACATAGCGTGAGATCTCCGCGCGGGTGTGAGGGACTTGTGTACTTCGCAGAACGGCGCGAAGTGTTGGGACTAGTAAGCAGCAACAGTGCAACTCACACAAAGTCTAAACGGGTTTTGCGCAGTGATGCAAACTTATTCGTCATCGTTTTCGCCCACCCCGACTAATTGTCATCCCGTTTTTTGTTTTTTCTCTTCTTAGCGAACAACTTTTGGTTGATCTTTTTGACTGGTTCCCCTTCGCGGGCGACGGCAATGGGAACTTTGAGTTCCAGCTTCGTGGGCCGTAGGCAACGTTTGTCATCGCAGGCTTGGTAATGGATACTCAGCAGCAGTTCTTCCTTTTGACCGGCTGCCGCAGCGGGGACTTCCAGTGTGGCGCGTAGGGCCGCGAATTTGGAATACACCGACAGTGGGTTATCGAATCCGGCGACCGCCATTTTTTTACCCTTGGGGTACTGCACCTTGCCGAGTTTGGTCTTGAGTTTGGAATTCATCGTGAATTCCGTTGCCAAAGCAAACTCGTCGCCGGCGGGATTGGCGTTGATGTGCCAACCGCCGTCGATTTTGAGCACGACAATCACCTCACAGGTTTTGCCCGGCGGAAGTTTGTCGACCGACAGGTACGCCTTGCCGGTGACGATTTCCGGCTCCTTCTTTTTCTGTTGCAGTGCTGAGGCCAGTCGAATCTTCGGCGGTGCGGTGGTGACCGCGCTCTGATCTTGTTTGCCGGATTTGCGAGTGCCCAAGTCCGGCTTGTCGAGGTATTCAGCCGCCCCCAAAGCCATGTTGGTCACTCCCAGCGGGGCTTGTTCCAGCAGCGGGGAAAATGTTTGGAGTGCTTGCGCGGCTTTTTCTTGATAGCTTGCGTCCTGAGTCCGTGCGGCGAGCCGCAACAAATTGCGGATGGTGACACTGTTGCCCGACGGACGGGCGGAGTCGAATGTTTGTTTGCTACGGGCCAATAGTTCTTCATGTCCCAGCGAGGTGAAGTAACAGCCTCCCAGCTCTTTGTCCCAGAACAACTCCAACTGTAGATCGGTCAGTCGCTGCGCCACAGCCAGCCATTTTTCCTCACCGGTCGCGGCATGCAAGGCTAACAATCCCTCGACGAAAAATGCGTAGTCATCCGCATAGGCCGCGAATTTGGCCTTGCCGTCCCGATAGGTGTGCAACAGCCCCCCTTGCGGGCCGCGCATGTTGTTGAGGATAAAATCAGCAGCCTTCTCGGCGGATTGGATGTAATCTGGCCGGTTCAGTGCCGCGCCAGCGTTGGCCAAGGCGCGAATCATCAACCCATTCCAATCGACCATCACCTTATCGTCGGTGAGCGGCGTCTTCCGCTTATCGCGCACTGCCAACAACTTCGTGCGCGCGTTTTTTAGATATTGCTCGGCTTCTTCAACGGAGATGCCAAATTCCTCGGCCACCGCAGCTGTGTCGGCCACGCGCCGCAGAACGTGCCGGCCTTCAAGCTCCGGATCGTCGTTGAGTCCATAGGCCATGGCGAACATTTTGGCGTCCGCTTCCGGGAGAACCTCGTTGACTTCCTCGGCCGACCAGAGGTACGACTTGCCTTCGACCGCATCGGATTCGGCATCGATAGCTGAGTAGAATCCCCCCTCGGCTGCGGTCATGTCGCGTTGAATGAAATCAAAGATCCCTTCGGCGACCCGGCGATATTTTTCGTTGCCGGTTTGCTCGAATGCCGCGACATAAATATCGGCAAGCTGCGCGTTGTCGTAGAGCATCTTTTCAAAATGCGGGACGCGCCATAATCGATCCGTGCTGTAACGATGAAACCCACCGCCCAAATGATCCCAGATACCGCCGTCGGCCATGTGATCTAAGGTGTTATTGACCATCGCTGCCGCAGCCTTGTCGTCGTGCGCAGCCGCTTGATATTGCAAGTAGGCGAGTTTTGTCGGCGTGGGAAACTTCGGCTGTTGATCGTTGTCGGCACTGAAACCAAATCCGCCGTATTGCTCGTCATAGTCAGCCGTGATCGCCGCGGAGATGCCGTCGAGTAATTCGCGATCCAACGTGACCTTTTTAAGCAGGGGATTCGGTTTCATCGCACGCTTGAGGTGTGTCGTTAGAAAGTCGGCATTGGCCTGGGCTTGTTTGCGCTGGTCGGTCCAAATCGAAATCACCTTCTCCGTCAACTCGGGAAAACTGATTTTCCCCCCTCTGTTGACGGGTGGAAAATAGGTCCCGCCGACCAGCGGTTTTGTGTCGGGAGTCAGAAACATCGAGAGCGGCCAGCCTCCCGCTTGCGGCGCGCCAAGGGCCTGGTAATAAACACGCAGCGCCGTCATGTACAACTCATCGATATCGGGGCGTTCCTCCCGGTCGACTTTGATATTCACAAAATGTTCGTTCATGTACTTGGCGATTTCCGGATTGGAAAACACCTCACGTTCCATGACGTGACACCAATAACAACTGCTGTAACCGATCGACAGAAAGATCGGCTTGTTTTCCTCTTTCGCCTTCGCCAACGCCTCCGGTCCCCACGGGTACCAATCGACGGGATTGTGGGCATGCAACAACAGATAGGGACTGGTTTCATGGGCCAGGCGGTTTTCATTTTGGGCGTCCGGTTTCTCTTCGGCAGCGGCAGCAATACCCACTCCGCAAGAGACGACCGCGAGGTTAAACGTTAACAACAAAACGCGCGCCCGTAACGACATTGGCAACTTCATCCTGGCATCCTCTGAGTTTATTTTCTGACCGCACTAACGGCGGCTGAGCGTGACTGACAATTTGGGTATTGGAGATCCTAAGAGCGTGTATTCAAAATATATTTTTGCAATCGCCTCTCAGCGTCACGGGAGTGCGAAGCTGTTGCTGAGCCGTATCAAGGCGTTTCGTGTAGGGAAAGGTCGAAATTCCCATGGCCGAAGCCAGCGCTAGGTTACACCGCGGCCCGGCAGGAGCCTCGCCCTTCCAAGTTGAAGACACGCTACTCAAGTGACTACGAACTTGGCGGCATTATAACAGGCTAAATTCGCCACGTCCGTATCATTTCTCACTTTTTATTTGCCGAGTCAGCGGCCGGGGGAAGCCGGGCTGTCAACCTAGCAAATTGTGCGAAGCTTTGACGACAGGTGAATTGAGAGCGCAGGGCGACCTTCGTCCGCAAACAAGCGTGTCAGTTATTCTCTTCGCCACAGATAGAATACAGTTTATCGGGCGCGACAGTTGAAAATCCAAGCCAAATGCTTGCGATCGCATTGTGCGATCTGTGCCGGACAATGCGCCTTCGTGATTTCCAACCCCCGGCAATCGCGTCCGCGTGCACAAGTTATTCCTGAGCGGCGTTGTCGACTCCGCTTAGGCAGCGCGTTTGAGGTCGCTATCTGGACGGTCGTTGCGAGCGACGTCCTCGGCAGTTTGCTTGCGGATCCGTTGTGAATACACCGTATTTACAAAGTCCGGGAAGGCGGAAAACGGGCCGGGCTGGCGATTCCAGGCTGAGGCGATGCGATTGAAGAACTGCATCTCGTATTCGGCGACGATCAGATCCTGCACCGTGTGGATTGCATCAAAATCCTCTTTTTCCCACGGCCCGGGGCAGAGTTCATAGATCGGGTCGGTGCTCGGTCGTCCTCGATCGGGAACATCGCAAATGATGGCCAATTCGGACGACGGATTCAGTTTTGTGGGAAACGCTCGACATGCGGCGGGCCGACTGGAGTAGATACCGCAGCTGGCTGTTCCCAAGGGATGCTCTTTGGTCACGGGCGATTCTTCCAGGAACATGCATTTCCCGGTGCCGGGCCATGTTTGACTTTCGCCGCGGATCAGGCACATCACAAACGGCATTTCCGGTTCATCTTCAAAATGAAAATGCGGAGCGTACTTTTGGGCGATTTCCCCGTCGGGATCCTCCCAACGGCAGACGAAGTCCCAAAAGGAGAGTCCCAAATCGGACGTAATCCGAATGATGTCTGCGCCGGAAATCGGCACGGCATATGAGCGACAACAGCCGGCATGGCACGAGTCACACATACTCATGGATGGCCCTTTCGGATTCTTGGCAAGCGCCTCGGCAAGTGAGGTGGACACTAGAAAATCGAGCCACCCTTCAAACGTTGTTATCGAAATAATCGATACCATCGGTTGAGTCGAAGTTGATGATTCGACAACTATTGAGAGGAGCAGTGCGGCGATCTGGAGACAGCCACAGGAGGCGCGGGCGCTATCTTAAAACCTGTGAGCCTCACACCTCTGCGAGGACGCTTTTGACAGCGGCGGCGAGACGCTGCATCCCCAGGTCGATCCCGGCTGCATCCTGCACGCCGTAACTGAGCCGCATCTGATGGTTGGGTCGCTCGGCGCGCTCGCCGGCAAAGGAAAACTCGCCCGGCACGTACATCACGCCGTGGGTTTGCACCGCCTCGCGGAACAGTTGGCCATCGAGCGAAGTATCGGACGACTCGGGTAAGGTCATCCAGACATACAACCCGCCATAGGGATGCACCCAGCTCACCCCGGGAATGTTGCCGAAATAAGTTTCCGCAGCCTTCAACATGGCGTCGCGTTTTGCCGTGTACATCTCCCGTAGGCTTGCCACGTGCGAGTCATAGAGGCCCATGCGGAACACCTGCGATAGCAGATGTTGATTGAAATTCGCCGAACCGAAATCTTCATTGCCTTTGCGATCACAAATGGGACGTTCTAATTCGGCCGGCACAACGCCGAAGCCAATTCGCAATCCAGGCGCAAAAGTCTTAGAGAATGTCTTCGCCAATATCACCGTTTGACGGTCGGTATCAAAACTCCAAATGCTCGGCAATTCCGGGCCGTCATACCGCAATTCCCGATAAGCGGCATCCTCCAAAATGTAAATCCGCTGCGACTTCGACCATCGTTGGGCAATCGCGACCGCCTCAGCGCGCCGCTGTGCGGACAAGCTGATGCCGCTGGGATTCTCGTAGTAACTGACCAAGTAGATCAATTTCACACGATCCAGATCCCCGGCAGCTTCGATTTCCTCGAGTTTCGCTGCGAGCGCATCCATCCGCATGCCATCCTCGTCGGTCGCCACGGGGATGATCCGCGCACCCAGTCCGTTGAGCGTTCCTAAATACACAAAGTACGTCGGAGCAGCCACCAGGACGATGTCATCGGGATCGAGCAGGATTTCTCCCACGATCGACAACAATTGCTGCGAGCCGGTTGTCAGGATCACCTGATTGACATCAACGCCCAACGCGTCAACGTCGACATGCTCCAATCGCGCGAGATGCCCAAGCAATTGCCCGCGCAACTCGGCGTTGCCATGCGTCGTGCCGTATTGCAAAGCGCGTTTGGCAAGATGGTCGTCCGCCAGCATCTCTTGCAGCGCGGCTTGAACTTCGCTGGCGGGCAAACTACCTTGATCCACCAATCCCGCCGCTAGCGAAATACAGTCGGGATTGGCAACCCCCTGCTGCATCAAAAAGCTAATCGGCTGATCGCCCCCCCAATGCCGGCGCAAACTGAGCCGCGACGGGGGAGGTGCGTTGGTGTTTTCTTGTTGGGTGCTCATCGAAAATAGGTCGCTCAACGGTTCATTAACTAGCGTAGCCCTGAACTTCCATTGTACGGAGAGGGCGTGCTACGGCAAACCGCGAATATTGGCAGACTACGACAGAGGAGGCCGTTGAGGCTCAAAGGTTCGCCTGTTTATTCACTGAGCGACCGCATGGGGTTATTGCGTTTGATGGTTTCAAATTTGGCGATCTGTCCCCCTTCAAGAATGGATTGCTCAATCGATTTCTCGAGTTTTAGATAGGCGGCGGCGCGGGGATTCGTCTCTTGAGTTGAAGACTCAACCGCAGTGAGCGCCGCGGCCTGGACCTGCTCAACTTGCTCGTCGGTGAGCTGCAGTTCTTCGGCGATATCGAAAAACATGTCAGCGACTTGGTGCGCTTGCCACTGTGTTTGCGACTCCGGTGGCAGCACGAGTAGCAATTCCTGCTTGCGTTGTTTGATCAGTTCCGTGATCTCTTTCCGGAGTGGGCGGGCTGCTGCAGTGGCCGATTTGACGCCGGCTAAGTCGCGCTCCTTGACAGCTTGTTTGATTTTCGCCTCACGTTTGATCAATTCGTCGCCCTTGTTCGTCCACCACGTTTCGATTTCCTGGCCTGTCGATTCAAAAGCAGCCCGCAATTTCTCAGCGTCCTCCTTGCCAAGCGCCAATGCCGTTTTCATTTCTTGAAATTCAGCTTCCCAGTCCCAAGAGCCTTTGTCGGGTACCTGGTCCTGTCCTGCAACCTCCGCCTCCTCAGGCGGGGACGTCGATTCAGTTTCGGTGCAGGAGACCAGCGTTACGACTAGCAGCATGACAATGAGAAATCGGGGCATCGGTGAATCGTTTCCTTTTGTGAGATTTGAGCGGGATGTGATCCAGCAACCATCAGCGGCGCTCTAAGAATCCTCGGCCCGGAACCACTTGCGTGTGGTTGGCAACTCGTGTTCCTGTAGACGCTCTAACAGTTCCGTGGGGCTGTTTGCCACGACCAAAAGTTTGCGGTGATCGGGTCGCATAAACGACTCAGCAATCGCGTGTTCGACCAGACCAATCAAGCCGTCGAAATAGCCGGAGGTGTTGAGAATCCCGATGTTTTTTCGATGGATGCCCAACTGAGCCCAGGTGATGATTTCCAGGAGTTCTTCCAAAGTGCCGTAACCGCCCGGCAGGGCGACGAAGGCGTTGGAGAGTTGTTCCATTTTGGCCTTCCGCGCGTGCATGCTATCCACGCGATGCATGACGGTGACGCCAGTGTGCAGCAGTTCTTTGGTTGCCAGTTGCTCGGGGATAACACCGACGACCTCTCCGCCGGCGGCCAAGACCGCATCAGCGATGATCCCCATCAAGCCGACCTGCCCTCCGCCATAGACCAGGGAATGTCCTTGTTCGACGAAGAGTCGCCCCAATTCGGCCGCTTGTTGATGATATTCTGGGCGACTACCTGTTTGGGAGCCGCAAAACACGCAAATTCGCATAGCTGGGAATACTGATTCTGTTGAAGGGTCAGAGAATGACGAAACCTGGCTCAATTGGCGAGCTGGCGGTCGGTTGGGAAATTGGAATGGTTGATTGTTTGGCCATGATTGCGAAAAATCTAGTCCGCTGAAGGGAAATCCGCCACGGCAACAGGATTTTGGCGGTCGCTGGCCTAGACGAATTGTGTTGAACTCGTCAAGCTAAGTGATTCACCCGAAGTCAGCCGAGGCAGTGCGGTTTCGGGAGACAGAGTTGGCAGTCCGTTCCTTCCAAAGATAGTCGAGTCATCAATGTTCACCGGGCTGATCGAAGGCCAAGGTGTTGTGCGGGAAATTCGTCAGGAGGACGCGGGTGTGCGCCTGGAGATTCAGGTTCCCACCGAATTTGCCGGCGAAGGAAAACTGGGCGACAGCATCGCGATTAATGGGTGTTGTTTGACAGTCATCGACCTACGGGACGAGGTCTGGAGTTTTCAAGCGGGGCCCGAGACCCTGGCAAAAACCACGCTGGGCCAACTTACGGTTGGAAGTCACGTCAACTTGGAACGCTCACTCCCGGCTGACGGACGATTGGGCGGGCACTTCGTCCAAGGACATGTCGATGGCGTCGGCCAAGTCGCAAACATCGAATCCGATGGCGAATGGATCACCATTTGGTTCTCCGCGCCGTCGGCTTTGACCTATCAAATGGTCTCCAAAGGCTCGATCACCGTCGAAGGCGTGAGCCTCACGCTCGTCGAAGTCGAAACCGACCGATTTAGCGTCGCCCTGATTCCGCACACATTAGAGGTGACAACGCTCGGCGAAAAACAAGTCGGCGATAGCGTGAACCTCGAAACAGATATCATTGGAAAATACATGGATAAAATGTTGGGTGCGACCCGTTAACCTCGCTGCCACTTTCCCTCAAGCCTGAAACCTCAAGCCTCAAGCCTCCCCAGAATGTCCGAAGCCGAGCGGCAAACGCAAACACATTTGCGAGATCTCTTTGATTCACGCGGGATCAGTCCGCGCAAAATTCTTGGTCAAAACTTTTTGATCGATTTGAATTTGGTGGAATACATCGTCGAACAGGCGCGCTTGACGCCCGACGATTTGGTTCTGGAAATTGGTTCCGGCACAGGCAGCATGACAGCAATGCTGGCAGCCGAAGCGGGGGAGGTGATATCGGTCGAAGTCGACCCGGTGATGCACAAATTGGCCAGCGAAGCGGTCATGATGTTCGATAATGTAACGTTGCTCAACTGCGACGCGCTGAAGAACAAAAACACTTTCGCACCGGAAGTCTTGGCAGCGATTGCGGAGAAACTAGAAGAGCGACCGGGGCGCAAACTGAAGCTTGTCGCCAATTTGCCCTATGTGATTGCCACGCCGGTGGTCTCGAATCTGGTCAAGACCGAACTCCCCTGGTCAGCGATTATCGTTACGATACAGTGGGAATTGGGGCAACGCATGGGGGCACGGGTTGGATCGTCACACTACGGCGCGTTGTCAGTCTGGCTGCAAGCCCAGGCACGGGTGAAGACGCTCAAACGGTTGCGGCCGTCTGTATTTTGGCCGCGTCCCAAGGTGACCTCCGCCATTGTGCGACTGCTGCCCGATGCGAAGTTGAAAAAGCGGATTTTGGATCGCGATTTCTTTCAAGATTTCGTCCGCCGGCTCTTTCATCATCGTCGCAAATTGCTGCGGAGCGTGTTGGTGGGAATGTACCGTAAACAATTCAGCAAACCAGACATCGACTCCATTCTGGCCCCGTTCCAATTCAAGGAGACGGCGCGGGCGGAAGAGTTGGACGTCAAAACCTTGGTGGACTTAGCCGCCGCATTTCGCGCCGCATTAGATGTGCCGGCACGAATCGCAGCGGACCCCACATAAACGAAGACTATAAAAACCTGTATCCCACCCCGGTCCCGCTCGAAACGAGCCTCGACCAACGACATCGATGGAATTGTCGCGATCGGGGGAGGGATAATTTTTTATCAGGAGAGCGTCATGAAATTTAGCGAACGATTGGCTTACCGGGGCATTACTTTTGACGATGTGCTGCTGGAGCCGGCCTATAGCGAGGTGATGCCATCAGAGGTTGATGTCAGTACCTGGCTGACGCAAAATATTCCCTTGCATCTGCCCGTGATCAGTAGCCCGATGGATACGGTCACGGAAAGCGAGATGGCGATTGCCTTGGCTCAAGAAGGGGGCATTGGCATCGTACACAAAAACTTGCCCATCGACCGCCAAGCGCTCGAAGTCGACCTCGTCAAGCGGAGCGAGCATGGCGTGATCGTCGATCCGGTCACGTTGCCCCCCTCAGCGACGGTGGGGGAAGCTTGTGAGATCATGGATTCGCGGAATATCGGCGGAGTACCGATTACGGAAAACGGAACTTTACGCGGCATCTTAACACGCCGCGATTTGCGGTTTCTTGAGTCGGAAGCGACGCGGATCTCGGAGGTTATGACCAAAGACAACTTGGTCACCGCGGGAGAAAACACCGACTTGGAGGAAGCGCAGCGGATTTTAAGAGAAAATAAAGTCGAGAAACTCTTGCTGGTTGACGAAAATTATCAACTGAGAGGGTTAATAACGATTAAGGACATTGACAAGAATTTGCGGTTTCCACTGGCGTCCAAAGATTTGCGAGGACGCCTGCGTGTGGGGGCCGCCGTCGGTGTCCACGATTTCGAGCGCGTTGAAGCTTTGATCAACAAAGGTGTCGACGTGCTCGTGGTTGATAGCGCGCACGGTCATTCCAAGAACGTTTTGGAGACCGTACGGGAAATCAAACGGCGTTGGGAAATTGATGTAATTGCGGGAAATATCGCCACCAAAGAAGGCGCCCGTGATTTGATTGACGCTGGAGTGGACGCGGTGAAGGTGGGGATCGGCCCCGGTAGCATTTGCACGACGAGAATGATTTCGGGCGTCGGTGTACCGCAGATTACCGCGGTAGCCAGCGCGACGGAGGCTGCACAAGACGCCGGAATTCCGGTGATCGCCGATGGAGGAATTCGATACAGCGGAGATATTGCCAAGGCAATCGCCGCCGGAGCGCACACCGTCATGCTGGGCGGTTTGCTGGCCGGTTTGGCGGAGAGTCCCGGAGAACAGGTCCTGTTTCAAGGCCGCAGTTTTAAACGGTACCGGGGAATGGGATCGTTGGGGGCGATGGTCAAAGGCAGTAGCGAACGTTACCGCCAAAGCCTGTCGAACGACGGTGCAAAGACGGACAAAAAGTTAGTACCTGAAGGAGTTGAAGGCCGAGTCCCTTACAAAGGGCCTCTGCATGATTTTCTCTATCAATTGATTGGGGGCCTGCGTGCTGGCATGGGTTATTGCGGCACGCGGTCAATCTCCGAGTTGCGGAGAGACGCGCGATTCATACAGATTTCCGCGGCGACGGTGAGGGAGAACCATCCGCATGACATTAGTATCACACAAGAAGCACCAAACTACACGGTGGAGCACGCTCCGGTGGATGCCGGCTAAATGCGCCGCCATAACCGCCTCGTGCATCCTACTTGTCGCCGCTACGGCCAGCGGGACTCAGGGCCAGGAACAGTCGCAGCGCAGTGCAGCGCCCGCGAATACAGGCCAACGGCAATATCTATCGCCGTTGGACCGGCTAAAAAATCGTTCGCCCCAGCAACGCTGGGAGAGCCTCAACAACGCAGCGGACGATGCGACGCTGATCAATCCGCAGCAGCGGCCTTTCGCCGCAAAACCTGATGCGGGTGAGGATGCGGCGATTGGAGTGTTTGAAACACCGCGACGCCAACCGTCTCCCAATGCCGATCAGTTCCTCAATGCAGGCCACGAACAACCGGTACTGCCTGCGGAGCGCTCCGATTTAATCGACACCGACGGAGCAGACGACGAGATGCTACGCGACTTCCCCGCCTCTGAATTAGTCGAACAGGATGCTGCGACGTTCTCACAAGCTCCGGCCAAAGCAGACGACTCGATTTACCAGGAAATTGAAGAAGAATTCCCACGTATCCGCATCAATACGACCGCGGCTCCTGAAGTTGAGCAATATGCACCGGTCGAGAATTACTCACCGGGCAATGAATACTTGTCCGTCGAACAGCCCGCAACTGAGCCAACCGATTCGACCTACGCCGAACCGGCACGCGTCGCTCAAGTTCCGAACTTCGACGACCGTCCTGAAGACCAACCACTGGGGGAATTGATTAGCAGTCCCCAAGACCTCAAACCGCTATCGGGAATTCAGCCGTACTTCGACTACGAGCCGGACCAGCGAGTTTTGGAAACCGATCCCTACCGCAACGTCTTCCCACGTCCAGATGGTATCGTCGAGAGCGAACAAGGCAAACAGTTTCCCGAAGTGGTCGACTTAGGGGATGAGTTGTATCAACACCGCAATTTGGCGCACGTCGACTATCAATGGATGGCCACCGACTTTTGGCATTATCCGTTGTATTTCGAGGATGTGAGCTTGGAGCGTTACGGCCATACTCACAATGCTTTGCTCCAACCCTTTGTCTCCTTTGGGACATTCGGCCTGCAGTTCTTCGGATTGCCCTACCAGATGTCAATCAATCCGATGTGCGAGGAGCAATACGCTCTGGGCTGGTACCGTCCCGGTACATGTGCCCCGTACTTGTACTATCAAGTGCCGTGGAATACCGATGCCGCCGTCCGCACAGGCGCCTTTTATACGGGCATGATCTACGCCTTCCCGTAGGTCCGGCTTTCGCGCTTGAATCATAAAATTTGGAAAAGAATCACCCCCGTCGCGGTACCGCGACGGGGGTGTTTTTGTGTATATCTAGTGTATAACTCTAGTGTAGCTCTAAAGAGGCAACCGTCGCAGATTCACACGCACGTTGACCAACCCGTTGACATGCGCCGGTTCACCGAGTGTGCCTCATCGAATATTTTCGATGCGGTTTTTTGTTTTTTGCGGCAATGCGCCGCCTGAAAACTCGTTTCTACAAATATGCGGCGTTTTTTGGGTTTCAGGGAGACGAAAACAAAATGACAGACATCAGTTTCACTACCGGGATAAGTCGGCCCACGTCGCAAAAACATCGGGAACAGCTAGTCGCTTTGACCGCTCTCGCGACCAATGGCCGCGTATTCCGTGCCGGTTTGTGTGCCATGTTCGTCGTGCTGACGGGACAATTATCAACGGTCAACGGGGCCGACACGGTTACGATAAAAAGTACCAACAAGACCGTCAGCGGCGATGTTTCTGAAATCACCCGAGATTCGGTGTCGGTGAAATCGCTCTCGCGAACGGTCAAAATTCCGGCCAACGACGTGGCTGCAATCAAATGGTCGAAGGAACCGGCGAAACTCAATATCGCGCGCGGCGATGAACGCCGCGGACGATTTGCCGAAGCGTTGGAAGACTACGAGGAAATTCAAGGTTCGATCAATTCCCCGTCGGCAGAGTTAAAGACCGACCTAGAATTCGGCATCGCGAACTGCACGGCGGAATTGGCACTGCAATCCGAGGGGGACGATGCCGATGCGGTCGCTCAACTCGAAGCATTTCTCAAGGCGTACCCGCAAAGCTACCATTACTACAAAAGCCTCGAGCTCTTGGGCCGGTTGTACACTCAACAACAAGCTTGGGACAATGCGGAACGCAGTTATCAGGAGCTAGCAAAATCCTCGCTGCCCGAATACCAGATGACAGCCAAAATCGGCGAAGGGCGTATTCTGCTATCGCAGGGTGGTGATGACACAGCAGCTGCCAAGGCGGCATTCGATGCTGTAATCAAAATGGATGTATCGTCCCCCAGTGAAAAAAACAAGCAGTTTGAAGCGAAGTTGGGACTGGCCCGCTGCCTGGTTCGCGAACAGAAATATGCCGAATCGCTAGAAATTCTAGACCAAGTTGTTTCCGATACGAACATTACCGATGAAGAGGTTCTGGCCAACGCCTACATTCAACAAGGCAAATGCCACATGGCGGCCGATCAAAACAAATTAGCCGTCTTGTCGTTTTTGCACGTCGATACGCTCTTGTTTCAAGCCCAAGGGCCGCATGCCGAAGCACTGTACTATTTAACGCGATTGTGGCCGAAAGTCGGTAAAACAAAGCGGGGGGAAGATGCCCGCATGAAGCTGGAAACAAAATTTCCGGAGAGCCGGTGGGTCAAGCAATTGAACGACAACTGAGGTTTGAAAACACCTTTGCTGGATTTTGAGTCACCATCAGGTTTACAATGTAAGTCACCAAGTCTTCGCCGTTTCTGCGGTTCGCAAAATCACAAATTCAGAAATTTGCTCTACGCAATGACGTCCGGCAATTGGCCGGATCATAAGGGGAACAGAACATGTTGAACCGCTTTGGTATGCCGGGTGGACGGATTCGCTTTTGGTCATGGTTGGTAATTTCCGGCATTTTGCTTGGTTTTGCGGCCGCCGACCTACCGGGTATCGGCCCCGCCTCGGTACACGCCCAGGCGGATCCCGCAGCCGCCAACGATAACGCAGAGCCTGCCGCCGCTCCCGCTCCCGCCGCCGCAGAGCCGCCCGCAGCTGAAGCAGCGACCCCCGCCAAGAAATCAGGCGATCGCAGCTTACTGTTTTGGATGATTGAAGCTTCGGGAGTCTTTGGTCTGATCTTGTTATTGCTCTCATTCGTCATGGTGGCGTTGTCCGTGATGAATGCACTGCAGATCCGCCGTGACATTTTCATCCCCCCCGCCTTCGTCGAAACGTTCGAACAGCAGATCGCGAAAAAGGACTATCAAACGGCTTATGACACAGCACGCAACGACGACTCCTATCTCGCACGGGTGATGACAGCCGGATTGGGTAAAATCAGCCGGGGACAAAAAGAGGCCATGGAAGGCATGCAAGAGGCCGGCGAACAAGAGGCGATGGAAATCGAACACAAGCTCAGCTTTTTGGCGTTAATCGGTTCAATCGCTCCCATGTTCGGACTGATGGGAACGGTGTACGGTATGATCGCCTCCTTTCGCGTGATCGCCAACAGCGAAACCAGTCCCAAACCGGCGCAACTAGCCGAAGGGATTTCGACGGCGTTGTTCACCACACTCGAAGGGTTGATTGTGGCAATCCCCGCCATGGTGGCTTATCTGGTACTTCGCAACCGCTTGGCACGGTTGTCAAGCGAAGTCGGCATGGTGAGCGAAAGTTTGATCACCCAGTTGACCCCTTCGCGAAAATCATCGGGCGGGTCCTCACAAGCGTCCAAGGAGTAGTGGATCACGAGTGGTTTGTTGCGATTGACCGCACGGTGATCGCGTTTCCACACGAGCGACAAGTGAATTCGAGAACACCGCATGCGATTCCATAAACACGATCCCTTTTTGTCTGAAGCCGACATGACGCCGATGATCGACGTCGTGTTTCAGTTGATCGCGTTTTTTATGGTGATCATCAACTTCGAAGCGACTCAGGCGGACGAGCGGGTCAAACTCCCCAGTAGCGACTTAGCACGACCGACTAAAGTCAAGCCCGACCAGGAGTTGGTGCTCAATATCGGTTTCGTACGGGATGAGGATGGGAATCCGCTCGATCCCGAACCGTTTGTCTTCTATGCCGGTGACGAAAAAATTCGCATCTCGGACATGGCGGCAAAATTAAATCTCGAAGCGGAGTTCTTTCAACGGAAAAACAAGGTCGCCAACGACAGCATCAAAACAACAGTGATCATCCGTGCCGACGCCGAAGTCCCCACGGGGATGATTCAAGAATTGATTAAATTGTGTCGCGAAGCCAAGTTCGAAAAATTTCACCTCAAGGCCAAGTCGGAAGAGCCTTGACGAAACTCAGCCTCCCACAAAGTCGGTCGCTAGGTCATCGCGCTGTGCTCCCCAACGGAGGCGGCGCACCGCGGTTTTGCAACGATTGGTCGAACGGACGAGAATTCCATGCGATTTTCTAAACAGCGCAGCGGTTATCGCCGCATTGAAGCACAGATGGCGCCGATGATCGACGTGGTGTTTCTGCTGCTGATTTTCTTCATGTTGACGTTGAAGGTCGTTTCCTCTGAGGGGGACTTCAGTATCAATATGCCGATCGGCGCTCCGGCCCCATCAAATGAAGATATCCAAACACTGCCGATCAAAGTTCGCCTGACGGCCGACGAAAACGGGCAACTGGCCGGAGTCTCATTGAATAACCAACAACTGGGCAACACGGATGTCGCCTTTGAACGGCTCAACACCGGAATCCTCAGAGTTATTGGCAAGCCCGGCAATCCGCTGACTAGCGACATGGAGGTCGAGATCGATGCTGATTTTGGTCTGCATTATCGCTACACCGTCCAAGCGATCAGCGCCTGCACCGGCAAAGTGAACTCCAAAGGCCAACCGGTGAAATACATCGAGAAAATTAAATTCTCGCAACCCCGCAAAGCGGAATGACTGCCGGGTAGAACGTCTCGCCAATTAGCCGCGGGGATGGCAGGCACGGTGGACCGCTTTAAGCCGACTGTGTTCGACTTGCGTATAGATCTGCGTTGTCGAAATGCTGGCATGCCCCAACAGTTCTTGCACCGCGCGAATATCCGCGCCGCCGGCCAACAGATGTGTGGCAAAGCTGTGGCGCAGTGTGTGGGGACTGACTCGCTGGCTGGCGCCGACCCGTGCGGCATAGCGTTTCACCAATCGCCAAATGGAAATCCGTGACAGTCCCCCGCCGCTACGCGACATGAACAACCAATCCGCATCACGGAACTGGGCCAGTTCGGGGCGTTCCTGTTCCAAATAGGTTTGAATCGCCGCCACAGTGAGCGGATTGAGCGAGACGATCCGTTCCTTATTTCCCTTGCCGACACAGCGAGCGAAGTTCTCATCCAAATGCAGGTCGGATAACGTCAAATCGGAGACCTCCGAAGCACGGCAACCGGTGGCGTACAAGAGCGACAACAACGCACGATCCCGTCGAGGGTACCGGTCGAATTCGCCCTGAGGCGCTGCCAGCAATTTGTCGACCATGTCAGGGCTGAGCACCGTCGGCAAGTACTGCCACAGCTTGGGCGAGTTGAGCAGGTCGACCACGTTTTGCAACAAAATGCCTTCCAACACTAAATAGCGGAAGAACATTTTGATCGCCACTAAGTGTCGAGACACGGTCGTGGGAGCCAACTGCCGTTCATTGAGATGTTGTAGATAACCGGTCAGCAATTTGAGATCAACATCTGCAACCCGCACGGTCCGTTGCGTTGCGTACCAAGTAAAGAACTGAACCAAATCCGAACGATAAGCGCTCAGTGTGTTGGCGGACATACCGCATTCGACTTCGAGATATTGCAGAAACGATGTGAGATACTGCGCCGGATTTTGCCCACCCGTCGCCGCCACCGCCGCCGCACTGCGTGGTTTTTTACGTGGTGGCATAAATAGCTAACTCCCAATGACGGTTGCACAAGTTTGTATTGCCGAGATCAGCACAGTGTTCCAATACAACACACCGTTGGTCTGAAAAACATTCTAAAACGGACCACTTGCCGCCAGTGGCACGCATTCTTCAACGCGATACTGGTAGTATTAAGATCGGCGAAATCGCATCCCGGCGATGAACGTTTCAATGGCAGCCCAGAAACCTTTTCCGGTAAAGGTTCCCTCTAGGCCCGCAGCACTGCCGCTGCCGCGTGCACCTGCTGCATTTTGAGGCAATCGAAGCTGCGTGGCGAAATAAATTTGGTGTAGTCCCTCAACTTCTTCCGGAATCGCGCGAAATATGGCGCCGGTTTTTCGTTGTTCATTATTGAGAGGACGCTGCGCACATTGGTTGGGAAACAAGTATTCCAAAGAAAGTTTCCTTTCCAGTGCCTGACCTTCTCGCGTATAATCGACCAATGTCGTAACTCGTCACCCGTTGACTTTGAAGATATGGGGAAACGATTGAACCGAACTCGTCCGACTGAACGCCACCGTGTTGATCGCAGCTATGTTGATCACAGTGGAGCGGAATTGGATATTGTCCACCAAACTCGGTGGGTGGCACTGGCGATCCTGCTGTCGGTTTGTGCGACCGCCTGTGTTGCCGTGTTGTTCATCGTCGACATTCCTGTGACGTGGCATGTCTGGGCGGCGTACCTATTGGTGATCCCTGCTGTCGGCCTGTTGCTGTTGTCCATGCTGTTTGTTGCCAAGGGGCAAGGCCGCATGACACGACTCCCGTTTTGGATGGGTTTTGGTTTTATCGTCGGCGGGATCGCGTTCGACGTTTGGGCAACATTGCTGCAATCTCCGGATCTTGCCCTCGAAGGCAATATGGTCATCAGCGCGTTGTTGTATACCGACCACGATCCTGATTTCATCTATGTCTATGGGTTGGGACTGCAGTCGATATTGTGCTGCATTATGATCTTGCTCTGGGCTGGATTCCTCCGGCATCGCCACGCATGGTTTGCCGATGTGATGAACGATGCACCGCTCACATACGCCGAGTTTCTGAAAGCGACGACCGGCGGCGGAAAACTTTCCTGGCGACAATACATCGTACCGGGAGGGATGTCGGATTTTTTATGCGGCTACCACGTGCTGCTGTGGACCCTGCCGCCGATGCTGGTCTACGCCGCCGCCTTTCGTTGGTACGCCGGCTTGGATTGGTTTGAAATCGTTCCTGGCCCCTATTCCATCTTGGGCGTGCGGATGATGATTGGCATGGCCGCGGTCATCTTCACCGTCTTCTTCGTTTGGCTGTATCGCGAGTTCAATACGCGCACTACGAATGCCCACGAGACGGTTCAATAAACCACCGCCCTCCCCTGCTCAATCGCGTGATATCAAGGCTTATGCTGCGCCCGAAGAATCGCCTAGGGATTGTGGATCGCAGCGATCGGTTCGATGCTGGTTGACAGCCGCGCTGAAAATCGCGATGACAGGGGGGAATCGCTATCTCCCGAAAACCGCGTACCGCCGGCCCCGATCGCTATGACCGCCGACTTTTTACCAACCGCCGAATTACGGCTCTTAAAATATCGTGCGGAGTTACTGCTCCGTCTGCGGGAAACCTTCAACAACCACGGTTATTGGGAAGTGGAGACGCCGCTCCTCTCGCACGAATCGGTCGTCGACGCGCATCTCGATCCCTTTGTGGTCGAACAACGCTATTTTCTGCAGACGTCTCCCGAACTGGGGATGAAGCGATTATTGACGGCCGGAGCGGACGCGATTTTTCAAATCACCCGCGCCTTCCGTCGCGGCGAATACGGACAATTACATAATCCCGAATTCACGATGGCCGAGTGGTACCGCAGCGGGGACACGTACCATGACCAAATGGATTTTGTCGAGCAATTGATCCGCGCCGTCGCCGTCGATTCTCCTGAATACTCCGGACTGCAACTCACCGACACGCCCTTCCCGCGCCGCACCTATGACGAAGTTTTTTGTGACAAATTGGGCTGCGGGGTGTTAGACAAAAGCTGTGACGAGTTGCGAAGGATTGCGACTGAACGGCAATTGACGATCCCGGAAACGCTCGGCGACGACGACCGCGATGGCTGGTTGAATCTGTTGATTGCTGAACTTGTTGAACCGCACCTGGGTCGGCAGGGTCCGGATTTTGTTTACGATTATCCCGCCAGCCAAGCCGCATTGGCGCGGATCGATCCTGCTAACCCGCTAGTCGCGCAGCGGTTTGAACTGTATATCCATGGTTTGGAAATCTGTAACGGGTACGACGAATTGACCGACCCCGACGAATTGCGGCAACGCATTATAAGCGAATCAGCCAAACGGGCACGCGAGGGTTTATCACCGTTGCCCGAACCACGACGACTGCTGGCAGCGATGGAGTGCGGGCTGCCGAACTGCTCCGGCGTCGCACTCGGATTCGACCGGTTGATGATGGTTTTGACCGGTTCGAACAATATCGCCGACGTGACCGCCTTTCCAATCACTCGTGCTTAATGATTTAAAAAGCTTGTGCTTAAATTAGAGTGCCAATGTCTCAGGTTTGACGAAGCACGATAGTCCCTCAATACCCATTCACCCACGGAATTGTCATGAATTTCTCCATCGACCTGAAAAATCGTGTCGCCGTTGTTACCGGTGGCGCTAGTGGCATTGGCCGCGCGTGTGCCGTCTTGCTGGCTGAACAGGGAGCCAAGGTGTTCGTCGCCGACTACGATCCGCTGGATGCCAATGAATCGCAATTCGCCGATCTGAGCATCGAGCATCGCCGTTGCGACGTCCGCTCGGTCGACGAGTTACAGCAAGTCATCGACGAAGCTGCCGCGGTTGGTCCACTGAAAGTTCTCGTCAACAATGCCGGCATCGGTATGGTCAAGCAGATTGACGACGTCAGCGAAGCGGACTGGGATGCTTGCCTGGATACGAATTTCAAAGCGGCATTTTTTGGTTGCAAATTTGCGATTCCCCACATGCGTGCTGCCGGGGGCGGAGCCATCGTGAATGTTTCTAGCAATGCCGGTCTGCTGCCCCGGGCGCATGATCCGGTCTATTCAATCAGTAAAGGGGCTTTGATTTCCTTGACCAAAAGTTTGGCCCTGTGTCATGCGGCGGATCGCGTGCGGATCAATGCCGTCTGTCCCGGCCCGGTCGGTCAAACACGCATGATGGAAGCGGACCTACAAGCGACCGGGGATCGAGAAGCGATGGCGCAAAAATTCATCGATGCCAGCCCGTTGGCCAAAGCCTACAACCGCCTGACCGACCCGCGCGAAATCGCCATGAGCGTCCTGTATCTCGTCAGTGACGCCGCCACCATGGTCACCGGCACAGCTGTCGGCATCGACGGCGGGAAATCACTGGGCGTTCCGCCGAAATAGTGGCCGGTGGCGAGTGGCCGGTGGCCAGAAAAGAAGTCGACAGTGGGCGGTCCCCTTCCTCCTCAAGCCTGTTCCCTCAAGCCTCACGCCTCCACAATCATGGATTCCATGTGCCTGAGGCGAGGGCTTCGACGGATTCGCTGTGGATGTCGCTCGACTCGCCCGATTGGATCGCCGGGATGGAGAGGACGGCTAAGTCTCCTTGGATGGCGCGATAGAGTAGAAATGCTAAATAGGAACCGATGATTCCGGCGACGCACAAAATCGAGACGGCGAATTTTGCTTTGGTATCGCTAGCCACCAAAACTAAAATCGTTACAAAAATAATCAACACAGACAGCACGAAATAAATCCGTGTGCGACGCCCTAAGCGGGCCAGCCGTTCGAAGTTTTGCCGCGGCAGTTGATCGAGCGATAAGAGGGCCGGATAGTAAGCGCGGATCGTGAAGAACGTCACCACCAAAAACGGATAGGAAGCAGCAATCAAACCGCTAATCGACAAGGACGCGATAAAATGCGGATAGACCCGCAGCGGCATATTACTGCCAACCACGATGCGAAAACAAATCGGATAAGCGATTCCTGCGATCGTCCATAGTAAGATTCCAATGCAGGCGGCATAGTGTCCTAACTCTAAAGACCGGTTGCGCAT
Organism: Symmachiella macrocystis; assembly: GCF_007860075.1. Classification (NCBI taxonomy): domain Bacteria; kingdom Pseudomonadati; phylum Planctomycetota; class Planctomycetia; order Planctomycetales; family Planctomycetaceae; genus Symmachiella; species Symmachiella macrocystis. The sequence continues at coordinate 438,231 of NZ_SJPP01000001.1, forward strand.
CTGCGCCAGATGTTCCACGCTGTGCTTCACGCCGCGACCGCGCTCGCGAATGGTTTTGAACACGGGAGATGCCAAATAGCCGGCTAAGCCCAGGCCGAGCGGAAAGGCGATTCCGTTGATCCACATCACCAGTTTCTCGAACGTGGGCCGGGCCAACGGCGAGGCGGCCTCGATCAACGGCATGATATCGACGTTGTTGACGACATAGTTAAAACGCGCCGCCAAGAGGTTCGGCACAAAAGCCGCCAGAATCAGCGCGACCATTGGATAGGCCAACACCCAACGTTGCCATCCTCGTTCGGGGGGATTGAGAATATCCTGCAACCGGGGCTGCAAACACAACTCGAGTTGTTGCGCCAGTTCATGGCCCGATTGTGGACGGGCCTGTGGATCGGCGGCGAGACAGGAGAGCAAAACGGTTTTCAGGCCGTGCGGGATTTTTTTAGGCAGCGACTTGATGGCTTCTTCGCCGACGCCTGCGTGACGGCGGTCGATCATTTGATCGAGCGTTGCCGTCCATCCCTCTTCCAGGTGTCCATCGCGAAACGGTCGGTATCCGGTCAAGAGTTCCCACAACACGACCCCCAACGAATAGATATCGCTCCGTTCGTCCAGCGACGCGGCTTCGCGAATGTGGCCGGGATGGAAGGCTTCGAGTTGTTCGGGCGACATGTAGGGCAGGCTGCCGCCAAAATAAGCGGCGGGTGTTACGTCGGAAACGGCAGAACTGAAACTGACATTAAAATCGGCCAGTTTGGGTGCTCCCTCGCCGGTGAGCAACACGTTGGCGGGTTTGATATCGCGATGCAATACGCCGCGACGATGGGCATAATCCAGCGCATCGGCCAAGCGGCTGCCGATCCAGCAGATGACCTCCGGCCAACGCATGCCGGCCAGCCGTTTGCGCAGCGACGATTCAGCGGGTGCCGCTTCGCCATGATCATCCAACGCGCGATCAACCGCCTTAAGTAACAATCGCCCCGTCCGTTTCTCAGCGGGTGTTTCCTGCACGTGATTGACGACAGGGTGCAAGGTTCCGCCACGAACACATTGCATATACAGCAGCCGCAAACCTGCATCAGGCAATGCTCGTTGATCATAAACGCGGACGATGTTTTCGTGGTCGAATTGCGCCAGCGTCTGCGGTTCGGCTCCCTGGTCGGCTGAGATTTTCAAAGCAACCATGCGATGCATCGAAATCTGGCGGGCCAAAAACACGGTGGCAAACGCCCCCTTGCCCAGCGTCGCCAGCAGATCAAAATCCTCTAGACGGTCCCCCGCTTGAATCTCCAAAAGTTTGTCCGCTGCCTTGGGCTGAAACAGCGCCGTCGGCGTATAAGGCGTGTCAATCCCCAAATGTCGGCCGATCAACTCCACCTGTTGGGGGAAACGCTCGAAATACTCCTGCGGATCGACGTCCTCGCCGGCCTGTTTGCGAATATGAAATTCTTCGTAAACCAGATCACAGGGAAACCCTTCGTCGGACAGGTCGGGAAACTCCGTTAGATACTCCTCGACCTTACGCGGCAAGCTGTGATGCAACCAGCGGTATTCCAAGTCGATCTTGATTGCTTCCAACAGCGCCAGTCGACGCAGTGGGCCAGTGGTCTCGGGGAGGAAATCGCTGATCGAAGGGGGCGCGTTTTCTCCGTCCCAGGCGGCGACAAAACCTTCGACATGCCCGGCCAATAATGTCCAAGCTTCGCTGCCGGTGTTTGTGTTGGACTCGACTTCTGTGTTGTTATCCACATCGGTAGCGGAGTCTATCGGTTCGTTCGGCGATGGCGATGACGGACTGTCCACTGCGTATGCCCCGATTCATTAGCAAGAACCGCGCGGCTGAGACTGTTTTGGTAGCTCGCCGCTCCGCTATTGAGTCTACTGCGTGCGCCCCGAAATGCAATCACGAAAGCGGCGCAAACTGTTTCACCACCATGTTTAAAAGGTCGCCGACATAGAATCTAACAATTGACGCTCGCTGCGTGGGTCTGGTAACATGTCAATAAATGTTTATGTGTCGTAGTTCACACAACGTACACACAATGACCGCTCGGAAGAATGGGACATGATGCAGCGAAAAGCGGATTTTGACATTCCCTCGACTCTGAGACGCGGTTGTTTGACCGTGGTGATTTTGCTGGGAGCGTTCTCCGCAGCCCGTGCCGATGATCCGCTGCATGTGCGAATCGATCGGCTGATCGACGAAACGCAAATCGGCCCGGTTGCCGAGGATTGTACCGATGCCGAATTCTTGCGGCGGGTCACACTGGACCTCAACGGCACCATCCCAACCGCCGACGAAGCCCGCGCATTTCTCGATGATCCCTCGCCCGACAAACGGACTGCCCTGGTGGATCGCGCACTGAACCGGCCACGTTACGCCCGGCATCTGGCTACGGTGTTGGATGTGATGTTGATGGAACGTCGCCGCGATACGCATGTCAAATCGCCCGAATGGCACACGTACTTGCACGATTCGGTGGTCGCCAATAAGCCGTTCAATCAACTGGCCCGCGAAATCCTCAGTGCGGATGGCGTGGACGATGCGATGCGACCGGCCGCCAAGTTCTATCTGGATCGTCTGGGTGAACCGCATTTGCTCACCCGCGATGTCGGACGCATTTTCTTCGGCCGCGACATGCAATGCGCGCAATGCCACGACCACCCGTTGATTGATGATTACCTGCAAGATGACTACTTCGGCATTTTTGCGTTCCTCCAACGCGGCACTTTGTTCGTCGATAAAAAAGCCAAGAAATCGTTCTTCGCCGAAACAGCTGACGGAGAAGCGGTCTTTACGTCGGTGTTCACTGCTGTGAAAGGCGAGACCGGTCCTCGGTTGCCAGGTCAATTGATCATCGAGGACCCAGCCATTGCTGCTGCTGAGGCTTACACCGTCAAGCCGGCCAAAGATGTCCGCCCCGTTCCCAAATACAGCCGCCGTGCCGCCTTGGCAGAGCACGCAACCGACGGCACGAATCGTGTTTTCAATCGGAATATCGCAAATCGGCTGTGGGCACACATGATGGGCCGCGGTTTGGTCGAGCCGGTCGACCTGCACCATCCGAGCAATCCGCCTGTGCATCCCGAGTTGTTGGAACTGCTTGCCGACGAATTTGTCGCCATGAATTTTGACATGCGGGCCTTCCTGCGGGAACTGGCCCTGACCAAGACGTATCGTCGCGGATTCGACATGCCGGCGGAATTGGCTGCTGACTCGCCGGACATTGAAAGTCATCTTTCCCGCGTCACAGCCGACCATGCCCAACGTGCCGCAGCTGTCGCAGTGTTGGAAAAAGAAGTCGACACCCTGCTTGATGGCGTACTGGCGGCGCAGGAAGCGATGTTCGACGTCGAATCAGAAAACACCAAAGCCATCGCCGCACTGGCCGCCGTCCAAAAACAGAGCACCGCCGCCGCAAAAACCTTAGCGGACTCGAAGCAAAAGCTGTCAAAACAAGAACAAGCGCTCACTGTGCTCAACGAGGCAGTGGCTAAAGCGGATGAAGTGGTCAAACAGTTTCCCAAAGATGCGGAATTCACGGCGGCCGCTGAAACCTATCGCAAACGCGTAAAAACATCGACGGACGAAATTGCGGCGCTCAAGACACTCATCGAGAAACAAACCGTTGCCGCAAAGGCCGCCGCGGAAAAAACAGTCGCACCGGCCAGCGCCGCTAAGGCCGCAGCGGATAAACTGGCAGCGGCAACACAGACAGTCGAGCAACTTCGCAAACTGTACCTGAAAAAACTCTATGCCTATCGTGACGCACGCACACTCGCCAAACATCGCGAGCAACAACTGGAGCATCTCAACGCGATCCTGGCCTATCGCCAATCGACCGAGAAACAACAGGCACTGGTCGCCGATGTTGCCACAGCGCGCAACGAATTGACCCGCGTGCAAACAGCGGCCCTCCAAGCCGAGTCGGAGGTTGAAACCGCTCTGGCCAAGGTAACCGTGCCGCAGCAACGGCATGCCACGGCCCTAAAGCATGCCCAGTTGATTCGTGCGCAGCACGCCGACAAACACAAACTCGCCCGGCAAGTGTCCGAAGCAGCCACAGCCGGACAGGCAGCGTTGGCTTTGCTCCCTGAAGACGAAGGCCTCAAGTCCAGCACTGGCCAATTGGCGGAATTGGCCGCACAATTAAACAACGACCTATCGCCGCTCACCGAGCAACTCAGAATGACCGAAGCGAAGGTCACCGAAGCCGCCGCCGTAATGCATGCCGCACAAAAAGAACTGGCAGCTGCGCAGGAGAAACAGCAACAGGCCAAACAGCTCACCATCGATACTGACGCAAAACTACAAGCTGCTCTCCAGGCCCAGCAAACGCACACCGCACTGGTTGACATGGGCTACCAGGATCTGACCGAACAATTCGCAGGACGGTTCGCAACCAGCGCGCTGAAGCCGCTGACGCCGGAACAATTGTCCTGGAGCATCATGCAGGCGACGGGAGTCGTCGCGAAACAGTCCTCCGCAGCCGTTGCAAAATTGGACAAAAAGAATCCACCCGCGCCGCCGCAACGGGAGACACTGCTGGAAGCCACAGTCAATGAGAAATTAAAGGGCAACGTCCGTCTGTTCATAAAAACCTTTGGTGCCGGCGGCGGACAGCCCCAGGACGAGTTTTTCGCCACGGTCGACCAAGCCCTGTTTTTCACCAACGGGAAAAAAATTCAAAGTTGGCTGAACCCTTCCGGTGGCAATTTGACCGATCGGCTTAAAAAATTAAAAGACCCCGCGGCTTGCGCCGAGGAGCTCTACTTGGCAATATTCACCCGCCGGCCGACCGAGCAAGAAGCGACCGCAGTGGTCGAGTACCTCCAGGTCGAGTCGGAATCAGACCAAACAGCCGCCTTTCAGGAAATTGCCTGGGCCATGCTGACATCAGCCGAGTTTCGTTTTGGACACTGAACGATAGGAGTCAGGCTACAGGACTACAAACGGTGCGTTTGTCGGTTACGGCAACCTCACTCTCAAGCCTCACACCTCTCAAACACTGGAGATCACCGTCATGCGTTGTGACTATGCTTGTGGAACGGCGGATCATGGAATTGCGCGTCGTCAATTTCTCGGCGGCTTGGCAGCCGGGAGTGCGGCGGGCATCGTCGGTGGTCTCGGGACCTTGGCCCAACCAGCCGCCGCCAAGGAGTTGGCAACGTCGCAAAAACGCGTGTTGTTGTTCTTTATGTCGGGAGGTTTGAGCCAATTAGAAAGCTGGGATCCCAAGCCCAAGACCGACACCGGCGGACCGTTTCGCGCCATCCCCACCAGCGTGCCAGGGACGCATATCTCTGAACTGCTACCGCTCACTGCACAACAGATGCATCATTTGGCGATCGTGCGGAGCGTGAACACCAAAGAGAACGAGCACGGCAAAGGCAGGTTTATGATGGAGTGCGGACGCCGGCAAATGGCCGGGGCGAAATATCCGCATATCGGAGCTGTGGCCGCCAAGGCCTTGTCCCCCGCAAACGCCACATTGCCGGGACACATCCACATCACGCCCGGTGGCAGCGGCGGTCGCAGCGACAACGCCGCCTACTTAGGCCCCAAATATGCCAGCATTATTCTGGGGAATGGCAAGCCGCCGCAAAATTCAGCACGTGCAGCGGAACTGACCGTTGATGCGGATAGCCGCCGCAACGCATTTCGCCGCCAACTGAACAACCGCTTTACGGCTCGTCGAAAGACCGCCGAGACCGATGTCTATACCTACAACTACGAACAGGCGCAACAGTTGATGCGGCAAGGAGAGGTGTTCGACGTCTCGAAAGAACCGGCCGCTGATCACGAACGATATGGAACACACGCATTCGGCAAACATTGCTTGCTGGCACGGAGGCTGCTGGAAAGCGGTATCACCTTCGTACAGGTCTCGCACTCCAATTACGACACGCACAACGAAAATTTCAATTTCCACCTCGAACAAGTGGGCGAATTCGACCGGTCGTTTTCTGCCATTGTCAACGACTTAGCCGTGCGGGGCATGTTGGAGAGCACGCTGATCGTCGTCATGTCCGAATTCGGCCGCACACCACGAATCAACTCCCGTTACGGCCGCGACCACTGGGGGACCGCTTGGTCGGTGGTTTTGGGTGGCGGCCGCATCCATCCCGGCGCCGTCTATGGTGCGACCAACAAGAACGGTACCGCCGTCTCTGACAAAGAAGTCGACCACGGGCAATTGTTCCATACCTACCTGCAGGCTGTGGGATTGGATTCCACGCAAAGCTTCCATGTCGGAGGTCGTGAATTGCCCATGGCCGATCCCGCGGCTTCGGCAATCGACGAATTGTTAGTCTAGAATCCGCAAACTGAAATCCCATTAGCAAAGTTCCTCACATGGCAGCTGACCCGAAACAAACACACGTCGCCACGCAGTGGAAACACGACAGCCGCTTCATTTGCTGTCGATTCGATCCGCAGGGCCGCTACGTATTTGCCGGGGCTGAGGATTATGCGATTCATCGTTTCGAGGTCGACACCGGCACCAAGGTGACTTTGCCCGAGCATGACTGCTGGGTCCGTGCCTTTGCGTTCACACCCGATGGCGCAACGATGGTTTCCGGCGGCAGTGATGGGCAACTGGTTTGGTGGCCGGTTGCCGATGCGCAGCCCAAGCCACAACGCATGGTGGCCGCACACGATGGTTGGATTCGCGCTCTCGCGGTCAGTCCGGATGGTAAAATCCTCGCCAGCGGCGGCAATGACAACCGCTTAAAGCTGTGGAATATCGCCGATGGCACGCTGATTCACGAATCTCCGTCGCACGACAGCAACGTCTACAGCACGTTTTTTCATCCGGGCGGCGAGTTTATCCTGTCCGGTACATTGCTTGGTACAGTGAAACAATGGAAGGTTGCTACAGGCAAGTTGGTGCGGGAATTCGATGCCAAAACATTACACACCTACAACGGCGGACAAGCGGTTGATTACGGCGGAATCCGCAGCATGGCGCTCAGCCCCGACGGCCAGCACTTCGCCTGCGGCGGCCTGCATAAGGCGAGTAACCCGCTAGGTGCGGTGAACGAGCCGCTTGTAGAATTGTTTGAATGGGAATCACAAAAGAAGAAGGTCTCGCACTTTTCCGATGGGAAAAAGGGCATCATCTGGCGGGTGGTCTATCATCCCGACGCATTTTTGATCGGGGGTTGCGGCGGCAGCGGCGGCGGCTTGCTGTTCTTTTGGAAACCAGATCAGGACAAACCGTTTCATACCGTTAAGCTTCCCGACACGGTCCGCGATATGGACTTGCATCCCGATGGTCTGCGAATTGCCACAGCGCATTACGACCACCACATCCGCATCAGCAGCATGACGCCCAAGGCTTAATCGGCCATTCGCGGTTCGTCGCCACGTGCGTTATACTGAGAAACTCGCCATCAACAATCTCTTGATGTCTTGCCCCAGGAATCTTCATCATGCTCAACCGCCGCCAATTCTCGTCATCGATTGCCACCGGAGCCGCTTCGCTGGCTGGGATGCTCACGATGCCGGGACTATTTGCCGCCGAACCTGCTCCCAAGCGGGCTACGAAATATATCGATGTACATACACACATCGGCAGCTATACCGATCCGACAAAAAAATTGACTGTCGACGGACTGCTGACCTGGATGGACGAAAATGATATCGAAAAAGCGGTTGTACTACCGCTGACTTCTCCCGAATCGACCACGTTCCTGCAATTGACCGACACCGCCCTCGCAGCGGGTAAAGCGCATCCCGATCGCTTGATTCCCTTTTGTTCCATCGACCCGCGGCAAATGGTCGGCGGCGGCGTAAAGGGGTTGGTGAAGATCATACAGGCCTGGGTAGACCAAGGGGCCAAGGGGTTTGGCGAACATAAGGTCGGACTCAACTTCGATGATCCGCTGATGATGCGCGTCTACGAAGCCTGTCAGGAAGTGGGCATTCCGCTGCTGTTTCATATCGACAACATTCGCGGCAAAGACGTGCCCGGATTGACGCGGTTGGAAAATGCGGTCAGCACGTTTCCGGAATTGAACTTCATCGGACATGGACCGGGTTGGTGGGCGTCGATCTCCGGCGGTTTGGATCAAAAACAACTCGGCGGCTACCCCAAAGACAAAGTACAACCCGGAGGCGCCATCGACCGTTTGATGGAAAACTATCCCAACATTTATGGGGACCTCTCCGCCGGATCGGGAAACAATTCCATCGCCCGCGACCTGGAATTCGGCCGCGAATTTCTCATTCGTCGGCAGGACCGGATTATGTTTGGGACCGACTATCTCGCCCCCGGACAAGCCGTTCCGCAATTTGATTTGTTCACCGAATTAAAACTTCCCGCGGACGTTGAGCAGAAGATCTTCAAAGGCAATGCGACCCGCGTCCTCAAACTGAGTTAGCCGCATGCCAACCAATCCACCTTATGGACTGCTATTGATCGCCGGGAACCTGACGCATCAGGAAAACTATGCGCGGGCGCTGGCGGCTGATCCCCGTTGCCATCTGATTGGTTTGACGGATGAAGCAGACATTCCGCCGCGGCGAGCGGAACTGAACCGCATGCTGGCCGATGAATTGGGAATCCCCCTGCTGCCCGATTTGGCTGCGGCGCTAGCGCGTGATGATGTGCAGATTGTCAGCATCTGCGCCGAACCGGAACGTCGTGGACGCATTGCCGCACAGTGCGCGCGGGCGGGAAAACATCTTTACATCGACAAGCCGCTCGGCACGACCATTGAAGACGCGCGCCACGTCGTCGCTGCCGTCAGCGAGGCGGGTGTGACCAATCATCTGTTCAGTTTGGTGCACACCCCCACGGCGTACCACGCGCAGCAGATCGTCGAATCGGGGCGACTGGGGGATTTGTCAGCGATCCACTATGAGCTGATGTTCGCCAAGGGGATAGCCGGAACGGCCGACCTGACCCGTCCGCGCCAGGAACAAGCGGCCGCCGAGCGGTTTACGTTCGTCGACTCTAAACGGGAATTGTTTTGCGTTGGCTGGTATCCGCTGATATTTTTCCCATGGCTCACCGGACGGCGCGTGACGAGCGTCTATGCGACGACGAGTAACTATTTTTTTGCCGAACACCAAATCAACAACGTCGAGGATTTTTCCTGCCTGTTGTTGGAGATGGAAGGGGGACTCACAGCAACCGTCACCTGCGGTCGCACGGGTTGGTCGAGTCATCCCTCGCACGGATTTCACAAAATCCACCTCGTCGGTGAAACGGACTCGGTGGATTTGGATGCGTATGAGCCGCGTTTAGAAATCCACAACGACGGTCCCGCTTGGCGGCAACCGGCGATTGGACATCCCGAAGATCCGATGGGGTTTTGGTCGAGCACGCAAACCGCCGGCGGAGTGCAAGCCAAAACGGATTGGCTGCCCATACAACCGGCGGTCGCGGACGATGCGGTCAGTTTTCTGGATTGCCTGGAGCAAGGCCGCCCGAGCGACGTTCCCGTAGCTCTGGGCGCGCACGCGCTCGAAGTCATTCTGGCCGGTTATCAATCGGCAGCTGAGGGACAACCCGTCACGATTCCCCATGAAAGTTGAGCGATTTACAGATGATCCAACGACGACTCACAATCAGCGCGGTTACATTTGCCATTTGTTTGGGAATTTGGACGCATCACGGGCAAAGTGACGAGCAACCCGATAAAAAAACGGCGGCGCCAAAATACATCCCGCAATACACAGACGACGGTGAATTGAAGTTGCCGAGCGAATTTCGCGAATGGATTTTTGTCGGCGCCGCATTGGGGTTGAGTTACTCGGAGCATGGTCCGTACGAAGACGAAGAGAAATTCACCAACGTCTACATCACGCCGCCCGCCTATGCACAATTCCAACGCATCGGCAGCTTCCCCGAAAAAACGATGCTAGCAATGGCCGTCTACCGGCAAGGCAAGAAAAAGCCGCTGGGAAAATTAAAACTACAGGGAGCCTTCGAAGGGGAATTCTTGGCGGTGGAATTGGCCGTCAAAGATCGTGCGAATTCCGAGGACGGTTGGACCTACTTCGACTTCTCACCGAAAGAAGGCCAATACGCACTACGAAAGAGCGCGAAAGCCTTCGCAACCAACAAATGCTACGACTGCCACGCCGAACACGGTGCGGTCGACAACGTCTTTGTGCAGTATTACCCCTCGTTACGTCGCTTGCAGAAGTCGACGAAATAGCGGGGTCCGAAGTCTATGCACAACCGTCTCGACTAAAACTCGCCGAGAATTTCGCTGCCGGCTCGCGTGCTGAGCCCCCTCCAGATGGAGCGGTCGATATTCTCCGAAATCGAACGCGTTGAACCATCGGCCAAGACAACATTCACCATTCCGGTATGGTGGCTCCGCGATGTGACGATGGCGTAGCTGGGATTTCCAGCAACGCCGTCTTTCCCTTCTTGCCACGAGTTGTAGTCGCAGTCAAAGGTCTCCGTGCCATCGGTACAATTGACGACGGTGTTGGGCGTCATGGCCGTCGTGAAACCATGGTGATGCACGCGTCCGTCGGGCCATTCGGTATGGCCGGTATTTTTGAATTGGACGCCGCTGGCAATCGCCGCTTCGGCATCGGTGACGTTGTCGGGAATTGTCGTGACCGGCGGGCCTCCGTTGCGACGATAGGGTTGCCAGACTTTCACCTCAGCGGTCAAGAGCGTGTTGCTGGTTCCATCAGTGAATGAGGAAAACCGCAACCGGGCATTGGGATGGAACGCGCCGTCGCCGCCACGACCGGTCACCGGATCAAACACAAACCATGTCCCAAAGTTAAACGCATAGGAGGTCGGATACAAAGTCACTTTTCCACTGCCGGGATCGCGGGCGGTATCTCCTTGGGGATCACTCGGACAAACGTACGTCGGAATCTTTAAGCCATCGATGGCGGCTTGAAAGTCCCAGGCTTCGGTCAAATCGACGGCGTTATACAGATTGCCTTGATCCAAAAAGGGCAGAATCCGTCCATGCACGCCCCATGAACCGTTATTCCCCGTTGCGGTGATATCGGGATTGATGCAGGCACTGGGGGGCAGGACGGTGGCGACGTCCATATAATTGTGGATCGCCAGCCCGATCTGCTTGAGGTTATTTTTACACTGCGTACGCCGCGCTGCTTCGCGCGCCTGCTGGACTGCCGGCAACAATAAGGCGATGAGAATGGCGATGATTGCAATCACCACTAGCAACTCAATGAGTGTAAAGCCGTGCTGACGGCGTTGTACGGTTTTTTGCATCGTGAGCGACTTTCTTCGTGTGTTCTGGTTGTCGAGCTCTAAAGGTGATTCCATCTAGTCAACAAGACTCCGCGAGCACTGGAGAGTCGAGTCGTGTTTCTCGGCCCGCGCAGACAATCACGTCACGCGTGCTAGTTCACGAGAAGACGCAATTTTCATGCCGTGCCAATGTCAGACCGCGAGCGGCGAGAAAACCTGAATATCCCCGGTGTTGCCCCTGTATGACTTGGCAATACACTCGACACGGCTGAACATTTTTTCGACACCGGCGGACATTATTGCGACAGCGCCATTTCGCCTTCTGGTCCCCAAGCCGGTGTGCATCTTCTGCAGGTTGAGTGTATGATGGTAAGGACATCAATGAAACTGCTCGAGTGACGTGTATAGGAGGGCAACGCATGCGTTGGCCCATTCGCAACCAGATTTTGGTCCCCTACGCAGCGACCCTGGTTGTTGCCGTAACCACGACCGCGCTGGCGACCGCCTACCTCGATGCCCGCCGCAGCCGCGCGGAATCCCTACGGGGAATTCGCAATGTGGTGGAAACACTCGGCCAGTCAACATTCCCCTATACAAAAAGTGTCGTGGATAAAATGCGCGGATTGTCAGGGTCTCATTTCCTGGCAATTGATCCGCAAGATCGTATTTTAGCGACCACGCTCACCCACCCCGTAGATCCCGCTGCCATCCGCAGTCGCACCCCGGAATCGGCCACCATTGAGACGTTAACCGATTTCCCCTCTGTCGATATTGGCGGCAGTCGGTATTTCGTCGCGCACATCGAACCGGCGCGGATGGGTAATGCTTCTTCGTTGTACGTCCTCTATCCCGAGGCGGACTGGCTGCAAATTCAACGCGATGCCATCTGGGCTCCCCTGTTGGTCTGCGGAGTGACCATTCTGCTCATGAGCCTCATCTCGATGACGTTATCACGTCGCTTGGATCGTCGGATTCAGGCGGTACGCGGACTGTTTGCCAAGCTGGCTGACGGACATTTTGATCACGCGAAAGTCGGCAAGCTCGACGATGAAATCCGGGATCTTCTGTTGTCGGCCAATAGTCTTTCGGACCAACTCTCGACGCTGCGCGATCAATTTTCGCGCACTGAGCGTCTGCGGTTGTTGGCGCAATTGGCCGGCGGCTTAGCGCACCAATTGCGCAACGCCGTTACGGGTGCGCGTATGGCGATCCAATTGCATCAACGCCGCTTTCCCAATGAAGGCGACGACGAAAGCCTCAACGTGGCGTTGCAGCAATTGACGCTGACAGAAGAACAGTTGAGAGGCCTGCTGGCGCTGGGCAAGGATCGTGTTGAAAAACTCCCCCCCGTCGAAGTTGCTCCGCTGCTCGATGAAGTCAGCGCACTGATTGATCCGGTCTGCCGACACACACAAATCGACTTTCAGCGCACGGATAACTTGGAGGACAACAGCCTTAGTGTTCCGTCGGGAGCAGACATTAAGGCGGCCATCTTAAACATGCTGCTAAACGGCATAGAAGCCGCGGGAGTCGGCGGATCGCTGCGGTTATCGGCACGTTGCCGCGCTGGCTTACTAGAGATCTCGGTGACCGACAGCGGCCCGGGTCCGCCGGATGCCATGCAGGATCGTATCTTAGACCCGTTTGTTAGCAGCAAACCTGAAGGAGTCGGACTGGGGTTGTCCCTCGCCGAGATGGCTGCGACCGCCAATGGCGGGACGCTCTCTTGGCGGCGCGATGAGAACCGCACGGTATTCACGTTCTGCTTGCCGGTCCTGGCCGACGACGACACCCCCTCCCACGAATCAGCCGCATCACCCCGTTTGAATACGCCGACACCATTGCGGCTAGGAGTGAGCTCCCAATGAGTCATGTCTTGATTGTTGATGACGAGCCGAGCATTTGTTGGGGTTTCCGGGAGCTGCTCACTGATGAAGGCCATCAGGTCAGCGTGGCGCCTTCAGCCGAGGAGGCTTTGGCCCGAATTGAAGAGGATGCTCCCGATGCGGTGATGCTTGATGTTCGATTGCCCGGGATGGACGGGCTGACGGCGATCAAACATCTCCGCGATCGCCTTGGCCATGTGCCGATCATCGTGATGACCGCATTTGGAAGTCTGGACATCGCCGTACGCGCGGTCGAAGCCGGCGCATTCGACTATCTTCCTAAGCCGTTCGAACTCGAGGACGCCATTCAGGTTCTACTGCGCGCTACGGAAGGAACAGATGCCGCCTCGGTGACACAACCCGAATTGCCGACCGAGGACAATGAAGATCTGCTGATCGGCAAGTCGCCCGTCATGCAGAATATCTTCAAGCAGATTGCGCTGGTGGCGCCGCGCGACACGCCGGTACTGATCACCGGGGAAAGCGGAACCGGAAAAGACCTCGTTGCCACTGCTATCCACCGGCACAGCCGCCGTGCCAATGGGCCGTTTCTGCCGGTCTGTGTGCCCGCGCTGAGTTCCAACGTCATTGAGAGTGAACTTTTTGGACATGTCCGCGGAGCATTTACCGGCGCGGAAACGGACCGCAAAGGACTCTTAGAAATCGCCGATGCGGGGACTGTTTTCCTCGATGAAATTGGCGATATTCACCTTCCACTGCAAGTCAAACTGTTGCGGGCCATCGAACGCAGGGAAGTCACACCGGTCGGAGACGCTTCGCCGCACGCCGCGAATTTTCGCATCGTGGCCGCTACCAACCGTCCGTTGCAGAAGATGGTTTCTTCCGGAGAATTTCGCGAAGACCTGTTTTACCGCTTGAGCGTATTTCATATTGAAATCCCACCGCTTCGCCAACGGACGACCGATATTCCACTCCTTGCGGAATCGTTTCTCAGAAAGTTCAGCAACGGTTTGCAGAACCTGCGACTGAGTGAGGAGACGATGCGGGAACTCTGTGCGCGCCCCTGGCATGGCAATGTCCGCGAATTGCGAAACGCCCTCGAGCATGCCTCGATTGTTGCTCGGAGTGAGACCATCGCTCCAGAACACTTACCGCCGCCGGCGAATCCAACACACGCTGAAACGATGTCGACTGATGATCGATTGCGTGGCCTGATGGCGGACTGGCTGACCGACCAGATGGAAAGTGAATCCGACGAGGGCGATTTATACGAACGGTTCCTCAACCTCGTCGAGCCCCCGTTGCTTGCCGAGGTGATCGCGCGCTGTTCGCAGAACCGTTCACACGCTGCACGCTGGTTAGGGATGCACCGCACGACGTTGCGGCAAAAACTCTCCCAGCATCGTATCGAAGCGCCGTAGGCGCACCCCTTCAATCGTGCTCACTCTCTGGGTATGCTAATCCAGATGGATACTTTGTACTTCCCGTTGTGAGTGAAAGGGATCGACGATGCGAATCGCCCCCAGCATGGCTTGCCTGATTGTAGCCACCATTTCGGCTTCAATGGCCGCAGCTGCTGAGCAGACGCCGCGGACCAATGTGATTCTGATCATGGCCGACGACATCGGCTACGAATGCTTCGGCTGTTACGGCAGTCGGCAATACAGCACACCAAATATCGATGCGATGGCCGCGCAGGGAATGCGGTTTACGCATTGCTATTCACAACCGCTCTGCACACCAAGTCGCGTAAAACTGATGACGGGCCTGTCCAATGCCCGCAACTATTCGGCGTTCTCGGTGCTCAACAAAAGTCAAAAAACAATCGGCGATTACTTCGGCCATGCAGGATTTCGGACAGCCGTGGCCGGCAAATGGCAGTTGTATGGCGCGGAGCACTACAAGCCGCGCTTCCGCGGCCAAGGGACGCTGCCCGGGGATGCGGGGTTCGAGAACTTCTGTTTGTGGCAAGTCGATCGCCTGGGAGAGCGGTACAAAGCGCCCTTGTTGCAGATCGATGGCAAGAACCGCCAATTCGACAAAAGTCACTACGGACCCGAGGTGGCTTGCGACTATCTGATTGATTTTATGAAACGCTCAAAGGACGAACCATTCTTTGTGTATTACCCCATGATTCTCGTCCACAACCCGTTTGTACCAACGCCCGATAGCCAGTCATCCAATAAAAAGAAAAAGCAACGCAATTTTGAGGACATGGTTGCCTATATGGACAAACTCGTGGGACGGATTGTCACCACGACAGAAGAACTGGATATTGCCGAGCGGACTTTGATCCTTTTTGTCGGCGACAATGGAACGAACAAAAAAATCACGTCACAGCTCAACGGTCGCGCGATCCAAGGGGGAAAGGGACTGATGACCGACGCCGGAACACGCGTGGCACTGGTCGCACTGCAGCCCGGAACCGTCCCTGTAGGAAGCGTGTGCGAGGATCTTGTCGACTTCTCCGATATGCTCCCCACCACTTTACAGGCCGTCGGAGCACCCGTTCCTGACGGACTGGATGGGCGTAGTTTTTGGCCGCAATTGCAGGGCCAAACCGGAACGCCGCGAGAATGGATCTATTGCTACTATTGTTCGCGACCGGAAAGAACCACGCCGAGCCGCTTCGTCCGCGACCAACGCTGGAAACTGTACGGCGACGGTCGGTTTTATGACGTCGCGAATGACGTGCTTGAGAAATCTCCCATACAACAAATCGAAGTGGGCAGTGCTGCCGCTGCTGCCAAAAAGAAATTGGCAGCCGCACTGCAGTCGATGCCCAGCGAAGGGCAATCGTTACTTCAATTCGATCGCTGACATCCCCATCAGTACGCAATTTTTCTGCCCGAACAAGGAACGCAACGTGCAATATCGAGCGATCGGCAACACGGATTTGAAAGTCAGCACCATCGGGATGGGCTGCGTGACATTCGGTCGCGAGATTGACCGAGAGACCTCATTCACGATTCTCGATCATGCCTACGAACAGGGAATCACTCTCTACGACACAGCTGAAGCATACGCCGCCGGCGCCTCGGAGACTGTCCTCGGTGAATGGATCGCCGACCGTGGTGTGCGAGACAAGATCGTCTTAGCCACAAAGGTCTCCGGCACGCTCACCCGACAGCGGGTCCTCTCCTCCGCCGAAGAGAGCCTGCAACGGTTGCAGACCGACTGCATTGATCTGTTTCAATTGCACAGTTGGGACAACGAGACGCCGCTGGAAGAGACACTGGCGGCGTTATCCGCCTTGGTCGATCAAGGCAAGGTGCGCTATCTCGGTTGCAGCAATTGGACGGCTGCACAATTACGCGACGCATTGGAAATCACCCAAGCGTCCGGTGGTGCGCGAATGGAATCGGTGCAGCCGCCCTACAATCTCGTGCAACGCGATATCGAAACCGACCTGCTGCCGTTGTGTGCCGAACAACAGATCGGTGTGATCAGCTACAGCCCATTGGCCGCCGGATTTCTCACGGGCAAATACAGCCGCGACGGTGAGGTCCCCGCCGGAACCCGCTTCGACGTGATTCCCGGCCATCAACCCATTTATTTCACTGAGCGTGGGTTCAGCGTTTTGGACGAATTGCGGGCTGAGTCCGAACGGACCGGTCGCAGCATGATTGAACTGGCGCTCTCCTGGACATTCAGCCAACCGGGTATTACGTCCGTCCTCATCGGCGCCCGCAACCAGTCACACGTCGACCAAGCACTGAATGCCCTGCCTAAATAATCGTTGAACTGGCAGCCGAACCACCGTCTCCCCCCTTTTTTGCCTCTAGCCATCTGATATAATCCAACGAATGGGTGAAGATCCGTTCACCTCCCCCGACAAAGAGTGCAGATATTTGCAGGATGCATGCAACTTTCTGCATGTCGAGAAGCGGCACGAGAGCAATTTTCAACGGGAGACAGTCATGCAAAAATTGATCGAAGGTATTCACCGTTTCCAACGAAGTTTGTTCAGCCAGAACCAACGGCTGTTTGAGACACTCGTGGACGGACAGAAACCGCTGGCGTTATTCATCACCTGCTCCGACTCCCGCATCGACCCCAATTGGCTCACCCAGACGAAACCGGGGGAACTGTTTATCCAACGGACTGCGGGCAACATCGTGCCCCCCTACGGTGCAGTCATGGGGGGAGAGGCGGCAACGATTGAATATGCTATCAATGCTCTCAAGGTGAAGGACATCATTATCTGCGGACACTCTCACTGCGGGGCAATGAGTGGACTGTTGGACCAAGCGAGCATCGAAAAAATGCCGGCCGTTAAGGCCTATTTGGATCACGCCGAAGCGACACGCCGCATCGTCGAAGAAAATTATACGCATATCACCGACCCCGAAAAACGACTGACACTGACTGTCGAAGAAAACGTGCTCGTCCAACTCGAAAACCTACGTACCCATCCAACAGTGGCAGCCGCACTGAGTCGCAACGACCTCAAACTGCATGGCTGGGTCTACAAGTTTGAGACAGGCGATGTGTTCGCTTTTAATCCTGACAAGAGTCAGTTCCTGCCGGTCGAAGATGTGGAACGGCCCCAAAACCAATCCGACTGGTCGCTCCCCCCCATTTAAAGGTGGATTGAATTCCAGCGGCATGCTTCGCTCTTTGCGTACTCCTCACCGACCCAATTCTGTGTAACAATGCATAGGATCTACACCGGAGTCGTTGTCTGATTCGCTTGCTCGTTGATGACAAGACGCGCAATGACTTCCCGCAAAATGTCATGCCGCGGGACTATAATAGAAGTGCCCACTTGGACTGCTGACTGACACATCCCATAGTCTTTAGATGAGACTCGATGTTCGAAGTCCAATCTACAGAAAATGATAGAACTTATCGGCTAGCGATCGTCGGTCTATTGACGCTAAGCGTCGTCTCCTTAGCCGTCACCGTTTGGATCATGGTCGTTTATCTGCGGTAACAAGAGATTGTTCAAAATCTGATCCAACTCCTACCCGCCGGCGCCCCGAGACCTCTGCCGAAGAACTGGCCGGTGAACTTCGCTGGCAATTTCGCCTAACAATCCTCGTCGTACTGAATCTGATTGTGACTGGTATTGCGGTCGTGTTACTGTGGCGAGCTTACCGCTCATCGCAAGAATCGCTGCGCAATATCATGGGACTGGCATGGGACTTGCGTTGTGTGACAAGATCATCCGCCAACACCGTGGCAGCCTCGATTTTCGCAGTGGAGATGAAGGAACCACCTTCACCATCACGCTTCCGTTGGGTTAAGGCATTTTTTGACGGAATTTCACGCAGCTATGCACGACGGATTCAACATATTAATTGTCGATGACGAACCCAACATTCGCTCCGGTTTGGCCAATGGCCTCATGAAAGAGGCGGACGTCATTGCCACCGCTCGGGACGTCCACCATGCGCTAGAAATATTTGACGAGGGGGATTACCGCCTCGTCTCCACGGCCGCCCCAACGCGTATCCGCTCGCTGACGGAAGTCGCCGAAGATGCCGAAAAGGATGCCATTCAAGCTGCATTGGCCGCCTCCGACTGCCACCGCGAACAAACCGCAAAAGCACTCGGGGTCAGTGTGCGGACGCTGCATTATAAAATGAGCCGCTACGGCCTGCATTGAAGCAGATCCTCACGCATTTCGCGGTTGGCCAATCATATAGAATGCGGCGGCGTCTCTCAGTATAGAACGTCACATCGGTCGGGGAAGGCTAACTCGATCACTGCGTTTTCACACCGCGCTGCAGTGCGAATGACAAATGTTGTTGGGAGCGGCATCAGCTTGTTACTTCGGGCGGAACAACATCGACCTCGACGCTCATACGGTGCTCGCCACCGCCAATGATGATGCCTTGAATCGGACAGACGTCGTTGTACTCGCGTCCCCATCCGACTGTGATGTGATCGGTCGAAGCCAAGACATTGTTCGTGGGATCGATGCCGACCCAGCCGACATCTCCACAATACACCGCTAGCCAGGCATGCGACGCGTCCGAGCCCACCAGTCGCGGTTTCCCCGGCGGCGGCTCGGTTCTCAAATAGCCGCTCACATAGCGCGCCGCTAAGCCAATCGAGCGCAGACAGCCGATTTGCAAATGAGCGAAATCTTGGCAAACGCCATGGCGTTGTTCAAAGACTTCCCGGATCGGCGTGTGGACCGTCGTCGCCCGGGGATCATAAGTGAAGTCGTTGTAGATCCGTGCAGTTAAGTCGATCACGCCCGCCAAAATCGGTCGCCCTGAGGGAAACGATAGCTTGACGTACTCCGCTAATTCTGGGAAACGCTGAATACTCGACGAATCAAACACATACTGATACGCATCGAGTACGTCGGCCGACCGGTCCGTCTTCAACTGGGCCGCCACGTGCTCCCACGAGGCCGTGTCGTCGGGATTATATTCCGGGGCAGCGGAAACCGCCACGTCGCTCGTCGCCGTAACGGTCAGACCGCGATGCGTTTGATAAATCGAAAAATAGGAGACGTTATTGCCGAAGTAATCCCTGCCATAACTCACCGAGAATGGCTCGGGATGAATCAACAGACGGAATTCGTCAGGGACTTGGTTGGACATCGTCCGCGGAGCGAGATGCACCAAGTTATGGCACACCGGTACCGCTTCGGAGTACATATATTTCGTGGTGTGGGTGATGTGGTAATTCACTGCGGGCTAATATCAGCAAGCTGGTGAGATGGGGCTGCGTGAACAAGGTAGCGATGCGAAATCGCTTCAGCAAGTTTTGGTAGTTGGGACTCCCATTCGGCCGTCAGTCGCTCCAACGGTTCATGATCGCCCAACGCATGCACTTCGGCGATGGCTTGAATATCCATCAGGCGGACGGAATGCAGCAACGACATGGCCAACCGTTGTTCGGCTGCGTAATCGGGCGAGGTTTTATCGCGCGGCAACTGTTCCACATGTTCAACCAACTGCACAAACTGAAACGCCAGCGCACGCGGATTCGTTTCGTCCGTGAGCACCAGATCGAGGACTGCCGCCAACTGCCGGTTGGCCAGATAGCGCGCGCGATACGTCATCAGGCTGTCGGCAACCTCCAGAACAGTTCCTAAAACCGGCCCAGGAAATTCCGGCATGGGGATGAAACAGTTTTTCACCAAGCTGATGATCTGCAACGAACGTTCCAGCCGCCGTCCCAATTCCAGGAAATGAAACGCCTGCGTACGTGTCATGCTCTCCATGATCACCCCGCTAAACGCCGCGAATTTGGCAATCAACTCGTCGGTCATCGCCAACAAGTCCGACAGGGTCGTCGTCCCATGTTCGGCTGGGCGAAAATCTTCGTCGATGCCGTGAATAATTCGCCAGGTATCGAGCGAAATGCGATCGCGTACGATTGCCCCCAACCGATAGACTTCGTCCAAGATCGAACGCAAGCAGGAGGGCTGCGAAGAATCGAAGACCGCCATCGGCAAATCGTATTCAATCGCCGGCAGTTGGCCGCGCATTTTGTTGATGGCATAACCCGGTTCGATTTGGCCCTGGTCCGCCAAACATCTAAGCAGCACCGGGACTTCCACGTCGCTGGTGGACCGCGTTTCGCCGCTGAGCCGGCTTGCTGCGGATCGCAACAGTCGCGCCGTTGCCTCGGCGCGTTCCATTTGACGTCCCAGCCAAAAAAAGTTGTCGGCCGTTCGACTGGGAAGCTCGGCTCCGCTGCGCCGCAGCGTAATGGCCCGGCCCGGTTCTTCCAACAGGGTCACCTGATCGACCGGTCCGTCGGCTAAGATCCAAACGTCCTTGCTGCCTTCTCCCTTGCGAACCGACAGTTCGAGCGGATCGAGCGCTGAGGACGTGCGGGCCAATGCCCCTTGCATGACTGTATATTTCTCGCCATCCGTCACCAAATAGCCCCGCAACGCCAAATAGGCCGGATGCAGATCACGCCTCCAAATGGGAACCGTGGAACGGGCTACCTTCTCCTGGGCCGCGAATTGCACCGGATTGGCTTTGATCGTGTTCGCTAACTCCGTTGAGGACATATTCGCCAACGCCTCGCGCGTGGGGCCATCTTTTCCACGATTGCGAAACGCCGGCTGAATAATCAGTTTGTCCAGGTTTTTCAGTACGTGTGCCAAACCGTCCGGTTGTCCACACCACCACGACGCCACGCCGGGGATCAACAGTTCCTCGCCGAGCAACAGTTGGCATAACCGCGGCATGAATGCCATAAACGCCACGGATTCGACCAGCCCGCTCCCCAAGGCATTGGCAACGCCCACCGTGCCGTTACGCGTCGACTGTCGCAACCCGGCAATACCCAGCCCCGACTTCGATCCCAACTCCAACGGATCACAATCACTGCTGTTCTGCCGCCGCAGGATCACATCGACCGGCAGCAATCCGCCCAAAGTCTTGAGCATGACTTGGTCGTTCCGCACGGCCAGATCACCCCCTTCGACCAGGGTGTACTCCAGATAGCGAGCCAGATAGGAATCTTCAAAATAGTTTAGGCTCGTCGGTCCATGGCTCAGCAACACCACCCGCGGGTTTTCCGTATGTTGCGGAGCAAGACTGTGCAATGTCTCTTGGGCCGCGATAAAAAACGGAGCCAACCGCTCGACCTGACAGCGATGAAAAATGTCCGGCAACATCCGCGAGACGACGATACGGTTTTCCAAGGCATATCCCAGCCCCGAGGGAGCTTCCGTTCGGTCCGCCAGTATCCACCATTCTCCGTTGGGCGAACGCGCCAAATCCGCTGCATAAAAGTGGAGCATGTGCTGGGACGGATTCAGTTGTCCGTGATACGGACGCAAAAATCCCGGATGCGCGTACAACAATTCCGGCGGCAATAACCCTTGCTTAACGAGTGTTTGCTCACCGTACAAATCCTGCAGGACCAGGTTCAGCAACCGGGCGCGTTGTGTCAGCGCCACGGAAACCTTATCCCATTCCGCTGCGGATATCATGAGCGGAATCGCATCCAGCTCCCACGGCCGCAACTTGTCTTCGGGCGTAGCATAGCCGCCAAACGCAAAGTCATTGGCCTGCACCGTCCGCTGCGCTTGCTGCCAACGCCGCGCAAATTCTTCACGGCCGATTCCATTGATGGAATCCAAAAAGCCGCGGGTATGTGCGCGCGGAGTTCCATTAGCGGCAATAAATTCATCATAAGCCCCGCCAGGCGGCGCGTAATTTTGAATCAGACCGTTCACGGACAGAGGGGATGTGGGCACGATGTCGTTCGGTTCCTGAAGTTGTACCATGACGCCCGATTCGCTAATCGAAATAAATCGGAAGTCTATACTTTGACGCGATTTCGGCGAAGGTCAAGCGTAAACGGAAACACTTCGTTCTGCTCGTCGTCTGGAATCGTTGTTGCTCCGCCGGTATGCCCCATCTTAAAGAACCGAGAAGCACGGCGGCCCTCCGCTTCATACGCATTGACAGGGAAATCATCCGGATTCCGACCGCCGGGATGTCCGACGTGGTACTTACAACCACCGACCGAACGGCCCAACCATGTATCCAACACATCGAACACCAACGGCTCATCGACAGGAATTGTAGGATGGAGGCAATTCGGTGGTTGCCAAGCCCGATACCGCACACCGGCCACAAATTCGCCCGCTGTGCCGGTGGGATGCAAAGGCACCTTGCGTCCGTTGCACGTGATCACGTGACGCGCATCGAACATGCCCCGTGCCTTGACCTGCAGTCGTTGTACGGACGAATCGACGTAGCGGGCCGTAGCGCCGCCAGCCGGTTCTTCACCCAGCACGTACCACGGTTCCACAGCGGTCCGCAGTTCCAGCGAAATCCCCATTTGCTCCATTTCACCGATGACCGGAAAACGAAACTCAAAGTGCGGCGCAAACCAATCCGCGTCCAATGAAATCCCAGCCACTGCTGTTTCTTCAATCACATCGTTGAAATCCTGCCGAATGAAATGCGGCAACATCCAGCGATCATGAATCGAGCGGTACCAGTCCATCAGCTTCGCCTGATAAGGTTTTTCCCAAAACCGTGCGACCAATGCTCGCAACAACAACTGTTGTGTGAGACTCATTTGCCAATGCGGGGGCATCTCAAAGGCGCGAAACTCCACTAATCCCAAGCGTCCCGTCGCACTGTCGGGCGAATACAGTTTGTCGATGCAAAACTCGGCGCGGTGCGTGTTGCCAGTCAGATCCACCAGCAAATGCCGAAAAACGCGGTCGACCAACCAGGGGGGACAGGGACCCTTTTCCGGAATTTGTTCGAACGCGATCTGCAATTCGTAAGTCGCATCGCCGCGGCCTTCATCCACCCGCGGCGCTTGGCTCGTCGGACCAATAAATCGCCCTGAAAACAGATACGACAACGAGGGATGATTGTGCCAATACGCCACTAAGCTTCGCAGCAAATCGGGACGCCGCAAAAACGGACTGTCCGCCGGTGTCAGCGCCCCCATGACCACATGGTTACCGCCTCCCGTACCGGTGTGCGTGCCATCGACGTCAAATTTTTCGGTCCCCAACCGCGACAAACGGGCATCCTCATAAATCCCCGAAGCGATGGAAACCAACTCCGGCCAATTCTCGGCCGGTTGCACATTCACCTCGATCACCCCCGGATCGGGCGTGACCTTCACGTGTTGCAACCGATAATCGGACGGCGGCAAGTAACCCTCGATGATCACCGGCATCTCAAGTTCAGCGGCGGTCTGTTCGATCGCCGTAATCAGATCGAGATAATCTTCCAAACGGTCCACCGGAGGCATGAACACATGCAAAACCCCGTTGCGTACTTCAAAACACATAGCGGTGCGGACAATTCCGCTCTCGTATTCTTTCCGCGTGATGTCGTTGTGGGGGGGCTGCTCCTCAGGTGACGAATTGTCCTCTGAGGAATTCTCAGCGGATTCCGAGAGTTCACCTCCCGGTCCGACTGGCTGGAGCGCGTGGTCGCGCGTCCGTGCACGAGTCGATTGAGAATTGAGGCGGGCCGAGTAGTTTTGGCGAAAGAATTCGAAATCGGGAAGTTGTTTGGAAGGCTCAAACGGAACAACCGGCACCGAAACATAGTCCCCCGGCCCTTCAACCGGTAACGAATCCAACGGCAAACGTAGCCCCATGGGCGAATCACCCGGGACTAAAAACATCTGTTCGGGACGGACCGGCCACTGACCGCTCAACCAGCGCGGTTGAGCATTCCACCATTGATGGACCAACGGCAGCACACAACCCACCTTTGCAGTGAGTCCCTGCCCAAACACGCGGGCCAACCGTGCGCGTTCCTCTTTGTCTTCCAAATCGGCTTTATGAACTTCGGTATTCACCGCCAGCCGCCGCTCTTTCCAGACATAATACATGGCATCTTCGTACGCCGGCGCAATGTGTTCGGGATTGACGTCGAGTCGTTTCGCCAACGCCGCCGAAAACTGTTCTGCATGTTCGACCGTGTGCCCGTAGTCTTGATTCGGATCAGCCAACAGTGCGGTGTTGTCCCACATCGGTTGGCCGTCCGTTCTCCACATGCAAGTCAGTGCCCAGCGGGGCAATGGTTCGCCGGGATACCATTTGCCCTGTCCGTAATGAATCAATCCTCCGTCAGCATAGCGTTCACGCAAACGACTGATCAGATTGCCCGCGAGGCGGCGTTTGTTCGGCCCGATAGCGGCGGTCTTCCATTCGTCGCCATCCATGTCGTCGATCGACACAAACGTCGGTTCGCCCCCCATGGTCAGCCGCACATCCCCTTGATTCAACAGTTCGTCGACCTCATGGCCGGTCGCTTCGATCCGCTGCCACTCAGCATCGCTATACGGTTTAGTGACGCGGGGGTCTTCGTGGACGCGCGTGACGGTCATCTCATGCCGGAATGTGACTTCGCATTCCCCGATGGATCCGGTAATTGGCGCCGCATTGATGGGTTCGGGCGTACACGCCAGCGGAATGTGGCCTTCGCCGGCCAACAAACCCGACGTAGGATCTAATCCAATCCAACCGGCGCCCGGTAGATAGACCTCCGCCCAGGCATGCAGATCGGTAAAGTCCTCTGTAGCGCCCGAGGGACCATCCAGCGATTCGACATCCGGCTTGAGTTGAATCAAATATCCCGAGACGAAGCGTGCGGCCAACCCCAATCGCCGTAATAGTTGAACCATCAACCACGCACTGTCCCGGCAGGATCCGCTGCCCAACTCTAAAGTTTCCTCCGGGGTTTGCACGCCATGCTCCAACCGGACGACGTAACTCACGATCTGTTGCAGACGCCGGTTCAGATCAACAATGAAGTCGATCGTCTTCGTCGGAGTCATGTCGACCGACTCGAACAGCGCCGTCAATTCCGGGCCCGCAGGATGAACGTGCAGGAATGGCAACAGATCCTTAGCCAGCGATTCCTCATATTTGAATGGAAACATTTCCGCATCCGGTTCGAGAAAGAAATCGAACGGATTAACGACCGTCATCTCCGCGACCAGATCGACTTCCACTTCGAACAGCGTGGTCTCTCCATTGAAGATCAGCCGCGCCAAATGGTTGCTGTGAGGATCTTGTTGCCAGTTGAGAAAATGCTTGCCAGGGAGTACCCGCAGCGAATAGCTGTTAATCGGCGTACGGCAATGCGGCGCGGGCCGCAGTCGCACGACGTGAGGGTTCATCTCGACGGCGCGATCGTACTCATAAATGGATTTGTGGTTCAGTGCAACGCGTATCATTTCAGTTGTCCGTTCAACGGATGCCTACGACTGGTTTCTTATACTCTCAAATGCGCTCCGTCTGTATCTACCGGCAATCCATTTTCAGATAGTGCTTTGTTGTTCGCGACGGCAAGCCGTCGACTTGGGAAGTTACGTTCTAGCGGTCTCGCGCACAGATTTTAGCCACAGAGAACGCCGAGGCCGCAGAGAAACGCTTCGCGGCGAATCCCGTAAAACCTCCTCATCGAACAAAACACGCAACTTCTATACTCATCAATCAACTCAACCACTTCCGTCACCGTGCCCGAACTCTCTCTGTGTCCTCTGTGAACTCTGTGGCTATTATTTTCCAAAACTGATTGAAGGCACTGACGCGCTGGGCTCCAGAAAGAAATCTTGTCCGGTAATCTCAACTCGATTGTGTTTGTGATTGACTTGAGGTTTCGGCGTTGCGTGCCTGCCGTTGTTGGTGTGTTGTAAAAAAATCATCGCTAATAGCAGCGCCTACGAGATTCAATCTGTCCTGAAAGTCGTCGATATATTGATGCAGTCCGTGCTGGACGATATCCCGCACGCTCGTGTAATCCATCGCTGAACACAATTGCCCCATCCGTTGTTCGGCCAAATTGCAAAATGTGCCCGATGTACTCCCCGTGATATTCCGCAACGACTCCTGCGCTTTCATCAAGCAAAAATGCATCGCCCGTGGAAAGTGGCGATCCAGCACCAGAAAATCCGCCACCCGGTTGGGAACAATTTTGCCATGTTGCCGACGGTACATCTCCAGCGCACTGGCCGATTTCAACAAGGCCGACCAACGGACCACGTCGAGCGCCGACCCCACGTCGTGTGCATCGGGTAACAAAATAAAATACTGCACGTCGACAATCCGTGAGGTCTTGTCGGCTCGTTCCAATAAGCGCCCCAACCGCAAGAAATGCCAAGCCTCGCCGTGTGACATCGTGGCATCGGTCGCGCCCACCAACAAATGGCTTGCCAAGCGCACCCGCTCGCAGAATTCCTGGGGTTGGTCCAATGTCGAACTGACTTTGGCAGCTGTGCGGACCATAAAGAAAAACTTGTTGAGTTGTTCCCAAACCACTGACGGCAGACTCTCACGAATCGTCCGCGCATTTTCGCGGGCAAACGCTGCACAGGAGATGATCGAATTCGGGTTGTCCTCGTCGAACGACAAAAACTTCAACACATTTTCACGCGTCGGAGCCCCATACCTTTTTTCAAACGGCTCCTGGTCACCAGTGGTATAAACCAACGGCGCCCACTGGTTGCCAAGCGAATCGGTCTCGCCCAACGTCAAGTTGTAGTTCACATCGATAAATCGGGCGACGTTTTCCGCCCGCTCAATATAACGACTCAACCAATACACAGAATTCGCAACGCGACTCAGCATTAAATCTTCCCTCCGGCATCCTTCGTAGCGAGCGGAGGCACGGTTTCACCGTTCCGCAGCACCCATGTATCCTTGCTGCCTCCTCCTTGCGAGGAATTGACGACCATTGATCCTTCTCGCAACGCCACCCGCGTCAATCCGCCGGGCATCACGTAAACCTCCTTGCCGCATAAGACGAAGGGCCGCAAATCAACGTGGCGGGGCTTTAACTCATCGCCGACCAAGGTGGGAACGGTCGACAGTTTGAGCATCGGCTGCGCGATCCACTCGCGCGGATTTGCGCGAATCGCCTCAGCCGTTTTGTCACGCTCCGCCTGCGATGCTTGCGGACCCATCAGAATCCCATATCCGCCCGACTCGTTCGTGGGCTTGACCACCAATTTGTCTAAGTTTGCCAGCACGTGCTTACGCTGCTTCTCGACGGAACACAAAAACGTGGGAACATTCGGCAGAATCGCGTCTTCGCCCAAGTAGTATTTGATGATTTCAGGCACGTAAGCATAGACCGCTTTGTCGTCCGCCACCCCAGTGCCGGGTGCGTTGGCCAACGTAACGCGTCCTTCGCGATACACGTCCATCAAATGATCGACACCCAACGTTGAGTCTTTGCGAAAACACTTAGCATCCAAAAAATCATCGTCGATGCGACGATAAATCACATCCACGCGGCGCAGTCCCCGCGTTGTATTCATGTGCACGTAGCCGTTTTCGACGACAAGGTCCGAGCCTTGCACCAGTTCCACACCCATTTGCTGGGCGAGAAAAGTGTGCTCAAAATAGGCCGAGTTGTAAATTCCCGGCGTCAGGACCACGGCCGTCGGTTCGCTGATTCCCTCAGGGGCGCAGTCTAACAACGTCTGCAATAATTGCTCGCTATAATCTTCGATCGGAGCGACCGACATGCCCTGAAACACGTGCGCGAACGTCCGCTTCATCATTTCGCGGTTTTCGAGCACATAGGACACGCCCGACGGACAGCGCAAGTTGTCCTCCAGCACGTAGATTTGTCCGTCGTTATCACGAATCAAATCGACGCCCGTGATATGACACCAAACCCCCTGCGGCGGTTGAAACCCCTGACATTGCTTCCGCAACGTTTTTGAAGAGAGCACAAGTTCTTCCGGGACGAGGCCATCCTTGAAGATCTTCTGTTCGTTGTAGACATCGTTGACAAAAAAGTTCAACGCGCGAATTCGCTGCTGCAAACCTTTTTCCACCATCGCCCATTCGGTCGCATCGATGATTCGCGGTAGCAGGTCAAACGGCCACACCTTCTCCGTCCCGGCGGCATGCCCATAGACGTTGAACGTAATCCCCATGTTTTCCAGGCTCAACTCAGCCGCTTTTTGCCGTTGCTGCAAACTGCCGTCCGACAGCGTCTGCAACCGTTCTACGAATTGAGCGCCACTGGCCCGGGGTTGACCATTGGGAGCAAACATTTCGTCGAAGACGCCTTTCGACTGATAGGAAGCTAGCCTCATCTGCGAATTCCTCGAGTTTTTCAACCGAATACTAGGAACCAAGAACTTCCGCACGCACAACCACAATGTTCACATATGCAAGTCACATGCCGTGCACAGCCCATAAAGCGGAATAGCATACAACTTAGACAATTCTGCGCTCCGCAGAGTTGACCGGCGAACGCCGGTTAAAAGGAACGTGAAGGCCCACCGCTTGACATGCCCAAACTTTACGCAAAGACAGCACGCATCTAGGCACACCTACCGAAAGGCACTAAACCGCACACTTATCTGCCACGCGCATCCATTCGCAGAGCCCGGGATAGACGCCTGAAATCGCACATCACCCAAACTTGACTGAAATGCAGGCAACCAGGAATCGCCTGCCGCTAATCGAGTTCTCGACGACTCGCCAAAGTCTTTAGGATCGGGGAAATCAACGCCGTCCAGCCTGTCTGATGACTCGCGCCCAGTCCCTTGCCGGTCTCGGCGTCGAAGTACTCATAGAACAGAACCAAGTCGCGCCAATGTGGATCATTCAGGAATCGTTCCCCCCGCGTATAACAAGGACGATCCCCTTCTGAATCCGCCAAGAACAGCTTCGCCAACCGCTTGCGGATCTCATCCGCTACCTGCCGCAAATTCATATATCGACCGGAACGCGTAGGACATTCAACCCGTAAAGTCTCTCCGTAGAACTGATGATACCGCTCCAATGCTTCGATGAGAAGATAATTCAACGGAAACCAAACGGGACCTCGCCAGTTGGAATTGCCGCCGAACAACCCACTGTCCGACTCGCCGGACAAATACTGCACGCGCAGTTTTTCACCGTTCAAATCGTATTCGAAGGGATGCTCCTCATGATATTTCGAAAGCGACCGCACTCCGTAGGGAGAGAGAAACTCATCTTCGTTGAGCAAATACCATAACAGCCGCGATAACCGTTCCCGTGTCGGAATTGCCAACAATCGCAACCCATTGCCATCCTGGTTCGGATCGCCCCGTTCCATATAGGTCATAAAGTTCGAGAGATCGGGACGATGGTTCAGGAACCAATCCATCCGCTTGCGGAACCCTGGCAACTGATCAAGAACGCGGTCGTAAATCACATCGACGGTCAATAGCGGAATCAAACCAACAATCGAACGAATCCGCAAGGGCATGCTGTGACCATCCAAATGCAAATGGTCATAGTAAAAACCGTCGGTCTCATCCCACAGCCCCGTCCCATCCAGCGAATTCATCGCTTCGGCGATCGAAACATAATGCTCAAAAAACTTCGAAGCCATATCCTCGTAGGCCGGATTATCTTCCGCCAAATCAAACGCGATCGACAACATGCTGGAACAGTAATAGGCCATCCAAGCCGTCCCGTCGGCCTGCTCCAAGTGCCCGCCCGTCGGCAATGGCTTGGACCGATCGAAGATCCCGATGTTGTCCAGTCCGAGAAAACCGCCGGTAAAGACATGTTTGCCGCGAACATCCTTGCGGTTGACCCACCAGGTAAAATTCAGCAATAGCTTTTGAAACACCCGTTCCAAAAAGATACGGTCCCGGTCTCCCAGACTCGCCGTAATCTGATACACCCGCCAGCAGGCCCAGGCGTGCACGGGAGGATTAACGTCGCTCAGATTCCATTCGTATGCCGGAATCTGCCCCGTCGGGTGCATATACCATTCACGCAAAAATAGGATCGCCTGCCCCTTGGCGAAATCCGGGTCCAAATCGGCGAACGGAATCATGTGGAACGCGGAATCCCAGGCGGCATACCAGGGGTATTCCCATTTGTCCGGCATCGAAATGATGTCGCGATTGAATAGGTGCCCCCAATCGCTATTACGGCGAACGGTCCGCGGTCCGGTATGCTGCCCCGGCGGGCTCTTTCCATCCAGCCAACGGGGGATGACATAATGATAGAACTGCTTGGTCCACAGCAGCCCCGCATTGGCTTGGCGTAAAACGCGCTGCTCGTCGACTGACAGTCCCGGGTCCACCAGCGATGCCGAAAATGCATCCGCTTCGGCAATTCGCTGCTCAAACGTGCGGTCGAATTCTTTGCCAAATGGTTGGTCTGGAACCTGATTCGTCGCTGTCATCCGCAAGCGGAACTCTACAGATCCGCCTGCCGGGACCATCGCGTGGTACCGTGCCGCCGCTTTGGTCCCCTCTGGCTCAGGATTCACCACGCCTTCGATTCCCTCCACCACGGCTAAGTGGAAGGCGTCCTTACAAGAGGGACGACGGCTTTCCGGGTCATCGATCCGCCACGTATTGGTTTCGTTTTCCGTAAACATCCAACCGGGCGGCTTCTGGTCCGGTCCGGCATCTGCATGAATCTGGAACTCGCCCAACGTCTCATGCACGGCCAATAGGCTGTTGCTGTCGATTTGGCGCAGGCTCGGCTTCACGCTTGGCTGTTCATCGGTTGGCCCACAGGACCACGTATTGCGATACCACCATGTCGGCAACAGATGGATTGGGGAAGCCTCCGGCCCGCGATTCGATATCACAATCCAAATAAGAATGTCTTCGCACGCCGCTTTGGCGTATTCGATCTGCACATCGAAATAACGACCGTCGTCGAAGACCCCCGTCTCCGTCAGTTCGAATTCCGGATCGTGTCGTGTGCGCTGTGCGTTTTCTGACCGCAAATGCTGGTAGGGATATTCTGCCTGCGGATACTTGTACAATGCTTTGAGGTAAGAATGCGTCGGCGTAGAATCAAGGTAATAATAGGCCTCTTTGACGTCCTCGCCGTGATTCCCCTCCGGTCCGGTCAAGCCAAACAGACGTTCCTTGAGGATCGGATCCTGACCATTCCATAGAGCGATGGCAAAGCAGAGTCGGCATTGCCGGTCGGTGATCCCCAGCAGCCCATCCTCGCCCCAACGGTAAGCCCGCCAAACCGCCTCTTCATGGGTAAAATGCAGCCAGGGCCTGCCGTCACTGGAGTAATCTTCGCGGACGGTGCCCCATTGCCGTTCTGCGAGATAAGGCCCCCACCGTTTCCAGTTCGCACCGGTTTCACGCCGCGATTCAGCGGCCAGTCGATTCAATTCCGCTTCAGGCATTTGCTTAACTAGACACTTTCCGAAAACGGCAGACGCGACTCACAATTTTACCGACAATCGCCAAGGGCGCCCGCTGCGTAGCACACAGTTCGATGGTACGTTCGTGTTGATAGGGACTGCACGAAACGTAGTACAAGTCATTTCAAAACCCTCTGACGCATCTCACTGACACTGATCTGAACGCTTCGAGAACAAGCACAACCGGGTCTGGAAACTGGCTCTAGAAATCCTACTGGTAAAAAGATTGCACCCCATATTGTCTCGAAGTGTATGCGAACATTAAGTCTGCACCGAAACGCCTCGGTAGGTAAGCACGTTTGTTTTGGCGGAGACTTTCGCCGCCAATTGCGGAATATCCGATTTATACCCCAGCACAATCACGACGTCCCCTTGTACCAATTTGGTATCCGTGCTGACGTTCAGCGCCAGCGAACCGTCGGCATGCCGCACTCCCACGATCAGGAAACCGTGGTTCCCGCGAACCTCGATATCACTGAGCGGTTTGTTTTCCATGACAGAGCCGGGACCGATCGCCAGCTCGTCAAATTGCAACCCGATGTGCCCCAACTCCTCCTGCATGCTGCTTTGATGAGTGATTTGCTCCAGCATGTTCTCTGCAGTAGGCCGAATAATCAGTTGCGCAACTTTAGTCGCACCGATGGCCGTCGGCAAGACCACTCGGTTGGCGCCGCAGCCCAACAACTTTTTCTCAGTGCGGGGGTTTTCACCCCGAGCGATGATCAATACGTCAGGATTCATCTCCCGGGCGGTGATCGTCACAAAGACGTTTGTGGTGTCAGCCGAGAGTACGGTCGCCAAAACCGCTGCATGGCGAATGCCGGCTTGTTCAAGAATATATTCTTCCGTGGCGTCTCCGTTGATCACCCGATAGCCTTGGGCTTCGGCCGCATGCCGCCGCCGTTCGTCAGAGTCGATGATCACAAACGGTTTCTGAGCAGCGTACAGGTCGCGGGCCAGAATCGAGCCCATACGCCCCACGCCACAAATGATCGTGTGGCCTTTCAATCGTTCGATTTCTTTGGCCATTTTCCGCGCTCCCAAAGCCTGATTCAGTTCTCCGTCGACCAGCATCTGCATGAACCCGCCGACGGTATAAATCACCGCGCCGTAACCGGCGATGATGACCATAATCGTCAGCGCCCTCAGACCCGGCGAATCAATCGGGTGCACTTCGCCGTAACCGACGCCGAAGATGGTGATAATCACCATGTAAATCGAATCTGCCAGACCCCAGCCCGCCGCCACGTAGCCCGTGATCGCAATCACGCAAATCGCCAAGAACAAAGCCATTCCCGTAACGATCTTGCGAAACGGTCCCGACTTCCGCAAGAAAGGCGATATCGGTGCGACATAGGGCGCGGAGGCTTCGGATCCCACAATTGTTTCATCCCACTCTACAACCGAAATGGTGCTACAAGACTCGCCGTGTTGCTCCAGACCCGAACACGACCGGCCACGGGCGTACACATTCCCGAAGCCGGTCGCGTTGTCTGTTCAGCAATTTGCAACTGCGATGATTACTTGATAAACAGCATTTCCTGATAGGTGGGCAACGGCCATAAATCATCGGCCACCACCGCTTCCAATTTGTCGGCAATCGAGCGAACTTTGCTCATGGCCGGCAACACGACATGGCAATAATTGCTAGCCTCTGCCAGCAAATCTTCCGTCTCCGGCTCTTCCAATGTCGCTTCCAGTTCAGCAATGCTGTCTTGCAATGCTTTCACCAAGCTGGTCATCGTATCCAACGTATCGGTATCGAATTCGAAGCCCAACATTTTCAGGTTCGCACACGTCGAAGCCAACTCATTCTGATACCGAATCGCAGCCGGGAAGATCATGGTCCTGGCCATTTCGATGGTCAGATTGACCTCCACACCGACGGTATTGCAATACTGTTCAAGATACGTATCGAGACGACTGGACAACTCACGATCAGAAAGTACAGCGTACTTGCCGAACAATTCCTTGACCTCTTCCGACTGCAGAACCGGCAGAGCATCGGTCGTGGTCTTCAGATTGAGCAAGCCCCGTTTTTCGGCTTCCTCATGCCAAGCGTCGCTATATCCATCACCATTGAACACAACCGCGCCATGCTCGTTGATGATTTCAGTCAGTAGTTTTTGCAACTCGGCGTGCAATTTACTCGGATCACCACCGGTCGCTTCTTCCAATCGTGTTGCGCAGAAGTCCAGCGAATCCGCCACGATCGTATTCATGGCGACCAATGGACCGGCGATCGATTGACTCGATCCCACAGCACGGAATTCGAACCGATTTCCGGTAAAGGCGAACGGGCTCGTCCGGTTACGGTCGCCGGCATCCTTGGGTAGCGGCGGTAACACATCGACACCAACGGTCAACGTTCCCTTGGGAATCGAAGAATTGGCACCTCCCGCTTTGATTTGCTCGAAGACGTCGGTCAATTGGTCTCCCAGGAAAACCGACATAATCGCTGGCGGAGCTTCGTTGGCCCCCAAGCGATGATCATTACTCGCCGAGGCCACGACGGCCCGCAGTAAGCCCTGGAACTTGTGGACACCCCGAATGACTGCAGCGCAGAACAACAGGAACTGCGCGTTTTCGTGCGGCGTGTCGCCCGGGTCGATCAGATTGCCTTGCGTGGCACTCCCCATCGACCAATTGACGTGCTTGCCAGAACCATTCACTCCCGCGAACGG
The DNA here is from genome assembly GCF_007860075.1 of Symmachiella macrocystis. Classification (NCBI taxonomy): domain Bacteria; kingdom Pseudomonadati; phylum Planctomycetota; class Planctomycetia; order Planctomycetales; family Planctomycetaceae; genus Symmachiella; species Symmachiella macrocystis. The sequence continues at coordinate 472,556 of NZ_SJPP01000001.1, forward strand.
TTTTTCATGCATTAAGCAGGCCATTCCGTACTTCTCGGCCGTCCGCTTTAAGGTGGTCATCAACAACTGTTGATGGTCAGTTGCCAGGTTGGCGAATTCAAACATCGGGGCAATCTCGAATTGGCCCGGAGCCACTTCGTTGTGCCGCGTTTTAACCGGAACCCCCAGCTTGAACAGTTCCCGTTCACTTTCGAGCATGAATGCCAACACGCGATCGGGAATCGCACCGAAGTAATGATCGTCGAATTCTTGACCCTTTGGCGGCGGAGCCCCCATCAATGTCCGACCGGCATTCAACAAGTCCGGACGGGCAAAATAGAAATTCCGGTCGACCAGAAAATACTCTTGCTCCGGACCGGCCGTCGAGGAAACCATGGCTCCGTCTGTGTGGCCGAAGAGTTTGAGAATCCGCTGGGCTTGTATGTTCAACGCTTGCATCGAACGCAGCACCGGCGTCTTTTTGTCCAGGGCTTCGCCTGTCCAAGAGACAAACGCCGTCGGAATACACAGCGTCGTTCCGTTGGGGTTTTCCATGATATACGCGGGACTGGTAACGTCCCAAATCGTATAACCCCGGGCTTCAAACGTTACGCGAATCCCGCCGGTCGGGAAACTGGAACCGTCCGGTTCGCCTTGAATCAACTGCTTGCCGGAGAATTCGGCCAGTGCGCCCCCTTCACCGTCAGGCGAGAGAAAGCTGTCATGCTTCTCGGCAGTAAAGCCGGTCAACGGGTAGAAAACGTGGGCGTAGTGCGTGGCCCCTTTTTCAATCGCCCAATCCTTCATTGCTGAGGCCACCGCATCGGCAGTGGAACAATCCAACTTTTCACCAGCGTCGATTGTGCCGCACAGTGTTTTAAAAACGGGCTTGGGCAACCGCTGCTTCATCACCGCCTTGGAAAAGACGTTGGCGTTGAACAGCTCGCCGGTCGGCGTGTCCTTAAAATTCATCGGCGACGGACTCGGCGAATAACCGGTCACCGCCGCGATGGCGGCAGACCTAGCTGAGCCGACCGTCGTCTTCGATCCGTTGCTGGATGTTGCGTATGTGCCGTCTTTTTTAGCGCCCTGGTTTGTAACCGTACTCACTGTGTCAGTACCTTTCTCGCGGCGATCGTCGCGCCGACTCCCACATCTCCACCGGGTTTCAGTCTCCCTACCAAAACAAGCTGTTCTTCCTGAGCAGCGATGATACAAATACTGGTCACGACCTTCGTCTCGGCCCGCAAAGTTGCTGGGGCCTCAACTTCCCGGTAACCGACCAGATGTCTTCTTAATGCCGTCCGTAAAGTCACGGTCGGGATTTCCGCAAGAAACTACTCGACAAACGTCGACTGCCCATGAACTGTTGAACATGCAGTTATTGCTATCAACAACTGCATACAGTGCAATTGGATAGCAGAGCACGTGCCAAACATCGCCGCAGCGTGTATGATTTCTCAAACCATTACGGATGGTACGGTCACCGGGGCACGTCTCGCTCGATATTCAAACCACACCATACCCAAGTTTTACCTGAAAAACAGCAAAATTCAGACTGTTGCCGCGAGGAATGGACACACCACAACCTTTCACCGGCAATCCCAGCATTTCGCACAAATCGAGCCGCGACAAATCGCCCCAACACCAACCCAACAGGCAAACGCTGGATTAGCTGGCATCGGCTGCCTGTAAATAATGCACGACGGCCAAGTCCTTGGGAACCACGATTTCGAAAACTCAATTGTGACCACAATCTGTGGAGTCCCTGAGTCGAGTGAACCGACACCCCCTCCCCTGCCCGGTTTGGATTGCAAACTCAGCACGGTCCGCTCTTCGCGGCACTGGATTTGCGTTCTGACCTTTTGAATTGTTTTTACGACTTTGCGTCACTGTGCGGGAAGTTATCGGCCACGAGAACGGACGACAAAACCATTGAATAATCATACTTACGATGTTGTTGTGATCGGTACGGGACCAGGCGGTGAAGGGGCGGTGATGCAGGCGGCCAAATTGGGCCGGTCCGTCGCCGTCGTCGAACGCATGGAAATGATCGGCGGAAACTGCACGCACAAAGGGACCATTCCCAGCAAAGCGCTCAGGTTCGCTATCTTCCAAGTTGCCAACTTACTCACCAGTCGGCTCGTCGATTCCGAAGCGCTCGCCAAAGCACGATCCTTATCCAACCTCCGCCGCTCCGCCCATTCCGTAATCGAGCGACAGGTCGATATGCGGCAAAGCTTTTATGACCGTAACAGTGTGCCGGTTTACGACGGACACGCGAAGTTCCGCGACCCAAATACCATTGATATTTACGACGAACTGGGAGGCAAACGCACATTAACGGCAAAAACGTTTGTGATCGCCACCGGCTCACGCCCCTTTCGGCCCCCCGAAATCGACTTCGACCATCCGCTGGTCCACGATAGTGACTCGATCCTGGATCTTCAGGAAACCCCCCGTTCAATCAGCGTGTTTGGTGCGGGCGTCATCGGTTGTGAATATGCCTCGATGTTTCGCAACATCGGTGTGAAGGTCAATCTCATCAACACTCGCGACAAACTTCTGGAGTTTCTGGATGATGAGATCATCGATGCGCTCAGCTACCACCTCCGAGACCGCGGCGTGATTATCCGACACCGGGAGTCGTATGAACGCGTCGAACCTGTGGATAACGGCGTGATCCTGCATCTCAAGTCCGGCAAACAAATCAAAACCGACATCCTGTTGTGGGCAGCGGGACGGAGTGGAAATACCAACGACCTGGGCTTAGAGTCCGTCGGCATCGAACCGGACTCGCGTGGACTGCTCCACGTGGACGAGCATTTCCGAACGTCCGCCGAACACATCTATGCTGTGGGGGACGTGATCGGCCAACCTTCGCTGGCCAGCGCCGCCTATGTGCAAGGCCGCTACGCCGCCTTTCATCTGGTACACGGCGAATGCGAGCGGGCCTTGATCGAAGACATTCCCACGGGCATTTACACCAGCCCAGAAATCAGTTCGCTGGGCAAGACCGAACGCGAACTCACCGAGATGGGGGTCCCCTACGAAGTTGGGCAATCGACATTCAAAAGCCTAGCCCGCGCACAAATCACCGGACAAACCGTGGGCATGCTCAAGCTGCTCTTCCATCGTGAGACGCTGCAACTGCTCGGCATTCACTGCTTCGGAGCCAACGCCTCAGAAATTATCCACATTGGCCAAGCCATCATGTCACAGCCGGGCGAACAAAACTCACTCCGCTATTTCGTCAACTCGACGTTTAACTATCCTACGATGGCCGAGGGCTACCGCGTCGCCGCCCTCAACGGCCTCAACCGTTTGTTTTAGGAGGCGCGAGGCGTGAGGAGAATGTAGGGTGTGTCGCGACGCACCTTTCCATATCGGGCGAACGATGCAGCCAACCCAAGTTGCTCGGCAAAAGCCTCACCGGCCGCCGTTAAAACTCGTTGACAACCTCGCCACCCTGGACCGTGAATAGCGCGCGGTAGAGGTCGACGTCAATCGATTCACTAATAAACCGTCCGCTGCCATCGGCCAATGAAAAGTGGCTGCCGCCCACATGGGGGCTGGAGAACTGAAATCGCCGCTCGGCACTGCCGGAACAACTCGTCTCCGGCGGATTCATTCCCGCCTGGGCACAATTGGGAGACGCCTTCCACCAGCGGAGTACGCCGCGTGCGAAACCTTGACTGCCGCCTCCGCCTCCTCCCCCACCGCCGCCGCCACCACCTCCGCCGGAATTGATGGCTCCTCGCGCCCAACCGCCGAATTCGAAATTGATTTCTCCGGCTGCCAAGGTATTGGTCGTGCCATCCGTCACATTCCGGAAACGTGTTGCAGAGAGCGGAAACAAGATTCCATCATCCGCCCCGGGGGTCGTGCCGGACGCTGCGGCATAGTGGCTGGGGCCGTACAGCAAGTCGACGACGTCGGTTTCGGGCTGCGAGGCACACTGGTAGGTCGGAATGACGCATATAACAGCAGCGGCATTGTTGGGGTCATCGAATCGCACATTGAAATCGTAATCGTTGTACACGGCAACTTGTTCGATGTAGGGCAAAATCAGCGTCTGCCAAGTTGTTAGCAAATGCCCATCCGAGGTGCTGCCGCTGGTCCCCAACACCCCCATCGGAAACACAAGGTGCGTCGATTGATAGTTGTGCAGCGCCAGCGCAATCTGCCGCATGTTGTTTTTGCAGGTCGTCCGCCGAGCTGCTTCACGGGCTTGCTGCACAGCCGGCAATAACAATGCAACCAAAATCGCAATAATCGCAATCACTACCAACAGTTCGATTAACGTAAAGCCTTTGCCGCTCGCTGGCTTCGGCGAACGCATGAAATTTCGAGCACTGAACTTCATCGCAGTAGGACCTCTAATGTAATTTGACCGCTTGATAGAGATGCGGCGAGCCGGTGGCGTCCGCCTTAACAAACAGCACTGCCGCCCCTTGCCGTACGTTGGGACGGAGATGTTTTCCCACGTCGACGGTACCCTGAGCAATTTCCTGGTCCGTCACGTATTCCTGCACGCACACATCCCGACTGTGGAGCGCGTCGACGGGCTGCGCACCGGAAAGATCATCAGGCCACTCACCCAATTGAATGATGCGACCGCTGTTCTGTGCCCATGCCAGACCGACTGCAGCCAACGCTCCAATCACCCCATCTTCGGTGCCGCCCAACGCTTCTAGGTGCACGCCGACAGCGGCGGCAATTGCGAACGCGGTTTCGCGGGCCACAAACTCGCTTTGGCAGCTCTGGCCCCATTCCACAACTTCCGGTGGGCACTCCCCGGTTAGGATGCATAGCCCCGGGTCACTCCCTTCGATAAACCAATCCCGCATCACCCGGCGGCAACATGGAAGTACGGACTCGACGGCCAATTGCGTTTCGTCGGCAAGATCCGGCGAGCGCAACGAATCTTGCCGACGCTGTAACGTGATCGACGCCGAACCGTTTTTTGAGGTGTACGGCACACGGGGATCGTCCAGAAGTTGGTGACGGACGATTCGCAGACAACTCCATTCCGGTGAAAGTTCGCGGACGATTTGCCGCGCCAATTGATTTGTCCCCCGCGAGCCGATGATATCCGTGTCATCAATGCCGACAATAATCACGGCGACGACTCCTGCTGCTGGGGCAGATTCGCACCAAACCACACCGAGGCGCTCAACAATCCGGCCACGATTCCGCAGATCGTGTAAGTGATTACTGCTTGCGACAGCCAGACCGAGAGCGGACGCCCGCCCGCGTGTTCCAGCCCTACTCCCTTCAACGTTCCGCGGACCAACAGCGCCGAAAGATTGGCGAACAGTCCGCCGAGAACGAATCCGATATAAACCGCGCGGCTAGAACTTGCATGCCGCAACATCCAATCCAGCGTAGGACCGATGACGGTCAGACTTGTCAACGCCCCAAACCCCAATCCCGATCCGCCAAAACCAAGCATGCGCAAGGATATTGCCGTGGCCAATGCCGAGACGCCGATGATTGACCCGGCTCCTTCTCGCGGAACCAATGCCAACCCTGCCGCCACCGGAAAGACGACCTTCAAAATCGCATGCCCCGGAATGCGCAGATGCAAGTCAATCAGCGTCGACATAGCTGCGGTGAGAACGCCAAATCCAATCAGGATCAGCCACTCCGTGGTCGACGGCACATCGCTCGCGCGGGCCAGTCGCTGCAACCTGGATTTGCCCAGCAGCCCAGGATGCGGTTTTAAAGCCGGCGTCATGCGTCATTCTCATTTACGATCTAAAATCCCACCAAATGGCAAACCCGTGCCACTTGGTCAAATCGTAACGCAAACCGCTGCCACACGCAATATAAGGCGAGCGGAGCAGACCTCACGCCGTCCCCCTCACGCCGTCCCCCTCACGCCGTCCCCCTCACGCCGTCCCCCTCACGCCATTTACGATTTCCTGAATATCCGCACTAAACTGCTCTTCAACAATCGCAAAGACTTCTTGCCGCATCTCTCGATACCGAGCCGTCAATTGCCGCGCGGGTTCCGTCAGCGTGCTCCGCCGCAGATCGCCGCCCCCCACCTGCGTTTCCACGAGCACGATCCCCAATCGGGATTCGACTTCTTTAATGCGGGACCACACGTGCCGATAGCTTTTATTGACAGCAGCGGCGGCGTTCTTGATCGATCCGGTCTCTTCAACAGCCTCCAAAATCCGGCAAATCCCCAACCCAAAGATGTAAGTACCGTCGACCTCCAACCAGACCTTTGCCCGCGGCGTGACCGCCACCTGCGCCTGTTTTTGACGAGCCATTTGAATAAGTCCTGTTATTTCGGAGGAGTCCGCTAATAGTGAAGTGGCGTGGCAAATGTAGGTCCAAGAGTTATGCGCACTCTTTACCCCTGATCCGTTTCGGACTTCGTCTCCTGCTCTTCCCTGCGAGGTGTCATCTGCACCACTTCCGGAGGGCGGACATCACCGATCACGCTTTTCAACGGGCAAACGGAATACACCGCACACTTTTTGCAGCCTACGGCGACTGCGATCGGGCAAAGAGTCATCGCACTTCTCCTGAAACGAGGCTTGAGGGGACAGGCATGAGGAAAAACATCTGCAGTCCACCATATCCCCACGCCTCTTTTTTGTTTCAGCAGCCCAAGCGCGAATCCGAATCGGGACTCCATTCCCAGCAATCAAAGGACATCCGTCGTTTCGACCGACGTCTTGTTACGTTTGTTATATCCCGATATCGCGCTGAAGGCAAAGTCTTAACAAGCCACACGCCCCAGCGATGCCAGGCGACCGCATAACGCCCGAAAAAAGCAGAGAATTAAAAGCGGTCCTTCACTTTCTCTAACCCAAGAGCTGTTGAATCTTCCGACCGCCGGCGACCAAGGGGACCGGTCGTCCGGGACTTGCGAGGATCTCTTGCCGCGGGTCGACGCCCAAGAGATGACAGGCTGTGCATAGCACATCTTTGGGATCGATCGCCTGATCAATGACATCTCCGGCGACCGCATCGGTGGTTCCCACAACCTGTCCCCGCGGCACTCCGGCACCGGCAAAGAGTTGAGAATACGCTCGCGACCAATGATCCCGGCCCGGCGCGCCGGCGGCGGTGGCGAAAAACTTCGGTGTGCGGCCATGCTCGCTGAGGCACAGGACCAACGTGTCGTCCAACAACCCGCGCTGCTCCAAATCACGGATGAGCGTCGCATACGCACGGTCAAACGCCGGTAACAGAAACTCTTTTAGACGGGAATGGTGATCGTAGTGAGTATCCCAACTCTCATCGGTTTGGCCGTATTCATCCCAGACAACGGTGACAAATTTCACGTCCGCTTCCAGCAATCGCCGCGCAGCCAGACAGGATTGGCCGAACAGCGTCATGCCGTATTCGTCGCGCAGCGCAGCCGGCTCACGCTCAATCTGAAGCGCATTGGTTACCTGCGGAGTCGCCAACAACTCAAACGCAGCCGCGCGTTGTCGCGCGTACCCCCGGGCCGCTTTCGCGCGGCTGATCGTATCGGCCGGCCCTTCCAATCGGCTTAACAGAGATCGGCGGCGCTGCAATTCACCGGAGCTGAGCGGCGCTCCGCCTCCCGCTCCGAACGCAAAGCGCCCTTCGGGGGTGATCGCACGAAACGGATCGCCCAGCGGCATGTCCCCATCGAATTCTGTCCACAGCGGATCGTACGCCGTTCCTAAAAACCCGCCAAACGTTCCCGACCGCTTATTCGGATTTGCATACAGGCTTTGCCGCCAGGGCAACATCACATTCCGCGGAACGCCCGGAGCAGATTCTCCCAACTGCCCCCGCTCACCCACGTAATCAACCAGCGACCCCAGATACGGCCATTGTTCGGGATGCCGCTGACGCCCTTCAATGCGCGCTGTGTCGGGATTGCCGGTCAGTGTGTAGGAAGCTGAGTGAATGTTCCAGGGATGCGACATCGACCGGACCAACGTGCAACGATCCAAAACCTGCGCCGACTGCGGCAGATGTTCATTGACTCGGACGCCGCTCAAGCAGGACTGCACCGAAGCAAATTCGCCGCGAATCTCCTCAGGCGCGTCCGGCTTGGGATCAAACGTGTCCAACTGGCTCCAGGCGCCGTAGATATACAACAGCAAACAACGTTTCGCCCGTGCAGCGGCAGGATGGATCACTTCGGCGGCGTTTGTCAGGTGAGCGCCGCTCGACGACAGTCCCAGCGCACCGACTGCGCCTGCCCGCAATAAGTCGCGGCGTTTCCACGCCTGTTGGTTATCTAGGAGGGATCCCGAACCACTCAAAACCGTCTCCTTTGTTCCGTCCGTTCAAACGTCAAAGGCTCCAAACATGCACCGTCCGATCAAAACCGGCGGAGGCCAGCTGTTTGCCGTCGGCGGCAAAGGCCACGTCGTAGACGCTGTTGCGATGCCCTTGCAGAATCCTCACTTCGCGTGCCGTGGCCACATCGTGAATCCGCACCGTCGTGTCTGCACCACCGGAGGCAAGTTGGGTTCCATCGGGTGAAAAGGAGAGCGACTTCACCGTCCGCTGATGCTTGCCGCGAATCTCTGCGAAGTCGCCGGTCTGGATATTCCAAATTCGAATCACGCCATCATCATCACCGGCGGCGACCGTGGTTCCGTCCGGTGCGTATGCGAGGCTTTGAATGGCCGCTGTGTGCGGACCGAGTTCTTTGAGCGGCTGTCGTTTCTCCTTATCCCACAACCGCACAAGTACATCGTGCCCGCCCGATGCGATCACTTTTCCGTCGGGCGACATCGCAATAGCGGTGATCAGATCTGTATGCCCTTTGAGTTCTCCCAATTGCTGGCCAGCGGCGACATCCCAAACAACCACGCTCTTGTCATGCGAGCCGGATGCTGCCAGTCGGCAATCGGCCGACGCGTTCATACAGGTCAGATAGACCTGGTGCCCTCCCGTTAGCGTCGATTTCAGTTTGCCTGATTCCAGATCCCACAGCCGCAACGTCTTGTCCAAACTCGCAGACAGCAGCGTGACTCCGTCGGGTAAAAAAACAACTTCGCACACCGCCTCACCATGTCCACGCAACTGCAACCGCTGTTTTCCCGACGGCAAATCCCACACGGTGATCGTCTTATCCAGGCATCCACTGGCCAACAACTGCGCATCACGAGAAAACGCAACCGAATAGGCGGCGTTCCTGTGCCTAAGACTAAGGGTCGGAATTGTCATGGCAACTTACACCAGTTCCGGTAGAGGTTGATATTTTCCGTGGTCGATTAAAAACTGCGGGCGTCCTGTCAAATCACTGATCGTCAGGTGGCCCACGTCCAAACCGAGATTGTGATACAGCGTGGCGAAGATCTCTTGAAAATGCACCGGGCGTTGAATGGGATGTTCCGCACGCGCATTCGTCGCACCAATGACTTGCCCTGTACGCATCCCGCCGCCGGCCAACAGCGCACATCCCACGCTGGGCCAATGATCGCGTCCGCCCCGCTTGTTGATCAGCGGCGTGCGGCCGAATTCACCCCAGACCACGACCGAGACGTCATCCTCCATGCTCCGGTCACGCAGATCATCCAATAGCGCCGTTAACGCTTGATCCAACGCCGGCAGATGGTCGCGGGCGTTGTCAAAGTTCGTACCGTGCGGCTGACCGTGCCAATCCCAGCGTCCGAACGACAGTGTCACGACCCGCGCCCCCGCTTCGATGAGTCGCCGGGCAACGATAAAGTCCTCATTCCTCAGCCAACCCGCATCACCATAACCGGCCGGTTCCTTCGACCCGCGTCCATACCGCTGGCGCACTGCTGGATCTTCCTGTTCGACATCCAAAGCGGTCGCCAAACGGCCCGATGTTAAAATATCAAACGCCTGCCGGTAATATGTATTCATGCCGTCGACGGCGTCGTTAGTATCCAACGTGCGTCGCAAGCGGTCCATGCGATTCAACAGCGCACGGCGATCGTTCAGCTTCGACATATCCATCCCGTCCAACACCAGATCCTGTGTTCCAGTGGCGTTGGGCGCATACGGCGCATGTTTCATGCCCGCAAACCCCGGCTGTCCGGGATCGCTCCACGGCTGAATGCCGATGCGGGGCTGCAAACTGATACTGGCGGGAATCTCGCGATTCAGCGGACCTTGTAACTTCGAAACCGCAGACCCAAAACAGGGCCACCCGCCGGGCGGCTGATTCAACACTGGATGCCCATGCAAACATTGAAACGCCGCATGCCGCCCCTCGGAGCCGACCAGCGTGCGAATCACCGCTAGCCGGTCCATGCGCTGCGATAACAACGGCAAATGCTCGCAAACATCGAGGCCCGGCACGTTGGAATGAATGGGAGAAAACTCGCCGCGATACTCCGCCGGCGCCTCCGGCTTCAGATCAACCATGTCTTGATGCGGTGGCCCTCCGGTGAGAAAGACCATGATCACCGACTTGTGCGACTTACCGCCGGGAGCCTGCTCCTCAGCTTGTAAAAGTTGCGGCAGACTCAAACCGCCTAGCGCCAATCCGCCGACCTGGAGGAATGACCGCCGCGAAACCCCGTCGCAATGCCGAAATCCGCTTCCCGGTATCCTCAACATCCAGTCGCCTCCCCATTGCCATGGCAATTCGCAAAATCCTCTTTAAGTAGAGTACCGCCCAGGCGTTCACCGAACAATACTCCTTCACAGAACCTCGGATGAAACGCCGATAAAACCCTCTTTGCGAGTGTGACACGGTCGAAAACAACTACGAAGGGTGCCACTGCTGTCTTGTCCAGCAGTGCCTTGCTGATCGCACAGTTCGCACTGACAGAAGCTAGCTTATCCCTCCTCAACGGAGACCTCATCCGGCGGCGCGATGGGCGTCGAAGCGTCGATACCGAGTCCACAGATTCCGGAAAACACGAACGCTGCCAGACAACAGACAAACATCGCATTCCATTGGCTCGGCCCCGGTGTTTCGCCCAGAAAGTAGTTATAGATCGGTGGCGAAAGCGCTGCTCCCAAATTGCCCCACATATTGCCCCACCCCAGGATCGAGCCGACGTACCGGCCGCCCACATCTTGATTAAACGCCCAAGAAGCGGGGACTCCCATGTCGGTCGAAAACGCCACCAGTGAAAATGCTGCAACATACATCCAGGGAGAATTCATCGCCGACTCCGCCCCGAACGTCGAAAACCACAAGCACAATCCGTAACCGCATGCAGCGCTGAATCGCGTGACCGACATCGGCAACCGCCGTCCCCACCGCACCCCCAAACGCCGCGTCAAATTATCGGTCAACCAGCCCCCGCAATACATCCCGGCGATTCCCACCATCAGCGGCGTCATCGCCATCAGCCCGCGCTGCAAGATCGGCACGTTGTGTTGCGAGATCAAATACCGCGGAAACCATGTCACCAAAAACACCCAGCCGATATTGGTCCCCAACTGTGACAAGCAGGACAGCCACATGCTGCGGCTTTTCAATAACCGGCCCAGGGGAATCTTCCCCGCTTTGCCGTGCGGGCTGGGCGCATTGGGGGGACGTTCGGCAGCGATCAACTTGCACTCCGCCGCATTGCACCAGGGATGCACTTCCGGCCGGTTGCGATACACGATCCACACCGCAACCGCGACGATGATGCCGGCAAAACCATACACATACATCACCGGCCGCCATCCACGAACGTAGAGTTTGCTAACCTCATTCGGAAACCCCGCCTCCAACAGCAACCGGTTGAACCGCCGTAGCTTCATTCCTCTCAGCGATCGTTGATCAAAATCCCGGCTCAAAGTGTTGAGCGTTTCCCGCGCCAAATTCACCGACTTGAAAGCCTCTTCTTGGTAGAGTCCGGGTGATGAGAGCACTCCATTCATCGCCACCGACAGTTTTGCTGCATCGACCTCCGTAAACTGCGGCGCGGTTGTGTTTTCATCGGAAGCCCCATCCACCGCGATCGATTGCCGATACAGTTCCGCACCGTGGCGGACCACTTGCTGATCATTGAAATCCAATAGCGACCACACGCGCCGCCCCACCGTATTGACATGAGTGGGAGTCAAACTCGCGTCGCCCGTTTCGTCACCGGGGAAGATCTTAGCGCACAGTCGCGGCCCATTTTTGATGTCCTCCGCTTGAAACTCAACAGGCGTATCGCTGGGAACAAACTGCACGATTAAAAATGCGGTCAGCAACGGCGCGATCGCGCCCCCGAAACGCCCGCCGAGTGAAATCCACGCGCTGGCCGCCCCGCGTTTGCGAAACGGCACCCATTTGCTCAACACGCTGGCACAGGTGGGATACGCCCCTGCTTGTCCCAAACCACATGCCAGACGCGTTAGCAACAGCATCGCAAAGCTGTGCACTGCACCGATCATGGCGGTGAACACCGACCAGACGAGAATATAAAGCGCCAGCATAATCCGCGCACCGTACCGGTCGCTGAGCCACCCCGCGGGCACCTGCGCTAATGCGTACGAGAAAAAGAAGGCGCTCAGAAAATACCCCACCTGTTCCTGCGTAAGGTGCAAATCTTCCTTGATATAATCCGCCGCGAAGCTGACGCAAAACCGATCGAGATACAACAACACCGACGTTGCCGCCGCGATGATCACCACAAGCAACCGCACATTCGTCGGCCGCTGTGCCGCAGGGGATCGATCCTCATCACTCTGAACCGCTTGGGGCATCCGCAGGTCCTAACGTTTTTTAGAGGGCGTTTACTGGGCCGAATCACTGTCGAGCTGTGGAAACGGAAACACTGTCGAGACAGTGCGCTCCGACTGCATGAGCTGCTGGATCTTTTTCACAACATCGGGATGCTCGGCGGACACATCATTCGATTCACCTGGATCGTCTTGAAGATCATAAAGTTCGATCGCGAGATTTCCCTGAAACATATTCTGCCGCACCCCTTTCCAGCGGCCCCAGCGAACCGCCTGTTGTCCTCGGTAAGCGGGGAATTCCCAATACAGGTGCTCATGCACGGGTTGATCACCACCACCCAACAGTGTGGGCGCTAAACTGATGCCGTCGATATCTGTTGGCGTTTTCTCACCGGCCCCGACAACGTCCATTAAGGTCGGCAACATATCCCACAACGCGCACACATGATCGCTCACGGTTCCCGCTGCAATATGTCCCGGCCAGCGGGCGACGAGCGGTACGCGAATTCCCCCTTCGTAGACGCTGCCCTTCAATCCACGGAACTTTCCGGCGGAGTGGAAGAAGTCGGAATCCGAACCGCCCAGCCGATTGTAAGTCGGTCCGTTGTCCGACGTAAAAATCACCAGCGTATTGTCGTCGAGTTTCAACTCTTTGAGCAATTCCATGATTTGCCCCACGCCCCGATCCATGTGCGTGATCATCGCCGCATACCCCGCCCGCGGCGCGGGGTGCTTGAGATACCCCTTGTGTTTGTAATCCTCTTCGCGAATTTCATCGGTATATTCCGCAAGAGAGGCTTCGGGGACTTGAATTGACAAATGGGGAACGGCGAACGGCAAGTACAAGAAGAACGGCTGCTCGCGATGCGCGCGAATGAATTGCAGCCCTTCGTCAATAAACAGGTCCTGCGAATACTGTTCGCCGGTCAGGCTGCGGGTGTTGCCTTCCAGTTCCACCCGTTGATCGTTACGCCGCAAATACACCGGATAATGATTGTGCGCATGTGTTTGGCAGTTGAAACCAAAGAACAGATCAAACCCCTGCCGGTTGGGATCGCCGGGCGTGTCGACCATACCCAGCCCCCATTTGCCAATCGCAGCCGTCGCGTACCCTTGCGCTTTGAGCAGCTCAGCCACCGTCAGTTCGGCGGCATTCATGGGCCATTGCCCTTCCGGTTTGGTTGCCCTGTTGTTGCGAATAAACGAGTGCCCCGTGTGCTTGCCCGTCATCAACACACATCGCGACGGCGCGCAGACCGGGCTGCCGGAGTAACATTGCGTGAAACGCATTCCCTCGGTCGCCAATCGGTCGATGTTCGGCGTGCGGATGATTTTTTGGCCGTAACACCCCAGCTCGCTATAACCCAAGTCGTCGGCCATGATCAACACGATGTTCGGCGGCCCCTGGGCAGCTTCGACGGTAGGCATCGCCCACACCAAGAAGCATCCAACGACAAAGACGATTCGCGACATAGTGCTCGTTCCCTTAAAATGAAAATCTGGCCCCGCAAATGCCCTCAAGGGGCGCGATAAGCAGGCAACGGGCCGTCGGGCAGGTACTGCGACGGGGTATACGGATTTTTGATGCCGAAGAATTTTTCGGTGAACAAATCGGTCTTCGTGCCGCCGCCCCGCCAGAGGTCCCATTTGGGGTCGGCATGTTTTTCAAAAAACTGATATAGACGTTTCCGCAACGGAATAACTTGATCCGCAAAATCGGAGTCACCGTACAGATTGTGATGTTCCTGTGGATCATGAACCAGATCGTACAACTCGTTCGGCCGTTGATGAATCCGCTCGATATATTTCCAGCGGTTCGTGCGTATCGCCCGCACGTTTTCGAATTCGTAGAAATGCTCGTTTTCCCACGAGATCGATTCGCCGCGGAGCATCGCTGAGAAGTCTCGGCCGGGCCGCTGCAACTTGCTGGGCGTCGGGGCGCTTAACCCCAATTGCGACAAGATTGTTGGCAGGAGATCATAATTGCTGACTATCCGCTCTTCGCGGTGACCGGCAGTCACCTTCCCCGGCCATTGAAAGATCAATGGGATCGTCATCGTCCAGTCAAACGCCGTCAACGGCCGCGTATGATCTCCCATGCCCCAATAGCCGGCATGTCCGCCGGATAGTCCCTGATCAGCCATGAACACTACCAACGTGTTTTCCGTCAGATTCTGTTCGTCGAGTGCCTGCATGATGCGGCCCACACCGTCGTCGATGCCGCTGATCTCCGCCGCATATTTGCGGATCACCTGCTTGTCGCCGATCCAGGAGCCGTAGTTATGATTCCAAGGCTGCGGCTCCGTGCGCGGGAATGAATCCAGGGGCAGATCGGCATAGTCCGCCGCGTGACGGTTGCGAATCGGTTCCCGCATCGCGCGGCCCAGACCGTAGGGGCCGTTATACGACAGGAACAGAAAGAACGGCTGATCGCGATTCTGTTGGATGAACCGGACGCCGTGTTCTGTCCACAAGTCGGTCAAATATTTCGGCTCGGTACGAATTTCGCCATTCTCAATCACCCGCTGGTCGTAAAACCCTGCGCTGGAACCCGCGGGCTTCGTAATCCAATGCGAGAAGCCTTCGTGCGGCTCGATCTCGCCTCCCAAATGCCATTTGCCGCACAGCCCTGCGACATAGCCGTTTTGCACAAGTATACTGGGGAGCGTGTCGAACTCTTCCAAAGTGTTGTAGGCCTCGGGGCCGATCTGCGTGGGCCCGGACAGGAAACGATGCACACCGTGCTGGCACGGCATCAGACCGGTCAGCACGCTCGCCCGCGTCGGCGAACAGACGGCGTTGTTGGCCATCGCATGCAAGAACAACGTTCCCCGTGCCGCAAACCGATCGATGTGCGGCGTCTTGATGTCCGGGTTTCCATAACAACCGAGCGTCCACGGCCCGTGATTGTCGGTCATGATCAAGACGAGATTCGGCGGTCGCTCCGCGGCCAGTACCGTGGCAGGGAACCCGAGAGCGAGACATCCCACAAGAAACAAGATACGCGGCATAGTGTGTAGTCCTCAGGAAAACGGGCATTGGGCGAACGCCTCATTCCAATGATTCTGATTCTATGCACGATGCCGCCGCGGCACAAACGCCGCCCCCCTTCCCCGCCGCATCAAGCAGCTACGGCGACAACCGATTGCGGGTCAAACGAAGCAGCGGTTTGCTTCAAACCGGTCGGTTCCGAGGGAATGAGAAACGCCGAAACGTTGAGCATAATCATCAGCGACGCGAACGACACCAACCCCAGAAACAGCGCGATGCCCACGTGCATGCCGATCACCGCCAATACGATTGGTAGCCGCGCGCGACGACTACAAACAGCGACAATGTAGAAGACTTCTAAAATCACTGTTGCCCAACCTAAGAAAATTGGCAGCCACGCATAATTGGCCAGCCACATCAAGTCGTATTGCGCGAGTTCCGGCATCGTCACCGCCCGCCAGATCGCTTCGCCGTTCCACCACTGCGCGCCCATGCCTTTTCCGATCCCCGAGGCCAAATACATCAATGCCATGTGCAACTGCAGGAACCGCAAGCCAATCCGCGCTGCTGACGAGTTCACCGCTCCGCCGCGCTGCAGGATGGCATCGATGGAATAAACCGCTCCCAACGGCATCCACAGGGCATAGAACAATGACACTCGGGCAAACGAATCGACTCCATAAACAGTTGCCGGACTGCTATTCGACAGAATCAGCTGCAACGCAAATGTCGCAATGCACGCTGCGCGGGTTTTGAAACCCACCAACAGAAACACCAACGACGTGACATACAGCGAAAACATCACATACACCCCGGCTGTCTCGCTCAAGCCCAATGCGGCAAACAGCCCGTCAAACCAACTCAGGTGTGGATACGCCCACGCCATCGCAGAGCGGTCAGTCCCGTCATAGGTGACGTCCCATTGAATCAACCCCTGGCGTCCAAACAGATCGGTCACATTCGCCGCCAAGGTAAAGGCCTGTGCCAACAACACCGCCGCCAACCCGATACGAAACACAGCCAACGGTTTTGCCGAGGCGGGTGCCGTGAAGAATTCGGTCATTGCAGCAGCGACCCGCTGGCCGCCACGTTTAATCGTTTCACGCTCAATCATTTCAGCATCCCCTGATTATCTAAAACAGCGACGGTTTGCCCCGCTTCGTCCGCTTGAAAAGTCAATGAATAAAGATCAATCCACTCCGGCTGTTTCCCGCTGCGAAATTCAGCCATCGTGGGAAAATCGATCGCCGGCACCCCATTGGACGCGCCGGGAAGTTTGATTCCGTACGCTTGCACCTGAACTTTGATTGTCTGCGCCGTCGGGTGTCGCTGAAACATCTTGGCCGCCATCGAACGCATGAAATGGAAAGCCGTTTCATCGTCGACCTCGCGCAGTACGTTCGCCGTGCTCCCCAGACGTAAATTAGCTTCCGCGGATTGCCCGAAACCCAGGTCCCCTTCCCATTGCCGCCCCTCAGCGTCGGTCATCAAGAACACTGCCCGCTCCTGATGCCGCACTCCCGGCGCGAAGAATCCGTAACTTTTGTCTGCTCCGGAAACGCCCGTATACACGCGGAGCGCCTTGCCGGGAATGGTCGTCGTCGGCAACACGCCGATATGAGCCATCCCTAGCGCAACCAACACCATGTGGCCGATAGCGAAGAACATGAAGACACGAATACGCGTGGACATCGTTTTGTCCCTTTTGGATTTTTGAAAGACTGGTGAGTACGCTGCTAAACCTAGCAGTCAGATTTCGCCTGGAGTCGCATACGGGGCTTCAGCATTGCAACGCGGCAATACCGAACCCCCGTGCGCTCCCTTGCTGGAAGTGGCCGGTTACTCGGCGCGACTAGTCACAGTACGAGCTACCGTACCCACCGTAGTACGACCCGCCGTATCCACCACGGAATCCGCCGCGGTATCCACCGCGAAATCCACCGCCGTAACCCCCTCGAAATCCGCCCCGGTATCCACCACGGTACCCACCACGGAACCCGCCGCGATATCCGCCACGATATCCGCCACGATAGGCATGACCGTAGCCCCCACGAAACCCGCCGCGATATCCGCCACGGTATCCACCGCGAAAACCACCACGGTGACCGTGTGAGCTGGCGAGACGGATCTCACTTTGCTCCGCCGAAACTTGCTCGGTAACAAACAGCCCCGCGCCCAAAACCAATGCCAAAACCATGGCCTTTGCTAAAATTTTCATAACTGCCCCTTTCGATTGGATGTTTCAAAACCGGGCAATCGCCGCGGTTCGTTTTGATTACCTGAGTTGCTCTCAAATTCGTTTCGAGACTTCTACAACACAAAGCATTTGGCGTGCCAATCAACACCCGACAGAAATGAAATCAACATAAGGTCTTACTGAAAAACAACCTACAACACTAACCCGAGTTAACGGCAGAGAGCAGCACCCTGGAAAAACAAATCTATTTGGCCACACACCAATAATCATATTGAATACACGCAAGGTAAACCCCACGCGAGAACAAGTGGTGTGGACACCCCCAGTAACAGACCTTCAGGCCTCATCGGGAAGAGTGCGCTGCTCCGCCGAGCCAGACGGGGCGCAAAAAAAGCCGCAAGCCACTCGCAAAAGAGTGACCTGCGGCTTTCTAGTAGGCGGAGAGAACAGGATTCGAACCTGCGGAACCCATTGCTGGGTTCACCGGTTTAGCAAACCGGCGCTTTCGACCACTCAGCCATCTCTCCCGATTGAGTCGCGCCTCGCTGAGTCGCAACTCACAGTGATGATAAGCAAATGCGGGCCAAAAGCAAGTTTGACAGACAGTTTTCTTCGCCGGAGGAACGACAGAAGAGATTTGCCCCCTCAGTGGATTTCGCCCGGGCAATATGAGCGGCAGCGTGTTCTGCCACCGCCCCCTAAAACTCACCTACGATTTCACCACCGGCACGGGTCGAGAGGTCGCGCCATGTGAAGAGGCTGATGTTTTCGCTGACCGATCGTACCGAACCGTCCATCAACAAGGTGAAGACCATTCCGGTGTGATAACTGCGAGCGGTGACGGCTGCGCGGACGGGCTCACCCACACAGGGAGTCTTCCCTTCGCGACACGAAGTAAAATCGCCGCTCTCAGCTGAATCCGTGCCGTCGGTGATCGGAGTGATCGCGTTGGGCGTGAAGACTGTGGTAAAACCGGTTTGATGCACGCGGCCATCGACCCACTCCGTATGGCCTGTGTCGGCCTTAAAACTGCCTGCGGTGAGTGCTGACAAGTCCGTCGGTGCGGTGGCAGGTCCGTCCAATCCATCACGAATATAAGGCGTAAACGCTTTCACCTCCGCAAAGCAGAGCGTGTTGGTCGTGCCATCCGTAAAATCTCGGATCTTGGTGTTGCTATTCGGCCCAAACGAACCGTCGCTGAGTTGCCCTCCCAAAATGTACGTATCCGGGCCAATGACCTCCGTATCGCTGCTGTGCGTAAAAACGGTATAGGTCCCGCCGTTATACCCATACGACGTGGGGTAATAATCGCTGCCCCGGGGCTTGTCGTTGATATCACTGGGGCACAGATAGGTGGCGACGCGGACATTGGCAGGGGGCTGCCCTGCGGTATAGGACTGCTCCAAATCGGCGGTCTGATACAGGTTCACCCCGTCGACGTACGGCAGGATTCGGGCATGCAGCGACCACTGACCACCCGGTCCGCTGCCGAGAGAGAATGCCGGAGGAAATGCCCGGTTGACGTCAAGATAGTTGTGCAATGCCAAGCCAATTTGCTTGAGATTGTTGCGACACTGTGTCCGCCGTGCGGCTTCGCGTGCCTGCTGCACAGCGGGGAGCAACAGAGAGATCAGAATGGCAATAATTGCAATCACCACCAGCAACTCAATCAGAGTAAACCCGTTGCGACGATTTGGCAAAACACGTTTTGGAAGCATATCCGAAATCCTAATCGAGAAACCACCACGACAATTGTTTGTCACCCAGCCAACAACGGCACCGAAAAACAGCATCGGCACAGACACTGAGACTCAGTCTCAACTGGATTCCAAGTATGGCCGAGTACAAAAAGACTGTCAATCCTCGATGCGAACTTTGTGATCGATTTTCGGCAATTTCCCCACACACTGGTCATTTCGCCACCCGAATTGCAGTTTGTCACGCTTTACACATTGGGTTGGGTGCTTACAGATGACTCTGCCGTGGCGTCGCTGTTGGAGCGACGGGGTATTGATCAGCCTGTTGCTCTGCACGCAACGTGAGACTTTCTACCTAGAATGGCCGATCCCTAGCGGATGTTTACCGGGACAAGCGAACCTGCAGAGACTCCAGCATCTCTTGCTCAAGCTCCGGGTCGCGTCCCAGGGGAATCCATCGACCGCGTGCGATGTCGGTCGAATCGATTTCCAACTCCCGCTGCAGCGGGATGTATTGACGGAAGGTAGCTCCACCGGGCGACATTTGCGATTGGCTGGCCACGTCTTCGCGTTCGCGATACACCTGCACGCTGATCAGATACCCATCCCCGGTCGGCGTCACATGCACGAAGGCCTTCCGCCGAATGGACTGCAGGGTACTTTCTAACCGGTTTTCGAATCCGACGCTGTCGTGCTGCCACGGTTCCAACAGACCCGCGCCGACCTTGTACTGTGTCTCGATCACATTGTCGAAATGGTTTTCACGCTCGATGTAGAAATAGTCGTGCACCACATCGACCGTTTTCTCCCACACCATTTCATCGTTTTGTCCGCGCACAAACACCTGCCCGCCGGCCGGTACAGACGACATCGTCGCGCAACCGGTCAGGGACGCTTGTAGCATCAATGCCAGGAACAAACATTTTCGACAGGACATGTGGGGCAACCAAACACAAAGATCACGCAGCGCTCAAAGGCGCTCGGTTTTCGGGGCGGTAGTGTCGCGATTGCCCCCCGTTGCGACAAGATCATTTTCCCGGAAAATGCGTTTTAAGATCGCTCTCAAAACAGGTATCGCTTTCCCGGGGCTATCGAGTCAGCAGCGGAGTACTTTTGAAATAACCGCCACAGGCCATTTGAAATGAGCCGCTAGATGTACGAGAACAGATTCAGTTGCAAAGTTGAGGCCGAGATTTGATAGGAGGCCTGCATGTAAGTCTGCAGCTGTGCGATGTTCGTGATGACTTCGGCGATGTCGACTTCGTATTCTTTCGACAATGTTTCGCGAATTTGTACTTCTTGGTCGGCGAGACGGTTGCCGACCTCATCCAACACTTTCAAGCGCGAGCCGACAGCACCGCGGGCCAAATTCACCCGCCGCAATTCTCCATCCAGCATTTCGTTGAGTCGTTGCAACTCCTGATCGTCGCCATTGAGTAATGCCGTTTCCAATTTGGAGAGGATCGTCAGACTCCCCTGCACTTCCCGCTGATTCGTGTCGGTGCCCACAAGCGGGGTGCCGGGTCCAGTGGCTTCCGTCCCAACGACACCGAGCGCTTCGGCCAACGGTGTATTTTCGATGGTCAGCGGATTGCCGCCAATGGAAGTATCATCGATCGTAATTCCATTGCCGACGGCGTTCAGCGTGGCGGTGAGATTCGGCTCCGCATTGAGCGCATCCAACACGTCCTGCACGGTTCTTGCACCGGCCAGATCGATACTGGAGGTCGTGCCGTCACGGCGTTGGATCTCCAAGGGGATGCCGTCATCGACCGGTACGCCCTGCCCAAAGTTGAAGTCCTCTAATAATGTGCTCGACAGAGTCGTACGAATGCCCAAGTTTGTTGCGTTTTGGCCGCCGTTCTCACCGATCGAAAACCCAGCACCACTCAGTCGGCTGGAAATCGCCAAGCCGGTCCCCGACTCATTGATGCCCACATCGAGATCCAAATCGGCCAACTCCAACGTATTCAACAAGTCCTCGACGGTCACAGCTGCCGAAATATCGACGACTTGAGTTTTGTAACCGTTGGTAATCAACAGCCCGTTGCCAGCGGTAGCGCCAATGCCGGCCCCTCCGTTGAGATCGGCCAGATTCGTACCCAATGTAATTGCCGGATCGAGATCGCCACCGGTGACTGAAGCCGCAGGGCCACTCACAATCCCTAAATGCGCGGCCGTCGTGCCGCCACCCACTTCGGTCACTTCAATGTTTCCCGCTGAGGGCGTCAATTCTAGCCCATCTTGTGAGGCATTGATTGCGACCGTCAGTGTCGTGGGTTGTCCGGCGAAAGCATTTTCGAGAATCGCCTGTACGTCTTGGATGGTCTTAGCCGAGCTCAAATCGACAGTCACAGTCTCCGGCGTATTGTCGAGGGTGATCGTCAGTTCCCCCAGGTTGGCCCCTTGCCCGCCCTGCAGGTTGCTGATTCGCGTATCGAGCGTGAGCACCGGATCGATATCCGTGCCGACTGGTTCGGTCAAGGCGCCCAGTGCGGAATGCCCATCGAGGTTATTGGCGATCAACAGGTTGTTGTCGGCATAGGAATTGATATTGAACTGGTCGCCGTTGTAACGCACGAAGGTATCTTGCGAAGTAAACGGCGGCGAATCTGTTGCGGTTCCACCAAACAGGAAACGCCCGCGGAATTGTGTGTTGGCGGCGTTGAGCACTTGCGTTTTCAAGCTGGCCGCTTCCAACGCCATGGCATCTCGTTCGCTTTGCGTGCTGGAATCACCGATGCCGGCAACGATCAACCCTTTGGCCTGATTGAGCGCGTCGGACACGGTGACCAAGCCCTGATCACTGGCCGACAACAATGACGACGACGTTTGCACGTTGGTTTGGTTTTGCGCCTGCAACTCCAAGGTCTTTTGCAGCGTAATCGTCCGCACTGCCGCGGCAGGGCTTTCGCTGGCAAATTGAAACCGCACTCCGCTGGAGATCTGCTCTTGCAGTTGCGCCAGCATGCGCGTTTGTTCTTGGATATTAGAGTTGAGCCGGGAGGCAACCATTCCGTTGGGAATTCTGCCGGATAGTATCGGACCAAGGCTCATCGTCGTTACCGTATGGGTAATGAGATTGCGTATGCGTTCCCGTGCATCGTCGATGCGCACAGTCGAGAACGCCGTGTCACCGGTATCGACGTATTGCAACTGAAGCTGGGGAAAAACCGGCAGGACCGGCAGATCTTGACAGCACCGCCCGGCTTAACGCGCCGCAAATTGGAAAGGAGCGGATCCCAGACTTCGCTTCCAAGTCGAGCCGGAATACGCGAACAAATACCGGACTGTCTCTCGTAACGACCCGTGTCTCATAACGAAACGAGCGTTGACAACAATTCATCGATCACACCGATGAGCCGCGCCGCCATTTGATAAGACCGCTGCAACTCCATGACCTTGATCGCCTCTTCGTCGAGACTGACGCCGGAAAACTGCTGCTTTTGCGTGACCAATGAATTTCGAAATGACTCAAACCCTTGGCGGACCGCCGTTTCAGAAGCCGAGTTTTGGGCCAATTCGGAAATCATGCCATCGTAATAGTCATCGAGATTCAGCTGCCCCAAAGCCTCGACTGGATTCTCGATGAACTTCGCCAACTTGAGCGCGTTGCTTCCATCGCCCGAGCCGCCTCCTTGGGCCACCGCGAATTTGGACGTGTCTTCGAGGACTGCCTGGTTGACAGCGATGTCCGATGAACTGGATCCGGTGAAAAACGTATTGATGCCCAAAGCGGCCAGCGTTCCGGAATCGTCGTTGGCAAAATAGATTTCATAATTCGAATCCGCCTCAAGCTCCAAACGCCGATCCGGTGTGAGTGTCGCAGTCACATTCGAAATGGCATCCAAATCGGTTCGCAGGCTATCCAACGATGTGTTGGGCCCGGGATTGATACCGTCGAGGTCGATCTGAATGGTTGTTGTTTCGCGGGCCCCGGTGAGCTTGTTTTCGACGATCACCTCGAAGCTGCCATGCTCAGGTGCAAAGGCCAAGCCAGCCGCATCGAGACTGGCAGCGGTGTCCTCCACGCTATAGGTCCCAGCGACCGAATCGAAGCCCTCAGTCCCCTGCCCCGAGGCGTGGATCTTGTTGAATTCGAAGATGATGTTTTGCGTATACGTATCGAGTTCGTCGATAAATCCGCCGAGGATTTGGTCCCGACCGTCGATCACTCCGTTCAGTTCGCCCGATGTGCCGGGAAGATCTGAAATCGATCCTTCGACTTTCACGTTCAGGACTTGGGCCTCGCGATCAACGCTCACTTCGGTTTCTAGATGCTGAACTTCCCCTTGCAATACCAAGTGGTCAGGGCCAACGAAAATGTCGAAGTAACCCGTTTCGCGTTCCACGGCGCGGATCGGGATGATTTCAGCAAGTCGGTTCATCGCATTGTACCGCTCGGTCCGCAATCCGCCCGCGTCGCTATTGAGCAATCCGCCCGCTTCGGTCTCGGTGATTTTCCTGTTCAGTTCCCCAATGCGATCAATCAGCACGTTGGCTTCGTTCACCAAGTCGGTCACTTTTACGCCCAGGCTCGAGCGCTGGTCGTTGAACCGCGCCCGCATGTCAGCAATTTCCCGCGCGAATTCTACGCCCTGCTGAACCGCGATCTGGGCAACGGCGCTGACTTCGGGCTGATTGGCAAAGTCCTGTATTTTTCCCAAAAATTCATTCAGGCCCGTGGAGAGATCGCCGTCGCTAAGTTCATTAACGGTCGCTTCCAATTGCTTGTAGATGTCTTCCCGTTGTTGCGAGCCGTAAAAGTCAGACGAAGATGTGTGGATACGGGTTTCCAAATACTTGTCGATCTCCTGCCGGATGCCATCAACCAGCACACCGCCGCCGACGACCAGGGCTCCTTTTTTGGTCCCCTGGCTCGGACTGAGGTACAACCGCTCACGGATATAACCGGGCGTGTTGGCGTTGGAGATGTTGTTGCCGGCGACCTCGATGCCGGTGGTGAACACCTCCAGCGAACGGCCCGCAATCGCTAATGCTGAATTCAGTCCCATGGAAGGGATTCCATTATCGTTGGTAAAGTGAAACCGCCACCCGGCACAGCCGATAGCCGACGATTCGCCTCAGATTCATGCAGATTTATATCGAAGCATCGAGTAATGCGCCGCCCGTATGGGACTCATCATCCCCTTCGTGGTACGTCGGTGATTGTTGTCCGCAATGGGCGATCAAGTCGATCAGTTCTGTGTAATGATTGAACGAGCGATGCGAAATGATCCAATGCACCCAGCTTTCGTGCCGTAACTGCGCAGCTGTCTGCTGTGCCTGTTCGATCCGTGCGATTAGCTCGTCGCGCGTTTCCTGCGCGATGGCTTTGACCAAATGCAGTAACGACTGCGATGGCAAATCCCGCTCTTGCGCGAACTCTAAAATCCGATTTCGCTCGCGCAACAGTTTTTGCAATCGGGTAATCAATACACTTTCATCGGCCGAGATGCGGGCGAGATCGTGGCCCTGGATCTGCGTCATGGCCGTCCGTTTTTCCGCCATCAAAGCTGATAGCTCACCTTGGACGACTTCCAACTGCGTCATAAACAGCGTGGTGGCTTCGAGTAATCGGTCGTTCATAGGTTGGCTCCGCTAGTGCTGGTTGATTGAGCAGCCGCCGCAAACATCGACTCGCGGTTCCGGATAGCGGAGTATTGATCGAACAACGGTCCGGCAAAGGGACTGCCATGTTCTTCGGCCATCGACGAAGCAATCCGCTGGTCGAACTCGCCTTGAAAAATCTTCTCCGCTCGTCCGCCGTTGAAGTATTTGGTTTCGCGTTCAGTACTTCTAAGCGATTTGATCATCGTTTGATAAAAGGTGCCCGCGGCGAATTTTTGAAACGCCTGTTTCTCTTCCAATGCTTTCTCATCCGGCACCGTCTGCCGCGTTTGCTGCAGTTGCGTCGAGGCGGCGATGTTGTTGGAGATGCCGGAAGAAATGGGCGAAATCATGAGTGAATTCTTTCGGGAACGACCTACTAGTTTTGATTTCAAAATGACCGGTGTGACTCGTGGGACTTATTCGACAACAATCACCCGAGCGTGCAGACGGCCCGATTTTTCCAAGCTGAGTATCACGTCGATGATGTCCGCAGCGGGGAGTTTGAGTTGTTCCATGGCCCCGAGCAGTTGTGCTAGTTTTTTATCTTGCGAAGCGATGGCGACACCGTTTTGTCCCGGCTGATCATCGACCAGCGCCACAAAGGCATCAATGCGTGCCACGTCGTCTTCAGTGACTTCGATTTTCAGTCCTTTGTGGGTCACAATCACGGGGCTCAATTCCACCTCGCCGGAGATGACAACCGTGTTTGTCGATTTGTTAACGATCACGCGTGCTTCGGTCGTCGCCGATTCGATCCGCACATCCAACACGATGGCGATGAACGCTTCCGGGTCTTCCCGATATGTCGGCGGAATTGCGACGGCAATCGTGCCCGCGTCGCGGACCCGCGCTAAACGCTGCTGCAAGTCGAAGCCGGCAATGTCCCGACGGCCGAAACTCGCCGCTTCTTGCTTGGTATCTTCATTCACCGAATCGGCTACCACGCTGGCCATCTGAAAACCGGCCCGCGAGGGATCCAAGAGGAGATAAAATCCCGGTCGCCTTTGTCCACCGTCGCCAATGTCATAAATAACGTCTGCGGTAAAGTTCTGTTTGATTTCCACACCAAAGGAGATGCTGCCTTTGGTTTTGGATTCTTCCCCGTGAATGCGAACCGCCCCTGCAGCAACCGCCATTGTGAATTCGTTGCGAACGTCGCTCAACGGGGTCATCACCAATTGGCCTCCGCGTAGGCTTTTAGCGGACCCGACCGCCGTCACCATGCAGTCGATTTTTTGGCCTCGTTTAACGCCTCGCGCGGGAACGGTTGCCGAGACAATCACCAACGCCACGTTTTTACTACCCAGCAGGCCTTTGATGTCGATCGCATTCTTCCGCGGATCCCGATCGTTGAGGCTACCCAGCATCGTGCGGAGGGCTTTGTATGTGGGGCCAAACTTGCTGTCTCCCGTACCTTCCAAACCAGTGACCATTCCCAGTCCGGTCAGTTGTGTCTCCTCTTGACCCAAAATCGTGCAAATATCACGCACACGCACGGCTCCACTGGCGCTCGACAACGGGGCCGAGACGATCAACGTCGTCAGGCTGAGCAGTCCGGCAAATCGTAGGAGCGTGTTCATGTTCGAAATTCCAAGTTTGCGATTCGGTGACGTCTGAAACATTCTGAAAATCAATCGTCTCAGTTGCAGAATGCGCAGGGCATTCAAGGCATTAAAACGGGCTGGCGAAATCGAGGAAGCGTATCATCCAACCCCGCTTGACACTGTCACGAACTTTACCGGTAGAACGTTTGTTAATTTGCAGATTGACGATGTACTCGCTTTTAATTGTGTCTTTGCCATCGATGTGTTTGGGATCCAGTTCGCCCGTCATGTGATACACCCAAGCATCATGGTTGGTAATGATGGACTTGCGAGCTCCGATGATCAAATTTCCATTGGGCCGAATCGATGTCACACTGGCAGCGATGCGGTACGTTAAAGATTCTGAGACATTTTGATTACCGCGTGCTTGCAGTCGGTTTTCGTATTCGACTTCGACCGCCGGTTGATTGGTGGCCGCGTTGACCATGTTTCCCTTTTTGTCGAGGCCAATCCAGTCGGCCAGTTCCACGGCATAGATGCCTTGCTTTTGACGCTGAAATTGCCGCTGTTGTTGTTGCACCGCTCGTTCGTCAACCAAAACCAGAACCACATCGTGAACCTTGATCTCTTCAGGCACCGGAGCCGGCGCCAAGACCCATGAGCTCTCGACTAACTTTTTGCCGTGGTCGCGGGTTAGTATTTGCGGCGGCCGGTTCTGGATGCCGAACAACGGCACCGGCTCGTTTTCATAGGGCCGCTTCAACATCGCCAAGGGGGTCGTCTGCGCCTCCGCCGTGAGCGGAAACGCCCCGTACACCAATAAACATCCTATGATCCATCGCATCTCCAAGCCCTCCCTGCTTGTTGATCATTACCTCGAATCCGTTTGCAGGATTCGTCCGCTGTGAACACTGTTTGCTATTGACCGCCGTATCTTGCCGCCGGCGCGAAACGCACCTTCAACCCGGCTTGGTCCTGCCCCGGCTGCGACATTTCAGGCGTGATCTCCGCAATATGAAAATCAATCACCCTGGCTAAGATTGTTGTATTTCCTTCCAGCGTCCGGAGCGGGATTTGATCGCCGTAGGCGCCTTCTTGCACGGCGCGAGCGACCGTCTTGATCGAAACCGCTCCAAACCGCGAATAAACCGTCACCGTGTCACCGCGTTTCACGAGCGGCAACCGTTTGATGTCTCGTTCCGTCAATGGACGCCCCTCGGGCAGTGCCCGAACAGCTTGTTGGCCGACGAGCGCCCGCGGGTCAGTCAAAACCGCCTGTTGTCGCGGCAATTCCGCCACAGGCAGCCAGGCCAAATCTTGAAGACCGAGCACATGCCCTTGCGCAACAGGGTGCCGTAATACCAATGCCCGAGGCTTGGGAAACAACTCCGCAACGACTTCAAAAACCTGTCCCCCATCGGGCGAACTGGCGTGAATTTGCATTGTTTGCCGACCGGTCCAAGGTGCCTGACCGCCGGAAATTTCCCAATAAGCCACGTTAGTACTGAGTAGGTCGGACAAAGTGGCTGCATCGCGCGGCAACATCAGTGCTGTGATTTTCGCACCGGTCGCTCGCTCGTCCAAGTGTTGTTGAATCGCGCCAGTCACCCGCCTTTCGGCTTGGCTGAGTTGGTGATTGGAGACATGCGGCTCCGCTTCGGACCGGACCGGTTGCGGCCCATGCACCTGTACGATGGATGCGCCGCTGAATTGTACTGTCGCCAAGTTTTCGCCCAACGCCTGCAAACGCGACTTGACGTCCTCAACCCGCACGCGAGCTTTCCGCCCGCTACCTGGCGCGGGTTGAAAAGTGACGTTGGCTAAACGCTGCGCCGTTGCGGGATCCGCATCGCGAATCTCTGCAATGTCGCTCAACTGCACGACCGTCGATGAGGCGGTGCACTGCGATTTCAAATGTATCAACGCAGCGCCAGCGGTCGACTGGGAGATCATGACCCCCAGCAGAAAGATCGCCAAATTTACGGGACGCACAGCTGACATATCTCTTTACCTATGAGACGCGTGTTTAAGTTGCATTAAAACCGCCGCAAGTTCGCGACTAACGAGAGTTGTTCATCTGCGACTTGGATTGCCTGACTGGCTAACTCGAACGCACGCTGCGTGCGAATCAACCCCACGAGCTGTTTCACCGGTTCGACGTTGGATTTTTCGAGGAAGCCCGAACGGACAACCCCCATCCCGTCTTGTCCCCCGAAGGCAACAATGGGAGTCCCGGACGCCGCACTTTGCTGATACAGGTTATCTCCGACTTGCACGAGTCCTTCGGGATTGATGAACCTTGACAGTTGGAGTTGGCCCACTTGTTGCAGGTCGGGGTTTCCCGGTTGTAAGACCGAGACGACACCATCGGAGGAAATCGCGATGTTCGTGGCGTCCTGGGGGATCGTGATTGATGGATCCAAGGGACGTCCAATATCGGACGAAGCCATGACCAATTGACCATCCACGTTTTTGGTAATGTTGCCGGCCCGCGTGTACATGATTTGATTTCGGTTTTGATCCAAGACCTGAAAAAATCCCGGTCCCGTAATCGCCAAGTCCAACGGCCGTTCGGTCGCCTGCAACGCCCCTTGGCTGAAGTCGAGCTGCGTACTTTGAATCCGCGTTCCCAAACCGACGGCCTGTCCGACAGCAGTCCGCTGGCCCACGCCGTTTTGCTGTCCCGGTAAGACGACCTGCTCGTAGTAGGTGTCCTCGAAGTTCGCCCGCGAGCTTTTGAAGGCTGTCGTATCGGCGTTGGCCAAGTTGTTGGCGATCACATCGAGGTTAAAGGCCTGGGCCTGCATCCCCGTCGCCGATGAATTCAACGCTCGTAACACGGTTTGGTTCCCCCGAATCTATTTGGCAGTCCTGTGGACGGTGCGGCTGATTTTCGCAGATCCGATCCTGACTCGTTTCGCAATAAAATTTTGTCACGTATAGTTGTTTGACGCCGGCTACAGTCTCGGCACAGTGCTCAACAAGTTCCCTAAGGCTTCGTCTTGAAACTTGATCATGTTCAGATTGGCTTCAAAAGCCCGTGACGTTTCGATCAAGTTCACCATTTCATTCACCGGTTTGACTCCCGATGCTTCGAGGAATCCTTGCTTCAGCGATGTCTCCGGCCCCACCGGACGTTCGCTGCCGGTGTTTGCATACAAGTTGTCCCCAACTTTTTTCAAAGAGTCATACGACCGCGGTTCCACCAGCGCGATCCTGCCGACTTCTTCCAAGTCGCCTTCGGTCGCCTGACTGACGATGCCCTCGGCACCGATGGTGATCTCCCCATCCGCAGGATTGACCGTAATGGGTGCCCCTTCGTCACTGAGGACCTTCGCACCTCCCGCGGTCTCCAGCGTGCCGTCCTGCTGAAGCGTGAGTGCTCCGTCACGAGTCAGAAACTTGCCGGCTTTCGTGGCGACTTTGAAGAAACCAGGCCCCGCCAGTGCGACGTCCAGTGATCCCTCGGTCGCTTGCAAAGGATTTTGCGAATAGTCTGTTTTGATCTCTGCAATGGTGGTCCCGCCCCACGAGTTGGCCAACTTCTCGGGCGTATCGCGCGGATTGCCCTGTACGAAATCAAAGGGCAAATGGGACTCGAAAACGGTCATATCCCGTTTGAAGCCTGTCGAGGACGCGTTCGCCAAGTTGTTGGAAACCACATCCAAGCGGATTTGTTGCGTATGCGCGCCTTGAGCGGAGAGATATAAACCGTTGATCATGTTAGGTTCGCCGCTTCTGAGACAGGGTACGCCGACCGATCAGCGACACCGTTATCCCAAAACCTGGGTACACAATGCCGCCATCAAAATCGAAAATCCCCCCACCAGAGGTTTCTATCGAACCGGCACAACCGTCAACTTGAGCCTAACCGTTAAAGTCTGCCAAACGGTTTTGAGTTGGGTCAGCGGCCGGGGCACGGAGGGAAACAGGGCCAATTTCACCCCGATCGCGGTTTTTCTCCGGCAATCAGCTACGGAAACCCCTGGTAGCTTTGCACTTTCGAACCGTTTTTCTATGATACGGACCCCAAAAACAGAAATCACACCGGCGGCATTGCCGCAGTCAGCGACTGAGGAGACATGATGTACAAATCACTAAGTGCACGGGCTATCGGCTTAAAGGCGACTTTGACCGAGGTTGTCGAGGCGGCCATTACGCACGGATTTGGCGGAATTGACGTCCAAATCGAGTTGGTACTCCCCCTGGCCAACGCCATGGGCTTGAAGTATTGCCAGCAAATCATTCAAGCGGCCGATTCCACCCCCGGAAGTTGGGTGCTCCCCACACGGTGGCAAGACGAGGATGAAGCGCTTTTCCAACGGGATCTAGCCGAACTGCCTGAATTGGCGAAATTGGCTCAGGACACCGGTTTCACCCGCGTGACCACCGCTGTGCCTCCGACCTCTAACGTGCGTCCCCTGGAAGAAAACCTCGAGTGGAGCAAAAATCGGCTGCAACAAATCGCCGATGTCGTTGGCGAATGTGGTCAGCAGTTGGGGCTGGAATATCTGGCTACCCCGACATTACGCAAAGATGCCAAACACGAATTCATTCACACCTTGGCCGGCTTGAAGCAACTGAAGGAGCTGATTGCCCGTGATAACGTGGGATATCTGCTCGATTCGTGGCATTGGCACATGGCGGGCGAAACAGCAGCAGACCTCAGTTCCCTCAAAGCCGAAGAAATCGTCGCAATTCATGTCAACGACGCTCCGGCCGATATTCCCAATGACGAACAAATCGACAACGTCCGTCGTTTGCCGGGATCGACCGGTGTGATCGACATCAATACGTTCCTGCAAACGATCAGCGATACTGGCTATGAAGGCCCGATGACCGCTGAGCCGTTCGCTGCCGGTGTCCGCACACTGAACAAGAATCGCGTTGTGGAATTGGTCTCTGAATCCTTGGACCGGGTTTGGTTCCGCAAAGACGAAATCGCTGCTCAAGAAGCAGCACGAGCTGAAGCAGCACGGCTTGCCGCTGAAGCTGCTGCTGCAGTCGCAGCCACAGCCGAAACCGTACCTGCCGAAGGCGAGCCTGTGCTGGCTGAAGCGGATACGAAAGAAGAATAACGCGATCTGTGAGACAATAAAAAAGGGGGATGGCTTCTCAAGGCCATCCCCCTTTTTTGTCTATTTTTAAGCGTCGTCGACGGTTCGATTTATTGTTCGACTTTGCGGCGAATTTTAGCACGAGCGCGGGAGAGTGTGGGGCCAATCGTATTTTGCGGCACACCTAATCCTGAACTGATTTCACGGTAGGTGCGGCCTTCCAGGTGGAATTGCCGGACGATGTCCGCTTCGCGCGCGTCCAAACCTTCGAGCATCCTCTCGACTTCTTCTTCATCCGCGACACGTCCCGATTCGCCAGATTCGCTACGATCGACGGTTTCGGGGCTGGGCGGCGTGTGTCCCATAGCTTGGGCCATCCGACGTTGTGACATCTCGCGCACGATCACGCGCCGCGCCACCACGGTCAGATAGGTCGCCAAGGAGCTCTTACCGGCGAAGTGCCGGAGTACGGCAAAGTCCTTGGCCAACAACGTAACGAATACCTCCGCGCACAGGTCATCGATATCTTCCTGTGATACACGGACGCTACGAGAATGGGCCGTGTGCGTAATAACATGCACGAACAGTCCCATAAATCGGTCAACAAAGTCCTTCCACGCACCTGGCTCTTTTTCGAGGCAGCGGGTGAGCAGTGTGCGATCAATTTGCGTTAATGCCACGCTTTGCTCTCCACTCCAATATGGTTTTGTAAAATAACAACAAACGGCGACAACAAAGGATTCCCGGAAGATGAATCACGGTGACTCATTTCACCACCTTGCGGCCAAATTTTGAATGATTCCACTGTTAATTTTAAGAGAATCTGGCTTCAAGGCAAGACGATTCTCAGAGAACTGATCGCATGTTCATGTTTTTATCCGTTTGTTACCATCAGCAATGCACTGAATATCCCGCAGTTGCTGGAATCTCCGGGTTGTGAGTCACATTGACATCCACCTTCCCATAAGCGAGAAACCGTTCAGGACACTTACATGAAGCGAAAACCAGCTCGACAACCCCTGTGGGAACTACGCATTTTTATCAGTTGACTGTTGGATTAAGTCGGCACCCCGCCGTAAAGTCGACCACTCTTTTGGACTCGAACGACTAGTTTGCTACTAAGGCAATTCACGCAGATTGTGGATTCTTGCCAAGAACGGTAACCGCAATCTCTGATATTTGAACATAGGAATAACCATGGCAACCCATCTCCGGTCCATTTGCGTCGTTCTGGCCATTATCTCCTTTGCCGCTCCGCTTCGTGCCGACGACACGGTCCCCAAGAACTCCCGAACGCCGGTTGGCGACGCGGAACTTAGGTATTGGTTGCAGAACATGGTCTGGTACCACCGGTTTTCTACTGCGGAAATTTCGGATGCTACCGGACTGAGCGAAACGGATATCCAATCAGCACTGAAGCGACTGCGCATCTCAGCGGAGACCAAACCGCAGCGTCAGGCCGAAGCACCGCTGTTGACGTTGCCTTATCCAGGCGGGCGGCATCCGCGGATTGGATTTCTGGAGGGGGCGATTCGTCCGCAGCGCGACACAAAAATCAGCGTCTTCACCCCGTGGGACGATCACAGCTACGTGGTAGCCGACATTCCCGAAGCGATCTGGTCGAACCTGGGGCTGACCTATCTGGCGCATACACACGTGCCCACAATTTGGGAGGCGCAAGACTTGGAACTGAAACCGCTCGAATGGAACCGCCGCGACGATGGGACGTTTGATATGACACGCAAACTACCCAACGGAATTGCCTTCGGCGCCAAGATCATGCCCGGCCGTGACGGTGTAAAAATGGAACTGTGGTTGGAAAACGGAACTAAAGAAACCCTCAGTGACCTGCGCGTGCAAAACTGCGTGATGCTCAAAGCGGCTGTCGGCTTCAATGAGCAGTCCAATGACAACAAGGTCTTCTCCAAACCGTTCTGCGCTGCCCGCAATGCGGCGGGTGACCGTTGGATCATCACCGCTTGGGACCACTGCCACCGCCCCTGGGGCAACACCCGCTGCCCCTGCTTGCACTCCGACCCCAAATTCCCCAACTGCGCCCCCGGCGAAAAGCGGATGCTACACGGATGGTTGTCATTCTATGAGGGGACGGAGATCGAAACGGAATTTGAACGCTTGCGGAAGGGCGATTGCTTGCAGCTGAGTGAATGACTCTTAGTTTGCGAGTACCCTTGTTTAATGCGTGATAAATGATAGCAAAGCTCGCCCAATATTCCGGGTGTTGAATCAACTATCACGGGGGGCAATAATGAGCGTAATTCGCTGGACTGCCCGGATCATGGGGCTGTTGATTATCGCATTTGTGGTTGTGCTCGCGGTCGGCGAGGGACGCGATCTCGATGTGACCGCGCTCGGTGGCATCGAAGGCACAATGTTCCTTGCGTGGCTGATGGCATTAATTGGCATGGCGGTGCTGTGGAAATGGGAAGGAGCCGGCGGCATCCTGACGCTCAGCGGGATGGCGGCCTTCTACGTACTCAACTTCGCAGCATCAGGCCGGTTCCCAGGTGGGCCGGTCTTTCCAGCCTGCTTTTTGCCGGGGGTATTGGCGTTGATTTGCTGGTGGCGCGATCGTCGTCTGCACAATGACGAGCACTCCCGGGCCATGTAGGTCAGCGGGGGCGAATGTGACAATGCCTGCCATCATCGAGTGGTCTGCTTTCCAGGAGTCGGCGTTGAAGCGTTTGTCCCAGCAGTGATACTTACTGATTTGGATGGCCGTCATGGCTTTGACACCTGCTGTGTTCATCTCCCGCTAGGGGGCGAGACGGTCCCTTTCTCTGCCGGAGGATAAGAGGGCTTATCGTTCCTGGGATACTTGTTTTCGTCTTCGTTGTTAGATGTAAGCGTGGCCATCGGTGATCAGGCGTTATACCCCCGCAGCGACTCTTCGCTCGCTTCACCGCGGGTTTGCTTGACGATTTGTGTCATTGCTGATTCCAGGATTACCGATGGTTCGCCGACGCAGATAAAGGTGAATCCCTCGTTCGCCAATGACGGGCCGTCTCCGATCATCCACATGACTTTGCCGGCGCGCTTGGCGGCGGCGCGGATCTCGTTGCGGGCTGTGAGGAATTTGGGATTGTCCCACTGCGCGCCGACGCCCAGGTCGTGCGAAAGGTCGTAGGGGCCGATGGCGGCGCAGGTCGTCACTTCGTGGCCGACGATTGCGTCGAGGTTGTCCATACCCTTTTGACTCTCGATTTGCGGCAGGATGATGGTGTCTTGCTCGACGTCATTTTCCCAGTCGGCGGCGGTCATATCTTTGATCCAACGATTTCCCATTCCGCCCGGTCGACGGCGGCCGCGAGGAGGGACGCGGATCGCGTCGCGGACGACATCCAACTGCTCCGGCGTTTCAACCGTCGGCAACAACATGCCGCAAGCGCCCAGATCCATTGTGCGTGAGATCGTACTGAAATCAAGTTTCGGCGGACGGACCAAGACCGGAAAACTCGCCAACCGACCGAGTGCGCACATCTCCGCCACGCGTTCGGTGTTGTGACAACTGTGTTCCATGCAAACGATCATGTAATCCATACCAGCACGCAGGACATGGTCCATCAGCCCGGGCCAGAGATGATCGATCACCAGCGGCCCCGTCGTCAGTTCACCCCGGTTAACTTTCGCTTTTAATTCTTTAGCAGGTTGCATCGCGTTGATTCCGTTTTTTTAAAAGGTGACAGGCCTGAGGTAAGGCTTTAGGCTGTAGACTATAGGCCGTAGGGTTGGCAGATGATCGCTGCTTGGCAGGGCAAATAATTTTCTGGCCACCGGCCACTCGCCACTCTTACTGCCTACTGCCGCGGCCAATTCAAATGTTTCCGTAAAAATTCAAACGTCCCCACGCCGTTGATCTTGTGTGGTCCGTTAAAAAACTCAATTTCAGTTCGTTCCGGAATACCGAGTTCGACGTACAGGCGACGGACGCGGGCGTATTCTGCTGCCACCCATTCATCCGGCGCGACGCCGTCCTTGTGTCCCCGTTCGACCATAAACGGCCGCGGGGCGATCAAGCCGACCATGTCGGAATGATTGAAGGTGTGGCCGAGATTGAACTCGCCGACTTCATAGGCGCCCAGTGGGGGAAAACAGTAATTGTAATGGACCGAGACGGTTTTCGTTACCCACTCATTGAAATCTCCGGAATCAATCACACAGGCGTATTGCTCAAGGATCGCCGGCACGCGAGTGGCCGTGTTTCCGCCATAAGAAAGCCCATAAAACCCAATTCGCTGGGGATCCACAAACGGCAAGCTGCTCAACCAATCGAGCATTTGTTGGTGCTGCACGGTTGTGATGCCGAACAGCGTATTTTTGAGCGGATTGGCTTTCCGCTGCAATTGTCGAAATTCGTTGCCCCCCTTATAGAAATTGTGCGGAGCATACGTCACGAAGCCTTCGTCGGCCAATTTGGCGGCGTACGAGCAATAGATCTGGGAGTCGCGATTGTCGGGGTCGTCGGTGACAACGGATTCCGGCGTCCCTTCGAGCCCGTGCTGACAAACGACAACGGGACTTTTCTCACCCTCTTGAATGTCCTTGGGGACCAACAAATACCCCCAGCAGATCACATCGGGATAAACATCCAGCACCACTTCGTAACCGGTCCATTTCGGTTGATCATAAATCTGCCGCGTACGGGCTTTGGGGGGTAGCGTCGCCGGGGGCAATCGGCCGATCAGTTCCTCTAGCATGGCTTCACGATAGCGGGCCGTGCCTTGCTGCCATTCTTCGATCGACGATGGTTTGACTGGTTCCCAGAATTTTTCACGGACATGATGCGAGTTTGCCAACAAATGCATCGTGTGATCGATCAGTTGTTGGACTTGCCGCTGTTGTCGCGATCCCGGATCAAAGTCGCTACGGGTGTCGACTGGGAGATCGCCGGACGGCTGCAAGGGCTGGTCAATTTCCAAGGCTTTCACAAATGCCGACAGAGCGTCGTCGAAACCAAAGGGAATTGGAGCGCCGGTCTTGCCGGCAATCAGGGTGATGTTCGGGCGGATCTCCGCTTGAGCAGGAAAACGGGTCCGTACGCGAGCAACTTCAGCATCGATCGAGGCGAATGTTGGTGTCGTCAAGCGTCCCGGTGCTGCTGACTCCAAACGGCCCGGCCGCAACTTGGGTGGACCATCGACTTCCGGGGCGATGCTATGTTCAACAATCAAAGCTCGCGGCGCAATCATCCCGGCGATCTCAGCGTCCCCGAATTCCTGGAGCAGTCCGAACACGTTACGGTAAATCGGCTCTTGCCAGACATCTTGTCGCGAATCGAAATATCCGCTGACCAGGGTGGCGTCGATGCGGGGATCGAGGGCGGTCGTATAGAGGGCCAACAGCCCGCCTTCGCCGTAACCAGCGACGCCGATCGTATCGCCCGGTTTGCCTTGTCGTGAGAGCCAATCGACGAGGGCGAGGATTTTGTTCACTTCGTACCCAATGATGTGGCGGCCCATGGGGTAAGCGCTGCGGTAAATCCATTCGCGGTGTGTTTGATTGGTCATGATCACCGCCGGGTTACCCGCCCATTCGTCGTTACGATCAATCAGCACCGGCACGACCACACGAAAGCCTTGTTCGGCTAAGCGGCGGGCGAATTGTGAACGGGGTGCGATGCCGGGCGCCGAACCGATGAGCATCTCCGGTGTCTGATCGGCATCGGGGATGGCAACGACGACTCCGATTGGTTGTGCCAACGGTTCCAGCAACAAGCCTTCGCCGAACACGTTGCCGAAAGCGGGCCAGCGGACAGCGAAGACGGCATACTGGTCGGTGCGGGCGATGAGCGCGGGTTGATCGAGCGTTTCGATTAGCTCCAATGCAGCGACGGTATGAAGTTCATCGCTGGCGCCGATGTCATACGCAAAGCGGCGGCGATTCGCGGCGATTGATTTTCCGTAGGCTTCGCGCGAGGAAAAATCGGGAGCCCAGAATTTTTGACGAGAGCGGACGGTAGCGGCCGTTTCGCGGGTGAGATATTTGTCGATCCCCTCACGCATCCGCTGAGAAAGATCACCCCGCAACCGAAGCGGTTTGGTCCCAGCCAGTGGCTGACCGGTTTGGGCGTTTGCCGTAATTGTCAGGGACCATAACAGACAAAGGAACAGAGTTTTCGAGCATTTCATTGGGCAATCACCCGGCTACGGCGGACCTGGTTACTGGTTTGTCGCGCCGAGGCGCTTTTGTCATACTAAGATCCCCGTTTGTAGCGAACAAGCGCCGCGGCTCATTGGCCCGCGAAACACCAACCCGACCGAAGACGATGGAACGAGGAGAGAGCCGGATGTCCGCTGATAAAGACCTGAAAACGTATGTCCCGCAAGTCGGGCGCGTGGAGTGGATCGGCATCAGCGATGCGCGGATGGCAGCGATTCAACCCCAGGACGAAGTCGAGATCGTCGTCGGTCATGGCATCGTGGGCGAGCATCATGCTCAAGGGGACAATTCTAAACGGCAGGTGACGTTGATTCAGCACGAGCATTTGCCATTCATCAGCTCCATCTTGGGCCGCGACCCGATCGACCCCGGGCTATTGCGACGAAATATTGTCGTGTCGGGCATCAACCTGATCGCGATCAAGGATCGCAAGTTCAGCATCGGCGACGTCGTGCTAGAGGGAACCGGCCCCTGCGCCCCTTGTTCGCGGATGGAATACAATCTGGGCGACGGCGGATACGCAGCCATGCGGGGACATGGTGGCATTTGCACGATCGTGCACGAAGCAGGCACGGTGCGTGTGGGGGATGCGGTTCGTGTGCTGGAGGATTAGTGGCCGGTGGCGAGTGGCCGGTGGCCAGAAAAGATTGCGTTGACCCTGCCCAACGGCGCACGTGCGCCAACACTACCGTCTACGGACTTCAGCCTATGGCGTAATGAGCCGCACTGCGCGCAACCGCTCGCGGTTTGTGTGAGGTGTGTGGCTGAGTGAGAGGGACGTTTGATTCTTAGGCGAGGCGATTTTATGACGGCTGGGAGTGAGAATGGTGCGGCGACAAATGGTGCGGGTTTGAAGTTGCATCGGAGGGAGGACGCTGCCGCTACCGATGCTCATCCGCCCGATGCTTGGCGGGGCGACGGGACGATTTTCTGTAGCTTATTGGAGCGGATGGGGCGCGACGTGGAGCCTTGGGCTCTGACGGCGGCGATCGAGGCCTTGGATGCGCTGGTCATGCAACTCTTCGCCGATTGCCGCACCGACGAGGTTTCCCCTGAGGCAGCGACTTGGGAACGCGTGGTGCTGTTGGCGACGTTGTTGGGGTATCGCGAGGTGCTGTCGGCGCTGGCGGGGCGGTCTGAGGCGATCGCGACGCGGTTGGTGCGGCGGCCTGAGGTGTGATTGGGGGAAACGGCTGATCGCGCGGGAATTTGCGTGAATTGTGAGTGATCAATGGCTATAATTTGAGGTGCAATCCACATTTCGCGAATCCGCGCTGCCTTAGCTCTCAACTTTGCATTGCTATTTTCCATGCAAACATTCTGCCCATCGGCGCGATACGAATGGTGGACATTTTAGATTCCTTTATGCGGCCAACGTTCAATGACCGACACTGAACACGTTGTTGCGGCAAGCGTCGTCGCTGTTTTTGGCTTGCTGATTTTTGCTTGGGCAAATTGGTGGCCGACTAAGAGCAAGCGAGATAAGATATCCACCGCACCGAGTTATTCGCAATACCACAACTCTGTAACGTACGATTTTTTCGTCGGCCACGACCTTGCCACTTTTATGTCGTCAGTTGACGATGGATTGTTTGACTTTCTCCACGTTGATGAGACGGACAGTGATGGCACACTTGCCGGGCATGTCATCGTGGTTGTTACCGTTGAGAATTGGGTTGGCCGCCCGGAATTCGTGACGCAGTTCAGGATGCTTCAGGGTGTTTCCGTCAAAAACTCGTGGCATCCAGCCGGGGGGCGACTCTGGGGCGAAGCAATGGGGTTGTTCGTCTTGCCTGGAGTTGTGACAGCGGCTTCAACGGAGATTATAACTTAGGGCTGTAAAACGACGCATTGATTGCAATTATAATCCTGGATGCCTACGCTCTTACTAATGCTTGCGCCGCCAAATTACGACAACTTGATGCCGGAAATCGTCGACGCCCTCACACTGCACTATCGCAAGTGGGTAGCCGAACACAGCGGTGAAAAGATTTATGCGTACGTCATTTACCCGGTTCCGCTTATTGCAGCCATCGGGATTTCGGTTTTGACCGAACAGGGTTTGAAACAGGTCGCTAGGGAATACAAAACCAAACACGGATATGAGCAATCGCTTGAACAGCTCGCGATCGATCTCCGTTGGTCCGTAGCCGCCACGCCGTATTGTGGAGATTACCTAGAAATCTTCGATTCCGTGAACGAGCGACTTGAGGGAATGCTCTCATACGTCGACTCGCTTGAGATCAACGACCCAGCATTCGACACACACTACGAAACGCTAGAGTCAACACTTGTGAGGGCACTGAATTATTTTCGGCTTGAGGTTCTGGGCGGGGCAACGCGGCCAATCTTGTACGTAGACTTTGGTGATATGAGCGACGAGGACCGTCTCCGGTTCATTAAGCTGTGTAACACGCCGGAAATGGTGAATTGGTATCTCGCGACAAATAAAAAGGCAAGCTAACGTGAGGTTTCCCAATAGACTTTTCGCGGCAGGACAAAGTCTAGCAGTCGGTCCTCCTGAGGACGGGGTCATGGCCGCCACGAACAAACTCCCACGGCTGCGCCGCCCCGAAAGAATCTTTCGGGGTCACCCTGCCCACATCGGCGTTGCATAGCCGGACGAATCCCGCGATGTTATCAGCCGCTTCAACTTATAATCACTGCAGTAGCAGACCGTTTTCATGGAATCTCTTTCGCACCGTCTGCGAGGAGCCCGCATGTTTCCAAGGCAAATTGTGGCTCTCGGTTCCAGTTCAATTCATGGAAGAG
Organism: Symmachiella macrocystis; assembly: GCF_007860075.1. NCBI lineage: Bacteria > Pseudomonadati > Planctomycetota > Planctomycetia > Planctomycetales > Planctomycetaceae > Symmachiella > Symmachiella macrocystis. The sequence continues at coordinate 513,180 of NZ_SJPP01000001.1, forward strand.
GTGACTTTGAACTCGGTGGGTTTATTCACCGCTTTCGACTATGGCATGAAGCTCAAAGTCCAAAAAACTTTGTCTATCAACTGGGCATTTTTGGCGAAAGCACCGAAAGTCTCATTGCGCGTCTCCCTACTGAAGCTGGAATTCGTCGCCCGCATCTTCTCATTCTCTATCCCGGATTTAATGACATCCGACGCGAGGGGGCTGAGTCCTCTGAGAATTCTGTCTCGCTTGAAGAGTTTAGAAATTCCATGGCGGCCTTGGTCGAATGCTCGCTGAAAATATCCCCAACCTTGATGCTGACGGGATTCCCATTTGAGGAAGAGAAAACGACACCTTATTTGGGCTCCGATTGGTATTATCTTCGAGCGGATGCAGCGCGCTACACGGATGTTTTGCGGCAAGTCTGCGAGGAGAGGTCGTGTCCAATTCTCGACTATTTTAAGAATTGGGATTCAGAGAAGCTGAGCAACCTGCTGGCTGATGATGGACTGCACTGTAATCCGAAAGGGCATGAAAAACTCTATCGAGAACTTCGAGATTTTTTGGAAAACAAGTTCAATCGAGATGGGTAGCTCAGAAATCCCCTGAGGCGGTCCGGGAATTCTAAGGTGTCGAGGCCAGCTAGCGAGGTTGTGGCGTCGCTGGGAAAAAACTGCCCCAAACTTGTTCAACCATCGGATTAGTAGCACGACAGCATGGCGACCGCTGCCTCGTTGGTGAGTGTCTTGTTGATTTCGAGTCAATGCAGGCCAACGAGCAACACCTTCAAGCTGTGTGTCGTATTCGGTGAAGAGATTTCTTCATTCAGCACAACCCCTCACATCTCTTGCTTAGGAAAGTCTTCCATGTCGACGACAATCGCTCGTATCCCAAAAGCCTGTCTGGTCAAACGCCGCACCAAGTTTGGCCGAGTATTTACGCTGAGTTTTGCTGGGCTGCTGTTGGGTTTGGGAAGTGCGGTGGCCTATTCCGCTGAGACGGGAAGCTATTCTCGGGTCCTTCCTGAAATCAAATGGGACACGACGCTGAATAAGTTTCAATTTGATGCGGACAAATTTATTGGCCAACGCCTCACAGTAAAGTGTCCACCGGCGGCGGTGGATCAAAGTTTTGCAGGTGTCTACGGCACGGATTTTTATCCGAGTGACACCTCCATTTGTATTGCTGCACTGCATGCCGGAAAAATTACCAAAGAGGGTGGAACGGTAACGATCCAGCTCAACCCGGGTAAACCCAAATATGTGGGCAGCAAACGCAATGGCGTCGAGACGGCCGGCTTGCCTGAGACTCGCCGCAGCATGTCATTTGTTGAGGGCCCCGGTTCGGACGAGACCAACAAAATTCACCTGGCGCACATTCCTCGCATCGATTGGGACACCAAGTTCACCCGGAGTGGATTCGCCTACCGACGGTTGGTCGGCCAACGCTTCTCGTTTCGGTGCCCGCCTGCCCCGAGCAACTTGCGTCCAAGAATCGTCTACGGGACAGATACCTATGACTTCTCCAGCATGATCTGCCGAGCAGCACTGCATGCGGGCAAAATTACGACGCAAGGAGGAATCGTGACAGTCGAGATTGGTCCCGGCGTGCCGAAGTTTGTGGGCAGCATTCGCAATGGGATTGAAACCAAGAGCAAAGCCGGGAGCGATCGTTCGCTCACCTTTGTCGATCACGCTGAAACGAAGAAGAGTGACCAGACTGCGAACAAGTAGACTGTGGGCTATTTGATTTCACATTGGAAAATCTGTGTTTTATCCGTGACTAAAGAAAAACGGCTGCGCTGCACAACGGGCTGGGGGGGACTAGCCATTGGGAATGCGGAAGATGTGGATGGACTGGTCCTTGTCGGCGCAGCACTTTTTCTGTTTTTTCTTCTTTTTATCCGAGACCATCACGAGGCGGTCATCGCAAAGCCACGATACCCCTTCGACGTTGCCGTAGCATTTTTTGGGAAACCGATAGGTGGTACCCGTTCCTTTGACAAACCCGCTGAACGTTTCATTAATTTCCCCGAGCCATAATCGTTTCGACTTTTGTGAAACCACGGCGACACGGTTTCCGCGTCGGGCGATGGCGGCGAAGTCTTTGAATTTTGCGCTGGCTGGCAAATTGATTGCACGGGGCTTGGCCCATGAGCCGTCGCTGGCTTTCGGGAACAGGTACAAACGGCCGCGGCCTTTGTTGCCGTCTTGGCCCAACGTGTCTTCCCACAGCCCGACGAGGTATTCGGCATCGCCGCGGCGGATGTGCTCAACGCCCTCGAAGCCTTTGTTCTTTTTCTTAAATGCCGGTTCGAGTTGTGAGCAACGATGAAACATGAAGTCCCCATCATACTCCGAAACGAGTCCACGAAAACCGCCATGCGACTTGTCTTCGAGGGCCTCGACAATGAGGTAAAAGCGATCACTCAGCGGGTCATAGGTGATGTCCTCGAATCCGGTCCCCACGTTGAGGAGATGAATCAGCTTGTTTGATTTTGATGATTTCAACTTCAGGTCAACCCGGCCGACCTTGTTGAAGTTGTCGAAAACGACGTAACAGGTGGACTCGTCCGCGACGTAGACGCCACTCGCCTCAAGCTTTTTCTTCTTACTGTTCGGCAAGAGCTTGTGTAGTTTTTTCTCACGAATCAGCTCGAGTTTTTTGCTCATGTTCGCCCCCTGCTCTTTGTTGCAGACTTGCTGGGATTCGCCCCATCCAATTTGCGCGCGGTGCTGCCACTCTTCTATAGCATGTGGAGCAACGCAATTCCCACAAAAAAACGAGCGAGACGCACTCTGCCGTCGGAACGGCTCGGCGCAGCGGTAGAGGCGGAGAGAATGGTAGGCAGCAAGATCGCGCACTCAAAACATACGTGAGTGCGCGGCTACGGATCGACTCTTAATCAAACGCCGGCTAGTTGTTGGTGGGGGTTTGGATTGCGGAACGAGCGTTGCTGCCCGTTTCGACCGCTTCCATTTTGACCTCGAGTCGAGAGGTGCGTCGAAACTGTTCGACATCCTCGAGTTGGTCTTTTTCGTCGCGTTCGACGGTCACCGACCATTGGGCGACACCAAAGGGGACCTCGGTGCTCAGGGCCACGTCAGCGACATTTTTTGTGCGGCTGGTTTCCGTTTCCGAGAGTTTGATGCCTTCGTAAAGTCGCGCCGGAACAGTCCCCAGTTTGACGTCGATCGGTTCCGGTTCCTTGGTCTTGGCTTTGAAGTCGCGATAGTGGTCGATCAACGAAATCATCGGATAGACCGCTAGAACCTTCTCTGTCACTTTTTTGACCGGTCGGTCGCCAGATTTGCGATAGCCTTCCAGGATCGGCAGAAATGTAACCGGGATGTCATCTTCGTCCGTGATCTTCCCGATCACCGATTGTTCGGGGATCAGAACTTTATAGAGGATCGTACCAAAACGTCCGGTATCCACACCTTCAGCTGAGGAACGGCCGGTCTCAACTTTCAGTTCGATCCAACGACAGGGAACTTCCTTGCCTTGGTATTCGCGGGTTTCGGTACCGACGGAGCTAATCGTCAGCCAGCGCTTGCATTCGATCGTTAAGTCCTCGTCGTCGTCCGGCCGGGCTTCGACGTTTTTGAAATCGCCTTCATAACGGACCCAGGTTCCGTCTTCTTCGGGCAGATTCCAAATCAGACCTTGTGCGGATGCCGTTTGAGGTGCGGACAGCACTGACGCACCCAATATCGCTATAAAAGCCCAAACAAAACGACGATTCATCGAATTCTTCTCCGCGGGAATGTCTTGGGAGTTTCCTCACCTGCCCGCGTGATGTCGTCGCGCGGGATCAATTCAACCTGACCGCAATAGGACCTTGCCGGGCAGGTATTTCCAGTCTCGCACACCGGGTCGCTGCTGGCAAGTGATTTCCGCCGCACATCTGCGGCGATTTTTAACAGGTGTTTACTGCTGCACAATTCTGCGTAACCGGTCCACGCTTCTTGACCGCTACAATCCCGCGACTTAGACTTAAGTATCTGCCTTAAGTCGTTTCAAAACCTTCTGTCGCATTCTGCCGGCCCTGTTCTGCAAATCTCTGAAACAAGCGCAACCGGTTTTCGAAACGGGTTTTACGTATTTTAAAAAGATCGCTCGCTAAACCCATCCTGTCGGATTGGTTTGAGCATTTTCCCGTCCGGATGCAGCCGCCTGTCGGAAATTTACGTTTTCGTCATCGGCCCGCTGGGCTTCCCGAATTTGTTGGAGGAACCTCGCATGCGTCGCATGCCCGCCACAATCGCTCTCGTCGTCTCCGCCTTGTTTTGCACCTACGTTGCCGCAGCGGATGAAAAAAAGTCCGCCGAAGCAACCGCTACCAAGTCTGTAGAGAAGCCGGCGAAAAAACCCGAAAAGAAACCGGTCATCACTTGGGCGCATCTGGACATCACCGGCAGCTACCCCGAAGGGGCGCAAGCTCCGCCGTTGTTCAGCAAGAAATCAGATAGTTTGGCCACCATTATTGAGCGGCTGGATAAGGCGGCCGATGACCGCAAGGTCACCGGCGTGATTCTCAATATCAGCGGCCCCACGATTGGGCGCGCGAAGTTGAATGAACTGCGGCAGGCAATTGGCAATATTCGCGCCAAAGGCAAACCGGTCTATGCCTGGGTCGATCAAGGCAGCAGTGGCGAATACCAGATTGCGACCGCCTGCGATCAAATCTACATGCCTGAATCAGCGACATTGATGCTCACCGGTTTGCGGGCTGAGATCAGTTTTTACAAAAATCTATTTGACAAGGCGGGCATTCAACCCGAAATGTTGCGGGTTGGTGCGTTCAAATCCGCGGCGGAGCCGTATACGCGGACCGAGATGAGTCCGGAGTTTCGTCAGGAAATGAACGAAATCATCGGCAACTTTTATGAGCAGATGATTTCGATGATCGCCGAGGCGCGCAAGTTAGATCCCAAAGCCGTGGAGGCAGCCATCGATACCGCTCCGCTGTCAGCTGCCGAAGCGCATCAACTGGGGTTGATTGACCACGTGGCTTATGAAGATCAATTGATTGACGCGGTTGAACAGTTGAACCCGGAAGCTGACGTGAAATTGTCGAAGCGGTACGGCAAGAAAAAAATGAATCTCGATTTTTCGTTATTCGGGTTTCAACAAACCATGAATCAATTGATGGGCATCGACACCAAACGCTCCAGTAAACGGCCCAAGATCGCCGTGATCTATGCGACTGGGGCGATTACATCCGGGCGCAGCGGATCCAGCATGTTCGGCGGCCAATCGCTCGGATCGGAAACATTGATCAAGGCGATTCGTGAAGTCCGCGAAGATGAGACCGTTAAGGCGGTCGTGCTGCGTGTTGATAGTCCCGGCGGCAGCGCGCTGGCTAGCGACTTGATGTGGCGCGAGCTGGAACTGCTGGAAGTTCCCTTCTACGTCAGCATGGGCGATACGGCAGCCAGCGGTGGGTATTACATTGCCATGGGAGCCGATCGGATCTTTGCCGAGCCGGGCACGCTCACCGGTTCGATCGGGGTGGTCGGGGGCAAATTGGCGATTGGCGGGTTGTTCAATAAGGTCGGTGTCACCACCAGCGTCATCAGTCGCGGTAAGAATGCCGGCGTGTTCAGCACGACCGACGGTTTCACCGAATCCGAGCGGGCAGCGATGGTGAAGTTGCTCAATACGGTTTATGAGCAGTTCACCGGCAAAGCCGCAAAGGGTCGCGGGATGGATTTGGCGCGGCTTAAAGAATTGGCTGGCGGCCGCGTGTATACCGGAACCCAAGCCTTGAAGGTGGGACTCGTCGACGAACTCGGCACCTTGGCCGATACGATTACCGCTGTGAAAGTCAAAGCAGGGTTTGACGCCGACAAAAACTTGGAACTCAAAGTGCTGCCCAAGGCTCCCAACCCGTTGGAAGCATTTCTGGGGCCAATGGATGCCGATGCACGGAGCAGCGCCGCCCAAACAGCCCTGCTCCGCCGAACGCTGGATGGCATCGCCCCGGAACTCACACGGCAACTTCAAGGTTTAGAACTCTTGAGGATGTTCGGCAATCAACGCGTGTTGGTGTTGATGCCGTTCAACCTGCATTTGAATTAATGCATCGTCAACTGTAAGAACGAGGGTGCCACTGGCTCTGCCAGTGTTTTACAAGTATCACACATTTTAGAATTCGCACTGGCAAAGCCAGTGGCACCCCACCCCAATTATCAAATCGTGACTGACTACTAGCATGTCCAAGCAGGACGATTCGTACCATGGCGTTACGGATTTGATGTTAGGGTTTCACATAGTTTTTCAGCCCCATGAAGGGACGCGCCCGATGGCTGCCTTTTGCAAACGGATGTTGCTTGTTGTCTGCGTGCTTGCCGGACTTGTTGATGGATATGGCCGCTCGGCGCGTGCCGAGGAGGATCAGACCGCGAAATCCGACCTCGCTCAATACTATGGTTTTCGGCCGCTCGAAATTTATAAACTCAACAAGCGCTCCCGCAACTTGCTGCCGGCCGATTTGAATCACGATGGTCGGACTGATCTGATTATTGTGGACAATGGCAACAGCCGGCTTGATCTGCTGTTGCAACGTGATGGCGAACAGGTGGCCGAACAGCCAGCGCCTGGTGAAAGTCTTGCGAATTTCATTGGCAGTGACGGCCGCTTGCAACACAACAAGGTCACCTTGGACAAAGCGGTTTCTGCGTTGACAACCGGCGATTTCAATGGTGACGGTCGAACCGATCTCGCCTATTTCGGCGGCGCAGACCAGTTAATTGTCCGTTATCAAGGCGAAGACGGGAACTGGCAGTCGATGCGGCGGCTGCGTCTACCCGAAGTCACCCCCGCCAGTTGGAACACAGCTGCCGGCGACCTGAACGGCGACGGTAAAGACGATATTGCTGTCTTGGGGCAAAAAGAGACCTACCTGATTTATCAACAACCAGACGGCAAGTTGGGTGCACCGCAAACGGTGATGAATACTTCGGCCAAATTGGGACTGGTCCGCATCACCGACCTGGATGGGGATGGCCGCGCTGACTTGAGCTATCAATCGCAGGAGGGAGACGAGCGGCCGTTTTGTGTTCGTTTTCAAGACCAGCAAGGCCACTTGGGGCCTGAGTATCGCTTCGAGATCGAGATGCCTCGTGCGTCGACGCTGTACAATCTCGATGGCAAACCGGGCGACGAAATTCTGACGATTGAAAATCGTACGGGACGTGTGAAAGTCCATCGCGTCGTCCGCTCCCAGCCACAGGAAGGCGATTTAACGGGGCAAATGATTTATTACGGATTCGGATCGGGCGGTTCCAGTCGCCATACCGATATGGGAATCGGCGACGTGAATGGCGACGGACTGAAAGATGTGGTTGTCACCGATCCAGGCAGCGCGCAAATCGTGGTCTTTCGCCAACATCCCAAGACCGGCCTCGATCAAGGTCAAACCTTTCCGAGCCTGACCGATGCCCAACAAGTCCGCGTCGGCAATTTGGACAACGACCCCAAGGGGGACGAAGTTGTTGTGCTCAGCGTTAAGGAAAAGGCGATCGGTTATAGCCGGATGGCGCACGGCCGACTTTCGTTTCCGATTGTGTTGCCGCTGGAAGACGAGCCGTTGGCGATTGAATTGGCCGACCTCAACGGCAATGGACGCGAGGAGTTAGTCTGTATTTCCCGCAACGGCAGATCGAAATATCGCCTGCATGCCATGTCACTGGAAGAAGACGATCAGTGGTCGCCGCAGTCCTGGGGCCAAAGCGATCTAGCTGACATCGAGTTGACCTTTAAAAGCCAACCGAAACAGTTGATGAAGCTCGATGCCAACGGCGATGGGCGGATCGACTTTCTGGTCTTCGCCGGTTCCGAACCGGAATTGCTGCTGACCAACGAGAAGGGCGTTCCTGAACTGCTGAAAAACCGCCGCGGTCTGGGGCTCGGGAAAGTCGCCGCGGGTGCGGTATTTGCCAGTACCGGCCAGGATCCGACCCTGCTGGTGGCGCAACAAAATTTTGCCCGCCAAATGAAGATTAACGGCGAACAGCAATGGCAGGTTGTGGACCAGTACAATGCGGCAGAAAGCAGCGCCAAAATCGTGGGAGCCGCTCCCATCAATCTTGATGACACTCCCGGTGACGAAGTCGTACTGGTTGATACAGGCGTTAAGAAATTGCGATTACTTAACAAGGTCGACAACCTATTTCGCCCCTGGCGCGAAGTGGAGATCGGCGATTTTCGTTATCTCTCCACACATGTCGCCGACCTCAACGGCGATGGACGCGATGACCTGCTGCTATTCGGCAGCGGCCGGTTCGGCGTGCTGTACGCCGGGCAGACCGATCCACAGTTGAAGGAGGTTGCTAGTTTTGAGACCGAGTTGGACAAGGCGCGTTTCGCGGATCTGATTGCCGGCGACCTCAACGGCGACGGATTTGCCGACATCGCCTGCCTCGACACGAAGTCGCAATTGGTGGAGGTGCTCGATTTTGCTCCCGAGACGGGATTGCGACACGCATTTTACTTCAAAGTCTTTGAAGAAAAGAGTCTCAATGCCTCGGAGCAGACCGGCACCAATCCCCGTGAAGCAGCGATTGCCGATGTCACCGGTGATGGTCTCAACGACCTGATCTTGCTGTCGCACGACCGCGTGCTAGTGTATCCGCAAGACCCCGGTAAGTAAGCGTTTCGCCGTTCGGGTGCCACTGTCGGCTTGTCCGACAGTGCGCACGTCAGTGGTCGTACCTGAGCGTGCAAGTTGAGACCGAAACCAGCGGACGCGTCGACGCTGATGCCCGATTCGCGGCACCGAGCAACCGTTACGGGAAACTATTCCACCGTCACAGTGCGGTAGCATTCCTGCATCATCCAGCGGTCGATATCACGGACAACATCGTGGTGCGTGGGCTTTGCCGATTCGTACATTCGCGAGCAGATGGTCATCCCTGCGGTATGCAGCAATGTGCCCAATCCGCGGGTTTGTGACGGCTCAGCGGTCTCGCCGCTTTGTTCGCTCGCCAAGAGAATTCGTTTGCCTTGCATCTGGCGATAATTGGCCAGCGGTTTGTCCATGGTCGGCATGCCTCCGCCGAGACACGCCACGCCAGCGAACCATTCCGGATGCCGCAGCGCGATTCGAATCGCGGCTGTCGCTCCGTCGCCGCAGCCACCGATGAAGACCCGTTCCGAATGAATGTTGTACATCCGTCGCAATCGGCCGACCTGTTCGTGCAGTTCGTTTTCGACAGCGATCACATCATCGATGAGATGCGACCAGCGATAACCATCCTGATCCGTCCGGGCTTGAAGCGGACCGCGTAGCGACATTCCAAAATAGTTGCGGTTGCTGATCTCCGGCATGATGCGGAGCAGGTCCCGTTCGGTGCCCCCTTCATCGTGCAGCCAGATTAAGAGCGGATAGGCATAGTTGGATTCGTAGTATTCCGGGACGTACGTCGCCGCGGGGGATTCGATAGTATCGACATCGATGTCAAACCGCCGCCTGAGCGCAGCGGAATAGCTCGTCGGGATCAGATCCGTAGCCGCCAAAGCGTCGAGGCCCTCTCCGCCGACTTGTGCGGCGTTGTGAGAAAATCGAGTATTCATCGCGTCGTACTCCTATACTGGGCGGCCAAATTCGGCCTGGGTTCGTCTCGTTGGTTCTGTGTCAAGCGATGATCAAGTTCAACAGCAGCGACTTCCGCTAAGGGAAAGTTTTTGCCGGGACAGGCTGTCGCTTTGACTTCGCTGTGAGGAATCACCTTGTCGGCAGAGATGCCGTATTCACTTTTTAATGTGGCCACCAGTCGGATGACGGAATCCATTTGCGCTGATGAGGGGGATGTTTCTTCAAAATTACCGATCAACACGATTCCGATGCCGTGTTGGTTGTAGTCCCTTTTTCCGGCATGGGCACCGTGCATTTGTTCCCGCCAGCGAAACGTGGGTTCGATGACTCCATCTCCCATGCCGTCGCCGTTGCCGATCACAAAGTGGTACCCAATTCCTTCCCAACCTTTTCCCAAATGTTGTTCATGGATTTGTTCCACACTCCCCGCATGCGATGCAGTGTGGTGCAATACAATGTAATTCCATTCTCGCGGAGGACCGTCTGGCTTCCAGGGGTTGTTTCCCGATGGCAGGGAGACAGGCCGAGTCGGCAGTTGCACGGACGTGGTGGGAATGTTCCCCCGTATCCGGGCGACCGAGGGGACAGTCGGAATTTGCCGCGGTGCGGTGACCACATCCGGCGGCAACGACGCATGATGCCGCGTGCAACTGGAAAGGGTACTTCCCAGCAGCACGAACACCGTTGCTCGCAGTATCCGTCTCGACGTTGCCCGCAAAATCTTCTCCCCGTCTATGATAACGGGTATGGCGACAATGGTCCCGCCAACAGGCAACAGATCCGCCCGGTCGGCCTCAGGGCGTGGAATGTATTGGGCATTGCAGAACGTGTCAACGGCGGACATTGTCGACACGCTTCACAGGGTCAACACAAATACGATTGTCGCAAGTCGTTATGTTAAAACGATCTGTGTGTAACGGTGTTGAGGCGGATTTGGCAATTGCCCGCCAGCCGCAAACCCGACGCAAAGCCCCCATTGCCCGCATGCTTCGTGTTCGGCGCGATATCCGCCCGTTTTTCGCCCAGCGAGATTTTCGCTCAATTTCGAAGCTGGCTCCTAGGGGACATTTCCTGTGCAATAGACCAACTGCCGACAAAAACCAGCCCTCCAGCCTGTTCCCTCACACCTCGCACCTCTCCCCGCTGTGCGTTGGTTGCCGCAATGTTGGGAAGTCGCTAAAACCGAATCTTCGCTTTGCGCTCGACGCTGCTGTCCGCGTCAGAGGCACGAATACAGCGAAAATTCATAACAAACACCAGGATTCCCTGCACGGGAATCTCTTCAATGACAAGATTGGCTGCATAGGAGCATCCTCATGGCAACCCCCATCCGTATTGCTGTCACCGGCGCTGCCGGGCAAATTGGCTATAGCCTCGTGTTTCGCATCGCCTCGGGCGAAGTTTTTGGACCGGACCAACCGGTGATCATGCATCTCATTGAAATCCCCCCAGCGATGGGCGCATTGGATGGTATTGAGATGGAACTGGACGATTGTGCCTATCCCACACTTGCTGGTGTCGTCAAAGCCAGCAGCGACGATCTGGAAGCTGGCTTCGCCGATTGCAACTTTGTCGTCTGCGTCGGTAGCATTCCCCGCAAAGCAGGCATGGAACGGGGCGACCTGATTCGGATCAACGGACCGATCTTCACCAGCACGGGCAAAGCGATTCAAGCGGCCGCGGCCAAAGACGTTCGAGTTCTCGTTGTGGGCAATCCCTGTAACACCAATTGCCTGATCGCCATGAGCAATGCCCCTGATGTGCCGAGCGATCGTTGGTTTGCCATGACCCGGTTGGATGAAAACCGTGCAGTGGCTCAATTGGCCCAAAAATCGGGACAACCAGTCGCCGCCATCACCGGCATGGCGATTTGGGGCAATCACAGCGCGACCCAATTCCCGGACTTCTTCAACACAAAAATCGGCGGCAAGTCGGCTGTTGATGTGATCGGCGACGATGCGTGGCTGAAGGAAGAATTCATTGCCACCGTGCAACAGCGCGGTGCCGCCGTTATTAAAGCCCGCGGCGCATCGAGTGCCGCCTCGGCAGCCAATGCGGCTCTCGGCACGCTGAAAAGCATCGTCAACCCCACCTCGGCAGGTACTGTGTTCAGCGCCGCCATTTGTAGCGATGGCAGCTACGGCATCGACGAAGGTCTGATCACCAGTTTTCCGCTGACCACCGACGGCAGCAAATGGAGTGTCGTGCAGGGCTTGGAGCACAACGAATTCGCCCAGGCCAAAATTGACGCGACCGTCGCTGAACTGCAAAGCGAACGGGACACGGTCAAGGACTTGTTGGCCTAAACAAGGCTTAAGGGGACAGGCCTGCGAAAGAGGTGTGCAACCTCTTTCGCAAAGGGCCGTTCTTGTTGATGAATTGGGAAAATGATGGCTGACGAATCGGTTTGGATTATTGATGCGGATAAAGACACCTTTGAAGAGGATGTCATTCTGCGTTCGCAGAACATGCCGGTGATCGTTGATTTTTGGGCCACTTGGTGCGCGCCGTGTAAACAACTGTTGCCGATTTTGGAAAAGCTGGCGGTCGAGTACGACGGCAAGTTCCTGCTCGTCAAAGTCAATATCGACCTGCAACAAGAACTGGCGATGGCCTTTGGCGTGCAATCGGTGCCGCACGTCTTTGCCGTCGTCAATGGGCAGGCGGTCGATCAGTTTACGGGGTTGCTGCCGGAAGAACAGATCCGGCAATGGCTCGATTCTTTGATGCCCTCGCCGGCACAGACGTTGTTGTCCGAAGGCCGCGCGCTGCAGGAATCAGATCCGGCAGCGGCCGAAACGAAGTTTCGTGAAGCTGTGGCGCTGGAACCAAATAACGATGCGGCCAAAGTCGACCTGACCTGCGCACTGTTCGCTCAAGAAAAAGATGCGGAATGCTCGGCGATGATTGCCGAGTTGGAAAATCGCGGCTATTTGGAAGATGAGGTCGAAAAAGTCAAAGCGGAGTTGGAATTTCGAGCTGTCGCGGCCGATGCCGGCGGCGCGGAAGAAATTCGCCAAAAAGCCGACGCGGACCCGGACAACCTGGAATTGCAATTGGAACTCGCCGACGCCCTCGCAGCGGCACACCAATTTCCCGAAGCGCTCGACATCTGTCTGTCGATCATCACCCGCGATGCCAGCAAACTCCGCAATAAGGCGCGCGAAACGATGGTGAATATCTTTCATCTCGTCGGCGACAATTCTGAAGTCGCCAACGAATACCGCCGCAAATTGGCCTCGGCGCTGTATTAACGCGATCGAAAATTCTGGGACATGGGTGATGCTCCAGCCGACATCGTCAACGCAATCGTGATCGCACGCGGACTCGCCAGTTGTTCGTGCGGTGCTGCCACCGTAGAATACAGGAACGAGCGATTCCCGTTCCCCCAAAAGAGACCCGATCATGCAAGATGTGTTGCGGCAATTGCAGGAAGACATTCTGAATCGGCGGCCGGTCGCCTATACCGCGCTGGTGGAGACTCGCGGCTCGACTCCGCAAAAGGCCGGGGCACGGATGTTAGTTTATCCCGACGGTTCACAGGCGGGCACGTTGGGGGGTGGGTGCGTTGAAGCTGAAGTCAAACGCCGCGCGTTGCGTCTATTGGATGAGGGCAACGTTGAGCTGATGACGTTTCAACTCGACGACAACTACGGTTGGGATGACGGGTTGATCTGCGGCGGCCGCATGAAGATGCTGGTCGATCCGATCCGCCCGGATGAAGACGTCGATTACTTCCGGATCCTCGACGAGTCACTCGTCGCAGGCACACCCTGCACCGAAGCGGTGATTATTAATGCGGAAAGTGCCGGTGGAGGATGCGAAGGGGACCGGTTTCTGGTGGATGCCGATGGCAACAGTCTTGCTTGTCGCGGCAGCGTGACATCCCCCCCGGCGGGACTCAATGAGCACCTCAAGCCGATCCTGGAACGTCCACGGGCCTATGTGGCCGGAGGCGTCTCGTTTCTGCCATTTCTGCAACGCTGCTGGTTGTTGGTCGTTGGAGGCGGGCATGTGGGGCAGCGGGTGGCGGAATTAGCGGCGGACGTCGACTTCGATGTTTGGGTCGTGGATGACCGTGAAGAGTATTGCAACCTCGATCGCTTTCCGCGTGCCAAACGCCTGATCGTCGGCGACATCGACACAGCACTGAGCGGATTGGAAATTGATCCCCGCACGTTTTGTGTGATTGTCACCCGTGGGCACAATCACGATGAAGAGGCGCTGTATCATTTGGCGGAAACCCCGGCGAGCTACGTGGGCATGATCGGCAGTCGGCGAAAAATCAAATTGATCTTCGACGACCTGTTGGCTGAAGGAATTTCGCGCGAAGCACTGCTGCGCGTCCATGCTCCGCTGGGCTTCGACATCGGTTCGCAAACCGTTCCAGAGATCGCCATTAGTATCGTGGCGGAATTGATTGCCCATCGCAATCTGGGCGAATCCCCTTCTAAATTCCGCACCAACAACGTGCTGGAAAATGCTGAGTAGCCTGCGCTAAAAAAGGCCTCACGCTAAGGCGCAAAAAGGTCGCGGGGGATCGACCAATTTGTGAATGATAGCTGTGTGGCGAGATTGCCGTTTTTGTACTCTCTTTATTTGCAGCGCGTTGGACCTAAGCTACGGGAACCGATGCATCGCCCAATGACTTTGCGAATCTCTTTGCGCCATAGCGGCTTTGCGTGAGACTTTCTTTCAACCAACGGTAGATTGGAATTCCCGCGTTGCGAGCAGCCCGCGCACAATTGAGCGGCGCGGCTAGATCTCTTCCGGTTTGCGATTCGGCTTGAAGCGATCTTTGGGGTTGGGCTTGTTGCCATAGCCGGAATTGTTTGGATCGTATTCGCCGACGAATTCTACGTTGGCTCCTTCGGCGGGGATGCGGTCTTCCATGCCGAGCGCCCAGAGCATGCCATTGATTGATAGCTTTCGCGCCGATTCATCTTTGAAGTCGAACGGATGCGCAGCTGTGGAAAAGAAGACGCGGCCGCGGACGCCGTTGTTGCCTTCATAGGTTTTTGTCCAGGCAACGGGGTTGGTGAGGGGATAACGATCTGTCTTGCCCGCTTTTTCATGTCCCGAAATCAATGCCCGGCCGATCATCAACGGCTGAGCGTCGCCGCGCAATTTATCGCCGCCCCCTTGAACGTGGTACAACCAGGAGTAGGCTTGAAACGGCTTGACGCCGCGGAGAATCGGGTGCTGTTTCTCCCCGGGGGCGATTGTGATGTTGGTTAAAAATTGGTGGCCGTCACCGAAATGCCCGTGGTGCGTGATCCAATTTTGGCCCAGCAGTTGGGCGATCTTTTCACCGCGCCAACCCCACTCGCTATGCTTTTTATTGTTGTCAAACTTGAAGGCATGCGTGGCTGTGCGAAAACCGACGATCGGTTTTCCGGTTTTGACGTAATTTAAAAAGTGGTTGAACTGTTCATCGGGCAAGTCACGGAACCGTGTGAACAGCACCATCAGGTCGGCATCGTCCAACGCTTCGATGCCCGTAATCGACCTGAGGTTATCGGGATCGATCGTGCCGTCCTCGGCCAGGGAATAACAAACGGTGACCTTGAAACCGTAATCCCGTTTAAGAATCTTAGCCAACATGGGCATCGATTCTTCGCTGCGATATTCCTCATCGCCCGTAATAAACACGATGTGCGGAACCTTTTCCTCGGCCGCTTGAGTCGCGATGGTCATTGAGGCTGCGAACAATCCGGTCAGGGTGAACAGTAAAAGGGCTTTCATGCGGGGAATTCCTTCAGCGATCAAACGAATCGAGTGCGACGATGTCTCTACGATCATAACGGTCGGAGGGTTGTCATCGAAAGCGATCAAGAAAAACCCGTGCTATTCTCGTTACCCGCCCAATTCCGACCGTAGCCGCTCCATGTTGTCTTCCAGCCGCTGTAGTTCCTCGCGGAGAGAACTGATTTCCACAGCGAATTCCTGGTTTTGCGTACGGAGTTCACCAATGACGGCTTCCAGCGCGTCGACACGACCGTCGCTGGCGGCAGCAGGGGCCGGGGAAGGTGTACCAGCGGCGCGCGGGCTGGACGGTTCGTCTGCGACGTCTGCTGAAGCGGTGGGGAGCGACATGCCTTCTTTGGCGGCGTATAAATTGTGGTCCACTTCCACGCCGCGACGTTCCAAAGATCCGCTGGCTTGCAAGAGGTTCAGTCCTTGCAATCCGGCCAATTCTTCGCGGAGTTGATCCAAGGAATCAATCGACACCATGCGACTGCTGCGCGAGCGGAGTTCACCGAGCGATTGGCGTCCGCGGAGTAGCAATTCGGTCAAGATCGCCAATTGCGGTTCGGAGAGCGAGAAACGTTTGCGCATCCAGTGTCGATACCGCGGCGCGCGGCCGCCATCGGTGTGGATGACCGTGACCAAACCCATTTCGCGCAGTTCGTCCAACGCTTCTTCGACGTCGTCTTCGTTGTAACTGGAGACGGGGGCACGGTTGCTTTTTTGGTTGCAACCGTTGGTCGCCGCTTTAAGAGTGAGTGGATAATATTCCGGCGTGGTAAACGCCTTTTCCACAAGCACGCCAAGCACACGGCGTTGTCGCCGGGACAGTTCCGAAACCGGCGGGTGTTCCTGATCCTCGAATGAGTCCATAGCGGTCTCCGACTCTTGTGAATTCAACGGTTGTGGTGATTGGTTCGTGTTTTGGACAAAGCGCAACTCGAAATGAGCCTCGCGCCCGGATATTGCAATTGATTCAAAAGCCGTCGGCAAACATGCCGCTTGTGGCCAGGCGCAACCGAAGTACAGACAGTCGAAAGCAAACGCTGACCGGGTGGCCACGACTTAGCGCTCGGAACGGATGACTACTTACTACGCACGATCATCTCGAAATCGGGGTCATGCCGCAAGGTATCAAAATCAGGCTCGTCTTCGATGAGTTTTCGCAGGTCCTGATCCATGCGCAAGGCGCGGCCCAGCCAAGAAAGGGCGTTGGTTTTATCGCCGGCGAGCGACCAGTAACAGGCCATGTTGTAGAGCACGATGGGCTCCTGCGGAGCGACATGATACGCCTGCTCCATCGCCGAGATGGCCTCGTTCAAGCGGTCGATGCGTTTGTAGCACCACGCCAATGCTAAGAGCACTTCGACGCGCTCCGGTTTTTCAGCCAAGGCGTGCAAGAAATACGGCAACGCCTGGTCGTACTGTTGGCGATCGCGATACGCCATGCCGTGCAAATACTGAACGGAGAAGCGGGATCGATACTGTTCGTCGATTTTCGCCAATTCCTCCAGCGCTTTTTCGGGCATTTCGAGTTCCAGATATCCTTCCACTTTGGATAAGATTCTGCGAAAGCGCGAGCTGGCAGCCATGTTATCGATCTCACCGATCAGTGCCACAAAACGATTTCAGACGTTGTGACAAATATGGAATAGCAATATTCAATCGCCGGAAGGCGAAAACGCAAGTGGGTGTTGAATGCCACTCTACTGGGTGGCCGTAAATTAATAGTGACCTTCAAATAGCATTCAGTTTCCAGAGTCGTGTTGAACCGAGACGAACCGGTCCGTCATAACGGCGGTGGTTCCTGATCCTCGATCGCGGAGGGATCCAGGCGTTCTCGCTCGTCAATTTCGATGGAATCATGTGCTTCTTCTGCTAACGGGATCGGCTCGATCTCGGGAGGCGGCTGATTCGTGGTGGCTGCCGGCACATAGGTCTGTACGGGGGCATTGGAACCATAGTCTCCTCGATCGCCGCTGCGTTGATGTCTGAATTCCTGTCTCAATTCCTTGCTGCCAACGCTGATGATTAAAAAGTCGGCGAATGTCCGTAGCCGTGGATAGCGGGTTGAGTCCCGATGCTTATCGCACTTCCATTGCTTGATCTTCACATTGACGGTCGCATGTCGGCCGTAGCCAATCGCGAAACCGAGAATGATTCCGATCGGAAAAAACCAATTCCAAACCAACATCCACAACACAAATCCGGAAAGCGTCCCGACCACGACACTCCAAAAAGGAGCGGTCAGGTTTTCGACCTGATAACTTTCCGTCAAAGGCGCCCCTTCGCCCGGCGTGCCGCAGACGACGCACATTTTGGGGAGTCGGACTTTCCACGTATCGTCGTCGAATTCGGCATTGAGGTATTGTTCCTCGCTGGAAACGCGAATTTCGCGGGTGACAAATCGTTCCGGACGCAAATCACGGGCGTATTCGGTGAAATGCTGCCAAAAATTCTGTCGGCGTTCCCAGTAATAGGCGCAGACGATCCTCGACTTTCGCCAGATCCAACTGAGGACAACGGCGGCGACTTTGACCGCTACGCTCCACAGGGTTCCGGCGAATGCCGCGAATTTGTTTGTTTCGGGTTCCGTACGTTCCGATGTCAATAGATTGCCCTCTCGGCAAGGTCCGTTTGCTTGGTTGCATTATGCGGGGACACCGAATTGCGGGTCAAGCCCTCCCCGCCCTGTGAACGCGACAATTACTCGACGTCCTATCAGGGGATTGGTATGATAACAGTTCATATACGGTTATTTACGTATTCGTTCAAAGGTGGTCTCGTCTTGAAACGTTGGGCAATTTTTATCGTCGTTATTTTTGTGGTGGGACTCGTCGGCAACTGGTTCTGGAAGGAGTTGTCTCCTAACCAGTATGGTCCATTGGCGGACGTGACTTGGAAAACCAGTGGTCTCCCCAACACCGTCCACGTGCATCTGGAAGACGAACAGGGACGACCGCTCGTCGCGACGCTGTTGACGATTTACACCGATGACAACGAATACGATTTTACCACGAATATGCAAGGTGATGCGAATATCGTTTGCACCGGACAAGTTTTGTTCGGAATAGAGTCGCAACATCGAACCGTGTTTTCCAAATCATTGGCCATGTACACTGGTTCCCCCTCTCTAGCGGATGGATTGGACTTTCATATCGTCGCCAAACGGCCTGATCTCATCAGCCGCGGGGCCGGCATCTATGACGAAATGAAGCGTGAGGAGGAACTCTTGGAAGTACTCAAAAAAAATGAAGAGGCCAGAAAAACAGAGGATGTCTCCGCCGATGAAGGCGCGACGCCCCCCACGAAAGAAAAAGATGTAGAGGAGTCAACGCAGCCCAGTACTGACAGCGAAGACGATTCCACTGCAGTTAAAGACTCCGGCGGCGAGCAATGAGCCTCCTGAATGGCGTTTGACCATGTGACGCCTCAACACCGCGGCACGCAACAGAGAGTTGAGAAACGACTTGTCGACAGAATTTTGTCTTGGATTTAGATAATCCTCATTTGTTGGTCCGGAAAGCATCGCTATGAAATACCTGGTTGGCGGTTTGATCCTCGTTTCTGCAATTTGCGTGACGGACGTGCGCGGTGCGGACAAAGCAGCGGACGTTTCGCGGGTGTTGCCGGCAGGTCAATTGCCAGCGGACGCGCGGCTGGGGACGCCTCGTCATTTGCGAGACAAGAATCACCCGTGGGCGCCTCCAGCGACCAAAGCTGCGTGGCTGCGGGAAGCGGACGCGATTCGCAAGCAGGTGTTGGTGAGCACCGGATTGTGGCCCTTGCCTCCCCGCCCGGAACCGAAACCGACCATTCACGGCAAGATCGACCGCGATGACTACACCGTGGAAAAGGTGTTTCTCCCCTCGGCTCCCGGACACTACGTGACAGGCAACTTGTATCGCCCCAAAAATCGGCCCGGGCGATTGCCAGCGGTACTCGCCCCCCATGGTCACTGGAACCAGGGTCGCTTTTATGATGCCGGTGAAGAGGCGGCAAAAAAACAAATTGAAGGGGATGACGAAAGCCTTATGTCGGCTGCGCGCTATCCGCTGCAGGCCCGCATGGTGGGACTGGCTCGCATGGGGTGCGTTGTCTTTCACTATGACATGGTGGGTAACGCCGACAGCAAGCAAATCGGACATACCCAAGGTTTCCGCGACGTTGAGGCCTTGTCGCGTCTACAAAATTTCATGGGATTGCAGACATACAATTCACTCTGCGCACTAGACTTTCTCGCTTCGCTGCCCGATGTCGACACGGACCGCATCGGCGTGTCGGGCTCCAGTGGCGGCGGGACACAGACGTTTATGCTGTGCGCGATCGACCCTCGTCCAGCAGCCGCCTTTCCGGCGGTCATGGTCTCCACCAACATGCAGGGTGGCTGCATTTGCGAGAATGCTTCTTACCTGCGGTTGGGTATCAACAACGTCGCCATCGCCGCGCTCTTCGCGCCGCGTCCGCTGGGCATGACCGGAGCCAACGACTGGACGATTGACATTGAAACCAAAGGCTTGCCGGAACTCAAGCAGGTGTACTCCTTGTTTGGCGCGCAGGAAAAGGTGGACGCTAAGGCGTTTCCCCAGTTCGGCCACAATTACAACCAGGTGGCACGGGAACGGATGTATGAATGGATGAACCAGCACCTCAAGATCGGACGCGAAACTCCTTATAAGGAAACCGATTTCGAACCCATCCCCCCCGCCGAACTGAGTGTGTTCGACGAGGCCCATCCATTGCCCGAAAACGCATCCGACGCGGCGTCGCTCCGTGAAGCTGTCACGGAGTATCAAAAACAGATGTTCGATAGCCTCCTCCCCAAATCCCAAACAGACGTGGCCAAGTATGAAGAAACGATTCGCGCTGCCGCAAATGTGATGTTGGATACGGGTGTCCCCGCGGCGATGGACCTGGAACGCGAGGATAGGGATACAGCCCACGAATCGGGTTATGACATCTACAAATTGCTCGTCGGCCGCAAGGGTGCGCAGGAACAGGTGCCGTTGATTGCGTTAGTGTCACCCGATTTTAATGGCGAGGCCGTCTTCTGTGTGCATGCCGACGGCAAGGCGGGATTGTTCACCGAAGATGGCGAACCAAAATCAGCAGTCCAAGATTTGCTCGACGAGGGCTTTGCAGTCGTCGGGGCCGATCTGTTTTTGACCGGGGAGTTTGTAGCTGAGGGTGAAAAACCTAAGTACCCGGCGCTGGATGAGAATTATGCGGGTTACACGTTGGCTTATAACCGTTCGGTACTCGCCAATCGTGTTCGCGATATTTTAACGGTGATCGGCACCATGGTCGAAGATGAAAACATCAATACGATTCACTTAATCGGAACGGGCGAAGCCGGCCCGTGGGCGATGTTGGCTCGTGGACTGGCAGGAAAAATGGTCGACAAAACTATCGTGGACGCCAACGGTTTCGGATTTGAATCAGTGACGTCGATCAACGACCCCATGCTATTGGCCGGCGCACTGAAGTATGGCGGACTGGGAGGCCTGACCGCTCTTGCCGCGCCGGCGGAATTGACAGTCGCCGGCACCCAAGGTGTCCCCGACGCTGAGCTACAGCCATTGAAAACCGTCTATGACGCTGCCCAGGGTAAGTTAACGCTGATCGATAAGAAGCTCGATATGAATGGGGCAGCGGAGTTGTTGTTGAAATAGACTTGCGACTCTGCATCACACCCCGCAGTTTTACCCGATTGCGTCGCACACGCGTCGCTTGCCGTTTCCATTCGATGACCCCTGGCTGCCCATGCCACACGCCTTGCTCGAAACCGAAGAATATGTGGAACAGGCGTATTTCTTTCGCGTGTTTCGTCAGCGGTTGGAGGATAGCGTCCCGTCGCAAGTGATTCTGGCCGACCTCAAAGAAGAAATTCTGGCCACCACAAAATTGCCGATGGCCCTCGATTTTCTGGTGGGCGAGATGGTGCTCAACGGACGGATGGCCGCGGGGATGGCGCGGCTGGATCACTATTTCACCGAGTTTCAAACCTACATCATCTCAGCTGCCGAAGACGATTATTCCCGCTTTGATCAGCGGACGGCGCTGGAGATTTTGCAATACGAAGCGGAATATCGCATCAAGGACCCCACACCCGCCGGTATGTTCGTCTATCACTTTGAATGCCTCAGCCGCAATAAACTGGGCTACGACGCAGGCATGAAGGCGATGGCGGGCGATCCAATTTATGATAAAGATTGGTCCGAATGGATCCTGCGCACGCGTCTCCAGTTGGGGGCAACCGATTTTGCCGATCTGATTTGCATGCGCTCACAGTACTCTGTGGATGAGTACCGTCGTAAGAATCGCAATCCCGACTACGAACCGGCCGAGCCGGTGCTGTTCGGGCACAAGGCGGGCCGCATTGCTTATGCGAACCGCGGCCGCGATCCGTTATACATGTTCGCCGCCCTACAGCGCCACCTGGGATACCCGGCGGTCCCCCGCCCGCAACCCAAGACCTCACAAGAGTCGCTGGTCGGTGAATTAAAAGCCAAGCTCCTCAACATGGAAAAACGGCTGACGCTCTTGGAGCGTGAATCCAAAAACCAACTCGACATCAGCGAGTTCTACGTCAAACCCGACACGCCGGCCGAATCACCGTGGAAAGAGGCTGCCGAAAAAGAACACCGCGACCAGGAGAGTTAATCCATCCCCTGCGCAACAAAGTGCGTCGCGTCTGTTGATCAAGGTCGTAGCATTCAATAACTTCTCTTAGGCTTCTTTGTGCCTCCGTAGGCCGTCTGTTTACAGCTTCGATGGGTGCGTCGTGTTGCGTTGAGCGCTAATAAACTATGGGCGGTCAACTCGGCGAGGTAGCAAATCGCTCGGTAAAGCGAAAACCCTAACCCCGGCCCTCACCCGGAGGGAGAGGGAGCAGGTTTTATGGAGGGCGCGTTACAAGACTGGCGAAAAGATCTTCATCAAATTTTCGCTCAGCCGTTGGCCGAGACCGCGGTTTTCCCAGGACTCGCTGTCAATCACCCGCGCTGAAGCGATGTCTTTCTCAAATGCGGTTTCCAGTTGCCGCGCCATTTCCTGATCATAGACGGCGACGCCCACTTCGAAGTTGAGCAACAAACTGCGCACGTCGAAATTCGCCGTCCCGACTAGTGACCAATTGCCATCGATCGTTAACGTTTTGCTATGCAGCAATCCTTTTTGGTATTCAAAGATTTCGACACCGGCATCCAACAATTCATCGTAGTAGCCGCGGCCTGCGTACAACATCCACCGATAAGCCCCCCGTCCGGACAATAACAAGCGGACCTTGACCCCGCGAAATGCGGCGGTCGTTAGTGCAGCCATTAACGGTTCTGTTGGCACGAAGTAACTTGTTGCCATCGTGATATTTTGTTCGGCTTTAGCAATCGCAGCGAAGAACAACGCGTGAAACGAATTGAATTCATCGATCGGCCCCGACGAGACGATCTGGGCAATGTTGTCGCCACTGATGCGCGGGTCGGGATAGAGCGCCGGTTGGGTCAATTCTTCGCCGACCGCATAAAACCAGTCTTCGGCGAAGACTTGTTGCAACTGCAAAACGACCGGGCCTTGCATCTTTAAATGTGTATCTCGCCAATACCCCAGTTGCGGATTGCGTCCTAAGTATTCGTCACCGATGTTCATCCCTCCGGTGAATCCAATTTGCCCGTCGACGATCACAATCTTACGATGGCTGCGCAGATTGATAGACCATCGTTCACGGAAAGATCTTCCCGGTAGAAATGCAGCGACTTGGATGCCCGCATCGATCATCGGACGAAGAAATTTGCGACTAAGGAACATCGAGCCGATGCCGTCATACAAAAACCGGACGGTCACACCCGCGTGAGCTTTTTGAATCAACAAGTCCCGCACGCGGGTGCCAGTGCGGTCCATTTGCCAAATGTAGTACTCCAAATGCAACGAATGCTCAGCGGCAAGAATCGCCTGTTCGATCAAGCCCAAGGTTTGGTTGGTATCGTTGAGCAACTCGATACGATTATTGATGGTCGGCCGCGTGGAAGAGAGACGGTTGATCAACCGCACAATGTTCTGCTGCTTGGTGGTGAGACCTTCGCCGGGGAGCAATTGATAGTGCGTGAGTTCAGGAAGTAGCCGCGAGATTTCCCGATCGGAGACCGTTTTACGCCTCACGCGCCGTTGTACGCGGTTGACACCGAAGACGACGTAGAACAACGCGCCAAAATATGGGGCGAGTACGATTAAAAATAGCCAAGCCACGGTTGAGACCGGCCGTTTCTTTTGCAGCAGCAGAACCGGGATCAACAGCAACGTTACGAGGTAACCGCAAAGTGTGATCCAGAAATAGAGCGTGAGCATGATGCGTTTCAGTCGAGGTGTCGCGGTCGTGGACTTCTGCGCCGATTTGTATCCCATCCCACCGATGTGCCACTATGGCCCCAATTGTTAACGAAACAATTCAGCGCCATCGTTCATTCGAGACACGCGGCTACCCAACATTCTACCGGTTCTCGCCGCATGAACAACAAACCGGCTGAGGAGACTCGTCGTCGCCGGTGATCACTGTTATCCTAAGACCGTAATCAGCCTGGTTTCGAGGGACTTGCTCGCCACCATGACATGTCCCAATCTTCGCAGGGAATGTCGCGACGCAGCTTTCATAGTCCGAGGGTGATTCACAAATTGACGACACAATCTGCGCAGTGGGAGAACTGCCTTCACGACCCTGCCGGGTCGGGAATCTCCGCGTAAAACAGTACTAATGAATCTAAGGATACCGAAGATGAAATTCGCCATTTGCCAAGAATTGTTTGTTGACTGGGATTGGGAACGGCAGTGCAAGTTTATCGCTGATGTCGGGTACACGGGGATTGAAGTCGCTCCGTTCACACTGGCTGACCGAGTCACCGACGTCACCGCTGAACAACGCCAAACCTTGCGCAAGCAAGCAGAAGACGCTGGGTTGGAAGTCGTTGGCTTGCATTGGCTTCTGGCGAAAACCGAAGGACTACATCTGACCACTGCCGACGCAGGAGTTCGCAGTAATACGGCGGACTATATTGCCGAGTTGGCCCACGCATGTGCTGATTTGGGGGGCGAGGTTCTTGTGTTTGGCTCGCCTCAACAACGGAACCTCGAAGAGGGTATGTCGCGGGAACAGGCGATGGCCAATGCGGCTGAGGTGTTCCGACAGGCGATGCCGGTTCTGAGTGACCGCAATGTGAAGTTGTGTATGGAACCGCTCACGCCGAAGGAAACAAACTTCATCACCACCTGCGCCGACGGGGTGGAGTTGATGGGGTTGGTGGACCATCCGAATTTCATTTTGCATCAAGATGTCAAAGCCATGTTGAGCGAGTCGGATTCGATTCCGGAATTGATACATCGTCACGCAAAAGTGACCGGACATTTTCATGTCAACGACAGTAACTTATTGGGACCGGGAATGGGCGAAACCGACTTCGCGCCGATCTTCAAAGCGTTGTTGGAAACGCAATACGATGGTTGGGTCTCGGTGGAAGTTTTCGATTACAAACCAGGCGCAGAACTGATCGCGCGCGAAAGTTTTCGTTACATGCAAGAGACGCTTAACGCAGTTTCCTAGACGTCAACGGTGCGTACTTTGACGTTTTTTTGTTAAAAAAATGAAAGTTTGCAAAAAAAATTTCGCAGGGGAAATACCCTGCATCGAAGGCATGCTTAACAACGCAACAATACGATAGTGCGTAGCACGCGCAGCGCATCCTGAAAAACGATGTACGCGATTAACGCTTGTTTTATAGGCGTTTTTCGCGTTTTTTCAT
Source organism: Symmachiella macrocystis (assembly GCF_007860075.1). NCBI lineage: Bacteria > Pseudomonadati > Planctomycetota > Planctomycetia > Planctomycetales > Planctomycetaceae > Symmachiella > Symmachiella macrocystis. Next base: position 538,293 of record NZ_SJPP01000001.1, read on the forward strand.
GCGCGGTGTTGCGCGCGTTCTTTGTTGCGATAAAGAATTCTATGTCAGTGAATCGTTAAGACGCATCGCGCAAAGCATTCACAGCAAAGCAATTGAAACGAAAAATGATCCACAGTCGTCTTGCACAATCTCTCGAAATGCTTACCATGTCGACGTGTCAAGTGAACACTCTAATTTTTCAAGAGTTCGAGAGTTATGAATTGCTTGAATTTCGATTCAAAGTTTGCGGTTGATAACGCGACTGTTGATCAATGAGCGTTCCTGCCACTTGTCATGTACGACAAGTTGGAATGGATTCATGTTTCGGTGTTGTGTGGTTTGTCTTTGCCGAAATTAAAGCCCGGTGCCAGCGGCGAGACGACTACCAAATTGGCTCTGTAAGGAGGAACTTCTGTGGCCAAGAAAAAAGCAGCGAAGAAAGCTGTCAAGAAGGCAGCAAAGAAAAAGGCGACTAAGAAGAAGGCCGTGAAGAAGAAGGCGACCAAGAAAAAGGCCGTCAAGAAAAAGGCCGTCAAGAAAAAGAAGAAGGCGACCAAGAAAAAAGCGGCTAAGAAAAAAACCGCTAAAAAGAAAGTCGCTAAGAAGAAGGTAGCCAAGAAGAAGGCGGCCAAGAAAAAAACCGCCAAAAAGAAAAAGAAGAAAAAGTAGCAATACTTCTTTGGTGAAATAATCGACTGCCGGCTCCACCGGCACACGGGTTACAACGAGAAGAAGCGGCTGGTTTACGCCAGCCGCTTCTTTCTATTCCTAGGGAGCCAAACGAGTTAGCCGTACTGCTGCCTAAAGATACATGTTGACTAGGTTCTCCAGCATCTCCTGACGTCCGCTTTCGTTAGGATGCACCTCTCCCGCCTCCAGCATGTAAGACTCTAAGTCGGCAAAGGTGACCGACCCCGCCTCGATCTTCGCTCCGATCCCTTCGTCAAAACTGCGATAGCGGTTCTTGACGAAATCACTCAACACCCCATCGGCACGGATCGCTGCCGCAATTTTCAGCCCGTGCGCAAAGGCATCCATGCCACCGATGTGCGCGTGGAACAAATCGATTGGCTCGAAACTTTCGCGACGAACCTTGGCGTCAAAATTGACCCCGCCGGGCGCCAAACCGCCTTGATCCAAAATCGCCAACATGCATTGCGTGGTCAGATAAATATCGGTTGGAAATTGATCCGTATCCCATCCCAGCAATAGGTCCCCGGTGTTGGCATCGATACTTCCCAGCCCGCCTTGGATCGACGCATAGATCAACTCATGCGCCATCGTATGCCCGGCCAGCGTGGCGTGGTTGGTTTCGATGTTGAGCTTCACATGATCCAGCAGATCATATTGCCGTAGAAAGTTCAGACAAGCAGCGGCATCGAAATCGTATTGATGTTTGGTTGGTTCTTTCGGCTTCGGCTCAAACAAAAACTGACCGGTGAAGCCAATGCTCTTTGCATGTTCTACCGCCATGTGCATGAACGCCGCTAAGTGATCCAACTCGCGTTTCATGTCGGTGTTGTACAGATTCATGTACCCTTCGCGACCGCCCCAAAAGACGTAGTTCTCGCCGCCGAGTCGGTGCGTGACTTCCATCGCTTTTTTGACTTGGGAGGCAGCGTAGGCGAAGACATCGGCGTTGCAGGAAGTCGCCGCTCCGTGCAGATACCGCGGATGCGAAAACAAATTGGCGGTCCCCCACAACAGATCGATACCGGTCCGCTGTTGTTCCTCGGCCAAGGCATCGGCGACGGCGTCGAGGTTTTTGTGGCTTTCGGCCAAGGTCGCGCCTTCGGGAGCGACGTCGCGGTCATGGAAGCAATAAAACGGTGCGCCGAGCTTTTCGATAAATTCAAACGCGACCCGCACGCGATTGATTGCGTTCTCTACGCTTTCGGTCCCGTCATCCCACGGCCGCTGCAAGGTCCCAGCGCCAAACGGGTCGGCTCCGGTGCCGCGAAACGTATGCCAGTAACAAACGCTGAATCGCAACTGGTCCCGCATCGAGCGACCTTCGACGATCTCGTCGGCATTGTAGTGCCGAAACGCCAAGGGGTTTTTGCTCGTGGGACCTTCGTATTCAATTTTGGAAATGTCTGTAAAAAATGCCATCGCTGTTTCCTCATAAATGTGTTGATCGCTGAATGTGCAGTCACCGAGTTTACCGCCGAAGGATGGTGCCGAAAAGCGACGCCGCGCGGAAAATCACGGACTCGCTCGCATTCATATTTTAAGGCCGCAAAGTATGCCAATAGACTGCTGTTACTCGGCATTTGCTTCCGTTCGAGATATACTAAATGGCAGTGATTTGAGTACTCCTGTTGAAGGCGCAAGATGCGGATTCGAATGGCAACAATTCAACGATGTTTCGTAGCCTCATTAAAACGTATAAGCGTTTTTGTTGGACTTTGGATATTCCTGACGATCGCCCCGCAGCTGCGAGCTGATGAGCAGTTTTTCTTGGAGCGCGTCGCACCAGTGCTCGAACGACGTTGCGTGCGTTGCCACAATGGAGACAATGCAAAAGGGGGCTTGGATCTCTCTTCGTCCCAAGGGCTGCACGATGGGGGCGATAGCGGCGCGGCAGTTGCTGCTGCGGTTGAGGACAGTCTGCTGTTGGAGATGGTCACCGGCGACGATCCTGCGATGCCCGAGGGTGGCCCTGCCCTGACCCAAGAGCAAATCGCAGATTTGCGGCAATGGATTACCTCCGGGGCGACTTGGCCGAAGACAACAATCCTCCAACCAAAGCCGGGTGATGGCGATTGGTGGTCGCTACGACCGCTTGCCAACCCGCCGGTTCCGCAAGCGACGTCGCCGTGGATCCGCACGCCGGTTGATGCGTTCATTCTTGAACGACTCACGCAGAAAAAACTCACCCCCAACCAGGAAGCGGATCGTCGCACGCTCATTCGCCGGCTGACATTTGATCTGCACGGTCTGCCGCCGACACAGGAGGAGATTGACGCATTCGTGGCCGACTCTGACCCGGCCGCCTATGACAAATTGGTCGACCGGTTGTTGGCTTCGCCGCGGTATGGCGAACGTTGGGCGCGGCATTGGCTCGATGTGGTGCATTACGGTGATACGCACGGCTACGACAAAGACAAGCGTCGCCCCAATGCATGGCCCTATCGCGATTACGTCATTCGTTCACTCAACGAAGACAAACCCTATACGCAATTTATCCGCGAACAATTGGCCGGGGACGTGCTCTTTCCTGGCGAACCGGATGGCATTATCGCGACCGGTTTTGTCGTTGCCGGGCCGTGGGATTTTGTGGGACACGTGGAACTGCGCGAAGGAACACTCGATAAAACAATCACTCGCAACCTCGACCGTGATGATATGGTCACGAACACCATGGCCACCTTTTGCAGCTTGACGGTGCACTGCGCGCGGTGTCACGACCACAAGTTCGATCCCATCACCCAAGCGGATTACTACAGCCTGCAAGCGGTGTTCGCCGGGATCGATCGCGCACCACGTCCCTATAAAATCGATGCCGAGATTGAAGCAGAACGCACACAATTGACGGCGGAGCGAAACGACCTCCGCGCAAAAATCAATGCTGCCAAAAAAGCCAAAACTGACTTGGCGGAACTTGAAAAACAGTTGGCCCCCATCGAAGCGTCATTGGCTAAGTTGCCAAAACCGCCATTGGTTTATGCCGCTGCGACCAATTTTCCCCACGCGGGAAGTTTCCGCCCGACCGGTGGCAAGCCGCGTGAGATTCATTTGCTCAATCGGGGAAGCGAGAAACAGCCGGGTGAAATGATGCAGCCTGGAACGGTTGGTTGCATCCCCGGATTGCCGTCGCGATTCCAACTCGACAATCCTGATGACGAAGGAGCAAGGCGGGTCCAATTGGCGGCTTGGATCACCGACGTCAAAAACCCGCTCACGTGGCGGTCGATCGTCAATCGCGTATGGCATTATCATTTTGGCAGCGCCATCGTTGATAGCCCCAACGATTTTGGTCACATGGGGGCTACGCCGACGCATCCCGAACTACTCGACTGGCTGGCGGCCGATTTTCGCGACAACGGGCAGTCGCTCAAACGATTGCACAAGCTGATCGTCACCAGCGCCTCCTATCGTCAGTCGACGGCGTATGACGAACACAATGCGAAGATCGATTCGGGGAATCAATTCCTGTGGCGGATGAATCGCCGACAATTGGAGGCCGAAGCGCTGCGAGATGCCGTGTTGGCGACCAGCGGAAAATTGGACACGACCATGTATGGGCCGGGATTTGATCTGTTTGGTTTCATCGACGACCATTCGCCGCATTATTTGTACGACAAATATGATCCCGATGATCCCCGCGGATTGCGACGGAGCATTTATCGCTTCATCGTCCGCTCAGTCCCCGATCCATTCATGGAAACCCTCGACTGCGCCGATCCCTCGCAGAATGTGCCGGTGCGAAATTCCACCGTCACAGCCCTGCAGGCGCTGTCGCTGCTCAACAACAAATTCATGGTGCGACAAGCGGAGCATTTCGCTGCAAGAGCCCAAGCGCAAGCTGAGGGGCTGCCGGCACAAATTGCCTTCGCCTTTCAGACCGCCCTGGGACGCGTGCCAAGCGAGCAAGAATCGCAAACGCTAACTGCGTACGCCGAACAACACGGCCTAGCCAATGCCTGCCGGTTGTTGTTTAACGCAAACGAGTTTTTGTTCGTCGATTAAATACACCGATAAGCGGTGGGTGCCTCTCCCGTTGTTCGATACGTTGTTAGGGGCGGTTTTTGTATTTCTTGCTGGCATCGGTGAGGATTTTGCGTTCCTCATCGGTCAGGCTGGCTTCGCCCTGCTCTTGAATTTTGATCAAAATCTCGTCCACACGACTGTCGAGATTTTGTGACGGTGGCGACTCCGGCGGTTGATAGGCGCGAATGTTGGGATTGGACTTGGGACCGCGCTTGGGCATTTTCCAATTGCCGAAACTGAGCAGCGGCATGATCCGCCAACCGAAGTATTTGTAGGCGACACCAAACGCCGCTCCGCCCAAGTGCGCCGCGTGGGCGATCACCGAATCACCGGGTCTGATGACGCCAAACAGATCAATGGCCGCGTAACCAACCGCTAAGAATCGAAACTCGATGGGGATCACGAACATAAACAGGATCGTCATCCGCGGGTAAAGCATGGCACACAAAAAGACGACCGCATTCACGCCGCCCGAAGCCCCGATCACCCCGGCGATGTTTCCATCAACAAGTTGAATCGCGACGTGGCATAATCCGCTGACAACAACGCCGGTCAGATAAAATGCCAGAAATTCTTTGGAGCCGTAAATCGGTTCGACAATGCGACCAAACATCCACAGCACGTACATGTTGAAAAAAATGTGCATAAAGCTGCCGTGGCAAAAACCGTAGGTGACCAGCCGCCAGATTTGGAATTGTTCCAGGGAACGGAGACTCAAACTGAGATAATTCGATATCTGGTCGTCCATGACGATAAAGCCTCCGGCATTGACCGGCTGCTTGGAGAGCTGCTGCAGCAGAAAAACGGCAATGTTGGCGACCAACAGGTAATTGATCGCCCAATTGCCACCGGAGTTGCCATAGCCGCCGCCATAGCCACCGCTATTGCCGCTGCGAGCGTAGTCTCTATTTTCAAGTCCCATTTGATTTCTTACACGTTGGGGAAGATGTTGGCGTGCGAGGCGGGCACCCTGCCTGACGCGGAATCGGATTATACGCACTGCCGCGTTGAGACGAAACCCGTCTGTTTACTGATCGGGTGCTTTTGGCATGGCAAACCGCAGATTCTGCTGGCACAATGATGCATAATGCGCAGTGTATATGATCATGACCGCTCAGTCGTTCTACATCGGGAGGCCCCAAGATGCCGACAACGAATCGTCGCACGTTTCTACAAGGCTCCGTAATAACCGGCCTGGGCACCATGGCCATGCCGACGTCGACACGTGCCGCCAGCGCGGCGGACAAGGTGACTGTGGGACTGATCGGCTGCGGCGGGCGGGGAAGGTATCTTTCCGGCCTGTTCGCCAATGAGAAAAACGTGGAGGTCGCCTATCTCTGCGACGTCGACCAGGACCGGCTCGCTCGTGGAAGACGCGAGATCTCCGGCAAGACTCCCCAGGCGGTCAATGATATGCGGCGGGTGCTGGACGACAAAACTGTCGACGCGGTGATTGTCGCCACCCCCGACCATTGGCACGCGCCGGCAGCAATTTTAGCCTGCGAGGCGGGCAAGCATGTGTATGTCGAAAAACCGTGCTCGCACAACATTCGCGAAGGCCGTTTGTTGGTTGATGCAGCACGACGCAACAAACGGATTGTGCAACATGGGACACAAGTCCGCAGCACCGATATGATGATTGAAGCAGTACAAAAACTGCGAGAAGGAATCATCGGCGACGTGCTGGTCGTCAAAGCCTGGAATATTCAGAAACGCAAATCCATTGGTCATGGCAAACCAAGTGAGGCGCCCGCCGGCCTGGATTACGACAACTGGGTCGGTCCGGCGGCCATGGTCCCGTACCAGGAGAACCGCGTCCACGACGGTTGGCATTGGTGGTACGACTTTGGTACGGGCGATATGGGAAACGATGGCGTGCACGATATTGATTATGCGCGCTGGGGACTGGGCGTCACGACGCATCCCTCGAAAGTCACTGCCGTGGGTGGGAAATATTTCTTTGACGACGACCAACAGTTTCCCGATACACAGCAAGTCACCTTCGAATATCCCGGTGACGGTAAGCCGGGTAACCGGCGAATGTTCATCTACGAACAACGATTGTGGTCCACCAACTATCCACACAACGTCGATAGTGGTGCTGAGTTTTACGGGACCGACGGACAACTGTTTCTCAGCCGCCGCGGCAAGATTCAGGTGCTCGGTCAGCGCAATCGTCGCACCGAAGTCGCTGTGGCGCCCGAACCGCAAAACGCCGAGAAACATGTCGCCGATTTTCTCGACAGCGTGCGCAACGAACGCCGTCCACATGGTGATATTCAGCACGGCCACCTCAGTTCGTCACTATGCCATCTGGGTAACATCGCAACGCGCTTAGGCCGTTCGCTGGAATTCGATCCCGAGCACGAAACGTTTATCAACGATGACGAGGCGAACGCGCTGGTGTCACGCCCCTACCGCGACCACTGGGGTGCTCCTGTGGGGGCATAGGAGTTTTCGCCCTTGCCCTGGTTCCCAAACTCCGTTTGGGAAAGAAGAGAGGGGAATGAGGAGACAGAGACGTTTCGGATCAGTCTTTCACGACCGGATTGACAAGTGTGCCGATGCCGGTGATGGTGATTGCGACTTCATCACCATGCTCTAATGTGAATTCATCCGGGGGGACGATGCCGGTGCCGGTGAGCAGGATCGCGCCGTGTGGGAAGTCGTTTTCTTTTCCCAGCCAACTGATGAGATCTTCGAAGCTGCGGGCCATTTGATCGACGTTGGTCTCGCCAGAGAAGACCTCGCTGCCGCCTCGTTTGATCGACAGGACAATACTGGTGCCGGCGCGGTCGATCGGTTTTTCTGGAATCAGGACGCATGGTCCCAAGCCGCAGCATTGGTTGTAGAATTTTGCCTGGGGCAAGTAGAGCGGATTTTCGCCTTCAATGTCCCGGGCGGACATGTCATTGCCAACTGTCAAACCGACGAGTTTCTTTTCCGGCGACACCATGAGCGCCAACTCAGGTTCTGGAACCGACCACCCGCTGTCGAAGCGAACGCGGACCGGATCGCCGGGCCCGGAGACGCGGCTGGGGGTGGCTTTGAAAAATAACTCTGGACGATCGGCGGTGTAGACGCGGTCGTAGTGAGACGCAGCTGTATCCGATTCTTCCATCCGCGCGACTTGGCTGCGTTTATAGGTCACGCCGGCAGCCCAGATTTCCTGGCGATCGACAGGTGCGCGAAAGTTGACCTCTTCGATTCCAATCGGAGCTGCTTTTTGGTCGATGAGGTATTTGGCCAGCCCGATTGGATCGGGGCTATGCAGCAAATCGGCGAGATTGTGACAATTGTCGACCTGCATCAGGTCCAACATCCGCACGCGTTTCTCTTCAATTAAGGCCAAGTGAGTCGATTGGTCGGCCAGTTGAATCGTTGCCACTCGCATCGCTATGTCGCTCTATGTTCGTGAAGGGCGTTCAACAAGGCTTGCATGTCGCTGGGCAATGGAGCTTCAAACTCGCACCATTGTCCGTCGGCTGGATGTGTGAACGACAACCGCCGGGCATGCAATGCCTGCCGGCTGATGAGCGAGGCACGCCGCCCGCTAGAAGGTTCATCATCGGCATGTTCACTAGTGTAACCGGCTGCGGCAAATTTCTCACCTGTAACGAGCCGTTCCAGGTCCAACTTGGCATGTCCGCCGTAAAGACGGTCGGCGGCAATCGAATGCCCCAGGTACTGCATGTGCACCCGCAATTGATGCGTGCGTCCCGTGCGGGGGTGCAATCGCACATGCGTAAAGCCGCGAAAACGCTCGATGACCTCGTAAAACGTAACCGCCTCGCGCGCTTCGCCGCCGGGCGGGCAGATCGTCATTTTCTCGCGATTCTTGGAATGCACACGCACGTGGGTCTCGATATAGTCGCTATCGAGTTCGACTTCGCCCCACACGATCGCGTGGTACACCTTTTTCACTTCGCGGCGTTCAAACTGGCTGCTCAAGCGATTATGGACCTGATTGTCCTTCGCCACCACCAATAGCCCGCTGGTGTCCCGGTCCAAGCGATGTACGATTCCAGGACGAAAGCGGCCTGCGACATCGCTGAGCGAATCAAAATGATATTGCAGCGCCGCTGCCAACGTCCCGTGCGGATTGCCGCGACCGGGGTGCACAATCATGCCGGCTTGCTTGTTGATGACGACCAGCGAGTCGTCTTCATGAATGATGGAGAGCGGAATGTTCTCAGCCGGGATTCCGCCGTCGGTCACCGTTGGAAGTTGGACCGACAGTATGTCGTTGACCCGTAAACGATGGGCCGGTTTGGCTTCCAACCCATTGACCAAGATCGTTCCGGCAGAGATCGATTTTTGGAATGCGGAGCGGCTAAAGTTGGGATACAGCCGGGTCAAATAGTGATCGAGCCGCCAACCATGCGCGCGGTCTTCCACGGCTAGAGAAATTGGCTCACGCGATTCGGGGGCATTCATTTTGCGTCGTCGGTATTATCGGCGGCGCCGTCCGTGTCAGCCTCGGTCGCGGGTTCGCTGGGTTTGGCCGGAGCATCCACAGGGTCGGCAGGCGCTTCAACAGCGTCGTCGGCCGGGGCATCCGGTGTTTCAGCGGGTGTTTCAGCGGCATCATCAGCCGCTGTATCCGGTTTCGCTTCTGCGTCCGGCTTCGCATCCGTATCAGCGGGGCCTTCATTGTCAGAGTCGTCAAGAGCCGGCAAACCCCGCAATGGGTTTTCCAGACTATTCGGTCCACCGCCAAAGGGTAACTCGCCGGGATCGAAGATATTGCCACCCGGCTGCCCTGAGCCGCTATCCGGCTTGGGAGGTTCGGCCGGTTTGGGATTCTGTTTTTCGAACCACGCATAAAACGCCTGCGGGCCGGATTTGGCCAAATACTCGGCGCGTTCTTGAGACATTTTTTGGTAGACGGAGCCTTTGAATTCGTCGCCGCCCAGATCACCGTACGCAGCGCGTGCAGCTTCCAGATTTCCCAGTGATTCTTCTGCTCGTGCCAAACCAAAAATGGCGCGTTGTTTGATCATTCCATCGCGGTTCTCGACCAATTTTTGGAAGTCGTCGCGCGCCGCGGTCAATTCGGTGACCGCGTTTGCGCGGTCGGTGAACATTCCTTGAATGGCCTGTGACAAGCGTCCTTCCGCTCCCAACAAGATTGCCCAGTCGGCGGCAACAGTCCCTTTGACACGGTCGTTTTCGGCAATCGTGGCAAAATCGTCGGGCGTGCGCGCGGTGGAGAAATCGTACCAAGCGTTTGCGCTCGTCGACGCGGCTTGGGTGGCGTAAATTCGATAACCGGCAATTGCGACCGTGATTACACAAATGACGATCGTGATTTTCATCGCATGTTCTTCGACAAACCGGACGCCTTTCTGCGTCAGCTTGCTCAGATCATTGGTCTGCAACTCGTGGCGGTGTTCGCTTTTCATGATGGTTTATTCAGACTGTCACAGGCAGCCGTCATGGGCGGATGTTGGAAATTTGATCGCTCGACAAAGAAATGCGGTCGGCCGGTGTGCTCAACGTGGTGAGCGGCCCCGTTCCGCCTCTTTTCCGCGTTATTTGCGGGTTAAGAGTTTGTCGCAGCGTTGGACGCGCGAGTATAGATGCGTGGTCCAAGCCCGTCAAGGGGAGCAACTTACGGCGATTCCAACTCATGAGATAAGTTGCGGATGCGATTTCTGGCAACGATGCGACTCAAAATCTCCGGTTTTGTGACCTGCATGCTCAGTTAGGGGCTTTGGCGAGCCGATACTGATTGTATCGATTTGACCGATCGCACGGCTGAAAAACCGCGCGCCGACGCCGCAGGAATTCAATTTGTCATAACCTGCTGCAAAATAGAGCCTTACATCTCGCCTCTTCACTGAGGCTTCGGGAGTATCTGGACATGGAATCTGCCAACGGCAAGCCGACCCTCCGTATTCTGCATCATATGGCCCGCAGTGGGGGCACGATTATTTCCCGCTGTTTGGGCAGCATGCAAGGGGTGACGTTGCTCAGCGAAGTCAGTCCCATTCCCTACCGGGCGATCACACCTGCGACGATCGGTTCCTGCATCCAGTTTCACCCCATCCTGCAAGCCTACAAATGGCATGAATTGTTCACCGTTGAAGAAGCAGAAATGCTGACCGTACAGACGTCGTTGGACTATGCCACCTTGATCGAGCTCGTCCACAGCCGCTGCGCCGCACGGGGACAAACGTTGTTGTTGCGGGACTGGTCGCATGCCGACTTCACCGCGCATCCTCCGTTTCCTGCTCCCACGTACAAGTTGTCGATCGTCGAGGCACTGCAAGACCGCTTCGACATTCGTCACACCGCCAGCGTGCGGCATCCGATTGATCAATGGCTCAGTCTGCGGCGGCTGGCTGTGATTGATGGCCATGTCTCGTTGGCGCAGTATCTAACCGGATATCGGCATTTCGCCGAAAAATGCGTCGAGATGGAATTCGTGCGGTACGACGACCTTGTCAATTCACCGACGACCCAGATTCAAAAACTGTGCCAGCGCTTAGATCTGCAATACGATCCGAGTTTCGAAACCGAATGGGTGAACTACTCCAAAGTCACCGGCGACATGAACCAAAACCGCGCAGAGACGGCGATCAAAAAATTGCCCCGGCGGGATTTCGAACCCGAACTGCTGCAGCAATGCGAAGCCAACGCCGACTATTGGAAGTCGCTGGAGTTATTGGGATTTGCACATCCCGAAGGGGTCGTGGAAAGCGCGCCGACGGCGATTGCCGCCCCGAATTTTCTCTCGCACGTCTCCACAACGGAACAAACGTCGTCGATGTTTCAACAAGAGACACAGTCCTGATTGAACGGTCCAAATTCAACGGTGGCAGCATGTTTGACATCACGTCCATACTGGGCGACGCGCTTTCGGAAATCACCATCGTCGATATCGGTGCAATGGATGTCGGCGGCGAGATGCCGTTTCAGTCGCTGCTCGATCGCGGTTTTGCACATCTGGTGGGATTCGAACCGATTGACCAGGAATGCGAAAAGCTGAATCAACAATCGGCGGACCATCTGACGTATCTGCCGAATTTTGTGGGCGACGGCAATGTCCATCCGTTTTACATCACCCAGGCAGCGATGTCTTCGTCGTTGTACGAACCCAATCGGCCGCTGTTGGGCCACTTTCAGCACCTAGAAGAATACATGAGGGTCGTGCAGACCGCACAGGTGCAAACGCGGCGGTTGGATGAGATTGCCGAAGTGGGTGACGTGGATCTGCTCAAAGTCGATGTCGATGGTGCGGAGCTTGATGTTTTTCGCGGCGCGCCGCGCGTGTTGGAAGATACACTCGTAGTGCAAACCGAAGTTCATTTCGTGCCACTCTACAAACAAGCGCCATTGTTCGCCGATGTGGATAGCCATTTGCGCGAGCAGGGATTTTTGTTTCACCAATTCGAAGGACATGCGGGTCGCGCGTTTAAGCCGTTGATGCTCAGCAACCAACCGTTTCGCGGATTTGGACAATGGCTGTGGGCCGATGCGGTGTATGTCAAAAGTTTTGAGTCCTTTGGTGAATTAACGGCCGACAAACTCCTCAAACTGGCGGTGATCCTGCACGAGGTCTATCGCTCCTACGATATGGCGGCGTTGGCGCTGCGACATTACGACGCCTTGACCGGCGCCAACATGCAACCGACCTATCTAAACCGGCTCGCCAGCGGGAACACCGCCGCAGCCTGACAGCGACTTTCACAAGAATCGAATCCGGCTATGCAGAACAGCTCCCCCGACATCCACGACGCCTTGCGGCTGCATCAAGCGGGCGAACTCGGGCAAGCGACGTCGATCTATCGGCAGGTGTTGTCGATCGATCCGCGCAACGCCGATGCACTGCATTTGTTGGGAGTGGTCGCCTTTCAAAAAGGCGCGCATCAGGAGGCGATTGAATCGATTCAACAAGCGATCGATGTTTCGCCGACCTCGGCCGTCTATCACAACAATCTCGGAGCTGCGCAGCGCGAATTGGCGTTGCTTGACGCAGCGATTGTGAGTTTTGAACGGGCGGCGGAACTCGATGCGAATTACGTCGAGGCTCGCTTCAACCTCGGCAATGCATTGCAAGCTGCCGGTCGACTGGCCGAAGCGGTGACTGCCTACCGGTTGGTGCTGCAGGTACAACCTGAGCATCTCAATGCGCTGAATAATCTTGGAGCGGCACTGCAAACGCAAGGCGATCTTGCGGGAGCGACCGAATGTTTTCAACGCGTCCTGGCCCTCGATGACACCAACGCGGACAGTTGGCACAATTTCGGTCTTTGCCTCGATGCCCAGGACCGCCTCACCGAAGCTGAGGAATGCTTTCGCCGCGCGTTGTCGTGCCGTCCGCAATTTACCGATGCCTACAACAGCCTCGGTTCGGCGCTGCGGATTCAAGGCCGCGTTGATGAGGCTCGTGCTTGTTTCGAACAAGTTTTATCGCTCGACCCACGGCACCATTTGGCGCAATCCAATGCGTTGATGACATTGGACTATGCGGCCGACGTTTGCCCGCAAGAAATCCACCAGCGCCGCTGCCAATGGGGCGACGAGGTTGCCGCACAAATTGCCCCACATCAAACGCATCACAGCAGCGAGATCAATGGCGGGATCATCAAAATCGGTTACATCTCACCCGATTTTCGAGAACATGCGGTGGCGAGTTTTATTCAACCGATACTTGCCAATCATTGCACCGAGTTTGAAGTCCTCTGCTACGCCGATGTTGCCGTCCCCGATAACATGACGCAGCATTTGCAATCTTTGGTGGAAACTTGGCGTAATATCTACGGCATGAGTGACGAACACGTCGCGCAACAAATCGCAGCGGATCGCGTTGATATTCTGGTGGATCTGGCAGGACACACGGCGCGGCATCGGCTGCGCGTTTTTGCCCGCAAACCGGCGCCGATTCAGGTGAATTATCTGGGAGACTCCACCACGACCGGACTGGCGACCATGGACTATCGTATCAGCGATGCTTGGGCTGATCCGTGGTTTAGCGACGAGTATTGCCGCGAGACGTTAATCCGTCTGCCGGGCGGGTTCCTCTGTTTCGCCCCGCCCGAAGCAGCGCCGGAAGTCGCTGAGTTGCCGTGTACGCAAAACGGGTATATCACGTTCGGTTCATTCAATAGTCTCGCTAAAATCACGCCCGACGTAATGCGCACCTGGGCGGAATTATTACGGCAGATGCCCGAATCGCGGTTGTGTTTAAAAAACGGCGCACTGCGTGACGAATCAGTCCGCACGCGCATGACACAACGATTCGAGGAACTCGACATCCCCGCACATCGACTGGAATTGTTGGGCCACGTCGAAGACGCTACGGAGCATTTGGCGCTGTACAACAGAATCGACATCGGTCTGGATACGTTTCCCTATGGGGGCACCACGACGACTTGCGAGGCATTGTGGATGGGCGTACCGGTGGTGACCCTGTCGGGCGCTACGCACGTCAGTCGCGTCGGCACAAGTTTGTTGTCGCAGTTGGGTCTGAACAAGCTGGTGGCTCATGACGAAGCGGAGTACGTGCAAATCGCCGGCGAATTGGCGCGCGATGAACAACGGCTCACCATCCTCCGCAGCGGACTTCGTGACGCCATGCTACGCTCATCCCTGTGCAACGCCGCCGGGTTCACACACCGCTTGGAAATGGCTTATCAAGCGATGTGGCAACAATGGTGCGCATCTTGTGAAACCGCCCCCATCGTCTGCGCGGGGTAAGTCCGCCGCAATATCTCAGTGGATAGGGTACAATATGTCAGCGTGCCACAGTTCTCGCTTCGGTGTCGAACGGAACAATGCCATCGACAAGATAGACGCCCCAACGACGTTCTTGGCCATCAACTATCATTAAGATTTCCGCCGGGCCAGCTTCCAATTCAATCTTATCACGAGGGACAATCCGCCCGGGGCCGACCTTAGCCAAGCGCCATGATTGTCCGTTCGCTTCAAGAAACAACTGCACCTCTGCGGAGTAATGCGGTCGAATGTCTGATTCATCGATCATGTGGATGCATTCCGATGCGATTCGGCAAGGAGTACGATTAGCCACAGATTAACACGGACAAAACACGGATTCAAATTTATCGTTCGATGAATCCCAAACCGACCGCTTGCGGTCGTACATGATGCTCCTTTGGGAATGAGCGTTCCAAATCACACCCTGTAGTGTCTTGTGCAATGCCGCGATACTAATGAAAATCGTAAGCGATTAGACATTGGACACTCCGTCGTCCTCCACTAACCACACCGAGAAAACCATGCCTTGGATTTACCTACTGCTCGCCGGTCTGATGGAATGGGGTTGGCCGGTCGGCTTAAAATATGGCGTCGACGATAAAGGCTACCACTTTTGGCCGCTGGCCGGGGCGGTGGTGTCGATGATTTTCAGCGGCGCGTTTCTTCTGCTTGCGCAACGCACGATTCCCATGGGCACCGCTTACGCTGTCTGGACCGGCATCGGCGCCGTGGGCGCGTTTGTATTGGGTATTTTGCTGTTCAAAGAACCGGCCGAGTTGATGCGGTTTGTGTTTGTGGGTGTGATTATTGTAGGTATTATTGGTTTGAAGATGTCGTCGGGGCATTGAGTGTTATCGAGCACCGGAACGGTAGAGCGCAATATGGCGAAGAAACGAACCACTGCAGAAATCATTGCCGCAGCGCGGAATTCTGATAGAGGTCGCACTCCGACCCCAAAACCGACGCACCATGAAATCCGCGTGATGTCAACAAATGAAGCGGACATCAAAAATGCGTTTGGGGAATTCTGGCAAACGGTTATGACTGTTTTCACCACCTCCCTTACTCCCGAAGAATGGGACATCGTCATTTGTTGTGTCTGGGACGAAGGTCGGGTTGCTGCGGAACCGGCGAAATGTTTGCTTCCCTTTCGCTTTCCACAGACGGAAAGCGACCTGGATCAGAATGTTGAACACTTTAAGATTCCACATATGAATCAGTTCGTTAGCATTTACGTCGCTGAACATGAAAAACAATACATTGCCGTCGATCGATTGCTTCCCGATGAAGGCGCCGACACCGATGCCTTTGACACAGAATTCGCACACCTAACGGATCAAAAAATACAACTTATGCGTGAAACCGCAGATTCATCGACGATCCGTGAACAATTAGAATCCCTGGGCATTTCGAAAAGTATATTTGCTGCAATCGCGTCTGAGACGTATCACGAAGTCAACCTAATCCACATTTTTGGACCTGATCTTCCGTCTCCACAGCCTCCACAAACTTCTCTCGAAGTTTTCAGCCGCTTATTACATCATGCAGATCATTACGTCAGCAAACATTGTGGGTTGGAGTTTGAAGATGGAGCTCTCGTTTCCGTTAAACTGGACGGCGGCGACACGACGGATGCCACAATCGAATTATTAACGGATGTCGAGAATCTTCAAAGCCTTTGTCGCGATCTACGCACAATCAGCATCCTCGAGTCGAAGGTTTCTGAACGGGGCGAGCACAAACTCCGCACGCTTCTGCCGCATGTCAACGTCATCCGCTAGACAGCAGGCCAAACCCCGCCTCACAACCGGCTCGGAAACAACTGCAACTCCGGCACCACCGCCCGGGCCGGCAACCCGGCAACGAATAGCACGGCGTCGGCGATGTCTTGTGGTTGTAGGGCTTGATCGAGGATGTCGCGCGGCGTTGGTGTGGGACGTTTGTCGAGGATTTCGGTGTCGCACAGGCCGGGGAAGATGATGGTTGTGCGAATGCCGTTTGCTTTTTCTTCGACCCGTGTGCCGTGTGCCAAACCGGTCAGGCCGTGTTTGCTGGCTTGATAAGCGACGCCTGAGACGTCCGGCATTTGTACGGCCCCGGTGGAGAGATACACAATCAATCCCCCACCGCCTTCGCGCATCACAGGTACGACCGCGCGGGTGCATAAAAACGCGCCGGTCAGATTGGTTGACAACATCATTTCCCAAGTGTCGGGCGAAAGTGCGTCCAAACTGCGGTCGGGAATGTTCGTGCCGGTGGCATAGACCAATAGGTCGATGCGGCCGAATTTGGCGACGGTTTCTTCGATCAGTCGCTCGACATCGCCCTGGACGGTCGTGTCCACGGGGATAATCTCCAATGGGTGTCCGTTGCTCTCAGCTTCCTGCTGGAGTTCCCGCAACGCCGTTTCCCGCCGTGCCGCAGCCACGACATGCGCGCCGGTAGCAGCCAAAGCCGCAGCGATCGCCCGCCCCATTCCACTAGAAGCCCCGACGACCACCGCGATTTTTCCCGTGTCTGATGAATTCATGTTCCTATCCGCATTTCGTTGAGAACGCACTCCGGCAACAATTTTCACGACGTATTTCTGCCGAGGATAACATCTCACCGGCAACCGGGATACAATACTCAGACGAAAATCAAATTTGAGAAAACCACTGCCAGAATAAAATCAGGAGGCCCCCCGTTGCCTAGTGCGAATATTGCTGTCGACACAATTGTGTCGCCCCCGTTTATGGAAAATAGCTTGATTGTCCGCGTCGAAGGACGTGACGATTGTTTGGTTGTCGATCCGGGATTTGATCCCGAAGCGATTGCTGAGAAAATGAAGTCGCTGGGCGTCGAACCGGCGATGGTGCTGCTCACGCATGGCCACGCCGATCACATTGCCGGCAACGGTTTTTTCAAGGAACGTTGGCCGGACGTGCCGTTGGTCATCGGGACCGGGGATGCCGGCATGCTGACCGATGCGCGGGCCAATCTCAGCGCGCTGGCTGGGGGGAGTATCACCAGCCCGCCGGCGGATCGGACCGTCGATGAGGGGGATGTTCTTGAAGCAGCTGGTATCTCGCTGCGTGTGTTGGAAATTCCTGGCCATTCCGCTGGGCATGTGGTGTACGTCATCGAACAGGTCGAGCCGCACATTGTGTTGGGCGGCGATGTGCTCTTCCAAGGGGGGATTGGCCGCTTTGATTTCCCCGGCGGCAACGAACAAAAACTGCTCAATGGCATTCGCACGAAGTTGTATACCTTGCCGGATGACACGATCGTCTATCCCGGACATGGACCGCCGACCACCACCGGCGAAGAAAAACGATCCAATCCCTTTGTGCATATGTAAAATAAAAACGGGCTGATGCACGAAATCATGAGCACGCTTCACAACTTCCATCCGCTGATTCAACAATGGTTCCGCTCCCGGTTCGCAGCGCCGACTGAACCGCAACAGCGGGGCTGGCCGTTCATTGCTGATGGACAGCACACATTGATTGCTGCCCCGACGGGGAGCGGAAAAACTTTGACCGCTTTCTTGGCGGCGATTGATCGGTTGTTGAAGTTAGCGCTGGCGGGGGAACTTGAGCAGCGGATGTATGTCGTCTACGTCTCGCCGCTGCGGGCGCTGTCGAACGATATGCACCGCAATCTGGAAGACCCGCTCAACGAGATCATGGCATTGGCCACTGAAAACGGCATCGATGTCCCGCCGATTCGTGTGGGCCTGCGCACCGGTGACACCAAGTCGTCGCAACGCGCCGCACTGGTGCGGAAACCGCCGCACATTCTCGTCACGACCCCCGAGTCGTTGTACTTGATGCTCACCGCCGAAAAGAGCCGCGAGAAACTGAAGGCTGTCGAGACGGTGATTGTTGATGAAATCCACGCCCTCGTCCGCGACAAACGGGGCTCGCATTTGTCGTTGACATTGGAACGCCTGCAGTCGTGGTGCGAACGGCCGTTTCAACGCGTGGGGCTTTCAGCCACGCAGCGGCCGATCGAATATACGGCGCGGTTTCTGGTCGGGTTCCATGGTCCAAACGCCGGGCAGTTACCCTGCGAAATCATTGATGTCGGTCATCAGCGCGAATTGGACTTGGCGATTGAAGTCCCGCCCAGCGAACTCGGCGCTGTTTGTATGCACGAGCAATGGGCTGAGGTGAATGAGCGGATCGCCGAGTTGATTAACAATCACCGCAGCACATTGATCTTTGTCAATACGCGGCGAATGGCGGAGCGGATTACGCATCTGCTGACCAAATTGATGGGCGAAGACGCCGTCAGCAGCCATCATGGTTCGTTGGCGGCCAAGTTTCGTTTGGAGACCGAACAACGTCTCAAGGAAGGTAAACTCAAGGCGGTGGTGGCGACTGCTTCCTTGGAGTTGGGTATCGACATTGGGTATATCGATCTGGTCATCCAAATCGGCTCGCCTCGTTCGATTGCCACGTTTCTACAACGTGTCGGACGGTCGGGACACTCGTTGGGTTTGATCCCCAAAGGCCGGTTGTTCGCGCTGACTCGCGATGAGTTGTATGAATGCATGGCGCTGCTGCGGGCGGTGCGTGGTGGACGCTTGGATCGCATTCCGATTCCGACTGCTCCGTTGGATATCCTTGCTCAACAAATCGTCGCTGAAGTCTCGGCCGAGGAATGGGGCACCGACGACCTGTTCGCCGCATTCCGCCGCGCCGCACCGTATCATGAATTATCACGGACCGATTTTGACAAGGTCGTTGAATTCCTGAGCGAAGGGGTCGCACACGCCAACGGCCGCAGCCGCGTCTTTTTGCATCACGATCAAGTCAATCGTCGAATCCGCCCGCGCCCCGGCGCGCGCTTGGCGGCAACAATGAACGGCGGGGCGATTGGCGAAGTCGCTTCGTATCGCGTTATTGCTGAACCGGAACGAACTGTCGTCGGTACATTGGATGAAGAATTCGCTGCGGAAAGCCAAGCGGGCGATATCTTTTTGCTGGGGAATACGTCCTGGCGGATTCAACATGTCCGCGGTGGTGAAGTGACCGTCTTCGATGCACATGGAGCACCGCCGTCGATTCCGTTTTGGCGCGGTGAAGCTCCGGGACGGACTTTAGAACTCTCGGAAGAGGTCTCGCGACTGCGGGAGGAATTGGAACCGCTGCTTGATGATGAAGCTGCAGCGCAGCAATGGCTCATTGGCGAAACTGATATTACCCCGGCAGCTGCTGAACAAGCGGTGACGTATGCCGCGGCGCAAAAAGCGGCGTTGGGGTTGTTGCCGACTTGCAAACGCGTGGTCTTCGAGCGGTTTTTTGATGAGAGTGGCGGCATGCAGATGTTGATTCATGCCCCCTTCGGCGGTCGGATCAATACGGCATGGGGTATGTCGCTGCGCAAACGGTTTTGCCGGTCGTTTGATTTTGAACTGCAAGCGACTGCGGACGACAACGGCCTGATACTTTCACTCGGCCCGCAACACAGTTTTCCGCTGGAGAGCATGTTTGGCATGCTCAATCCCAACAACGCTCGCCATTTATTGGAACAGGCATTGCTTGCAGTGCCGACGTTTCAAATTCGCTGGCGGTGGAACGTCACCCGCTCGCTACTTGTCGCGCGGATGAATAACGGTAAAAAAGTACCGCCGCCGCTACAACGATTTCGCGCGGATGATTTGCTGACGGCTGTGTTTCCCAAATTGACCGGCTGCCAGGAGAATATCACCGGCGATCACGAGATCCCTGACCATCCGCTCATTCGGCAAACGATGGAAGATTGTCTGTTCGAGGCGATGGACATTGCTGGATTGGAAAACGTTCTCACCGGCGTGCAGCGGGGTGATATTACGTACGTTGCGCGCGACACCCGCGAGCCTTCGCCGTTTTGTTACGAATTGCTCAACGCTAGCCCGTACGCGTTTTTGGATGGTGGCGAGTTCGTCGAACGTCGTGCGCGGATGGTGGCGACCCGTCGCTCGTTAACCGTCGATAGCGTGAGTGATCTTGGACGTCTCGATCCGCTAGCCATCTCGCAAGTCCGCGACGAAGCCACCCCGACGGTGCGCGATGCGGATGAATTGCACGACGCCTTGTTGGGGCGAATTTTGCTGCCCGTGAATGAAGCGGCCGATTGGTCGCCCCACTATTTAGAATTGCAAACGGACGGGCGGGCGACGACCGTCACACAGCCCGATGGGCGCCGCGCGTGGGTGGCGACCGAACGACTGCCGGCGGTGTTGGCGACGTTTGATGACATTGACGTCGCGCCGCCCGTGACTGTTCCGGAAAACGTGCGGCAAGAATGGGAATCGACCGAGGCCCGTGTTGCGATTGTCCGGGGTTTGATGGAAATGTGCGGCCCGATTTCCGTCGAAGAGGTTGCCGAGCGAACCTGGACGGCGCTGAACCAAGCGGCAGCTGCCTTGGAAGCACTCGAAGGCGAGGGCGTGGTCCTACAAGGCCATTTCACACCCGCCTGCTACGATGAAAAATCGGACGACCCACAACCCAGCCAGGATGTGCAGCGAGAATGGTGTCATCGACGACTGCTGTCGCGGATTCATCGGCTTACGTTGCAAGGCCTGCGAAAACAAATTGAGCCGGTCAGCGTTGATATTTTCATACGACACCTCACGCGGCACCAACAGGTGCTTCCCGAAACCCGCCGCACGGGATCCGATGCATTGTTTGACGCGATCGCACAACTGCAAGGGATGGATGTCCCGGCCGTTGCTTGGGAACGGGACGTGCTTTCTGCCCGCGTCGAGAATTATCAACCCGCCTGGTTGGATGAACTGTGCATGACGGGGGAAATCGGTTGGGGACGACTGTATCCTCCGCGCCGCGACCCGCAACGGAGCCGTCCGATGGTCAGCCTGACCAAGATCGCGCGGATGTCGCTATTCCTCCGCTCCGACGCTGATTGGTTGAGTACGTCCTCCGCAGCGGTCGATGTGGATGAACTGACCACGCCCGCGCAGCAAGTGCTGGAGTGTCTGACCGAGCGGGGCGCAATGTTCGCCGGCGATTTGGCCGCCGCCAATCACATGCTCCCCGGCCAGCTTGCCGAAACGCTCGGAGAATTGGTAGCCAGTGGATTGGTGACCGCCGATGGCTTCGATGGTATACGGCAATTTGTGGCCAACAAACCCGCTGCATCAAACTCCGCCCTGCCGGCGCGCATGCGTCGCGGCGCCGGTCGCCGACGGCTGCCGGTCAAATCGACCGGGCGTTGGTCGGTCTGGGAACGTGATTCGGAAACGTCATTGTCGGTCGAAGAGACGAACGAACAGTGGGCGTGGCAATTGTTACGTCGTTGGGGCGTCATCTTCCGCGACCTGTTGCAGCGGGAACAAGGCGCACCACGTTGGTTTGAATTGTTGCAAGTCTACCGGCGTCTGGAAGCTCGAGGCGAAATTCGCGGCGGACGTTTCATCGCCGGTGTGGGGGGTGAACAATTCGCGCTGGGGGACACCGTCAATCAATTGCGGCAACTGCGCGACGACGGTCCGCGGCAAGAATTGATCGTCCTCTCCGCAACCGATCCGCTGAATCTGATCGGCATCCTCACCGATCATCCTCGCGTCCCCAGTACCGCCTCGAACCGCATCGTCTATCTAGATGGCATGCCTGTCGCGAGTCTGCAAGCGGGCGTGGTCGAATACCTGGACGATTGCCCCCCGGCCGCTTACACTTTGGTTGCATCGCGACTGCAAGACGACGTCACCTGCGACCTCAGTCATGACGCCCGGCAACGTTCGTTGGAGCGTCTAGAAAACAAAAACGCCGAATCCGCCGCCCAGCGAGTCCGTCAACGCCGTGAAAAGAACGGGTTTCAACGTCCGCGGGTGATTTGAATCGCATCTCCCGAATTGAGGGGCACCTTGTTGAGACGTTACGGTCGTTTGCGCTGCGGTTTCTGTGCGGCGGCCGCTTGCGTGATTTTCTCCCCGATCATGGTGATCTTGTTGTCACGGAGACGTTTTTCGTTGAGCCAGTATGGACTGCTGATTTCTTTGAAGGCATAGATTGCCGCCTGAATTCCTTCAGCCCAGGCAACCGTAATGAGCTTGATGTCGCCGTGCACGTCGCCGATGGCAAAAATGCCGCGACGGCTGGTTTCGAAATAGGCGTCGATGGCAATACTGCCATCATCATTGAGTCGCACGTCCAACCGTTCAAACGTGTCTTTAGCCGACAGAAAGCCGATTTGCACGATCACACCGTCGCACGGCAGGGACTGTGAATTGGAAAGGGTTAGTGCTATGCGATCACCGGAAAATTCGGCATTGGTGACCTCCGTGGCTGTGTGAACAACGCCGCCGGAGTCCTTGATCCGCTGCAATGAATCGTCTTTACCGACCGGTGTCTCCTCTCGAACGATGACCTCCGCCAGTCCACCCCGTTCCAAGACCATGACGGCCGCATCCAAAGCCGAATCCCCGCCGCCGATGATGGCGATTCGCTGGTTCTCGTAGTCGCCGATTTTGGGGTTTTTATAATAGACCTTATTCGACTGCAGCTCGTCCAACACAGGATGTTTGCGAGGAAAATGCAACAACCCGCAAGCAATAATCACCTTGCGACACAGATAGCTGCCTTGGCTGGTCACGACCTCCTTGAGTTGATCTTCATTTTCGATCTGATCGGTTTCGTTGATCTCCGTCAATTCTTCTTGAAAGCGAAACTGGACCAGGGCGTCGACAGCTTGACGGTAGGTTCGATCCGACAACTCTTCACCTGTGACTCCATCGGGAAACCCAGGAATATCGACGATGCGTTTGTCAGCGTACAAGAACTGCGGCTGCCCCCCCGGCCGATCCTTTGCCTCAATGACCAATGTGGTCAGACCGCGGTGAGCCGTTGTGAGACTCGCCGCCAATCCCGCAGGACCGGCCCCGATAATGACAACGTCCCAATAGGTCAAACTGTCAAAATCCAGATCCGCGTCGAGCCGTGTAACTTTAAAATCGGCCATCGTGCACCGCCACTTCCTTCGAGAATCCTATGTACCAAGGTGATACCAAGCGTATGGCGCAGCTTAACGCGAGATTCCACGTCAATCCAGCGGGATGGAGTGGGGCAGCCGAATGTTCGATGAAAATGCGCTCGATTTCAGCGGGCGGAATTCACTCGTCGAGGTGACTGAGCTCGCCCATGATTTGCCCCGTCCAGTCGACTGCTTCGAGGTAGGCCTGGCTAATTAAACAGGGATCGATACCAGTGGAATTTACTGCATCCCAATTTGCCTGTTCATAATCCAAGACGCATTGCAGCGCCCAGGCGAGCGGTCCGGTGGATTCTAACAACGCCTCGGTGATCGGGTCGGCTAGCGGGACAAGATTTAGGATTTGCTCCATCGGACAGTCGGCGAAGGCATCCAATAACGAAAACAGTCCCAAGGTCAAATACTGATCGGAGTCTTTGTGGCCAGATTTCGCCGCTAACAGTTCACACATTTTTGCCCGCACATTGGCCGTGACGACCAACTCGGGCGATTTTTCGTTGATCGCTCCAAACCCCAAGAGACCGACCCAGGTGCGCAATTTGCGCAAACCGACGAGCGTGGAGGCTTGCCGGATTGAGGCAATTTGGTTTTTCAAACCGCAACTGCTTGAGTTGATATACAGTAACAATTTGTAGCAAAGTCCCGGATCACGCTTGATCAACTCTTCCAATTCGCTGATCTGCACATTCGGGTCATGTAGCTTGGCCACCAAGCGCATCGTCGTGATTCGATCGGCTGGGACTTGAAAACCTTCGATGACGCGCGGTCGCGACGTAAAATAACCCTGAAAATACTTGAAACCCAGTTTCTTACAGAATTCATATTCGTCATGCGTTTCAATTTTTTCCGCCAACAGTTCAACGCCGAAACCTTTGAGCAATTTTGCGTGCTCTTCGACTTGGGCTTGGCTTAATTGTTGGATGTCGATTTTCACGATGTCCGCGCAGCGGACGAGCGCGTCGAGGTGTTGTTCGTAGACAAAATCATCGAGCGCAATGCGATACCCCATTTGCGAAAGTTTCATCAACGCATCCGCTAACTCCGCAGTCGGTTTCGCATCTTCCAGCAACTCCAGCACAACTCGTTCCTTGGGTAGCGATTCGCAATGCCCGTTCAGCACAAACTCATCGCTGACATTGATAAACGCCGGTCGCGACCCGGCAATATGCTCAATGCCAATGTCGACAAACGTATTGAGTAGCAGTTGCCCTGTCGCCTCTTCGCCGTCGATGAACAGCGCGCGATTGTGATGACTATCCCGATACAGCAGTTCATAGGCGGCCACCTGCAAGCGACTGTCATAAATCGCTTGCCGGCCGACATACACCGCGGCGGGATTCATCCGTATCGTTTCGTCGGATGCTACTATTTTCATTAGGAGCGTCTCAAAAATGTTTGGGCTACTGGAATATCGATCGCAGCGAGTCCTGAATTTTGGAGATTTTTTCGACCGGTTTGTCGTTGGCACAACAAACCCGATTCCGACCGGTTTCTTTGGCGCGATATAACGCCTCGTCGGCCGCTTTGAGAATCACATCTTCATCACGCATTAAACTTTCGCGCGTCGCGACGCCGACACTCACCGTGATCGGATGCTCAAACTGTTCGAAATACCCCAACGTTTCGCTTTCGATCTTGCTCCGCAGTCGTTCGGCACCTAGTGCCGCTGACTGGAGATCGCTTCCCGGGCAGACAACAACAAACTCCTCTCCACCTTGCCGGCAGACGACGTCGCTATCGCGAGTCACGGTTTGCAGAATTGCCGCAACTTTTTTCAAAACCAAGTCTCCCACGTCATGTCCGTAGGTATCGTTGACGCTTTTGAAACGATCGATATCTAGCAACATGCAGGACAGTTGCCCCCCCTTGCGGGAGATCGTGGCCCACTCTTCCTTGAGACATTTGATCAGGTATCTCCGATTCGGCAAAGCGGTCAACGCATCCGTAAAGGCCGCCTGTTCCAACTTGCGATTGACGACCGCCAGTTCAGCCGTCATCTGTCGAATGTGCTCTCGTTCCAGTTCCACCTCGTGCTGTAATTCGATCATCCGCACAGCGGCGCGAATTCGCGCTTGCAAGGGCCGGGCACGCAGTGGTTTGACCAAATAGTCATCCGCACCGGCTTCAAATGCCTCGACCAGCCGTTCTTCTTCGCCGTTGCTGGTCATAATGATCAGATACAACTGGCGACCAAACTTCGCTTTCCGCAACGATCGGCACAACTCAAACCCGTCCATCTCCGGCATCATCCAGTCGGTGATCACGACATCGGGATTTGTTTCTAACGCGGTTCGTAACGCTTCGCGGCCATTCGACGTTCCGACAACGGAATGCCCGGCCGCCTTTACGAGTTTTGTGATCAATGCCAGTTGCAGTGGATCATCCTCGGCGACCAAAATCCGCAACGATTTGGGTTGGGGGTCGTTCTCGCCTTCGGGTTCGATCTGCTCCTCAACCGTTACTTCCGATTCCACCTCGCGCGATTTCTCCAATATCTCTTCGAATTTCGGCAGTTCTCGCGTATTGACGTTGAGGATTTCGCCCCATGTTTGCCATTGCTCGGCGACCTCGTCGCACAATTCCGCTAACCCAGACGATTCCAAGTCAATCTGGTCGTAACAAGCCATGAGCTTTTTGATTGGTTCCGCGCGGCTGTCTTCGTCCTCGACACAGACCCGAGCGATCTGATTGGCCGTTTGGAGAATGAGAGTCAATACGTCGGACTGCGTTTTTGTCGAGGGCGCTTTGCGGTGATCGTCAATTTGATTTAAGACCGCAATACGGAATGACTCGGGCAATCTCCAGTCTTCCAACATTGCCGCAGTCATTTCCGCATGATCGGTGCTGAACGCTTGTTGTTCCAAATCCCGCAATTCGTTCCCAGTACCGTTCGCCCAAGTCGTTAGCACCTCAGCGTATTCTTCCGGGTAGACGCTCGCCAGCGCCAACCGGCCGATTTGACTTAACAACCCGCAAGCAAAACCTTCTTCTTGAGGAGCGGCTTTTGTCATTCCGCACAACGTTTTTGAGGCGATTCCCAAGACCAAGGAATTCGACCAAAACCGGTCGTAATCAAACCCCTCGCACGGCCCGCGGCGCGAACTGGACAATACCGAAAAGCCCAACGACAACGTTCCCACTGTACGCATGCCCAAGCGTACGACCGCATCGGAAACCGAAGCAATCGGTTTGCGGGCGCCGGCATGGGCGGAGTTTGCGAATTTCAAGGTCCGTCCCGTCAATGCCGGGTCGGCTTGGATGGTCTGAGCGATCTGCTTAATCGTCGAGCCTTCGTTTTGCGTCAAACGCAAAATCTCCATTGCCACTCCAGTCGGAGAGGGCAACAACCCGGTCGCTTTTAATTCATCAAATCGTTTTGAGAGGGCGATGGTCACAGTTCTGGCTCCCAGGGGAAAGGCAGGGCGCGGATAAATTTCAATGAATTCTTAAGCGCAGCTGATCTGTTGGTGTGAAGCGGACCTTGAGATCCACTCCCCGTAAAGCTAGCCCGAATCCGCGATTGCGTGCCAAATTGAGTCCGTCCGCACGCACAAAACTGTGTGGAAACGGACCTGAGATCCAATCGTAACGTTTACAACGATTTCGCATGACGTCCGTTACGGCACACGTTCCCGGAATGAACAGCCCAAAATGGCTTCTGGTTCGCACAATCGCGCTCGAAGAAATCGAGACCTCCGCCCCTGCGGCGCGTCTTAAATTGATGTTCTTCATGACCGGTCGTAAAAACTTCGCTTGACGGGCCGCCGAAGGCCTTGACGCGTTTTTGAAAATCTGCGAGAACCCCGACCCTCTTCACCTCTCTCAATCAAGTCTCAAAGTCCGTCCCGTCTCAATTCGGGCGACGCCAGGTCGTCATCGCACGATCCGCGTGTCCGCCGAAGGATTTTTGGTATGAATCTCAACGCCAAGTCGCTATTCCTGATCGCTTTGTTGGCGAGTCTCGTAACCGGGTGTGCCAATACGCTGGAAATGCGAACCATCAGTCAGTGGATGGAGCAGGTCGAAGAAGAGGACCTGGCAAAAGTTCGCGATCGCAGCTCCGATAAGCTTGGAGAGCAAGCGTTCCCGCTGAGCAAACCGGCCGAACCGTTCGCCGCTTTGAAGGTGCTCAACCTGCCTAAAGGACAAATCACAATCAAAGATGTCCAAGATGAGGGCGAAAACAAAATTGTCATCGCTGAAATTGGCGAAAAGGACAAACCGAAACGCGAGTTGGTCTTCACAATCACCCAGGATGATGATTCCGGAAATTGGGTTGTTGATGACGTGCATCGCTCTGAAACGCAACGGACCGGGCAAAAACGCTATCGTTCCGTCGCCCAACAAATGAATCTGCTGCTAGCCGTGCAAGAGTTCAACTACATCTGGACCAACGGCGACCGCCAACAGGTTTTGGGAAGTTGCACGCCGCGACTGGCGCGTCTGATGGCTGAATTGCCGCCACCGGATCTCGACCACATCTTGACCAGCGTGCACGGTAAGGGAAAAGGCAGTAAGAAATTCAACCCCCGCGCTCGTATGGCTGAAGATTCCGCCGAAGTTTCCATGAGCAAAAACGGCCGCAAAATTATTGCCGCCTATCGGAACCACGACGGACGCTGGCTGGTCGACAATGTCGCCGTGAGCATTTCCGGAGAATCACGCGGCGAAGTTCGGGACATCCCTTCCATTCAAGACTTAGCCGCCGTACTCATCACCACAAATTCATTCCGTGCCGCCTACGATGGAAACGACAAAACCGGTCTGGAAGAAGTGACCACACCGCAGTTCTTTAAAGGGGCTCTCGCCTCGGCGGACCTCGCATCATTTCCAATCCCGGCAATGGACAACGTCGATCAAGACAATCGGAGCGTGGATATTGTCGAAGGCCGCGCCGAGTTCGTGATCCGCGATGCCGACGATGTACTGCAAATCACGCTCATGCGGGATAAAGACACCCCCGTCAATGCACCGCGAAAATACCGCGTCGATGATGTCACGGTTTGGCAGGATCGGCAAGAAAAACGCCTGGCAGCTATCTTTAATGCACAACAGTCGATGCAGGTATTTAGCCACGCCCTGGCACAACGCGATCTGAAGACGCTCGATTATCTTTCCACACGAGATTTCCGCAAACGTGTTTGGGAACGGCTGACACCCGACACGATTCATGATCTGCCGCTCAACGACATTCCCAACACACCGCCCATTCCGGAAAACATTGTCTTCCGCGGACAACTGACCGAAATCACCGTCAACCAAGGCGACAAGCCGGTCACCTATGTCATGCGTGCTCTGCATGGTGAAATGAAAGTGGACGACATCCTGTTCCCCAGCGAGGGACGTCCCGATTCACTGAAACAGACCGCGGAAATTATGATTCCTATCTATGATTTCGCTGCCGGTTTCCGCTTGAACAACCTAGAACTGGTGGCTGTGAACTCGTCACGTGAACTCAACCGTATGGCTTGGAGCCAATGCCGATGTATTCCGCATTTGAATGTCACACCTGCATCGCACTTGAAAATGCCGCTGCATCGCGTCGAAAACTCCAATCCGAAAAACGTACAAGTCGTCTTGGGCGACCAAAACCTGGGCGCGGTCGTCTGGTTGGTCAAAGAAAACAACGCCTACCGCATCGACGACATGCGGTTGATTCAGGGACCGGATGAGCGTCGCGACCAAGTACAACTGAAACAGCACGTCCGATTGACCTTGGCCGAGGGAGAAACGATTCCCAGAGAATTGCAAACCATCGTCCCGGCCGGTTTCGACGTCATCCGCGAAGACCCGTTCCCCGAAACGGTCGGACAAGACACGGGAATCGAACAAGCCGTCGGCAGCGACGACGATTACCTCGAGCATCCGTAACGGATGTTTGATGTTTGGAAAACAAAGAACGGCGGCCGGAATCTCTATCCGGCCGCCGTTTTTTTGGACCCTGCGATCATCCAGCTGAGATGAACATCTGTTCGCGGAGGTCAGTCACCTCACTCTGGTCAAGGCAATTCACAATTGGGACATTTCATGTGAACTTCCTCCGTCGGGGAATGCGCCAACAGGTATGCCTTTTGGGTTCGTGCAAAGCACTGTTCACAGAACGGACCACTACCAATACCGTTTTCGCGGCGCACATAAAAAGTGTCGCCTTCGATTTCTCATTTCCCGGATAAAGGAATGTCGGAAAAGCTGAGTCGCATTACCGCAATAAACCCAAGTATTTCCCAATAAGTCGTCTGCAATAGGGCTTTGTCGCGTCCTACGGGCGGTTCCGGTTGGTATCGCTGGCTCCACGTCAATAAAGAAGGTTTCTGTTTCCACAGCTTCCTGATGTGCTTGCATCAAGGCCTCGTGCGTCTTATTCGACTCTACTCGGACAGCATCGTCCATACGGCTATTCACGAAATGTAATACCTGTTTCGTACTCTCCTGGTTGCCCTGTTCCACGAATTGCCGGAGAAGCTCCTTGATTCTGCCCCCTTGGGGATTCACTTCAGACATCCGTCCATCAAAGGCGGGCTTGCGGGGCTTAGGACGTTTAAAAAGTTGAAGAAGCGAGCGCAGCATTATGTTTTGGCTTCTGTCAACTGAGTTGAAGTTAGACGGTACTTTTGCCAGAGATCGCAGGGTGCCCCCGAAAGATTCTATCGGTACGGCACAGACGTGGGAGGGATGTTCCTATCAGCCAAGTCCAACCTTCAGCAAACCTACTGCCGACTTCGTCGTCCCGGATAGAATCTAAATGGGCCACCCGCGAAAGTCCAATCGGCGGTTGTTCGGCCTACGGGATTGTGACCGACGCTGGTTGTTGGATGACCGTTTAGCAGCGATCCGGGGATTAGATAACCCTCCCCGCGTTAAACAACAAACGACTTGCGTCACTGCGATCGTTCCATTCGCAGCCAGCGTGACATGTGTGCCCCCCAACCAACGAGTAATCGTTTCTGACAACGTGTTGCGGCCCGTCGCCATAGACGCCAAGTGCCGAGAATTCGCCGAAAAATGCAGAATTACCGGGAATTTCGTCAGGCAATTTTTAGTCACGGTTTGCCTATCTCTGTGGCCGGCTGCTTTATTCGTGTATCATGAAAATAGAAGAAAAGGAGCATTGCTGTTTCATCGACTTGTTGTGGTTGAAACGGCGTTCCAACCCGCAAGTCAGATTTTGTAAGCTAGAACATGATGCAATTCAGTCGTCGCGGAATGCTTTCACTTTCCGGATTTGGCTTGGGACAAATTGCCGTTGCCGATTTACTTGGTGGGGACCAGCAATTCGGTGCGGAAACGCCGGAGCCCTCCCGCATTCCGATCCACGGTGATCTTCGCGCGCGGAAAACGCATTTTCCGGCGGGTGCCAAAGCGGTCATCCAGCTGATCCAAAACGGCGGTCCCAGTCAGATGGACTTGTTCGACCCCAAGCCACTGCTGACACAAATGGCCGGCAAACCACACCCCGATGGAGTCGAAATTCACCAACCAGATAACGTCAACAGCCTGCTCCCTTCGCCGTTGAAGTTTCAAAAATATGGTGAATGCGGCATGGACGTTTCCGAAGCGTTGCCGCACATCAGCACCGTTGTGGATGACCTATGCTTTGTGCGTTCGATGTACACAGAGCACAACAATCACCTGGAGGGGCTCAACATGCTCCTCACCTGCAAGATATTTCCCGGCAGACCGGTGATGGGAGCGTGGATCAGCTATGCCTTGGGCACCGAAAATAATAATCTGCCGGCGTACGTCGTCTTGCGCGACCCGGATGGATACACAATCGGAGGGAAACAACTTTGGGCCAACGCCTTTCTGCCTGCGTTGTACCAGGGCGTTGAGTTCAGTACGCGCGGCGCACCGATCCACCATTTGAATCCTCCGGCGTCACTTCCGCCGGGCGCTCAGCGCGCCAACTTGGACTTTCTCAATCAACTGAACGCTCGACATCTCCGCAATCGTCCCGGCGAGTCTGAGTTGGAATCGCGGATCGAGAACTTCGAACTGGCAGCACGGATGCAACTGGAAGCGCCCAGTGTGCTCGATTTGGCCGGAGAAACACAGGAAACACAGAAACTCTACGGCCTCGATAAACCGGCGACTGCAAAATACGGCACGCGCTGTTTGATGGCGCGCCGCCTTGTCGAATCGGGCGTGAGGTTTGTGCAAGTCACCACAAGCCCCGGGCAACCGTGGGACCATCACAACGATATCGGCAAAGGCATGTCGAATATTGCCACTGCGACGGACCAAGGGGCGGCGGCGCTCATCAAAGATCTCAAGCAACGCGGATTGCTCGATAGCACGATTGTCATGTGGGCCGGAGAGTTTGGTCGTCTGCCCACGACACAAAATGGAAAAGGCCGCGACCACAACCGCAACGCGTTCACTCTCTGGTTTGCCGGAGGCGGATTTAAGCCGGGGCTGATCTATGGCGAAACCGACGAGTTTGGTTACAAAAGCATCGTCAATCGAGTCGGCGTTCCCGATATGATCGCCACCGTCTGCCATCAGTTGGGGTTAGACCACCAGAGAGTCCAGTTTCCTCTGGGCGGTCGTGTTGAGACTCCTTCCAATGTGACCGTCACCGGCGCCAAAGTCGTTGGCGACCTGTTGAGCAACACAGTCTATAGTTCATGACCTGACGGAATGACGAAACTTCTTATGTCGAATTACTTGATGATCGTGATTGCCGCGATCGTAATTGCTGACGGGTCGATGGCCTCGGCTGATGTTGTTGAAAAGCCTGTCTTTGAAAAAGACGTTCTGCCGATCTTCACACGCTACTGTTTCAACTGCCACGGCAAGAGTTCGCCGCAGTTGGGACTCGACCTGCGTTCAGCCCGTTTGACGATGCGCGGCAGCCAGAACGGAGCGGTCCTCGTCAAAGGGTCGCTGGAAGAGAGTCTGTTATGGAAGAAGGTCTCGACCCGCGAAATGCCGCCGGCGATCTTCAAGCTCAGACTGTCTGATGATGAAATCGAGACGGTGCGCCGTTGGATCGAAACCGGTGCGCCGTCCGACGAATCGACCGAGTTGCCCGAGGACGTCCAACAGCATTTCGCACGATTCGAAAAAGAGATCCAACCCATTCTGACAGAGCGCTGCGTCGCATGTCACGGCGAGGACGAACCGGATGCCGCGTTAGACCTCAGCAGCTTGGAGTCTCTAGTCCGCGGTAGCAAAAGCGGCCCGGTGATTGTAGAAGGTTTTTCCGACAAGAGCATTCTCATCCGAAAAGTCGCCAGCCATGCTATGCCTCCGCCCGACTCGGACGATCCACTGTCTGCCGCTGAAATTCAAACCATCACCCATTGGATCGACAAAGGCCGGTTTGCGGATTTTGTCGAAGTGACGCCGCGGCACAGTCAGTCAGCGGATTCGATGGTGACTTCGACGATTACTGACGAGGATCGTCAGTTTTGGGCGTTCCAGAAACCCGTGGCTGTCCCACTGCCCGAGGTGAAAGCCAAACAGCGCGTTCGTACTCCTATCGATCAATTTATTCTGGCAAAATTGGAATCGCGTGGACTGACGTACTCACCCGATGCGTCAAAACTCACGCTGCTCAGGCGGGCCTGTTTCGATCTGACCGGCCTCCCGCCGACCCCCGCTCAGACGCGTGAATTCTTAGACGACGACCGCCCGGATGCTTACGAACACCTGATCGATCGACTACTCGCATCACCGCACTATGGCGAACGTTGGGGGCGGCATTGGCTCGACGTGGTGGGCTATGTGGATACCGCGGGGAAAGACTTCAACCCCACGAAGGCCACGTTGTCCGACGGCTATTGGCGTTATCGTGATTACGTCGTCAATGCGACGAATCAAGACACTCCCTGGGACCGTTTTTTGGTCCAGCAGATCGCAGGTGACGAATTAGTCGATTGGCGAAACGCGGAAAAATACACGCCCGAAATTTTGGAACTTCTCACGGCGACCGGCTATCTGCGCAATGTGTTGGACGCCACCGATGAAGATATTTCGAACCTGCCGTTCGATCGCTATGAAGCCTTGTTCATGCTCATGGAAAGGGTCTCATCAAGCACGCTGGGGATGACTTTGGCGTGTGCACGCTGCCACGATCATAAGTTCGATCCGATTCCTCAAGCAGACTATTATCGTTTTCTGTCGTTGTTTACGTCGGCATACAATCCCACCGATTGGTTGCCGCCCAAGAAACGACATCTCTACCACGTCTCGAAAACCGAG
This sequence comes from Symmachiella macrocystis, assembly GCF_007860075.1. Taxonomy (NCBI): domain Bacteria; kingdom Pseudomonadati; phylum Planctomycetota; class Planctomycetia; order Planctomycetales; family Planctomycetaceae; genus Symmachiella; species Symmachiella macrocystis. The sequence continues at coordinate 571,890 of NZ_SJPP01000001.1, forward strand.
CAGACCGAAATTGAGCGGAAAAAGAAGGAAGCCAACGCGACTCTGAGCAAGTTGCAAACGCAGCTCAAGAAGCTTCGCGCGCCTTATCGGGATCGTTTGCGTAAGGAAAAACTCAATCAGATCCCCGAAGCGGTCCGTGCCGATGTCGAAGCAGCCCTCGCAATAGCAGCGAAAAAACGCGACAAGAACCAGAAAGAGCTTGCGAGCAAGTACGAAAAAACCGTTTCCGTGACAGATGCTCAAGTCGATGCGGCCTTGAGCGAGGCCGACCGCATGGCTTGCGACACGTTGCAAGAACAAATCCGAGATGGCCAAGCGGTTCTGGACACGCTTCGCATCGAGAAAATACAGGCTCTTTGGGATGTCGGTGAGGCTCCCACTATTCGCCTGCTACACCGCGGCGATGTCGAGTTCGCCGGCCCGACAGTCAGTCCGGGATTCCTCACGGTTCTGAGCGAACCGGGCATGTCCGCTGCCATTCCCGCGACAACAGCAGTGGGAAACACGACCGGCTTGCGTCTGGCCTTTGCTGAATGGTTGACCAATCCCGACCACCCTTTAACCGCGCGGGTGATTGTGAATCGTTTGTGGCAGCATCATTTTGGCCGTGGTATCGTGGCTACGCCGGGGAATTTCGGCATCTCCGGTACGCCTCCCACACACCCGCAGCTGCTGGATTGGTTGGCTGTAGAATTCATGCGGCAAGGCTGGAGCGCAAAACGTTTCCACAAAATGATGATGACCTCGACGGCTTACCGACAGACATCAAAAACGGGAACAGACGAGGAACAGGATAGAAAAATCGCCGGACAGTCATCTCCTTCTGTCATCGATCGAGAGAACCGACTGCTTTGGCGAATGAACCTGCGGCGACTCGATGCCGAAGCTTTGCGCGATTCCGTCGTTGCTGTCAGTGGTCAGGGGGACTATACGCTGGGCGGACCGCCGGTATTGCTGGAAGCGACGTCCAGCGGTTTGCAGACCGTTGCTGCTGACAAGCGGCGCAGCATTTATCTCATAGCCCGCCGGACGAACCCGCTTACATTCTTGCGTGTGTTCGATTTTCCGATCATCGACGTTAACTGCACGCGCCGGTCGGCATCGGCGACGCCGCTGCAGTCGTTAACGATGATCAACAGCGAATTCCTCACCGACAGCGCCGACCACCTAGCGCGCCGCGTTGAAGAAACCGTCGGAAGCGATGCTCCGCTGGACAAGAAGATTGAGCAGGCCTACTGGTTCGCGCTTTCAAGGAGTCCGTCGCACTCTGAAGTCGAAGCTGCGCAAGAGCACTTGCAGCACCTGGATCAACTCTATGAAGCCTCCGACGCCGCGGGAGCCGATGTGCCGAAGAAGTCCTTCGCACAATTCGTCCACATGCTCCTGTGCTCCAATGAGTTTCTGTACATCGATTAGCTAGCCGAGCGCCCCGCGCATGTCAGAAAACCCAAGCCAGCGTCTTTCGATTGATCTGATCAAAACGAGGTTATCGAATTAAAACTTGCAGACCCCGGCAAGCCGTGATGGCGGGGGACCAAGTAATACTGTGCGGTGTGGCTGACGAATAGCAGTACGTCGAGACCGTTGCATGCGTGAAATCTGTCAATGACCAAATGGTAATCGCTCATTGTTTGCGATACATTCGTTGTCTCGCACTGCGTGTCAGTGGACTTGCCCTTGTCTGTGAAAGACGGTTGAGTCAGCAAGGCCAATCGTATCCACTCAATGACAACGACAGCATCGCGCCGGTTGACCAGATAGGTCGGCAGACCCAAGTGCCGCTGAGTCCAAACGAGTCATATCGCGACGTACCGATTTTCATAAAAGGATAATTTGATGTTAACTCGACGAAAAATGATTGCAAAATCACTCGGTGCCGCTTCCGTATCAGGAATTGCGTTGGGCAGCATGTTTTCACCAGAATTGTTGGCCATCGATTACCCACAGCCGGTTCCCGAAGCCAAGGGACTCACGGCGTATTGCAATCATTCGAATCTCATTGTGCGCTACGACAATTTGCCGATCCTCGCGTATCGGGCGCAGTCGAACTTGAAGTATCCCTACTTTTATCCCTTGAACGGCCCCAATTCGGGATTGCCGTTAACTACCGAGAGCGCTCTCCCCTACCCGCACCATCGCAGTTTGTGGTTAGGCTGCGACCCACTCAACGGTGGGAACTACTGGGGGGACAATCCTTTGAAGACAGGTCAAATTCGTTCTGTCGAATTAGCACTGGACACCGAGAAGCAGACCGACAACTTGGTGACCTTCAACGAGAGATGCGAATGGACTCGCCCCGGCAGCACGCCGCTGAACGATGTGCGTCAATACACCATCACGCGTCCCCATGATTCACAAATCTGGATCGATTGCGAGTTTGAGATCACCGCCATCGAAGATATCTCCATCAAGCGGGCGAAACATTCGTTCTTTGCTATGCGGGCCGCTTCGGACATTTCTCCCGCCTATGGCGGAACGCTGATGAATTCCCACGGAGATCTCAACGCCAAAGGCACCTATGGAAAAACCGCGGATTGGTGTGGTTATTTTGGCAAGCGAAAGCTCCGACCGGAATTGGTCGAAGGGATTTGCATCATGAATCACCCGGAGAATTTCGGAGGCAACTGCCCGTGGTTCACGCGGGACTATGGCCATCTTTCACCGTCGCCGTTGGCTTTCCTCAAGTCACCTTGGACGATGTCGGAAGGGGAAACACTCAACCTGCGCTATCGCGTCGTCCTGCACACCGGCACACCCCAAGAAGCCAAGCTGAACGAACTGTACCAACAATGGACCGCGGTCTAATTCCTCTCCTTGGATTTCGGCGTAAGTCATTGCCGCACAACGATTCGCCGGGCGGCTCATCAGTAGGGGCACCTTTCACCCCGATCACGGCGCAATTGTTCTACCGAAATATTCGATGAGTTAGCAGTTTGGCAACTGGTTCCACCAACTTCAGGCCAATCCTAAACTTGTCAATTAGGTTTGTGCCTGTGGGACCCGAGAAACACAAAAACCCCAACGAACCCCTTCGGTCCCGTGTCTTAGGGGCCTATGGGGTTCGTTGGGGTCGATTTGTAGAGTGCCGAAGGTGGGACTTGAACCCACACGAGGTTTACCCTCACTGGATTTTGAATCCAGCGCGTCTGCCAATTCCGCCACTTCGGCTGGGCGTGTTCCTAATATATGGCCTTTGACTTGATCGTCAAGTCAGCGAACCGGTTGGCGGACCTGGTTTTGGGCAACGCGACATCCGAGAGGACCGATTGTTCCGATTTCGCATCCGCCCTGCCCCTCGCGCAGCCCTGGACCGGTTGAACAACTGGGCGGGGCCTTCTAAGCTGGGCGCTTCATTTATCAAGCTATGTCGCCCCAATCCACTGACTGATCGCTCCATGAACCTTGCCGAAAACCTTCGCTATTTGTTGCTCCAGGTCCGGAATGCGAATGATCCGATGCAGACCCACGAAGTCGAAAGTTTTTCGCGGGTCCTGGGGGTCTCAACGGAACGGATTGCTGTCCACGACATGCTCAACAGCCTTCCGTCGCGTCAAAACACCGAGCAAGCGGATATTTGCCTGTTGGGGGGCAGCGGGCATTATTCGGCCGCTGGCGAAGGGGAATGGCTGATGCGGGCCTTGGATTATCTCCGCCAATTGCATGCAGCGGGCAAGCCGACCTTTGCCTCCTGCTGGGGATTTCAGGCCATGGCTCGCGCCATGGGAGGAGAAGTGGTCAAGGACATGGAACGGGCCGAGGTCGGAACGCACACGCTGACGTTGACCGAAGCGGGCCGGGCTGATCCGATTTTTGGTCCTCTGGGGGAAACGTTCTTTGGACAGATGGGGCATGAGGATTGCGTGACGCGCTTACCAGCAAACGCCGTGCTGCTAGCCTCATCCAGGCGGGTGAAGAACCAGGCATACTGTTTTGCGGATGCGCCGATTTATTGCACGCAGTTTCACCCGGAACTGAATCGCAACGATCTGTTAGCTCGCGTCAAAATCTATCCGGAATACGTCGAACGGATCGAAAACATTCCGCCGGAACACTTCGGCGAATTGTGCCGCGACACACTGGAAACCGAACAACTGCTGCCACGATTTGTCGAGCATGTTTTTGGCGGTGGGTGAACTCCCCGGCGCGGTTGATTACATCCCGGTGCCGCGCTTGGGGGGGCCGCTACTGCTTCCTCCCCCGCTTGAGCCGCCGCCGGCGCTCAGAGTGTTGCCCGATGAACTGCTAGACGATGCGCCGGAGATCAGTTCGCGGCGGGTGGCGTAGCGGATCGGAAACGCGGCCCACAGGGTATCGCTGGGACGTCCGGGACGGCGAAATTCCAGGCCGTCGAACACGCGACGGCGACCTGCGACGCTATTGTTCAATGCGTGCTCGGAGACATATTGCGTAAAACCCAGCCATTGACGGTCGGGAGCCACCATATTGAGTAGGTTTTTTCGCTCTGGTTTGAATCCGGCAAACTCCCGGGGCAACGGTGCTGTGTGCAAGGCAGTCAGCAGAAAGGCCATTGTCGTATAACCGGTGATCACGGCGAAGCCCCACCGCCCCGCTTGATAGACCGGCGCGGGAAGTTCGATATCGATGGGCGCAATCCATTCGGTGGCAACGCGCAGCAGCGAAACAAATCCGGTAAACAGCAGACACAGCGCCACGATATCGGCATAACCGGCCGGCAGCATACCATCCAGACCGATGGCCAGCGGTTCGAAAAAGTTCATCGCCAGCAGCCCGGCAAAGACGACGGACAGCAGGATGATGCCGGCGCCCCAGGCGCCTTCGCTGGCGACGCACCAGGTGACGATGCCGAAGACCAATAACAGTAGTCCGTTGAACAACAATTCCATGACGATTGGTCAGCCTGTTGGGGCGATAGTAACGCAGCCCGCCGCGAGCGACGACAGCTACGCGTGGATGTAATAACTATTTGATGACGCGCAACAATTCTTGCATCGATGTTGCACCATGCACCACCAGCCGCAATCCTTCTTCCTGCATGTAGAGTATCCCCTCTTTGCGCGCTTCGGCTTTGATGGCGGACATCGAAGGATTTTCGCGAATCATGTCTCGGATGCGATCAGTGATCACCAACAATTCGAACACCCCAATCCGGCCACGGAATCCTAAGCCGTTGCACGAAGGACATTCGTATTGCGGATTTGTGGGGGGGCGATAAAAGGCTTCGATTTTATCAGGGGCCAGGTTTGCTTTTTTGAGCAATTCTGAACTGGGCTTATAGGCTTCCTTGCAGTCAGGGCATAACTTCCGTACGAGACGTTGGCCCAGGATGGCTGTGATTGATGTGGAGACGACGAACGGCTCTACCCCCAAATCCAGCAGACGGAACAACGCGGTGAAGGTATCGTTGGCATGAATGGTGGAAAAAACCATGTGCCCGGTATTGGCTGCTTGGCAGGCGATTTTCGCCGTTTCGCCATCGCGGATTTCCCCCACCATCAGTACGTCGGGGTCTTGCCTGAGGATGCTCCGCAAGGACGTCGCGAAGTTTTGTCCCGATTTACTGTTAATCTCAATCTGTGAGACGTTTTCCAAGCGGTATTCCACCGGGTCCTCGACGGTGATGATGTTTCGCTGATAGGAATCGATCTCGTTCAGGGCGGCGAACAGTGTGGTCGACTTCCCTGCTCCAGTGGGACCGCAACTCAGCAGCAATCCGTGTGGTTGATGAATGATATTCGCGAGTTTTTTTTGGACCTGTTTGCGCAGTCCCAGATGAGCCAGTTGACTGACGGAGTTGGCTTGATCGAGAATCCGCAAACTGAGTTTTTCGCCGGCTTGCGTGCCTTGCGTTGCCACACGAAAGTCGATTTGCCGGCCTTCCAAATCGGCGGAAAAACTACCATCTTGCGGGCGACGGCGTTCTGTGATATCCATGGCCCCCAACACCTTGAAGATGTTGATCACGGCATCGCCCACCGCGCGATCGAACGGTTCAGCGGGATACATGACCCCATCGACGCGATACCGAGTAGCGACCTGATCTTTCATCGGTTCCAGGTGAATATCGGTCGAGCGGCGCAAGATGGCGTCGTAGACCAACTCTTTGGCAGCCAAATAACCTTTGGAGTTTTCGACCTGCCGCGAACGACCTTCGTCTCCCCCCAACCCGGACACCGATTTGCCTATGAATTCAATCGGCGGGCCGATCGATTCTTCGCGGGTGTTGCGGCTGCCCATGTCGATGCCGAGCCGCCCCAATTGCCGGCGTACCACCTTTTCAATGTGGCGGGGCGTCATCACTTTTGAGTTTTCCGGAACACGGTCGTTGCGTTCGCGGATGTATAACCCCAACGGAACCGCATACAACAGCGACATCGCCAAAAAACCGATACCAAAATGTGGTAGCACTAAGACCAATAAAAAGGCCGCCACGCCGGATAATAGCGCGATTGCATTCCACTGCGCGGCATCCAGTTTCAATCCGCGGCTGTCTTGGTCGATCCAATAGGTCGACCAGACCCAGAGAATCAAGAGTCCCACAATCGGAATCAGCCGCAACAGGTTGAGGTATCCCCCGACCTCCGGGCGAATGGGATTATTGCCACGATAAAACCGTCGGCCAGGAACAACCGGATAGGAAGCGGGTCCGGTCAATTTGGTCGGTGTGGGCGACTGGGCAACGACGGGTGCTATGGGGAGCGTCGCAATGACCGAATCGGCAGGCTCAGCCTGGGCAACCGCAGGGAGGCTGGCCCACATCCCCAAGCAGATGAGACAGCTAACGAAAAGAGATTTGAACACGATGGCTCCCGCGATAGGTTGGCGACGAATCCTGCGCATAGATATGAGAGGCGACCGTGGACCGCCCACCGTGAAGTGACGAATCTTACAAAATCCCCCGCGATTTGACTTCGATGCCTTTGAGGATCATCTTCAATTGTTCCACGTTGGGCGAGACTTCAAAGGCGGTGGCACGGCTGATGAATTCATGGTCGATGAAATATTTCAAACTGTCGTTGAAGGTCTGCATGCCTTCTTGGCGGCCGATGATGATGGCATCGGGCAGCTTTTCGTCCATCTCTTCGATCACCAATTTGCGGATCGTGGGATTCATGGTCATGATTTCCACAATCGGGACCCGCTTGGGATTGTCGCGAATTGTCGGCAACAACTTCTGAGCGACGATCGCGTTGAGGTTGAACCCCATACTACTACGCAATGCCGTGTGCATGTCTTGTGGAAACAGGTCCAAAATCCGACCGATGGTACTGGGAGCGGTCGAGGCGTGGATGGTTCCAAAGACCAAGTGTCCGGTTTCGGCCGCGTGCATGGCGGTCGAGAATGTTTCCTTGTCCCGCATTTCGCCCACCAGCATGATGTCCGGGTCTTGCCGGACGGCATGTTTCATGGCGATCTCGAAGTCCTTAACGTCGATCCCCACTTCGCGCTGATTGATCAAACTTTTATTTTCCGTATACACAAATTCGATCGGGTCTTCGATCGTCAAAATGTGTTTGCGTTTCCGCTCGTTGATCCAGTCCAACATCGAGGCGATCGTCGTACTTTTACCACTACCCGTCACACCAGCCAGCAGCACCATGCCTTGGTCGAATTGACACAGCGATTCCATAATTGGGGGCAGGTTCAAGCCCTCAAAGTTGGGAATGAACCGCTCGACTTTCCGAGAGACCATGCCTACATGACCCATTTGGATAAACAGGTTCACACGAAAACGCCAGTCTTCACCTTCGTATTCCACGATATGGGCAAAGTCCGCACCGCCATCGACGTCGAAAATCCGCTTTGCCCGATCGTCCATCATGGCGAAGCAGAGTTGCTCCATTTTTTCTTTCGTCAGAATGTCCATCTGCAATTCGCGGAGCGTTCCCTTGATCCGCAAGATCGGCGGCTTGCCCACCTTGAGGTGCAAGTCCGACCCCTCAAATTTGATCAACTGACGAAAAAGCTTATTGACCTCTAAATCGCCGGCGGGACCGGTGACTGAAGGCATTTCCGGATCTGACGAGTCTGTGGTAGCTTCAGTAGCGGTCGCCATCAACTTTGCTCCGAATCAACTGCGAAATCACTCAAGACACAATACCCGCCGCACTTACGCCCGCGAAACAGGCGGAGCACACTGGGTCTTCTTATTCTAACGTGCACAAGCGGCGATTCGCTAGCGCCAATTCGCAAGGAGCACGATTTCTCGCCGACGCGCATCCTTCCCCGCGCGGCTCATGACACGATTCTAACCCGGCAAAACCGGATTGGGCCGCACAATAACACCACGTTCGGCCAAATAGGCCTTGGTTTCCGGAATCGAATATTCCCCATAATGAAAGATACTGGCCGCCAAAGCTGCATCCGCTTTCCCGTCGGTCACCGCTCGATAAAGATGTTCAGGACAACCCGCTCCGCCGCTGGCAACAATCGGAATCTTCACCGCTTCAGCCACGGCGCGGGTGATCGGCAAGTCGTAGCCATCTTTGGTTCCGTCGGCATCCATCGACGTCAACACGATTTCCCCCGCCCCAAGCGCCTCGACTTCACGTGTCCATTCGACCGCCTGCAAGCCGGTCGGTACACGTCCGCCGTTGATGAACACTTCCCAAAACTCCTCACCCTCCCGATCGACTCGCTTGGGATCAATGTTCACCACAATGCACTGGCTGCCGAATCGCCGAGCTGCTTGACGAATGAATTCCGGATCTTTGACCGCCATGGAATTGATCGAAACTTTATCACACCCCGCATTGAGCAGCGTGCGAATGTCATCCAAATTGCGAATCCCACCGCCTACCGTCAACGGCATGAAAATCACCTCCGCCGTCCGCTGCACGATGTCGACCAGAATATCGCGTTCCTCATGGCTGGCGGTGATATCCAAAAACACCAACTCATCGGCCCCTTCTTCTTCATACCGCGCCGCCACCGCAACAGGATCGCCCGCATCGCGCAGATTGACAAAGTTGGTCCCTTTGACCACACGTCCACCATGCACGTCGAGACAGGGAATAATCCGTTTGGCCAGCATAGCGTCACCGTGAAGTCATCGAGAAAGGTATAAAGTGATTCTGATAGCTCAATCTAAACCACCCGGACCAACCCGTCAATCACCCGCGCCCACGACTAAAGGCAAGTTTCCGGCAGCCCGACTCAACCTACGGGGTTTGTCTGGCGATCCCTTCACGGAACTCGCGCACGAGTTCTTGAACCCCGCCCGCAGGGAGCAATTGGTCCCGTTGGGGATTCTTCGCAAGCTCCTGTTCGATACGCATCTGTTCCGCGGGGCGGTCCAATCGTTGATAGGCCGCATGCAGAAATAAGTTGCACCCCAATTTCGCCGTATCGTGATCAGACTGTTCGCGAAGCGCTTCCCATTGGGGGACGAGCGCGCTCAACTGTTCAGCGGTCAGTCCTGCGACAAACTCTGTGGAGAACATCGGCACCAGCGATGTCACCGCGAGATGCTCCGGCAGTAGCATCAGAGCACGGTCTTCGGCCGCAGGTCCATACTGTTCAAAATGGAACGTCTGTTTGACCAACGGAGCTAAGGTGTTTGTGGCAAAGTCAGCATACTCCGCCGTCTTTTGACGCACCAACAAGATTTGCGACAGCACAATCGCATCGGCCAGCCCGGCATTTTTGTGAGGTGCGGTTTCCAGGGCGGCGCGGAAAAACGTTTCGGCCTCAGCAGCGGCCTCTAGACTCAAGAAGACTTCGGCGATGTACAAATTGCGTAGCAAACGCGGCATCGACGTCTGTGTGTCCAACCACTGATTCTGATCCGCCACCAATTGCTGCTCTTCGGGCGTTGCTGTTTCAGGGATTTCCGCAGGGGGCGGGAAAAACGTGCGTTCGAACTCAGCCAACTTCGCTGCCGCCTCCTCGGTGCGGCCCAATTTATCGAGACAGTAGTAATGAAAGAACGCAAAATTCTGTTGTCCAACAAATGGCTGAAACATCGACTCCGATTCGGGAGGAATTTCAGGAGGAAGTTCCGCCGCCGCTTGTTCATACCATTCCAGCGCCGCATCATAATCTTTCTGCAACAGATGGTAATGTCCCACCTGTGCTTTCTCAGCAGCATTGACCGTCATCCACTCGATGTCACCCGTTTCGACATCAAAAATCGCCGCCGGATCGCCCTGCTGTAGCCCCCACCTGAGAAACTCCGTGAGCAATGAGCGATAGGTTGGTGTGTACGTGAACCACACCGAAAGTTTCTCTTCGGTCGGCGACCAATGCGGAAACGTGACCCGCATGCCGGAAAAGACCGCATCGCCTATTGCGCTTCCATTCCCGGGAGCAACATAGATTACGTCGCGCGCCAACGGCTGCGGGAAAAATGCCATCGCCCAATAACTGTCACCCAGCGTGCGTGAGAATGCTTCTGGAGCAACATAGGCCAATTGATCCCCCGTTGCGTTCCACCCGGCAAATTTTCGCACCGGGCGAACGTTGATCGGTATGGATCGCGTGCCGTCCAACGCGACGAACTGCAACAAGGGCGATTGCTCACCAGCCACGATTCCCATTCGCTTGCCATCGGGCGCCCAATGCAATTGTGCCAGTTGTTTGGAGTCGGTCAGAAGGGGACGCACCTCACGCGACTCGGCGTTGCCGACATACAGCACATACTCCGTTTGGTTTTCGGCCGGCGTCGATGCGGTGATAAACGCGAAGTGCGCTGCTTGCCGGGACCAAGCTGGGCGAGCGGCGCGGAGCTTTTCAATCGAGACCAACCCATTTTGCCCCCGGCCAATAGCAGTCTGCGGCACGCGCCACCAATTCGCGCCGTCGGTTTCACTGATCCACATCCCATGCCGCGATGGCGGTTCTTTATTCGCCGCCGCCAGACAGACAAGATATTTCCCATCAGGCGAATAATCAAAAATGACCGCGGAAGCTGCATGCGGAAAGACGCGCCGCGACGCGCGGGAATCGATGTCGAATTCATAGACTCCGTGATGATGTTCATCGACCTGTTTGACGTACAACACCTTCTGCCCGCCGGGATGCCAACGGACCGCCAAGTTTGCGGCCACGTATCCCGTGTGCAGGCAATCGGCCTCGAACAAGGCCACCGGTTTTGAGGTGTCCGCATCGGCAGTTTCCGTGCGCAACCAACAGGTGTATCGGATCGGCTGTTTTAGAAACGCGCGACCTTCAGGCGCGATGTCCCAGGGAATGGCTGCGGCCGGACCGGGAGGCGGCGCGTCGGGGTCGATTTGCCGCGCGACGGCTGTCGTGAACAACATCCGCTTATTGTCGGGCGCCCACAGCGGCGTACTGGTTGCGAGCGTGTATTCGTCTGGCTGGAAGACTTTCTCCAACGCACCGGTTTGCGAGTTGGTGACAAACACCCCCTCAGCTCCATGTTGGAAACCGGCCGCCTTTCCGTTGTCGGAAAACGTGATCGTGCGGTCTTCCCGCACTTGCTCGCTGCAGCCTCCCATTAAAAAGGGGAGTACCAACCAACCGGTCAACGTGAGCAAGGAAAGGTGTCGGCGCATGATGATCCCTTTGAGGCATTGGGGCCGTCGGCCCAGAAGGGGCCGGATGTCATCCACGCTTTATAAGATCCACCGACAAGCCGTTTTATTCCCCAGATTTTTCGAGAATGCAAAGTATTCGTAGGTTACCCAACTCGAAATGTCCTGCATTGGTCAGAGACGTCAGGGGGGGCTGGGGACGGGCGAAGTCCCCCCCCAGTTTACTACAACCAGTTTCAAAACTGTTTCCGGTTCAAAACTGGTTCCGGTAGTGAACAGTTAGCGATTTTGCAACTGATTCTAGAACGAGAAGCACCACCTCTATTCCGTGGATTCATCCACCGGTCTCAGAGAGAGAACGCATTGACTCATTAATTCAATCTGCTCGCGCGTACATTTTTCGTCTTCTGAATTATTGAAAAGAAAGTCTTTGTCACCGATGGAGACAACAGCAATGAGTTCATAAACAGCATCTTGGGGGGCGGGGGTTCCTTCTTGTGAATGATAAATCACAACCTGGTCGTCGATGACCTCCACGGTACTAACGATGTCAGTGTACTTATTCTGAGCATATTCGCGAATATTCTCGATTGTATCCAACAGCGGCATCGTATTCCGCATCGTGAGTATAAAAAAGGAGCCATTGTAGAAATTGATTTCTCGGGATTTGCCGCTCGTGTCTCCTAGGCCATTTGGGTCCATAATCCAATCCATTTTGGTCCCCTTTGGCACATCAATCAACGCTGGAACACCGGTTTCTGAGAGATCCAAGGTGACGAGTTCTATGCCTTGATCTTCATGGTTGTTGGCCGGCTCACCAACAGCGTCAACTTCCAAGTCGCCCTCTTCTGGTTCCGCTGAATTCTTATTACAGCCACCCATGGTGACGAGAATAATGAGGAGTAGAATGCGAAAAACAGGTGATTCTGGAATGATCATCAATCAGCTCCGACAAGTCTGGTGTGGATGCGTTAATCGCGAGCGCTCTGAGGATTGGTAGCCCCCTAGCTCGGAAATGATAATTTCAACGATAATCGGGAGAGCCTGTTTTCTCAACCCGCCAGTCGACGAAATGGCGGCATGATTTTTAGTTCACATCATTCTAAAACTAGTTGCAAAACCACTACTCAGTGTTCACTGAAAAAAGATTTCGGATAATCCCAAGGCTCGATGGTAAAGGCGTTTTTCAAGCATTTAAGTCGCATCCCAAAAATATTTACTGTTTGAAATGGTTTTGAAACTACTTGTAAGTGCAAGAATCTCAAACGAACTGGGGGGCGAGCGAATGCTCGTCCCCAGCCAGCCTGAGCCTGACAGCTATCGTTAGTCTGTGCACTACGACTAGCAGGGAAAAATATCCGGCCCGTCCGCTGCGCCTGTCTTGAGGTCGTGACTCCGCCACAAGTACCAGCTGGCAATCGTCGCATGCGGTCGCCAGGGGGCGGAGAGTTCTTCGCTGGTCGTGCGGTCGGGTAAATCTTCCAGACGGTACAGGCTTTTCATTGCATTGCGAATTCCTAGATCGCCGTGCGGAAAGACATCCGGCCGGCCCAGGCAGAACATCAAAAACATCTGCGACGTCCAGACGCCAATTCCCTTGACCTGTACCAATTCGGCAATCACCTCGTCATCGCTCATCCGCCCCACGGTCCGCAGTCGCACGGTACCGTCCAACACCTTGGCCGCCAAATCGTGCAAGTACATCGCCTTCTGCGGCGAAATCCCCGCCGTCCGCATTTCAGCGGGCGAAAGCCGCGCCACCTTTTCCGCTGTGGTGGTCCCCGGACCGACAAGTTGATCAAACCGCCGACGAATACTCCGCGCCGCCATGGTCGAAATCTGCTGCGCAATGATCGAACGCACCAGCATCTGAAACCGCTGCGGCCGCAACTTCAACACCGGCGGCCCAACCGCATCGATCAACGAACGCATCACCGGATCGGACCGACGCAGATGCCGGCGCGCTTGCTTCAATTGGGGTTCAGGGAATGACATGGCATTTCAATCATGTTGAGAGACGACCGATGCGGGCGATCTGTTAGGTGTCGGCGAATTCACCGCTAAATTCAAAATGGTCTTTCCCAGACGCCTTGGTACACTTATTCATGACAATCCTGGCACCGACTTTTTTATTGACCTCTTCGGGTATATTGACTGATTATGAATAAACGATATGAAACTCTAAAGATCGACCTAAAATATCCATCTAAGCGAGCGACTTCTGTCATCGCCAAAATGTGGCGACGCTTTTATGCCAGAATCGACGATCCTGCAATCGACCGGGCAATTTGGATGTGCAATCGGTGTCCAGCATGGATTGGTGTGAAGCCCGGGAGTCCTGACGACGACCCATATGATTGCACAAAGTTTGTAATATCGGTCATGATACCTGAGCTTAACGCAATCTCTTATGCTATTTGGGACCAAGATCTTCCTGAAGAGGAGATTATGGCTGAGTCGGATTCATTGTTTAAGGAGAGTTATGCATGGCTCAGATCGGGGATATATGCAAGCTGGAATCAGGTAAACATACAAAAACTGCACGCTAAAAAAGTGTCTGGAAAATTCGCAGTTTATACGTCCGAGGTGGGAGACGTTGAGACAGACAATTTTGCATTAATGGATTGGCTTTGTGGGGACAAGCTCACGCACATTTAACACTTGTTGTGCGCGGGTCTCCCGACCCCGCACAAGCCCAGACCGAAGGTCTCCCCCAACCCTCACCACCGTCACTCCCCAAGCTCCGACCACTGCGTAACAACTGCCACCATCGCCGCACACAACGTGCTTAAATCCTCCGGTGATATCACCAGCGACGGTGTGATATAAATCGCATCGCCGAACGGGCGGATCCAAACGCCCTCTTCCAAAAATCGCTCGCGCAGCCAACCGACGTGCCGCAGCTGGTCAACCTGAATCACCCCAATCGCGCCCTTCGCGCGGACATCAACCACGCCCGGCAACTCTCGACAGTCGGCCAATTGTTCAGCGATCGCTGTTTCAATCACCCGCGCTTGCTCAAGACGCGGCTCGCGCTCAAACAAATCCAACGACGCATGCGCCGCCGCACACGCTAACGGATTCGCCATGAATGTCGGACCATGCATCAGTGCATGCGCCGGATCATCGGAGAGAAACGCTTCGAACACACGGTCCGTCGCCGCCGTCGCCGCCATCGGCATTGTGCCACCGGTGAGCGCCTTGGACACACACATGATATCCGGCACGACGTCGGCCTGCTCGCACGCAAACATCGTCCCCGTCCGCGCGAAACCCGTCGCGATTTCGTCGGCGATCAACAACACATCATGCGCATCGCACAACTGGCGAATCGTGGCGACGGTTTCGGGCGGATGGAATCGCATCCCCCCTGCCCCTTGGACGATCGGCTCGAGCATCACGGCAGCGATTTCGTCGCGATGCTCGCCCAACAACCGATCGAGCGCTGTTGTCGATTCCTCATCCAGCGGCAAGTCGGTGTTGAATTGCTCTGGCAGAAACCCACGAAAGTGCGCGTGCATGCCGTTCACCGGATCGCAGACCGACATCGCTGTGATCGTGTCGCCGTGATAGGCATGCAAAAAACTGACAAACTTCGTCCGCCCGCGCACACCCCGGTTCAGCCAATACTGCGCCGCCATTTTCATAGCGACCTCGACCGAGACCGAACCCGATTCGCTAAAGAACACACGATTCAAATCCCCCGGCAACAGCGCCGCCAACCGCTGGGCCAATCGCAGCGCCGGTTCGTGATTGATCCCGCCAAACATCACATGCGGCATCGCCTTCAACTGCCGCTCGACCGCCGCTTCAATATGCGGATGCCGATACCCATGACACGCCGACCACCAAGAAGCCAACCCATCAATCACCCGCCGCCCATCGGCAAGAATCAGCGACACCCCGTCGGTCCCCACCACCGGCACCGGCAGCGGCGCGGTCTGCATTTGCGTGTAGGGCATCCAAATGTGTTGGTAGCCGTCGATTTGCCAGGGGGGGGTGGTCATGGTCGGGTGGTTTGGTCGAGAATACTTGGTTTCAATTAGGGCCATGTTATTCAGGTTCGTGCTTCGCCTAGCAAAGTGTGTTTCAATGCCAGGCACGATCACTCGGGTTACGTACCAACGTCATTTGAATTGAGTGACAACAAAAGGCAAATTTGGGTTACGATATCTTTCTTACTGTTTTGTCATAAATGTCTTGAATATGACCATCCTTGACCCCTCCATTTCGTGCCTGTCGAATAAATACACGAAGGTCGCGATCACCAAGTAACACTACGATAGCGTTTCCATTCTGCTGATTCGCAATTCTTTGGATATGTTCGTAGTAGTGATTCTTAATCTCACCACGAAATGCTATCACACCAAAACCACCGATCGGCCTCGATAAGTAATATCCCATTTGTTGAAAATCGCTCGAATCCAATGTTTCATAATTTTTACATTCAAAAACCACCTGTGTTGCACCGTACCGGTTTCTCACCATATTCCAGAAACCAGCATGGGCGACATTTGCGGCAATCCAGTCTCGTCGTACCCTTCCCTTTTTTCCGGGGCTTTGCGGCTCAAGATTCGTAAGAACATGAAATAAACTATATTTAATTACCTGACCGACAACATCCTCGTATTCCGTCGCATGCTTTTCACCTTTGGGAAGGGTACTTAGCTCCTCAGCGAGCGAATCCAGTTTGTCTTGGTATTCCACAAGGTCAATCGAACCTGGTATATCTAGTAAGATCCCCACCTCTCGCAATGTTGCATCTTTCAGTTCGGTTAGCACGCTGTCTCGGAGTTGAAGAGCATCGTGGAACGTTGGGTGTATCTCAATTTGCGTATGATCATCAATTTTCGGCAATGCCTTTGCGCGTGCACCGTGCGAGCGGTAGACGATGTTCGCACTAGGATTTCGTATGCCGATGAAACCGATGTCAAATAATAGTCCAATGAAAGACTCCGGCGCAGAGTTTGCATAAATCCATTTTCCACAAGCAGTTTTTATCTGCTCGTCTGCAATTAGGGCAGCTATGATATCCCGGATAGCCGCAATTGTGTAACATGTAGTCAACCCAAAGAAACGGGCGAGAACGAGCTGAATCTGGTGGAAGTTCTCAGAATATTCGTCGCCAAGGTCTTTTAGTCGACTGTCAGAAAATTTCTTTTTTGCCTCGTGAAGATCCTCGATCTGAACTTGGTTGTGCCTGCGTGCCCTTGCTCCGTCAATTGCGTAGTCGACATACATGAGTACATCACGTGGACGATGTTGGCATTGCTCAAACACCCACTCGTACGAAGAGACACCGTTCTCTAATTCAAAAAAATGGTCCCATGTTGGACCGCCTAGAGGCGTTCTCGTGTTGAACGGCACAAGCAGGCGGCGCTCAACCAATTGCAAAAGGAGCTCACGAGTCCAGTCGAGTGAAACAATCCATGTTTCCAATCGAGCAAACTCGTTGTCTATCTCCCGAACTCTCTCGAAAATATTCTCTCGGCAGAACACCATTGTGCGAGCGAACGAGACTTCAATATTTAGTTGCACTGCGGCATGCATAAGCGCCATCAACATCACGATTGCTTTATCCGATCCATCCCAGTCCTCGTCAACTCTGTCTATTAGAATCCGGTGTTTTGCTATGCCCTCCGAGAGATTGCCCATCCCTAACGCAAGCGCTTTCACTCGCCTCAAATACTTCAACCATTCCTTTTCAGATTTCGACGCGTGTTCATACTCTTCAAGAATTGCGACCAACTTAAAGTCGAAGTCTTCCTCCTGTAATAAACGCGACTCACGTTTTACGTCCCCTACGAATTCATACTCGTTGACATCGCCATTTCGAATCCAAGCGGCGAGAAACTCAAGCAAGAGTGTTCGCTTAAATGCGTGTACGATGGACGTGAATGGGCGCTGTCGCGTGTCCTTAAACTTATCAATACCGTCCGGAAGATTAGCTGACGACAACGTTTGCGGGTGGATAATCGTCGCGCGCTTGTTTGACTCTACAAATCGAGTTATCGCCGTTTTTCCCGTACCTCGACGCCCAACGAAAAGACACTTTTCTCCGGTGGACTCCACAGCCTGTGCCATTGCAGGAGTGTTTACAAAAGCCCATTTATTTTCGAGCAAGGTGTCATACTCGGCGAACGAATGCCCAACCGAAACTCGTGTGAGCGCGTCTTTTGGCAGAACTGGCTGCGGTTTCTTGGAGGATTTTGCCATTCGAAAGCGGCCTCGACGAAAGGGTTGTAAAGTAGGGTGAAATGAGGGAGCGTTGCCTCGTAATTGCACTTCAGCACCTAAATGCCAACCATCTGTTCGCATATTTGGCCATGTGTGGACTTGGACGTCTGGTCAACAACGATTATGGACAACATCTCAGATCGGACGCAACCGTTACGGTGAATTGCCATGGCTCTCGACTGGGGACGGAAGTCACTGCGCCGTAGAAATAATGAGTTAGCCGTCGCGACGTTACCCAACCGCATGAATTGAGTGACCGATTTCCCATCGCAGTCGACGCCGCCCTGCGCGCGATCTGTTTGCGCTGCCTACAAAAATTACCAGCCGATCGTTACGCCTCCGCCGCTGCGTTAGCGCGTGCACTACAGGAACTGGGGCACGGCGACTAAGGGACTGTCGCTGACTTTCGCTTCGGATACTCGATCAATTTCTTCCAATGCACATAACAATTCGGCAGCGTGTTTTGTATTTCCATGACCCCCTCATGGGTAACGTCCGTTTTGGCCAATGACAGATACGACAAACTCGTTAGACCGTGCAGGTGCTTTAATCCCGCGTCGCTGATCCTGGTGTTTGTGAGTGAGAGATACTTCAGGTGTGGCAAAGCTTGGAGGTGTACCAAGCCCGCATCGGTGATCTGGGTGTTTTCGAGCGACAGTTCGCGGAGAGTGGTCAGATTACGCAGATGCTCGAGGCCGGTGTCGTCGGTTCTTGTGTTGTCCAAGCGGAGGTATTTGAGTTTCTTCAGCCCTCGCAAATGTCTTAAACCGTTGTTGCTGATGTACGCATTGTCGAGCGTCAGAAACTCCGCATTGGCGAGATCCTGGAGTTCTTCCAATCCTTTGTCACTCACGACCGCCCCGTCAAGCGAAAGGTCGCGGACGTTGGTCAAGCCTCGTAGTGGCGCTAAGTCGCCATCTTGAACCGTAGTGGCGTTGAGATTGACTTCCCAGACGCGCTCGTACGGTTTGAGTTTATCGTCGCCGATTTTATCCGGAATCCAGCCGGGCCGCTCGGTCTCGGTTTGCGTCTTTCCCCCCAGATCTTCAATCGCGGCAATCGCCCGTTGATTTTGAAAGTGCGGCCACCAGACGATCAGAAATCCGCCGACGACAATCACAATCACAGCCACGATCAGCAGCGTACCGGTCCGTGGAAAACGATTCTTTGCGTGAGGTATCTCAGCCATCGTGAACGCTCCTTAATGTCTGCCCGCGATTGTACCATGCGAGACACGGATTGAAATATCATCCGCACAGCGACCGAAAGATTCGAGCAGCGCCGCATCCAATCATCAACCCCCTCAAGCCTGTCCCCGCAAGCCTCAAGCCTATCTAAGCCCTACGCTTGTCCGCCCGCCGCAATGGGCGATAGGATGAGCGCGGCAGGCTGATTGCCCGGTGACTGATTTCATCAGTCACTGATATCAGCGGCGTTGAAATTGAGTGCGAGAAATAATTGGGGCGAGTGCTACGATGAGTTACGAAGTCGAATTGAAATTCCCCGTGGCCGATCCGCAGGGGCCGTTGTCGAAATTGCTGGAACTGGGCGCCGTCAAGCAGCGCAGCATCGAGCAGCGGGATACGTACTTCGCCCATCCGCAACGCTCCTTTGCCGAGTCGAATGAAGCCTTGCGAATTCGTCAGGTGGGGGATGAAAATCGCATCACCTACAAAGGGCCGATCATCGATCAAGAAACCAAGATGCGACGCGAAATCGAACTCCCCTTCCAAACCGGTGCAGCGGCGGGGCAGAGTCTGCGGGAACTTTTGGAGATCCTCGGATTTACCCCCGTGCACTCTGTGGTCAAAACGCGGGAGACCTATGCTCTCACCTGGCAGGACCGAGATTGCGAAATCTGTGTCGACCACATCGAAGCCCTGGGCACCTTTATGGAAGTGGAAACATTGGCCGAAGAAGCTGCGCTGGGCGACGCCAAAGAGACCATCTTGAAATTAGCAGCACAGTTGGGCTTGAGCGCCCCGGAACGAAGGTCGTACCTCACGATGCTACTGGAACAGAAGGGGATCCCAAGAGAATAGACATAAGGCGACAGAAATACGTCCGAACCGTTCCCTTGTTCCCGCAAAAGTCCTCAAGCCTGTCCCCTCAAGCCTCAAGCCTTCTCCCCATTCTGAATTTTTTCCAATTTTACTCTTGCCAATCTAGGCGGGCGCTCGATATAGTGTCTGTTTGTTCAGTATTGGTCAATTAACGCACAGGAGTGCGAAACAGGCCTCACGGATGCGACTACGCGTTCCCCGAAAGTAGAAGGACGATCGACATGGCGACCAAAGCAGCGGCGAAAAAGGCGGCTTCACGAAACGGCAACGGCAATAGCCACGGCGATCCCAAAATCCTTGATAATGCCCTTTCCCAAATTGAGAAGCAGTTTGGCAAAGGCTCGATCATGAAGCTGTCGGATAGTGCGGCGACGCGAATTGCCGGCATTCCGACCGGAGCTTTGTCCTTGGACCTTGCCTTGGGAGGCCGGGGATTCCCACGTGGCCGCATTATTGAACTGTTCGGGCCGGAATCCAGCGGAAAAACAACCTTGGCCCTGCATGTGATCGCTAGTGCCCAAAAGCGGGGCGGGATCGCTGCGTTTATCGATGCGGAGCACGCGCTGGATCCCTCGTGGGCCAAGCGATTGGGGGTCGACTTAGAGGATCTGTTGGTCAGTCAACCGTCATACGGTGAAGAGGCGTTACAAATCGCCGAAATGCTGATTAAGTCCAACGCCGTCGACGTGATTGTTGTCGACTCGGTGGCAGCTTTGGTGCCCAAGGCGGAGCTGGATGGCGAAATCGGTGATCGGCACGTCGGCCTGCAGGCCCGCATGATGAGTCAGGCAATGCGCAAGTTGACCGGTGCGATTGCCAAATCCAAGACCTGCGTCATCTTCATCAATCAAATCCGCGAAAAAATTGGCGTAATGTTCGGAAGTCCGGAAACCACACCCGGCGGACGGGCGCTGAAATTCTACAGTTCTTGCCGGGTTGATGTCCGTCGCATCAGTACGCTCAAAGATGGGGACACCGTCACCGGCATCCGTATGCGTGCCAAGATCGTTAAAAACAAGGTCGCTCCACCGTTCCGGATCGCGGAATTCGACATGCTCACCGAGTGTGGTATCTGTGCCGAAGGGGATCTTGTCGACTTGGCTTTGGAAGACCGGCTGATTGCCCGCAGTGGGACTTGGTACAGCTACGGCGACGTAAAATTGGGGCAAGGCCGCGATCGCGCGCGGCAGTTCTTCAAGGAAAACCCCGAATTGACAGTCGAACTGCGCGACAAAGTCCTCATACATCGTGGATTCCCGCCACAATCCGTGCTGGACGGTTCAGCGGAAGGGACCGAGGAGACCGGCGCGGAAGAATAGTACTGTTGGCCGTGTGGGGCCGGTCTGCAATTCGCGCTACCACCCCCTTTCCACGTAGATTCCCGGTAAAAGCGACGACTCTACCACTTGTCTCCACCGCAATACCGTGAAATGATTCCCCCAGGACCGGTTGGACTTGGGCCGCTGCCCGTTCGCCGATACCATTGAGGTAGGTCTCGGAACCGACAAACGGTTCCGAGCTCGCTTCGGGATTCCTCAGCGGAGAGTCGTTGGAGACGTATGCCATGGAACATGACCTGCACAATTCCCCCGTGCGGCCTCACACACCGAGAGGCCGTCTCTCGTCGCGCGGGCGTCGAGTGGTCAATACCGCGTCCGTGATCGCGATAACATTGATCGCGAGCCTCTGTCTATTCTCGCCGACTGCCACGGCCCAGGATGTCGATTCGTCGGTGTTGCTGCGCGCTCTGGAACAATCCCTCGTCAAGGCTGTGGAGGTATCGGAAGAATCCGTCGTCTCCATAGCGAGGGAGAAGATTGAGAATATACGTCGAGCAAACCAACGGCAATTCGATCGAATTCAGCGTGGGCGGTTTCAGAACGACAAAAGCGTCGACATGAACCATCCCGACTATATCCCTAACGATTTCGGTTCGGGTGTCGTGCTGGGCGAAATCACAGTCAATGGCGCGCGACGTACGGCGATTTTGACCAATTACCACGTCGTCAAAGGGGCTGAGACCTCGACTCCGGACTCTCCCGTGGTCACTGTGTTGTCAGTTCGTTTTCAGGGAAAACAGCGGGGCATGCAGGCCCAAATTTGGGCGGCCGATCCGCGCAGCGACTTGGCCATCATCACGATCGAAGCCCTCGGCCTACAGCCGATCAAAATCGCCAAGTCGCACACCTTCAAAAAAGGGCAATTCGTCTTGGCATTGGGCAATCCGTTAGCCGTCGCAAACGACGGTGGATCGGCCAGCGTCAGTTGGGGAATCATCAGCAACATCAGCCGTCGCGCCAACTCCGAGGTCGCCAATCCCGACGGCACAGTTCCAGACCCGCAGGG
This sequence comes from Symmachiella macrocystis, assembly GCF_007860075.1. NCBI lineage: Bacteria > Pseudomonadati > Planctomycetota > Planctomycetia > Planctomycetales > Planctomycetaceae > Symmachiella > Symmachiella macrocystis. The sequence goes on from NZ_SJPP01000001.1 coordinate 594,010, forward strand.
AGTGGGCAACGAACGTTTGTACCACTTCGGCCGCCTACTGCAGATCGATGCCAAATTGAATCTCGGCATGAGCGGTGGCGCACTTCTGAATATCAACGGTGAATTGATCGGCATCACGACGTCATTGGCCGCTCTGGCTGGCTACGAAAAATCAGCTGGATATGCGATTCCCGTGGACGATACGACTCAAAGGGTGATTGAAACGTTGCTCAAAGGGCAGGAGGTGGAGTATGGATTTCTGGGCGTGAGCTTTAAGTCGCCCGAGCAACGGGACTATTTGAGAAATTCCAAACTGAAAGGTGCGCGAATTTCTAGTGTGTTGCCAAATCTGCCGGCCAGCGACAGCGGGCTGATGGAGAACGACTTCATTACCGAAATCGATGGCAAACAAATCCGCAACCGAATTGACCTGATGCGAGAAATCGGCCAACGGGCACCGGGAACCAACGTCCGTTTGCAAATCTACCGCAATAGTCGGAACGCGGAATACAAAAACGTAGTCTTGGGGAAATGGCCCGCCAAAAACGTGGATGAAATCATTGCCCCGATCGATCGTTACGGCGGGGCTTGGCGGGGGCTAGTGGTCGATTTCTCCTCCGGCAGAAGCCAATTTTTCCCTGGACCCACGCAAACTATCCCCCGTGGCGTGCTGGTCACGGAAGTTGTCCGGGATTCGCCTGCCGAGCGGGCACAATTCAAACGGGGGGATTTTATCACCAAAATCGACGACGATGACGTGCAGACTCCTCAAGAATTCCATCGACTCGTCGCCAGACACCCCGCAGCGGTCCGCCTCTTGCGACTCCGCGACAAAGAGTCGCAGCAAATCGTGATCGAACCCCATTGATCAACGGCTGTCTCTTACGCTATGGTTTGGTGCATTAACTACGGCCTTCAGCGACCACCAAACGCGTGATTTCCCTGGAAAAACCCTTCGCAGGGCATCCGCCAAATGCTGGGACGGTTGAGGCACACGACGCCCGTCCGTCGCCACGATATCCGAACTGAATACACTCCCATTTTTCTGCGATATACAACACCACAATGAAAACCGACGAACTCCGCGAAAAATATCTTGAGTTTTTTGAAACCAAAGGCTGCGTCCGACGGCCCAGCGATGTCCTCGTGCCCCGCGGCGACCCAACGGTGCTGTTTACGCCGGCCGGGATGAATCAATTCAAGGACCAATTCCTCGGGATCGGCAAACTCGATTTCACACGGGCAACGACATGTCAAAAATGCCTGCGGACCGGTGATATCGAAAACGTGGGCAACACCGCCTATCACCACACGTTTTTTGAGATGTTGGGAAATTTTTCCTTCGGCGATTACTTCAAGAACGACGCGATCCATTGGGCCTGGGAATTCCTCACCGACAAAAAATGGTTGGGGCTTGATCCCCAACGCTTGACCGTCACGGTCTTTCAAGAAGACGAAGAAGCCTACGGCATTTGGCACGACAAAATTGGACTGAAAGCTGATCGCATTACCCGCGACAACGAACACGAAAATTTCTGGCCGGCCGGCGCACCGAGTGAAGGTCCCGACGGTGTCTGCGGACCCTGCAGCGAGATTTTTTATCACCCTCCCGGCAGCAATGGCAATGTCGAGATCTGGAATCTGGTCTTCACGCAGTTCAACCGCGTGGGCGATCCCCCGGACAACTTACGGCCGTTGCCGAAAAAGAATATCGACACCGGCATGGGACTGGAGCGAACCGCCGCCGTCCTACAAGGCCACGAAAGCAATTTTGAAATCGACACACTCCGGCCATTGTGCGAAGCATCCGCCGCTGCTGTGGGTGTGAAGTATGCTTATGATTCTCCGCACGGACGCGCCGTCCGGCGAATCGCCGATCACGTCCGCGCTGTAACATTCGCCATTTCCGAAGGCGTCTTGCCTGATCGCGATCGCGAACGTTACGTCATCCGGCAACTATTGCGCCGTGCGGTGATGGAAGGTTTCCTGATCGGCCAGCATGACCCGTTTTTGCACACGCTGGTCCCCAACGTGGCTGAAGCGATGCAGGTCCCCTACCCCGAGTTGGGAAAAGAGACGGAAAAAATTGCAGAGGCTATTCGCGACGAGGAAGAACAGTTTCTCGGCACCGTGGAAAAAGGACTGCACAAGCTCGACAGCTATATCGAGAAAGCCCGCGGCGACGGCAAGTCGGTTCTTTCGGGCGACGATGTCTTTGATCTGCACCAAACCGATGGATTTTTGATTGAATTGACCGAGGCGGTCGCCGCCAAACATAATCTTTCGGTCGATCGCCAACGGTTTAATGCCCGCATGCAACGGCATCTGCAGGACAGTGGCCGCGGCGCCTTCGCCGATAAAGTGATGGCCGCCGGCCCGTTGGACGCAATTCGCGAAACGCAGGCGGGGACCGATTTTGTTGGTTATGACGAGACGGCTTCGACCGGCAAGGTTGTCGGCATCATCGCCGAAGGCCGGTTGATCGATGCATTGGAGGAAGTCGGACACGATGATCCGGTCGGCGTGGTTTTGGACTGCACGCCGTTTTATGGCGAAGCGGGCGGACAAGTCGGCGATACCGGCACGCTCACTGCTAACGGTCTGCAGTTTGACGTCGCCGACACGCAACGCGAGGGCGACTATATGGTGCACATCGGGCACTTAAAGTCCGGGACGTTGCAACTTGGCATGGAAGTCTCAGCCGAAATCGATACGGAGCGTCGTTCCGGAATTCGCCGCGCTCATTCCGCCACGCACCTGTTGCATCACGCACTGCACAAATACGTCGGCGAACATGCCCTACAGCGCGGCTCGAAAGTCGACCGTGACACATTGCGGTTCGACTTCAGCCAACCCCGCCCGGTGACTTCGGAGCAGATTTCGCAAATCGAAGATGAAATCAATTCTCGAATCGCCGAAGGCGCAACGGTTTCCGCGGAACTCATGGAGCTCAAGGAGGCCAAAAAGCTGGGGGCCATGGCCTTGTTTGGCGAAAAATATCCCGACCGCGTCCGCATGGTCAGCATGGGAGATTTCAGCAAGGAGTTGTGTGGAGGCACGCATCTGGTCAATACCGGCCAAGTCGGCCTGTGCAAGATCATCTCCGAGGAAGGGACTCAAAAAGGAGTGCGGCGGATCACCGCGCTGACTGGTGAGCGGGCGCTGGAAAAAATCCGGCACGACGAAGCTCTGCTCAAGGAATTGGCGCAACTGCTCAAAACCCCGCAACCTGACGACCTGCCGCAACGAGTGATTGCGTTGCAGGAAGAATTGAAACGGTTGAAACGGGACTTGTCGAAACAGACGAGCCAATCCGCCGCCTCAGCCGTCGATACAATGTTGGAAAACGCGATCTCCGTGGGGGATGTCAAAATCGTCGGGCACGAAGCTCGGGATTGGGACGTCGATATGATTCGAGCTCAGATCGATCAAATCCGCCGCTCAGCCGGTTCATCAGCCGTCCTCATCGGCTCCATTACCGGCGACAAGGTGATCTTGATCGCCGGGCTGAGCAAGGACCTCGTTCAGCAAGGCTTGAATGCGTCCGACTGGGTGAAGACCGCAGCCAAGATTGCCGGAGGAGGCGGCGGTGGACGCCCCGACTTCGCGCAGGCCGGTGCCAAACATCCCGAAAAGCTGAGCGAAGCAATCGCTCACGGCACAAAGTGGCTGCAGGAGCAATTGGAAAAGTAACGCGAGCGACAGACGCATCGCTCAACGAGCAGGTGAGCGATGCGCGGCGTTAATCCTGGTGCGCAGTCATCGTTCAATTTAGGCGTAGAATGTCACTGAATCTGCCAGTGGCACCCGAATTCGTAGCGGTCACTTTGCACTCGTAGTTAGCAAGCGCTCAAGGTTTCGGCTTAGCTATGGCGGGCGGCGATTACTGCTTGTGAGGCGTCGGTTTGTCGTCGGGCGTCGCGTGTTTCCAGGATCAGATTGCGGAAGGTTTCGGGATAAGGAATTCCCTCCAACCGCATAATCACCTCGCCTGCGGCGTTCAACAACTGCAGGTCCGCCGCTCGGTAAAAAACTTGGCCCGCGTCCTGGGCGATGGCGATGTCGTCAATTTCGTTGAGTGACACCTGTTTGAGCATTCGATTGCCCAACGACTTCCAGACTTGAACCGAGCGATTGGTGACGGTGTAACGGGCGCCGAATAGCTTCAGGTAAAAGTAAAGCATAATCGCGCCTGGTGCCGACGGAAGCGGAAAGAGCCAATGCGATAATTTCACGCCGAACAGCTTCACCGGCATCGATTCGTACAGTTTCCCGTGCAGCCGGCCCAATCCTGTGCAGGCGATCGAAGGATAAACCGTCATGACCGGCGTTTCAGCGTCGGTATTCACGCCGGAAATCGGGGGGCGTCTGTAGGCGGCAACTGTCGTCATCTCTGGTCCTTGTCCGCGATTGTCACAGGGTCCGCGATTGCCACAGGCAGGTCGCCCCCACAATGGGAACGCAGCGACTAGGACAGTGGGCGGAGCGTAAAAATCACCAAAACTCAAAAAACGGGGCCAAAATCCTGCCAACGGCAGCAGCATGCACACCGTTGTTTTGCGAAATCAGCTCACAGCAAGGCCCTAAAATACCAAACTACGGCCAACGGTACCAGTGAGTGAAACCCGCCGGAAATATCAAAATCCGCCCTTTTTCCTCTTCCTCTGCTGCTGCGCCGGCTCCTCTTTGTCCTCCCGCACACTTTCGCCCTGGCCCAGTCGCCAAACGCAGCGGAAACCGATTGTGGGCGAACGGGTTCCCATGGGGATACCACTTCTCCGCCAGATCTCCCAACCCTCCTCACTGCCGCGGACCACGCGCACTGTGCGGTCCTTGGAACCGACGGCGGCTCGCGGTCCCTGCGGATTGAGCAACGTGGCGGCGTTGGACTGGTCGAGGGCCATTTGATAACTCTGGGCGGAATACCAGTCTTGGCACCACTCGCGCGCATTGCCTGCCAAGTCCATGACACCAAATGGGCTACGGTCTCCGCGGAACGATTGGATCGGGTCGATTTGCGTCAGCTCGCGGGGCCGATGCCAGATTGGCTTGCCATCGCCCCAAGGATAGGCATAAGGCACACTGCCGCGCGCTGCTTTTTCCCACTCCGCTTCGGTTGGCAACTCCTTGCCGGCCCAACGTGCATATTGGCCCGCTTCACCCCAACGCACACCGGTGGCGGGCAATGCCCCGTCGGCGTCCGAATCCAACCCCTTGGGCAACCGCTGATTATTTGCGCTCAGGTCACGGCGGTAACGACGGTATTGGGCGAACGTCACTTCATGCAGGTCGATGTAATACGAATCCAGTTGCACCTGATGCTGCGGCCCGGCATCTTGCGGCCCCCCGTCCACTCCACGCGTGAACATTCCCGCTGGGATCAAAACCATTTCCGCCTGGTCCTGCAAACTGACGATCCGCTGCGGCCAACCCTCCTCGCTGACCTCCGTCCCTGGAACCGCCGCAAATCCTTTGGGAAGGCGCACCCCCGATCCGCGACTCGTGCGATGAGTCGACCCGGTGTTGGCGGGGGCATACTGTGTTGAGGAGAGCGGCTGTTCTTGCACGTTGATGCTGAAGGACTCGCCCACGGCAAACGGTTCGTCGGCAATTTCAAATTCATCCGCATTCCCGTCACTGGCGAACTCTTCTTCCGGCATCGGCGTGATGGGAATCCCCGGTGGTTTTTTCCGACGACGCGTCGGCTTGGAATTCGAACGGCGCTTGGAGTTGGACTTCTTGGCCACTTTCGGCCGCGGTTTCACCACTCCGCCGGTGAGCGACTGTTTTTCCTCAGCAGCGGGTGGCGGAATCGCTTCGTCGCCCCCTCCACACCCCCACAACAATCCCACGCACAATGCGCTCAGAAACCGGCGAAGGTTCAAACGTTGCGCGCGCCTCCCGTAACCATCGACGGAGCTGAACTGCAATGTCTCCACGAAGACTCCTTTACGGACAATGCGGCCCCGGGAAAATCCGAGGACACTCGAATACAACAACCGGCCTCGACGCTCAACCAGCCTCTATTCTCAACCGCTCAACGGCGGAAAACAAGTCCGATTCAGGCCTGCTGAGTCGCAAATGACCTTCGGCCTGCGCGCAGGCACCAGGATTAGCGAGTGCGTGTGCTTCTGTTTCTTGGCGGCTTTTGCGCCTTTGCGTGAGGTCTTTTTTGAGGAAGTTCGTTTGTCCTATGCAAGAAAGGTGCGTCGCGACGTAGCCTACTTTTGGGTAGAGCGATCGAGGGCTGTTTGTAGATGATCTGGAAGTGCGGGGATATCGGCGAGCTTGATGGCGACCTCCCGGTCGGCGAACAGGCGTACGCGTTTGACGTAGTCGTCGAATTGCGTTTTGGCCAACGAGGCCACCACCGGTGAGACTTGGCTCAACGGACGGTAGACATCTTCTTTGGGAAAATAGATCTCGATATTGAATTCGACCTCGCGGTGCGGGGGCGGGGCATCGATGATCATGTCGGTCGCCGACACTGACAGTCCGGCAGTTTCGTTGAGGATCGCCGCCAAATGCTCCGTACATCGCACCAGAAAATCAAACGGTCGCCGCGCAAGTTGTTCGTACAGTTCTGGCGATTGGTACAAGCTGAATTCAGCCACGCGTTTATAGATTCTTCGTTGCGGACCGAAAATCCCATCCAACAATTTCTCACACGGCAAGCCAGCCGCCTTATCCTGCAGCAAATGAATTGTGTCGGCTTCGCTTTTGCGAAAGATCTGTTTCAAATCCAAATCGCGATGCAAATCATAAAACGCGCGGGCAAACATCGATGTCGCCGAGCGAACCGTGTGGTGCCAATACACCTCCGAGAACATGATGTAACGGGCAAACACCATCAACTCGGCGGCTGCTTTGCCCTTAAAACTGATCGCTAAACCATCGCCCGCCTCGTTCAACAGCAGCGATTGAATCAAACGGCTTTTGTCGAAGTTGCGGCCATACGGCACGCCCACATGCAGGCTGTCCCGCTCCAGGTAATCCATCTTGTCGATGTCGATCGGCCCGGAGAGAATCGACCGTAATAACCGCAAGCGGGGCGAATCGGTACGGGCGACCAATACGTCCAACACTTCCTCTGGATCAATATTCCACACCTCGCGCAGCACCGTCGACAGTTCGCTCCCCTCGGCAAGAAACTCAGCGGCGAAGTCCTCGTGCGGCGGCAGATCGGAGAGCAGCATGTCTTCGATGGGATGACAAAACGGCCAATGCCCCAAATCGTGCAGCAGCGCCGCTACCATCAATACCTCGGCGGAGTGCGAATCGACCAGCGCACAAAACCGTTCATCGCGGCCCAACTGCCATAGGTACCGCAGCGCGTTGTGGAACACTCCCAAGGCATGTTCGAATCGTGTATGCATCGCCCCGGGATAGACACGATTGACCAGCCCCAACTGAGTGATCGTCGCCAGCCGACGAAACTCAGCGGTATCGATAATCGCCTTAACCCGCCGCGTGATCGGCACGTCCTGCTCAGTAGGAATCCGTATCAACCCAGAGCCGGCATCGAGGCCAACAAGTTCGGGGATTTCTAGGAGGGGGTGTTTCATGGTGGGGTCATCATCTTAACTGCGTTCAATTCTCAATTTCCAAACCGACGGCATCTACATCGTTTTCGGACTACAGACTAATCAACACGCCGTACGCCGTCGACCGAAGCTGATCATCGACCTGCGGATGGTACTCGATTTTTGAATTCACTAAAAATAGTCGCTAGGATACTCCTTGAACAATCGAGCAACCAATCTGGAATATTCAAATTCTTGACGAAGGGAGTTTTCTATGGGAGTCGTGAGAGAAATCGTTGGAGCGTCGACCCCTGGAGAACTGACGATCTCGCGCAGTCGGTTTGCGAATTATATCGGAAGAGATTTCATCGATCGAAGTATTTATTGGGGGTGCTCGTTCCTTCCACGATTCGCGCACAAAGTCCCCTATATCGGCAATAAAGCGTACCGCTGGGCGCAGGTCGTGGAGTTCTTTTGGGGAGGTTGCTTGGTTCCAGCGATCGTCATCGATGCGGACCGGAGCTATGTGGCAGTATTTTCTAACCTCACGGCCGATGGAAGGCATCCGGTTCCGGTCATTAAAGTTATTTCCGAAGGCCTACATCTCATTACTTCAACGCCGGTCAAAAACGGGTCCAAATTCGCCGCGACATCAACTTATCTCGCGACTCCTGAAAGCTGGAAGCTAGGTCAGTGGAGCGACTTTCACCCAATGGTCGTCGACTGTCTTGTTGATGATCCTGAAGATTGCGAACATGCGAAACAACGGATCGACAGGGACTCCTGGGATGCTCTCAGAATTTCTTTGGAGCGATTGGGGCCAATTCGGAAACCAGGACTCTACCACGTTGATTTGTCTGACTTGATGTGGACAGACGACTAAACGGCATCGGGCGCGAACAACTCCGACACAATATCCGCCAACACACTGTCGTTCCCCTGCGCGGAGGCCTCCTGCATCGCCGACCACAGCAAGCTTCCTTGGCCGACGGCGCGTTGCATGGGCTTGGAGATGTGTTCCAGCGATAGCGGTTTGGATTCGGCGTCTTGGATGGCCCGTGACAAGCCGCTGGGGATTTGGGCAATCGTGTCGACGGTTTGAAAATCGACCATGCCGACCAGCAGCGGGTTGTCGCGACCGGCGATCAAGGTGCGGACGTCTTCTTTATAGGCGATGAGCGGCTTGCCCAACGTCCAAGCCATCGCTGCTTCGGAAACGGCCCCTTCATCGGGTGTGCGGCCGTTAAGGTTCCAGACCATGCAGTCGCATTCTTCGACCAACTGATAGACATCCAGCGCGAAGATGGCGGCGTGCAGAAACTGAGCGGCCTGCGGCGCTGCCCAACCCCGGTCGATCAATTCCGCATGAATGAATCGAAATTCCATCCCGTCGCGGTGCGGCAGATAGACTTCGCAACCGAAGTCACACAGACAATCGGCGATAGCGGTCATTTCGTCCCGCTCCGCTTGATTGAACAGCGGCCCGGCGCAATAGACGCGGTGCAGGCCTGTTCGTCGTGAATCAATCATCGCTCGGTTCCATCCGCAAGTCGTTTTTTTGCTGACTGTGGCTGTGAGAGTCGTAATGAGTCCCGATTATAGCGTGACGAGCGAAATCGCAACGCAGAATTTGTGGATCATCCCGTTTTTTGCGAGCGTCGAAAAAGCCGTCACGGTTTCCCCACAGGCGGATATTATCGTAGCCTGGCGCAGTTCCGTCCCTCCAGATGCAATGAATGATGCCAATCCTCAAACACCCCCCGCGAACGTTTTATTTCTCCGCCATTGCCATCGCGCTGCTGTTGGCGGCGGCCGCTCTGCCCTTTGCGCACCATTATTACGTCCAACGGTCACTCATCAACGAGGTCGAAGGCTATGGCGGATCGGTGGTGATGGAGCCGGGCGGGCCGACATGGTTACGAAGTTGGTTGCCGCGTGAATTGACGTACTGTTTCGATACGCCACGAGAGATCCATTTGGGCAACTCGGCAGTCGACGACGTCTGGCTGGCCAATTTGCGCGAATATCCCAGCCTTGAAATGCTGGGGCTGGCCGACACAAACGTCACCGATGCGGGGCTAATTCACCTGTCCGACATGCCCCATTTGCAGGTGCTCTGGCTATCCAACACAGCAGTCAGTGATGCCGGGCTGCCGTCGCTACGGGGCTTGCCAAAATTGGTGCTCTTTTATTTAGACGGCACGCGCGTGACCGAGACAGGGATCACCACGCTGAGCGAGCGATTATCCCACGTGGATATTCAATGGTGAACGCCCCTGCCATTCCCGCGGCTAGCAATGCCGTGGGATGACACCCCAAAGTCCTGTCGCCTACGGATGGAATTCGGGGATATCCCAAACATTCGTCCCATCAGCCATGCCCTGCACGTGCGTGGCGATGTTTGCGACAATCGCTTCAATCATCGCCGCTCCCGCTTCGGCCGTGGCTTCGAGCGGTTCTTTGTCCTCTTGGTCTTGCATCGCATCATGCCGCACGTTTTCTGGGAAGGCGTGCAGCGCAAAGGCGGTTTCGAATTCCTGCGCGTGGCCGGGCCAGCTTTTGGTTTTCAAATTCGCTTCCGCAACCTCTTTGGGAAGAAAATCCCAGTAGGGATGAAACTGCAAATTGATTTCGAGTCGTTGTTGAAATTGGCCCCAGATGCCGTTGCAGGGGGCGACGTTTCCGCCGTGGCCATTGAGCACCAGAATGTTTTCAAAACCAGCGTGATGCATGCTGCGAATCGTATCGAACAGCACACCCAACCAACTCCCCGGCATGGCGGTCATCGTGCCAATGTGCCGCATATGGTGTTCGCTGATGCCGATATTCATCGACGGGGCGACGAGCGTATAGGGCTGCGTCCGCCGGGCGACTTCGGTGGCGACGTGCATCACGCTCCGATAATCATGCTCCATCGCCAGATGCTCCAAATGTTGCTCCGTCGCCGCAACGGGTATGATGCAAACTTTCAATTCCCCCGCTTGCATGCGTTCGCGGAATTCCCGGCGGGTATGTTTAGCGAGCAAGAGTTTATTGTCATCAGGAGTCGGCATGGAAAAACCTCGCTGTGAAAAAACTCCCCGACAACATCGGGGTGAGTATGTTAAAAACAGTCCTCGTTCCCAAACGGGGATTGGGAACGAGGAAAAAAATCAAGGGTATTCTGTCGAGTCAGCCGTCGATTTTCACTCGGCAGATTCGTTTTTTGCCGACACGCAGTAACATTCCGTCGGCGACAGTGATCAATGCGTTGGGGTCGTCCAGACGCTGCTTTTCCTCACCGACGTAGGCTCCTCCCTGTTGGATCGACCGCCGCGCGTCGCTGGTGGACTTACACAGACCGGCGGTGACCAACAACCGCGCCGCCGGCAGTTGCCCCTCCTGCAAGTCAGTGGCGGCAATGGGGGCGGTGGGAATGTCCTCATTCAAAGCGCCTTGACTGATCTCGCGTTCCCAGCGCTCGGCCGCTTCATCCCCCGCGGCAGCACCGTGGTACTGGGCGATCACCGTTTTGCCCAACGTTAATTTCGCTTCCTTGGGATGTCCGGCGAGAAGCGTGTTGATTTCATCAAGTGGGATTTCTGTGAGCAATTCGTAGAACATTTGCATGCACGTGTCGGGCAACTGCATGAATTTTTTCATCATCTCGTAGGCGGGTTCGGAGATGCCGATGTAGTTGCCTAGGCTCTTGCCCATCCGCCGGACGCCATCGGTGCCGACCAGAATCGGTGACATCACACTCACCTGCGGCGCGAGATTCGCATCCTTTTGCAGATCCCGAGCCAACATGAAACTATAAAGCTGTTCGGTGCCGCCCAGTTCAATGTCGGCGCGAATTTCGACCGAATCCCAGGCCTGCATCACCGGATACAGGCATTCGTGCAAAAAGATCGGCTGCTCGGACTTATAGCGCTTGCTGAAATCGTCGCGCGTGAGCAACTGCGCAATGGTCACCTTGCCGCACAGGTCCAACACGTCGGAGAAATTCATCTTCGCAAACCAATCGCCGTTGCGAACAACTTCCGCCTGCGACAAATCAACAACCTTGCCGACCTGTTCGAGGTAATCCTTGGCATTGGCTTCGACTTGGTCTTGCGTCAGCCGGGCGCGGGTTTCGTCGCGGCCGCTGGGATCGCCCACTAAAGCGGTGTAATTGCCGATAATGATTACCGCTTGATGACCGAGTTCTTGAAACTGCCGCATTTTTCTGAGCGGGACCGTGTGCCCCAAATGCACGTCAATTCCCGTGGGATCGATGCCATATTTGATCCGCAGCGGCGTGTTTGTCTTGCGACTCTTTTCGAGTTTGGCTGCGAGTTCCTCTTCGGGGACGATTTTCTCGACACCACGGCCAATCACGGCCATTTGTTCTTCAACGGCAGGAAACGACATAACACGGCTTTCAAGCAACAAAAATGGACAAACATTCTCTCAGCCCCCAGATTGCTGCGGGGCACTCTGATATATCACGCCCTCCGGCACGCATCCAGTCAGCGGCATGAAAAAGCGGACTGCCACCTCTCTTGAGCCGACCTGTAACCATGCAGATGCTGTGTTCTGCGATGCAGTGCCCAATTTAGGGTGCCACTGGCGCAGTTGCGACCGAATTCCCGTTGGACCAAGAAAACCGCATGGGAATTGCTTACAATCCATGCGACGCGTCCATTGTCATTTTCAATCGCAGATTGCGGAGCACGATTCATGTCCCGTTCGTCTTATGTTCACTCCCGACTTATAGCGACCATGATTGCCGCTGTGGCCATGATTGCCGCTGTGGCCATGATCACAGCGGTTGCTCATGCCGATTCGCCTCCAACACCGCCGCAATTGTTGGATGCGTCTCCCCCGAGCAAGAATATTCTCAGCCTGCCGGATGGGTCATTGGAAATTTTGTATTTACAGCGGGGCAAGCAGTGTGTTTCGATTCGTTCGACCGATGGCGGCGAAACATGGAGTCAGCCGCACGCGGAATTTCCGTTCACCAAACCTAGTTCGGGGATTCCGGTCACGCTCGTTGATCGTGATGGGGAACTGCATGCCATTCTCACCGTCCGCCGCGGGGACGGCAGAAAACCGACGGTCGATTATTTCATCGACATTTGGCACTGCCGCACCTCAAAGGAGCGCACCGAGTGGAGTGAGCCGCAGCGAATTTTTGCCGGTTATGTCGGCTCGCTGAATGGCATCACGCAATTGCCCAGCGGGCGGATCGTGCTCCCACATCAGTATTGGGTTCCCGGAAGAAAATCAACGCCGCCGACCGGGAGTCATATTGTGACGACCACTTATACGGACGACGGTGGAAAAACTTGGACGCAGTCGCCGGCCGAATTGACGGCTCCCTGTGCGGCGAATTACATCGGCAGCAACTACGGTGCCTGTGAGCCTTGTATGTTGCCGCTCAAAGATGGCCGCGCGTGGATGTTGATGCGCAGTCAAACCGGTTCGATGTATGAATCGTTTTCGCCTGACGGCGCCGACTGGACACCGGCGCAAGCCTCGCCATTCATCGCATCCAATTCGCCGGCCAGTCTGCTGCGACTGAGCGATGGGCGCATCGTGGTGTTTTGGAACAATTGCGAGAATCCATCACGCGTCGACGGGGCTCCGATCTATACTTCGCGTGATGCGCTCCACGTGGCCATCTCGGAAGATGAGGGCAAAACCTGGCAAGGTTTTCGCGAAGTCGTCCGGGACCCTCTCAGAAATGAATCGCCCCCCAAACAAGGGGACCGCGGCACGGCGTATCCCTATTCCGCGGAAACGCCCGAGGGGGACATTGTCCTGGCAACCGGACAAGGGGGCGGACGGATTACTTTGATGCGCATCGATCCGGATTGGATAACAGCATCAACCGCGGCGGATGATTTTTCTGGTGGACTGGAGGGTTGGTGCACGTTCAAACCCTTTGGACCAGCAGCGCGCTATTGGCGCGACCGCACCGCTGGCCCGGTGCTGATCGAGCATCCCACCCAGTCCGGCAAACAGGTATTACACGTAAGACGGCCGGATGAAAAACCTGCGGACGAGGCCGTTTGGAATTTCCCCGCCGGGCGTACTGGACAGTTAACATTGCGATTGAAGCATCAGCCCGGATTCCAGGGAGGGCGTATTGCCTTGGCTGATCGTTTCATTCCCCCGGGAGATCCGGTCACGGACAAACTCGCGGCATTCGTGCTGCCGCTGTCGGCCGAAGGAGAGATCGCGGATCAGGATTGGCATACCATACAACTGTCCTGGAATCTCGACGATCGCATCTGCCAGGTGAAGATCGATGGAACGTCAACGACGGAACTCCCACTCGTCAATTCCCAGAGCGGTGCGGTGAGCTACCTCCGCTTGGCTTCGACAGCCGATGATGTCGACGAAGCCGGCTTTCTGGTTGAATCGGTTCGCGCCGATGTGACCGCCCCATAGAAGGGTTGCGAGTTCATCATGGAGAGTGCGATCCATCCCGCGGCTTTGCCTGTTGCGGAGTTACTGCCTCGATGCGAAGTCACGCGTACCCGCGGCAGCGGGCCGGGAGGACAGCATCGTAACAAGGTCGAAACGGCGATCATCCTGTTGCATCGGCCGACCGGGACTCACGGCGAAGCCTCCGAGCGACGCAGCCAAGCCGAGAACCAGACCGTTGCCCTGTTTCGGCTGCGGATCAATTTGGCGCTCGCGGTGCGCATGAAAAAAACCACCGACGGCGAACTCAATCGAGTGTGGACATCCCGGATTGTGGGAGGCCGCATTAGCATCAATCCAGCACATGAGGACTTTCCTACGATGTTGGCTGAGGCGCTGGATTGGATCGAAAGCTGTGAGTTCGATCTCAAGGCAGCCTCGGAGAAACTGGGCTGTACCGGCTCGCAATTGACAAAATTCTTGAAGCGCGAACCGCGGGCGTGGAGTGGCGTGAACGCCAATCGAAAGTTGTGCGGACTGCATCCGCTGAAATAGCCCCAGTAAATTTCGCCGAGGCTGACCGCAGTTGCTAATGCAAGTCAACACCGGTGGCAAACACGCACCTCGCGCGTTATTGCTGCAAAACGCGACCCGCCCCGCGCACGTTATGGAAACTCGTTTCAAGAATCCATCAGTTGTCGGATTTAGCTGGTTCGACCCGTTGCTGAATTCGTTCAGCGATGCCTTGGAGTTGCTCCTCGCGGCATAACTGAAGAACTTGCAATGCCCAAAGTTTGCTTGGGTTCGACTTGCGACCACTCAGCAAATGGCTGAGGTAAGACCGACTCACATGGGTGCGACGTGCAAGTTCGGCTGCTCGAATTTTGAGCGAGTCGAGGATTTCTTGGATATCGCCTGCTTCGACGTACGCCATCCCCAACACCTTTCACAAAAAAGGAAGACTCAGTGAGAACCAAGCTCAATACCCGTTGGTGTGCTGCATTTGATTTGCTTTTGCATGGCAAACACAATCACGCCCTCGGCGTTTGCACCTCGTTCTCGACCATTTTGTGGGGTCACGTATCGGCCAACGCGCCGCGTTCGTCTATGTGGCTGCGTGTCGCCGAATCTGTGCACCCACAAAACCACGTCGGTTACATCACGCTTGATAACCGTCACGTGGGTATACACGTGCCTGAATTTTAGGCGCAGGATGACGAAGTAAACAAGCCCAGAAATTCATTTTGCACCAACAGTCAACAAAACCGATTGCTTCGTAGCAATCGGGCAAACGAGGTGATTTCTCGATCTGCGTCGCCGCTCTACTGCAGTATTCGCAACTGGGTGTAAGCGGTGCGGACTATTGATATTGCCGCCCTGCGGGGGGCTTCGGCTCGATTTGTGGACGTGGTTCCTCGTGTGCGGATTTAATGATCTGCTCCATCTGTTGCACGACACTTGGGTGGTCGGCCGCCACATTCGTTTTCTCGCCGACATCGGTTTGCAAGTCGTACAGCTCCAACGGCAGACCGGCATCCAGGCGGATCGCTTTCCAATCTCCCATGCGTACGGCCTGTAACAACCGCTCGTGGTTGTTGGGATGCTCCCAATACAAATAGTCATGTTCCGCCTGCGCGCGACCCGCCGCTTTTTCACCCAACAGCGCCGGCACCACCGACAGACCATCGTTTTTTTGCGGCGCATCGGTTTTCGCAAGCTCGGATAATGTTGGCAGCACATCGGCGAAATACCACACGTGATCGTTCACGCTACCGGCTTTGATATGCCCCGGCCAGCTCGCGATCATCGGCACACGAATTCCCCCTTCGTACAAATCGCGTTTATACCCCCGGAGCGGTCCGCAGGCCTGAAAGAAGTCAGGATCCGAAGGGCCTCCGGTGGCACCGTTGTCGCTGGTGAAAAACACCAACGTGTTCTCATCCAATTTCAATTCTTTCAACAGATCCAGAATTCGTCCTACGTCGCGGTCCATGCGCGTGACCATCGCCGCTGTCGCTGCTTTGGGGTGCGACTGGGCGGCATAGTCGTCTGGGAAGCCAACTTTCTTCCGACGACCGGTATACGGTGTTTCCGGATACTTGCCGCGAAACTCCTGCAGAGAATCCTCGGGCACCAACAGTTCGTAGTGGGGAATTGTGAGTGGGAGATACAAGAAGAATGGATCATCTTGCTCTGCTTGTTCGCGGAGAAACTGCATCGAGCGATCGACGATGACATCGTGCGTATACTGCCCGCTGAAGCCGTCGTTCCCCTCTAAGACAAACTTCTCATCCTGGTCCCACAAGAACTTGGGATAATAAAAGTGAGCATGGATCTGATGCAGATAGCCGAAGAACCGGTCGAAACCTTGCTTGTTGGGAATCCCGGACGTGCCATGTTCGCCGAGTCCCCACTTGCCAATACAAGCAGTGCGATACCCGACTCCCTTGAGGACTTCTGCTACGGTGACGTCGGAATCAGCTAAGGCAATGCCGCCGGTGTTTCCGCGAACCGGCGTATGTCCGGTGTGCAGCCCGGTCATCAACACACTGCGTGAAGAAGCACAGACAGTGCAGCCGGCGTACACCTGCGTAAACCGCATCCCCTCCCGCGCCATTTGATCAATCCGCGGCGTGCTGTATTTTTTTTGCCCATAACAGCTCAGCCCGGCATACCCCAGGTCATCAGCCATGATAAACACAAAATTCGGCCGCGCGGGCGCAGCCTCTGCCGCCATGACATGCGTTGCCGAAAGACAAACCAACAACCCCACAAACAATCGCAGCCGCACGAAACAATCCACCATGAAATTTATCCCCCGGAGAGTAAGGCCGAGCCGCCCTACACTCGTACTATAAACTAGCCACAGATTAACACAGATTAACACGGATCAAACACAGATCAAAAAAGTAGGGTGCGTCGCGACGCACCTTTCTATGTAGGACGAACGATTCACAACCACAAAAATGCACAATATCTGTTTTACTGGTTCCCAAACGGAGTTTGGGAACCAGAACGCGATACCAATGTGCGAAGGGAGCAAGGAAACTTCGCCTTGAGGCACCAACAATCTATAATAACCCCGTCGTGCGCAAATCGCATCCGCTGCGGCAAGGAAACAATACTCGTGACCCCCTCGATATGCCCGCTCTCTCCGACAGACCTGCGACTCACCGCACCGATGCCCGGTTTCTATTGCGCTTCGCTGCCACAGTGACGAGTGTGGCGGGGACGGCCGGGGTGTTGGCTTGGATGCTGATCCACGTTGTCGGCGCGACGCCCCATCCGGGACGTGTCGTGTTTCCCGTCGCGCTGTTTGCCAGCACGGCATTACTGGCCTGTGGGAGTACGGCGATGCAACGCGCCTTGCTCGCAATCCGCCGTGAACGCCAACGCCTCTGCCGCCGCCATTTGTGCCAAGCCATGCTGGCCGGGACGCTCTTTTGCGGCGTGCAAAGTTATGCGTTGTACTGCCTGATCCAAAACCAAACCCCGTCAACCGCCCAAGCCGATGCCAACGCCTTCCTCATCGTATTCGCCGGCCTGCACGCAATGCACTTTTGCGTGGCAATGCTGTTTGTCTGCTACATCGCCGTACGAACCTTCGCGGGACGTTACGACCACGAATACTATCTAGGAATCACCCTCTGTACGTACTTCTGGCACGCACTGGGAGTGGTGTGGATGGTGATTCTGGGAGTATTTGTGATGGCGTTAGGGATGCAGTGACTTTGAGGGCGCTATTCCGCTGGCGGTATCCAAAATATTGCGCAATTGGGTAGAGCTATCTGGAGTTTTTCTACGCCTGTTTTTGTGACCTGGGTATTTTTGAGCCACAGCGTTTTTAACTGGGTAAAACCTTCAAAATGTTCAATCCCCATGTCACTGACTTGGGTACCATCCAGTGATAGGTATTCCAGGTTGGTCAGCCCATAGAGGTGCTCCATTCCAGCATCCCCAATTTCGTTGTAGTCCAGCGATAGGTATTCAAGCTCGGCGAGTCCCTGCAGTTGTCCAAGGCCTGCATCACTGATGGGCGTGATGGTTAAATCCACTGAGGTGACTCTCTCGAACGCTGCCCAATGCTTTGACTCCGGTGCCTCTGGAATCCAAGCGGGGTAAACATATTGTGACTCGACTGTGCCTTCTAAATCCTTAATTGCAGCGATCGCCGTTTGATTGCGATGATACGACTCCCACACCGATAGCACGCCACCGCCTATCAGCAACACCACCGCAATCAGCACCAACGTGCCCGTGCGTGGCAGTCGACTCTTCGGCTTTGAAGCGGACATCGCGAATTCTCGCTCTTACTCAGGAGCGTCGGTGGGTTTGTTTTCGTTGGGCGTTTCAGCGGGGTGGTCTTGTTGGCCAGAAATTCTCCTCCAGCCCGGCAGATGATGCAACGCCAGGATTCCGAACACGATCAACGAAGTAAGCGTGGCCAGCAGGTACATACCAAAACCGACGGCGGTGCCGCGGCGGCGGTGGCCCAGATTGTGGCTGCGGTGGTCAGACCCACGGTGCGGCCGCGTTCGCGGAGGATGATGCCGGCTCCCAAAAAGCCGACGCCGGTGACGATGTTGGCCGCTAGTCGCGACGGTTCGGCTCCGGGGATGTGCGATGAGATGAGGGCAAATACGCACGAGCCAAGTGCGACAGAGGCATAGGTCCGCATGCCCGCTTCACGCCCGTGCCACCCGCGTTCCCAGCCAATAAAGCCGCCCAGGACCGCCGCCACGACTGCACGGACCGCATACAAGGATTCTAATTGCCAGTCCAAGGTCGATGTCCTTAATGTTGTCTCGGTTTGCTTTCCTGCGACCAGTCTATCAAAATAACGCGTCGGGTGGAGAATGCCAGGTTTGCTGATCCAGGTCGGCTGATATAGTTAATCGTTTGCGATTGCGTTACCCTGACTTCTTCTGTGCCAAACACTCGATTCTTGTCACTTTGAATTAAAATTAGTGGATTCCCATGAAGTCATCGAGGCCAGTTGGCAAACCGGCAACAGCCCCCTCCGCATCGAGTGATCCACTTTCCGCTCAGGCGACAGCCACTGCGGATGACGCTATTCGCTCGCTCGAAGAACGTCTGGAATTTGAAATTCTGATTTCCGACATGTCGGCCGCGATTGTCAATTCAGCGGCAGACGATGTGGACGGTACGATCTCCGATATATTGCGACAAGTCGCCGCTCCATTGGGCATCGACAGACTCTCTCTGTTCACATTATCGGCCAATGAGGATCGATTGTGCGCAACTCATGTTTATTGCCGCTCGGGTTGTGAAAATGACATTCCCCCTCGTGAATTGGAATTCACACCCGAACTGCTTTCGCAGCTACTTTTGGATAACATTATCGAATTGAACGGTTCGCCCGCCGACGACGAATCCGCGCCACCATTCCAGCGACTGTTGGTCCCCGTACAGGTCAATGGAGTACCGCGCGGCGCATTGGAATGCCACAGATCGGGCGCTCCGGAGCAGTGGCAACCGTATGTCATACGACGTCTGCAGCTACTGGGCAACATCATTGCCAATACGCTCTCCCGCACACAGACCGCAGAAGAACTCGCCGCTGCGAAAACGCGGTTTTCGCTAGCTGTGGCAGGCTCGACCGATGGAATTTGGGACTTAAATTTTGGAACGGGCGAGTTATTTTACTCGGATCGGTTTATTGAACTAATGGGTTTCAAGGATGTGGAGGTCGACCCTGATACCAACACTTTCGACAATCACATCCATCCCGACGACGCAAAGCAAAACAACGAAGCCATCAAACGCCACTTGAAAAACCGCGTTCCCTACGACGTCGAATATCGTTTACGCACGCACTCGGGAAAATATCGCTGGTTTCACGCACGGGGCCAGGCGATTTGGAATGACGAAGGCTGCGCGTTACGGATGGCAGGATCCATTCAGGACATCGACGCTCGAAAGCAGGCCGAGGCGGCGTTAGTGAATGCGGCCAAGCGGTTCGTCTCGTTGACGGGTGAGGAATTATTTCAATCTTTGGTAACGCATTTGGCTGAGTCGCTGGACGCCGACTTTGCGTTTATTGGCTCGTTGAATCGCGAAAGTCCTGAGGGCATGCGGACGAACGCAGTATATACCGA
Organism: Symmachiella macrocystis; assembly: GCF_007860075.1. Taxonomy (NCBI): domain Bacteria; kingdom Pseudomonadati; phylum Planctomycetota; class Planctomycetia; order Planctomycetales; family Planctomycetaceae; genus Symmachiella; species Symmachiella macrocystis. The sequence goes on from NZ_SJPP01000001.1 coordinate 614,024, forward strand.
TGGAAAAATCATTGATAATTTCGATTACGATGTGAAAGGCACCCCTTGTGAGCAGGTTATCTCGCAGCAGACCTGTGTCTTTTCCAGCGGGGTCCAGCAACAATTCCCCAAGGACGAGATGTTGTCAACGATGGACGTGGAGGCCTACGTGGGCACCACGATTTTTGACTCGCGTGGCCAGCCGCAAGGATTGGTGTCGCTTTTATTTCGTCGTCCGCTAGCAGAGACACTGACGGCACAATCGACACTAAAAATTATCGCCGGGCATATTTCCGCTGAACTGGAACGCAACCAGGCGAAGGTCGCGCTGCGCAGCAGCGAACAGCGGATTCGTCAATTCTTTGATCTGGGCGTCATTGGAATGGCGATTTCAACTCCCGACAAATGCTGGGTCGACGTCAACGATCGACTGTATGAAATCCTGGGCTATACGCCCGAGGAACTTGAGCAGTTGTCATGGGTCGATCTTTCGCATCCCGATGATGTGGATATCGACATTGCCCAATTCGAGCGCGTGCTGGCGGGGGAAATCGACGGATACTCAAGGGAAAAACGGTATATCGTCAAAAACGGCGAAGTCATTCACGTCTCTGTCGCCGTGAACTGTACCCGAAGTGCTGATGGTACGGTGGATTACTTTTCAGCGCTTGTCCAGGATATCACAGATCGCAAACGGACTGAACAGGCACTGTATGCCAGCGAACAGCATTTGCGTGCCATCATTGATATGACACCCGCCTGCGTCAAACTGCATACGCGGGAAGGGATCCTGTTGGAAATGAATGCCGCTGGATTAGCCTTGATCGAAGCCGAATCAACTGACGATATTCGAGGTATGTGCGTTTACGATTTGATCACCGAGGAGTATCGCGATGCTTATCGTAAATTCGTTGACCGCGTATGGCATGGTGAAAAAGGGACCTTCGAATTCGAAATAGTGGCATTGCACGGAACGCGACGGCATATGGAATCGAAGGCCGTCCTTCTAGAAACGAACGCCCCGAACCCGCTCATCTTGTCGATCACAAATGACATCACCGCACGTAAGGAGGCGGAAATTGATCGCGAGGCGTTGATTCAAGAACTGGAGTCTAAAAACACCGAGTTAGAACGCTTTACGTATACTGTGTCTCATGACCTCAAAAGCCCCTTAGTCACGATCAAAGGCTTTTTGGGATTGCTGCAAAAAGACCTCACAGCGGGGAACATTTCCGCCGTAGAAGATGACTGCAGCGAAATCAGCGATGCCGCAGACAAGATGGCACAACTGTTGGACGGTTTGTTGGAACTCTCCCGTGTGGGACGAATTGCGAATCCGTCGGAGAATGTCGACTTTGGAGAAATTGTGGCCCAAGCATTGCGGACATCGGCAGGCGGCATTGCGCAAAAAGGGGTGCACATGACGGTTGCGCCCGAGTTTCCAACCGTCTTCGGCGACCGACTGCGATTACTGGAAGTGATACAGAATTTAATCGACAATGCGATCCAGTATTGTTCACCCTCCGATCCGTGCATCGAAATCGGCGTGCGGAATGATGCAAAAGGGACCGTTTGCTTTGTACGGAATAACGGAACAGGTATCGACCCCAAATTTCATGACAGAGTTTTCAAAATTTTTGAGCAACTCGATGCCAACGACGCAGGGTCTGGCATCGGCCTGGCGATTGTGAAACGCATTATCGACGTGCACGGAGGGGACATCTGGGTGGAATCAAAAGGAGAGCAAAGCGGTTGTTCATTTGTTTTTTCATTGCCTTAGCCAAGTCAACACGGCACAATAGGGAGGTGAAGGGTGTAAGTTCGCGCCACAAAACCGGAGAAATTCGCCGATGAACAGCAGGCCATTGCGAATTCTGCTCGCCGATGACAATACGGCCCATGCCAAATTGGTGATGAGAATCTTTGCGGATCATCGTCTCACCAACACCGTCGAGCACGTGACGGATGGCGAAGCGACGCTGGACTACTTGCTTCACCGCTGCGAATTCAGAAATGCGCCAGACTACCCGCTTCCCGACGCTGTCTTGTTAGATTTGAATCTACCCAAAATCGACGGCCTAAATGTTCTGAAATCCATCAGAGAAACCGATCGACTACGCCGCTTGCCCGTCATTATTCTGTCTACGAGCAATGCCACCACTGATGTGACACGCGCCTATGAATTAGGCGCGAACAGCTATCTCGTGAAACCGACCGATTTCGAGCAGTTTTCACAAATGATCAATGACTTAGGGGATTTCTGGCTACACTGGAACCGTTCACCGTGGGCCACTCCTTAGAGCGCAGCGAAAGACCGGACAAGCCCTCGATGCGTCGTCATTAGCTGTTGCGAGTCGATTTGACCAGCGCGACATACTGGCTCGCCAGATCGCGAATCCGGCCCAAATCTCCGTCGACAACCGCTTGTTTCTCCACCAACGAACTCCCCAATCCGACCGCACACGCGCCCGCATTCAAAAAGGCAGGCAGCGTTTCCAAATTCACGCCGCCCGTGGGGAGCAGCTTGATCTGCGGCAAGGGACCGTGCAACGATTTGAGGTAACTTGGGCCGCCGATATCGGCGGGAAAGACTTTGACAATATCCGCTCCGGCTTCCCAGGCGGTCAGGACTTCCGTGGGAGTAAATGCGCCGCTCATCACCAATTTATCGTAGCGATTCGCCATGCGGATCACGTCGGTGTTCACGCAGGGGGTCACCAGGAACTGTGCGCCGGCCAAAAAGGCCGCCCGCGCGGTTTCGGGGTCGAGCACGGTCCCGGCGCCTAATAGGATCCGGTCTCCCAATTCACGATGAACCTGCGAGATGATGTCCAACACCCCCGGCACGGTAAAGGTGACTTCGATCACGTCGATGCCCGCTTCATACAGAGTCAACGCCACATCGACCAATAATTCGCCCGACGGCGCCCGAATGATGGCGACGATCGCCGAATCAAGAACGCGATTGAGATCATCCTGCTTGCTCATGAGGGTACTTGGCTTCGTCAAATATTAAGGAGGGGGAGAAACAGCGTTTGCGCGGCTGTTCACCTTAATTCGCCGCCCCCAATGCTGTCAAACCTCACCAGCGGATTCGCGATTGGGGGTCGTTTAGGCCACACGGGCATCCAACCACGCTAACAACGAATCGATCGTCTCGTCGCGGTCCGGTTCGTTGAGCAGTTCATGCATGTGGTCGGGAAACAATTCGAACGTCTTGTCAGTACTGCCCGAGGACTCGGCCCATTGTTCGCTTGAGAGTGGGTCGACGACGCAGTCCATTGCCCCTTGCATGACCAACAACGGCACCTGCATCCGCCCTGCCCTCTTCCAAGCCTTGCCGATCGCGAACCGGGCTTCAAAGAACCAACCCGCCGTGACCGAGGTTTGCATCAATTGGTCCTCAGCCCGCCGCCTAAGCATCTGCGGGTCCCGGCAAACCTCGTGCGGTTCAATCCGGGTCGCAAAACGTGTACGGGGAGCGATGAACGACATCACGCGCCCGAACGCCGTGGTGATGGGATGCGGCGGCTTTCCCGGTCGCAGGAACGGCGCACTCAACGCTAATGCCGAGAGCTGATCGGAATGACGCTGCGCATAGCGAATCGCCACCAAGCCCCCCATACTATGCCCCAGCATGGCAGTTTTTTGTGGATCGGTTTCGAACTCGCGCCGCACGGTTTCTATATCTTCGACATAATCGGTGAACCGGCTGACGTGCGCCCGCGGTCCGCTGGAGCGCCCATGTCCACGCAGATCGGGAATAATCGTCTCCCAGCCTTGCTGGGCCGCAGCTGTGGCCACATGCTCATACCGTCCCCCATGTTCACAAATCCCATGGACAATCAGCAGCGTGCGCCGCGCAGGCGTCAGGGAGGGCGCATAGCGACGGACTTGCAATTCAATTCCGTCGCTGGTCATGACGCGTCGCTCGTCACATGTCGGAGTTTCGACACGCCTCTTGGAAGCAATTTTTTCCATCGCCACGTCCTGTGACAAATGCATTGATGCGAACGTCCGGCTGGAAGGGCCGTTATTTTTTCTTCAGCAACTGTTCCACTTGCGTACGAATCTCAGCTCCCCGCATGTCGAATTGAACCAGAATGCCGTTGCGGTCGACCAGATATGTCGAGGGGAGCATCACCGCATCGAATTTTTTATCCAAATCGAACTCGTCAACCTTGTCCAAAATTTGCGGCCATTTCATCCCGGCCGATTTCAAAAACGCCTTCACTTGGTCCGAGTCCTCATCCCGATTGATGCCGATGATTTCAAAGCCTTTGTCATGCAGGTCGGCATAGGTTTTTTTCAGGTTCGGCATTTCCTCGATGCAAGGTCCGCACCACGTGGCCCAAAAATCGACCAACACCACCTTGCCTTTGTACTGCTCCCATTCAATCAGCTTGCCGTCCATGTCCCGTACGCCGATTTCGGGGGCGGGCTTGTCCAGCAGGTCGTGCTTGATCAATCCTGTCTGCACCATTCTGGTGACTTTTTGATTGAAGGGAAATTTTGCGGACAACTGCTCGTAAATGTCCCGCGAAATCCCAATCTTGTCAGCAAACCGTGCTTTGCTGGCCAAAACAAACCCAACGCTGAGCATCGCATCGGCCGATTGCGGACTTGCCTGGGAGAGTAGCGACTCGAAAACGGCGAATGCCTCTTCAAATTCTCCCTCGGTCGCAAAACTCATACACCGGACCCGTTGTGCCAAATTTGACATTGCCGGGTTTTGGTCTTTGCGCTTGAGATAAGACTCCGCATACGGAGCAGCTTGCACTTCCATGTCGTGCATCAAGCCCTCGCGGAACAGGTGAAAATAAGCGTTCTCAAGATCGTCTGCCTCGGGATGCGTCTCGACATACTTGCCTACATCAATGAACGTTGCCTGACGATGTTTTTCCAAGACTTCGACCAGCGTGACCTGCTCTTGGGCCTGAACTGAGCCAACAGTCATCAGCCCCAGTAGCAACAAGGCCGCCACGCAGCGCGGCAATTGATTCAAAACTCGACGGATCGCAAACACAGCCATTCCCCAAGGTCCTCATCTAGATACGATTCGACTCCGGTCCCGTCCCGGCGTTACATCAACTATCTCAGATTCGCCGCCTGAGCGGAAGGCAAACCTGACAGTCAGGCGTTTGGCAACAACCACCAATCCGCGGGTCCATCGACGCGCCGCTGGCAAAACCATTGACGTCGCCAGCGGCGATTATTCTGCCACTTCCTGGCCGAAGGCCAACCGTTTTTGCGGGTCGGTCTTTTTTTCCCATTCCTTAAACAACATGCTCGGCTGAATATCCGTGTTGTTCTGGTATTTTTCGCTGTTGTATTCCGTGACGTCGCCGTGGAGCTGATGGTAAAAAATCTGGCAGATCGGCACGCCCGGATAAATGCGAATGGGCTGGACGGCGAACATCTCCAGCGTCCAAAACCCACGGAAACCGGCGTCTCCGAATCCAGCGGTGATGTGCACAAACAGCCCCATCCGCCCAATCGAGGAACGCCCTTCGAGCATCGGCACAAAATTGTGCGTCTCGGTCCGCTCCATCGTCCGCCCCAAATAGAGCTGGTGGGGGTTGAGCACGAAACCCTCGGCGGGGATCGTGAAGCGGCGAAAGCGATTCGGCCGCTTCATATCCAGCACGATCTCCTCATACACGATCAATTCGTCATGGAGGCAAAGGTTATAGCTATTGGGATTGAGCAGTTGGTCGTCAAACGGCTCGATGACGATGTTGTTGCCCAATTCCCGTTTGATTTCATTGCCGGATAGAATCATGGGCAGGGACGAAATAAGGCACCGAAAACCTGGGACGCCCACACCGCTGTGACCATCAACCGCCACCATGCTAACGGCGCCAACTGATTTCGTCAATTTGCGAGCGGACGTACTCAATTCACAGGGCGACCGGACCATCCCCTCAGCGTTCACCACCACGCTGCTTCAACGCGTCGTTGATCGTTCCCGCCACTTGTTCCGCCAATGCCTTGGACCCCGGTTTGCTGAAATGTACGTTGGCCGGTAGTTGGATCTCTTTGAGCCGTGGCTTAGCGAACGTGTAGAGGTCGTCGATGGCGATGTCGTTTTCCTGCATGATTTTCGCGGCGACCGCATTGTACTGCACCGCATCCCCCACAACCCGTCCTCCCGCACCTGCGGGCACCGGTGTTGTGGAACACCAAATCAATGTCGCCCCCGTCTCCTTGAGCCGCGCCACTAATTTACGGAGGTTCTTTTCGTACTCCTGCAGCGGGACTTGTTGATGGCTGTCGGCGGCGGCGGGGTCGGCTAGGTTTTTTCCGTTGGGCCCCAGGTATTTCAAATCGTGCAGGCCCCAATTGAAATGAATCACATCCCACGGTTTCTCGACCAACCAACGGTCGATCTGTGCCACCCCGCGCGTTGTCGGGCCCCCGTTGGTCAAAATGCGATGCACGTTCGCCTTCCCCGCCAGCAGTTCCCGCGTCGGCAGCGTGTAACCGATCGAAATCGAGTCGCCGATCAACAACACTCGCGGCAGTTTCGGATCGTCTTGGATCGCCTGCAGCGCCGGATTAGGTTTCCGCTTCGCCCGCTTCTTCTTAGCAGCCGATTTCTCCTGAGCGGCCAACGGGGCGGCAGTGATGAACGTGACAAGCAGCAGGCAGACAAGGCGAAATGACATCATGGTCGCTCCCTGTTTAGTAGTGGAAATGGGGTGCGATTCATTGTGGTGTGATTTAGGGGCCGCTGCAAGCGAAACATGCCGGGGGCGATCGCTGGCATATCCAAACGTGGCACCCGGCGAGAGTTTGGTATAATGATTTTCCACTCAGCCCACGGCACGAATGTCCCCACGCTGAGCGGCGGAGAGGACCATAAACTGCACCCTAAACGAACGGTCAAGACGAATGAACCTACGCGGTCTTCCCTGGCGACGCTGGGCGGCGGTGGTGATTCCGGTTGCCGTGGTTTGCCTCTTACTCGCGCTGCTCGTCCCGGCAATGCTGCGGGCGCGGACTGAGGCGCGCAAGACCTATTCCCGAAATAACCTCAAGCAAATCGGATTGGCGTTTCATAATTATTACGACGTTTACCAATGCCTGCCGCCCGGAGCGATCGTTCGAGAGGATGGCGTGGCGCTGCATGGTTGGTCGTCGCCCATTGTGATTTACTTTCGCGCTACTCCATATTATCAATTCATAGACTATGACCTCCCGTGGGATCATGACCTCAACCGGTACACCTACTGCCACACAGAACCCGACTATCAAATCCCCGATATTGACGAGATAGCCACCAAAGACGGTTATGGATTGTTGTGTTACATGGGCAATCCGAACTTGCTGCACCGCAACAGCAGCGTGAAGTTCGACGACATGACCGCTGGTGTGACGCACACCTGGATGGCGGGAGAAGCAGCCGGCAACTATCAGCCGTGGGCCTACCCGTTCAATTGGCGGCCGTTGGGAATGCGGCTCAATGACGGACCGGACAGCTACGGGCGACCTTCAGGAGACGGCGCCTTTCTGTTGATGGCTGATGGAAGCGTGCCGTGGATTTCCAATAATGTCGAAGAGAAAGTCTTGTCGGACTATGCCGCTGCGCCTCCGGTAGCGAATGCAGATCAAATCGCAGTCCCGTCGCGGCGGTTCGAGTATTCGACCTCGATTGAAGAATGGGTGATTGATTGGATCGATCTCGACAAAAATGATGACGAGGGTTGGGCCGCGAGCGAGTATATCGTCACAGACATCCGGTTCCACTCAGTCATTTTCCGTAGCAAGATGAAATCCACTCCGGGTCGAGCGCTGAACGCAGCGGATGTGCGGAGGGTGGCCGATAAGTTTCCTAAAGCGAATTCCCTGCAACGCGATTTCGTCATCGACGATGATGTCGCAGAAGTATTGGCTGAATTTAAGAGATTAGCCTATGTCCGTGCGCAATCGCTCATAGTCTCCGAACGCGGCTTGTCAGCAATCAAGCGTATGCCGGCATTGAAAATGTTAAGAGTCGGCGAGGCACGTGCCGCTGACTTAGCCGCTCTGCGCGAGGCGCTACCCGGCTGCGAAATCAGGGCGCACTCGGTCTCCGAGGATTGACGAGCCATCGCGTTCGGTGTGCGCCTAGACCACGCCCGCGCTACGTGATCAGCGGACAGACGTCGAACCACTCGCGGCCTTGGTCCGCCATCCACTGCATTGATTCCTCCGGACCCCAGAGCGCCGGGGGATAGATATCCAGGTTCGGCTCTGCTTGGTTTTTCCAAGCCTCGATCACCGGATCAATAATGTCCCAGGAGAGTTCCACCTCGTCGCTACGGGCAAAGAGACTCGCGTCGCCGTTGAGCACATCCAGCAGCAGGCGTTGATAGGCGTCGGGTAGCGCGAATGCGAATTCGCGTTGGAAACTGAAATCCAGATCAGTCATCCGCAATTTCATACCCGCATCGGGGACCTTGGTATGGAAATGCAGTTGAATGCCTTCGGCCGGCTGGACTTGAATGACGAGCCGATTCGCTCCGGGAGACTGGCTGCTTTGGTCGGAAAACAGTGACTGCGGCGGTTCTCGAAATTGAATGACGATCTGCGTCGTGCGACACGACAGGGCTTTACCGCTGCGGAGATAAAAGGGGACATTGCTCCACCGCCAATTGTCGACGTGCAGTTTCAGTGCGGCGAACGTTGCTGTCTGACTATCCGCGGCGACCCCTTTTTCCTGACGATAGCCTTCGTACTGGCCGCGGATTGTGTCTTGCTTAACCATCTCGGCCGTAATCGGCCGCACCGATTGCAACACCTTGGCCTTTTCGTCGCGAATCAGATCCGCGTTCATCCGCGCCGGAGCTTCCATCGCCGTAATCATCATCAGTTGCAGCAGATGATTTTGAAACATGTCGCGCAAGACGCCCGACGTGTCGTAGTAATCCCCGCGATGTCCGACTGCCAATTCCTCGGCGACGGTAATCTGCACGTGGTCGACATATTGCCGGTTCCAGACCGGCTCAAAGATACTATTGGCGAAGCGCAACACGAACAGGTTTTGGACCGTTTCCTTACCCAGGTAGTGATCGATACGGTAGACCTGATTTTCGGCAAACACTTGATGTAAATCGTCATTGAGTTGCCGGGCCGTGGCCGCGTCGTAGCCAAATGGTTTTTCGATCACAATCCGCCGCGGACCGTTGCTCTCATCGGCAAGCCCGGCGGCGCCCAAGTTGGCGACAGCTGTGGCGTAAAGTCGCGGCGTTGTGGAGAGGTAGAACACGCGCGTGCCGTTGCTGTCCTGCTCAATCTCATCCAGCACGTCTGACAATCGCTGGAAGTCTTCGGATTTGCCGATATCGCCCTGCATGTAAAACACAGATTTAGCAAACGACTGCCATTCCTGCTCGTCAAAGTCCTTCCCCGCAAACTCGGCTGTCGATTCGGCCAGCGATTTGCGCCAGGCGTCGTGACTAAACTCCGTACGCGAGACCCCCAAGACCTTCGTGTCGACCGGCAGGCGTCGCTTGACCCACAGGCGATACAGCGCGGGAATCAACTTGCGAGTGGTCAGGTCCCCCGAAGCTCCAAAAATGACAATCGTATGCGACATGGCAGAGGTTACCTTCAATGCTGAAACCGTGAATCCGTTCGTTCAAGACGGTGAATGTGCTTCGACATTGTATCTTTTCCGTCTGCGAGTAGAAGCCTAAGCCGCGCAACAAGCGGAACGTGCAGAATCCAGCCGCGCGGAGACGAGGGAACGTAATTTTTTAGTCGATGCTCCCAACCGGCCTTGCGATTCGCGCCGCAGTGCCGAAGAATGAGGATTGCAACCCCGCCACAAGAGACGATACGGGCGACTTGGGCTGTCACGTCAAGACGCACCACGGACGCTACGCATTGCTGGATGATCTTCGCATGCAAATCAAACGTTGCCGAAATCGATGGTCGACCTCACTTATGAAACCTCTTTGCGTGCGATTACCGCACCGCATCGTGGCGGTTGCCGCAGCGGTTTTGCTCATTGCCCAAATTGCGATCAGCACCGGCTGGGGGCAAAAACTGCCGGAACCGACCGCTGCACAGGCCCGCCGTTTGAAGGAGGCGGCAAAGACTTCGGACATCGATCGAGACGAGGTCATCGTCTTTTTCGAAACCGCAGCCCATCTCGACAAAGATGGCGCGACCTGGGTCATCCCCATTCATGGCGTGATTTACGAGCCGACCGTTAATCCGTTGAGGCGCAGCGCGATGGCGGTGGCAATCGGCCGCTTGGCGGATTCGGACGAAGATGCGAGCAAATCACTGAACCTGATCCGCATCTTGGACCACTTTCTTGTTGACAATGAACGGGGACAGGACATCTCGATTCGGATCGGTAATCGCGTGGTGAACATCGGCAAGTCCAAGGCAAACGGACATTTCCAAGACACCATCCGCCTGCGCGATGCCGACATCCAAAACCTACTCGTTCGTCGGGGTCAAACTACGTTTTTGCCGTTTGAAGCCGTCTTGCAAACATCTGACCGGCGGAGATTTGTGGGCCGCGCCTATCGTGTCCCGCAGACGGGGTTGTCGATCATCTCCGACATCGACGACAACATCAAACACAGCGAAGTCACCGATGCGGAAGCCGTTTTGGAAAACACATTTCTATTCAAATTCCAAGCTGCACCCGGCATGCCGGAGTTGTACCAGACCTGCGCCCGCAAGGGGATCACATTTCACTATGTCTCCGGCAGCCCTTGGCAACTCTATCTCCCCTTGCTGGAGTTTTTTGATGCCGAGAAATTACCGCGAGGCTCGTTCGCGCTGAAACATTTTCGTCTCAAGAATCCCAGCACGGCAGCGGACATGCTCCGCTCTCCCCAGGAGGCCAAACTCAACGCGATCGAACAAATCCTGGCCGCTTATCCCCAGCGTCGTTTTTTGCTGATCGGTGATTCGGGCGAGAAGGATCCAGAGATTTATAGTGCCACAGCCCAATCGCATCCCGAGCAGGTCGTCGGGATTTTTATCCGGAACGTAACCAACGACCAACTTAGCGACACCCGTTTTCAAAAAGTAACCAAAGAGTTAGGGAAGATTCCCTTCCGGCTATTCACTGACCCCAACGAATTGTCTCTCGATATCGAAGCCATCAATCGCGACCATGGAACCCCCAGCACCCCGCCTGCCCGCTGACTTGTCGCGGCCTGGGCTTTGTCTCATCGGACACATATCGACTACAAAGGCGCACTTGAAACATGTCGACACGGACCCCGGCGAATGACGCACACTCAACGTCGTCCAGTCTGATCTCGCGCATACGACGTCAAGAACCGACGGCGTGGGCACGGCTGTCGGAATTGTACGGCCCGCTGGTCTATCATTGGTGCCGCCGCACTGGCCTGGCAGCTGAAGATTCCGCCGACGTGGTGCAGGACGTGTTTCGTGCCGTTTCGATAGCGATCGAAAGTTTCCACGACTATCGCGACGGCGACACCTTTCGCGGTTGGCTGTGGACGATCACCCGCAACAAAATCCGCGACTTCGCCCGCAATCAACACGGCAAACCCCAAGCCGCCGGCGGTACAGCCGCGCATGCGCAACTGATCGAAGTCCCTGACCGCGAACCCGACACCGAAGAAGGCAGCCCAACCTCACCGCCGGTCAATCGCCTCATCCACCGCGCTTTAGAAATGATCCGCAACGAATTCCAAGAAAGCACCTGGAACGCTTTCCGCCTGACCGCCCTAGAAGGCTGTAGCGCCCCCCAAGCCGCAAAAGAATTAGGCAGCACCCCCCAAGCCGTCCGTCAGGCAAAGTCACGCGTCCTACGGCGGTTGCGGGCGGAGTTGGGGGAGTTGGAGTGAAGGGCCAATAATCCGGCTTTCAGTTTCGAATACAGGAAAATCGCATTTTTCGAATCGAAGCCTATTCGATAGTACAGACCGAATTCGATGAAGCGAGAACAGCCTGACAATTCCTGAAACTCATCACCCCGAGGTCACAGGTTCGAATCCTGCTCGCTCTATTAAACGCACGCCGTCGAACTCAAATCGACCCGCGTGGGCCACCACACAACCGGGCGATCTGTGGGTCCTGGGCGAGCACCGATTGCTGTGCGGCGACAGCGCCGATGCCGCCGACGAGGACCGCTTGCTGAATGGCGCTCCCATTCAACTGGTGAATACCGACCCGCCCTACAACGTGAACGTTGAGCCTCGCTCCAATAACGCCATCGCTGCCGGGCTCTATTCCTTCTCGGCCAACAATAAAACAGCCACGCAGACGAAACTCCGCGCAAAGGACCGACCGCTGGCAAACGATTTCGTATCGGACGATGACTTCAACTGGCTCGCTTATACGGGAGTCATGCTTTGCATCGCATTATTCGATGTCTCCCCTAGATTATTTCCTCTATAGCTTCAGGGAGAATAGTCATGACCAACAACATTAGCCTGGATAGTCTACATATGGAGCAATATTGATAGCGGGCGATTGAGAGCAGCCGAAGTCGCCTAACGGACAGGAAGACTGGTAATGAGCCCGGTACGCTGATTTGGCCCACCATGAAATGCTTCCGCTCTCGCACGGAATTGACGCAGCGGCTATGATGTTTATGTGCCGAAAACTTTTCGTGTCATAGTCGAATGACTGTAAAGTAAGACTCACGAACAACGAGGTTGCTGGATGCTAGAGTTTGTTGATTCCTGGGCAGGGTTTCACGACCGAGTGTCGCGGCGTGAGGTGCTCACGCTCGGGGGAATTGGCGCGCTGTCTTTGACCGGTATGGCTGCCAACGCAGCTGCTGAAGAATCCTCGTCGCGAGGCACTGCGAAGCGCTTGATTTTTCTATCGCTCTTTGGCGGACCTCCGCATCAGGAGACCTACGACATCCAGGAAGACGCTCCGGCGGATTTTCGTGGAGAGTTTCAATCAATCGCCACAACGCAGCCCGGTTTTCGGATTTGTGAATACATGCCCAAGCTGGCTAAGCTGGCGCACATGTATACTGTCATCCGTTCCATGACACATCCAGACAACGGTCACGAGTCGGCTTACTATGCGTTGATGACCGGTCGTCCTTATCCGCAGCCCAATACGGCCAATGCGAGACCCGCTCCGACTGATTTCCCCAGCTATGGTTCCGCGATTAGCTACTTGAGGCCAATACAAAAACCGGTTCCCAGCTTCGTGCTCACCGGAGGGTTGATCTCGACACACATCGGCCAAACCGGCGGCTTCCTGGGACAAAGTTGGGCACCTTATGTCCTCAAACAGGACGCCAACGAGCCGGATTTCAAAGTGCCCGAATTCACACTACTGGACGACATTCCACTGCAGAGACTTGATCGCCGTCAGGGACTGCTTGACAGTTTAAGTACACGCGAAAATGCCTCGAAACAACGACCGGGCGCGAGCAGCTTCGCGACCTACCAGGAACGAGCGTTTGATATATTAACGAGCGCCCGTACGCGGGCAGCCTTTAATATCGAAGCGGAGTCGCCGGCTACGCGGGCCGCTTATGGGGATCATCCTTTTGGTCAGAATGTATTGTTATCTCGTCGTTTAGTGGAGGCAGGCGTACCTGTTGTGCAGGTGAATTATCGCAATCGCGGTGATGGCGGTCTGGATACGCACCACGACAATTTCAACATCTGTAAAGGCCATCTGCTCCCGAAGCTGGATGGTTGCATTTCGGCATTGCTGATCGACCTGGAAGAGCGTGGCCTGCTCGACGAAACATTGGTCGTGGCCTCGGGGGAATTTGGTCGCACACCAAGAATCAATCATGATGCCGGCCGCGACCACTGGGGAGGCTGTTGCTCGCTATTAATTGCCGGAGGTGGCATCAAACGGGGATACCTCTATGGATCGTCGAATCGGACGGGTGCCTATCCAGCAACTGACCCGATCGGCCCCTGGGATCTGTATGCCACGATCATGCATTGTTGTGGTGTCGACCCTGGTGCCATGATTCATGATAGCGCGGGCCGCCCGCATCGCCTTTGTGAAGGGGCGGTCATCGAAAACGTTTTACAGAAATCATAGAGCTGAAATGACATCGCGCCCCACACGGATAAACAGCAAAGATCGCACGACGCTGATCCACATTCCCGGTGGTGAATTCATCATGGGAAGTGATGAGTTTTCCGTTGAGCGACCACCACATCGCGTGCAGGTTTCGCCGTTTTGGATGGGACGTACCTCAGTCAGCAACGCGCAGTTTCGACAGTTCCTGAAAGAAACAAACGGGACGCCATCGGAGTATGACAGCAAAGCACTCTATGATCATGCGGACCAACCGGTCGTGGGTGTGACCTGGGAAGAAGCGGCGGCATATTGTCGTTGGGCCGGCGGACGTTTGCCGAGCGAAGCGGAGTGGGAATTCGCGGCACGTGGCAACGACGGAAGACGCTACCCATGGGGTGATGAAGAGCCCAACCCAGGCCGAGCAGTTTACGGTCGCATCTTCGGCAAGGGAGGGAAACCGGAGGCGGTGGGGGCGACGCCCGGGGATGTCAGCCCCTTTGGGATTCTGGACATGGCAGGAAACGTCATGGAATGGTGCAGCGATTGGTACGGTCCCTATCCGACTGATTCCGAATCGCCGCTGATCGATCCGATCGGGCCTGCCGCGGGGACCAAGCGGATCCTGAGGGGCGGCTGTTGGAACTTCCAGGCTACCTCCTTACGGGCAACGGGGCGGTGGCCAACCGTCCCCTCACTTCAAAGGGGAACGGAACATAATGGCATTCGTTTGGTCGTTGATGTCAATGATCGGCATGATGG